>JAJYLB010000021.1 GCA_021788095.1 Acidobacteriota bacterium | reverse complement strand
CCCAACACGTCCCGCACGGTCGGCGGCAGCAGGTAGGCTTGCTCCGGGTTATATTCGAGAAAATTTGGCATCGCGCGTCCTCCCGCGCGCAGTATAAGGCTGGTGTCAAGCCGAGTTGCCACACAGATTCTGAAGCCGGTGCTACCCGAGGGGCTTGTCACGGCTTGTTTCGGGCCGCATGATGGGGGAGGAGTGTGGCTCGATGAATTTACAAAATCAGGAAACGAAGGCGGCAGCCGGCGGCGAAGGCCGGGAATTCACGATCGAGATGGACCGGGTCGAGGGCTACGCGTTCCGAGTGCGCTTCGATAATGCCGGTTTTCCTCCTCTGGAAATGGACGAGCCCGCTCCGCTCGGCAAGGAGAGCGGGCCAAACGCTTCGCGGGTGCTGGCGGCGGCGATTGGCAACTGCTTGAGCGCCAGCTTGCTTTTCTGCGCGCAGAAGAGCCATGTGGAACTCGGGCCGATACAAACGAAAATCACCGTCGAGACGGCGCGAGATGATCGCGGCCGCTGGCGCATCGCGCAGGTGCGCGTGGAGATCGATCCGCGAATTGCCGAAGGCGAGAAGAGCAAGGCGGAGCGGTGCCGCGGTCTGTTTGAAGATTACTGCGTGGTGACGCAGAGCGTGCGGCGAGGGATTCCCGTCGAAGTCAGCGTGAAGGGGTTCGAGAACCCTCGGGGCTCGGGGAAGGGATGAGCCGGACCAGGCGATCCCCACCCGCAACACCGGCGGGTGGGGCACCCATTCCTCTAAGAGGGGGCCCCGTGCGCTCCGCATGGGCGGAGGACTGGAAGCGGTCGGGATGCAAAAGGCGCGCCTCGGAACTGCAGTCAAGAGGCGAGTCATGCGGGTAGGCGAGATTTCTTAGGAAGGGCGATGCACGAGCATAGGAAAGGCGGAGCGACCCCTGACGATCCCGCACGGGCGGGAGCGAAACAGCCTGGGCGATTCGATCCCAGCCGCGCGGACCGGCTCGACGATACCTCCCGCTTCGAATACCTGCCGCCCGAGCGGGTGCTTGCTCTGCTCGATCCAGCTCCAAGCGCGCTGATGGTGGATTTCGGGGCGGGAACCGGGACGTACGCGATTTGGCTGGCGCGGGCGCGGCCGGACTTGGCGGTGATCGCGCTGGACGAGCAGCCGGAGATGCTGGACCGGCTACGCGCGAAACCCGAAACGCAATCGCTCGCGAACCTCCGGCCTATCTTTCCGGCAGAAATTCCGGGATTCCGCGGGCGCGCCGACCGCGTGCTGGCGTTGAACGTCTTGCACGAGCTGGGGGACGAGGCGCTCAGCGAAGTTCGGGCGCTGCTCGCTCCGCACGGGTTTGCGCTGTTTGTGGATTGGAACGCGGAAGTCGATCGGCCGCACGGCCCGCCGCGCGAGCACGTCTACAGCCCGCGGGAAGCGGCGAAACGGCTTGCGGGTTTTGGATTTGAGGTCGAGATGCTTGAGGGATTCCCTTACCACTACGTGCTGCGCGCACGGCGCGCGAATTCGTCGTAGGGCCTGCCGGGAGGGCGACCGCAAGGGTCGCCCCTACAGGGCGATCGCCGTGGGGGCGCCCGGCACGGGTTACGAGTCACCGGTCACGGGTCACTAGAAGCTATTGCAAAACCTCCCGGCAAATGCTTCAGGGGCTGAAGCCCTTATTTTTCGGCCGCTTTTTGTCGGAGCTGAAGCTCCGACCCCCGAAATCAGGGGTTTTGCAATGGCTTCTAGCCACTTGTATTCTTTCTTCTCATGGCAAACAAACCGAAACCTATCGTTCTCACCGTGCTCGATGGCTGGGGCTACTCGCCGCAGCGGGAAGGCAACGCCATCGCGCTCGCTCGCAAACCGAACTACGACGATCTGCTCGAGAAATTCCCGAATACGCTGATCCAGGCTTCCGGCCCCTGGGTGGGGCTGCCGGAAGGGCAGATGGGGAACAGCGAAGTGGGGCATCTGAATATCGGCGGCGGCCGAATCGTGCGGATGGACATCACGCGGATCGACGACATGATCGCTCGAGGCGAGTTCCAGAAGCATCCGCTCCTGGTCGAGGCACTCGAGCGCGGCCGCGCGAACCAGTTGCACCTGATGGGCCTGGTGAGCGACGGCGGGGTGCATTCGCGCATCGAGCACCTCTACGCGCTGCTGCGGATGGCGGCGGAGCGGAAGGTCGAGCGCGTCTTCGTGCATTGCTTCACCGACGGCCGCGATACGCCGCCCACCAGCGGCCAGGGGTTCCTCCGCCAGCTCGAACAGAAGATGCGCGAGTACTCTACCGGCCGCATCGCCACCGTCGAGGGCCGCTACTACGCCATGGATCGCGACAACCGCTGGCCGCGTATCGAGCGAGCGTATCGAGCGATCGTGCACGGTGAGGCGGAACACCGCTCGGCGGACCCCGTCGCGGCGCTCGGCGCGAGCTACGAACGCGGCGTTACCGACGAGTTCGTCGAGCCCATCGTCATCACCGGCCCTAGCGGCGAGCCCGTGGCCAGGATTCGCGATCGCGACGCCATCATTTTCTTCAATTTCCGCGCTGACCGCGCCCGCCAGATGACGCGCGCCCTGGTCGAGCCGGGATTCCGGGAGTTCGCGGATCCCCGCCGCCCCGCGGATCTGCTCCTCGGGGCGATGACGCAGTACGAGAAGACGTGGCCTTGGCTGCGGTACATGCTCGCCCCGGAAAAGCTCGAACACATCCTGGCCCAGGTATTCGCCGAAATCGGTTTTCGCAACTTGCGAGTGGCCGAAACCGAAAAATACGCTCACGTCACCTACTTTTTCAACGGCGGCATCGAGAAACCCTACGGGGGAGAGGAGCGCATCCTGGTGCCATCGCCGAAGGTCGCTACCTACGACCTGCAGCCGGAGATGAGCGCGGCCGGGGTCACGGACACGGTGATAAGCGCGATCGAAAAGGGCGAGTTCGACGCCATCATCATGAACTACGCGAATGCCGACATGGTGGGGCATACCGGCAAACTCGAAGCGGCTATCCGCGCGGTGGAAGCGGTTGACGAGGGCCTGGGGCGCATCCGCCAGGCGCTGGGCTCGAAACGCGGCGCGTGGATCATCACGGCGGACCACGGCAACGCGGAAACGATGACCGATCCCAAGACGGGCGGCCCGCATACCTATCACACCACGAATCCCGTGCCGCTCCTCCTGGCGAGCGACGACGCTCCGGCCGAAATCCGGCCCGGGGGGTCGCTGCGCGATATCGCGCCTACGATTCTGGCCTTGGCGGGGATTCCGCAGCCGGGGGAGATGAGCGGGCGCGACCTGCGAGGGAAGGATAGGTGACAGGGGACAGCAAACAAAGAATGGGTGGCGGGAGAGCGCACAGCCAGGAGTGGCTGTGCTACGGCGGTTTGCTGCGCTGCGGCACGAGGCCGCTTTCGCGGCGTGCTATAGTGATCGGCGCTAGCGAGGGAGATCGGTGGCTCTATCCGACCAGGTGCAGAAAGAGTTGATGGCCGCCATGAAGGCGCGGGAGGAGTTGCGCGCCGGCGTTCTGCGGATGCTGAAAACGGCGCTGAAATTGAAGGAAGTGGAGAAGACGCGGCCACTCGAGCCAGCCGAAGACGTCCAGGTGCTGCAGACGCTCGTCAAGCAGCGACGCGAATCGATCGAGCAGTTCGAGAAGGGCGGCCGCCAGGATCTCGCCGAGCAGGAAGCCCGGGAGATCGCCGTCCTCGAGACCTACCTGCCCGCCGCCCCCAGCGACGCCGAACTCGACGCCGCGATCGCAGCGGCCATCGCCGAAACCAACGCGACTTCCCCGAAACAGATGGGCGGGGTCATCAAAGCGGCCCGCGCCCGGCTCGAGGGCAAAGCCATCGACGGCAAGCTCTTGAGCGACCGCGTGCGCCAGCGGCTGGAAAAACCCGGCGCCTGATCCCCTTCCGCAGACGCGCCCTAGCCCGCTCTAATTCGCTCAGGACCGTATCCTAGGCTGTCATTCTGAGCCCCATGCGGTTCATCGGGGCGAGGAATCCCGACCCACTGTTGAGCGGACGGGACCCTTCGCTTCGCTCAGGGTGACACTGTTTTGGCCCGGCGCCCGGGGCGCCCTCCCTGCTCGCTCCCGTCTCGCTTCCGTACGCCTTGTGTCGTTTGCCGTTTGGTGATAGCTTCGCCGGTCGCGGTCGCGGCCGGAAGCTTCCGGCCGGGGAGGAGCGGGCATTGGCTACGAAAGGCTGGAGTTCGACGGCGCCGGCAGCCGAATTTCGCACGTACGTTGCTGCCGAGGCCAAGACGCCCGAGTTCACCTGGCGGGCGATCATCCTCGGGATTTTCGCGGGGCTGTTTTTCGGCGCGGTGACTGTGTACGTGGGCCTGCGGGCCGGGCTCACGGTATCGGCTTCCATACCGATTGCCGTGTTGTCGATCAGCATCCTGCGCGCCTTCGGCAAGTCCAGCATTCTCGAAAACAACATCGTGCAGACGACCGGCTCGGCGGGCGAATCGATTGCCGGCGGCGTCATCTTCACCCTGCCCGCGCTGATTTTTCTCGGCTTCCCGCTCGAATACTGGAGCGTGTTCTTTTTGGCGCTGATTGGGGGCTGGCTGGGCGTGCTGATGATGATCCCGCTGCGGCGGCAACTGATCGTCAAGGAACACGGCAACCTCACCTACCCCGAGGGCACGGCCTGCGCCGACGTTTTGGTGGCCGGGGACCGCGGCGGCTCGTTTGCGGGGAAGGTGTTTTGGGGCCTGGGGCTCGGCGGGCTCTACGCGCTGCTGATGGAGACGTTCGGGTTCTGGCCCGACACGCCGGCCTACAACCCGAAGTGGCTTCCGGGGGCGTCGTTCCAGGCGAATATCACTCCCGAGTATCTAGGGGTGGGGTACATCATCGGGCCGCGGATCGCAGCCTACATTTTTTCCGGCGGCGTGTTCTCGTGGCTGGTGCTGATGCCGGCCATCAAGTTTTTCGGCTCGCTCACGCCGGGATTGCCGCTCTATCCGAGCACCGTACCGATTCCGCAGATGTCTTCGGGCGACCTCTGGGCCAGCTACATCCGGCCCATGGGCGCGGGCGCGGTGGCGGCCGCCGGAATTATCACGCTGGCGCGGACGGTGCCGACGATCTGGCACGCGCTGCGCGCGGGCTTGCGCGACGTGCGGGCGCGGGAGGAAGCGGTGCGGGCCGTGGCGCGCACCGAGCGCGACCTATCGATGAAGATCGTCGTCTTCGGCTCGCTGGGCATCGTCGCGATGATGTGGGCGCTGCTCACTTTCCGGCCGATACCCGGCGCGGAGACGACGCTCGGAGCGAATCTGCTGGCAGCGGCTTTCGTGGTGGTGTTCGGGTTCCTATTCGTTACGGTCTCTTCGCGTATCTGCGGGCTGATCGGCAGCAGCTCGAACCCGATCAGCGGCATGGCCATCGCCACGCTCATGGCCGTCAGCGCCGTGTTTCTGGTGGCGGGGTGGACGCGGGGCAACTACGCGGTGCTGGCGCTGATGATCGGCGGGGTGGTCTGCGTGGCGGCAGCCAACGCCGGCGGCACTTCCCAGGACCTCAAGACCGGCTATCTGGTTGGCGCGACGCCGTGGAAACAGCAAGTGGCGCTGATGATCGGGGTCACGGCCTCGGTGATCGCGGTCGGCGGCACGCTGAAACTGATGAACATCGGCTTGGCGGAATACAAGCCCGTCGAGATGTCCATCAACATAGCGCAGCTGCCCGCGGGCGTTCAGGTGCAAAGCCAGAGCTACGGCTACAACCACAAGAATTACGTTCTGCTGAACGCCATCGGCTCGCCGGTGATTCAGGACGGCAAGTACCTCTACGATCCGGCGACGAAGAAGATCGAGGTGCAGTGGATTCAGGGCATCGGGAGCAGCAAGGCGGCGGCGCCGCAGGCGCGGCTGATGGCCACGGTGATCAACGGCATCCTGGCCCGGCGGCTACCCTGGCGCCTGGTGCTGCTGGGCGTGTTCCTGGTGCTCGTGGTCGAGTTGATGGGAGTGCGCTCGCTGCCCTTCGCCGTCGGCTCCTACCTCCCGATCTCCGCGACGGCGACGATTTTCGCGGGCGGGGTGGTTCGCTGGCTCGCGGGGCTGGGGCGGAAAGCGGCCGCGGGCGCGGAAAGCGAAGTGAATGCGGGTTCGCTGTACGCCAGCGGGCTGATTGCCGGCGGGGGAATCTTCGGCCTGTTCGGGATCGTTGTCGCTCTGCTCGAGGATCCCGAATTCCGCTATCACCTCTTCAAGCCCGGCACATTCGCGATCGGCCCGAAGCTCGCGCCCGCGCTCTCGCAGAGCGAGGGATTCGCCGCGCTCATGTTCGTGATCTTGGCCGCGACGCAGTTCTATTTCGCGCGCAAGAAGATGAACTAATTTTTTGACTTCCCGGGCGCGCGTTTCTAAACTTTCCGTAAAGCCATGGGTACGCCCTATCGCCACAGGCATTACCAGTTCAACTGGCGCCAGTGGATCACACCCGCCGTCAAGACCCTGCTCATCGCCAATACGGCGGTCCTGCTGGTGGAATATCTGGTGGAATTGCTGGGCGGGCGTGGCGCCGAATACGCGGTCTGGGCGTGGCTGGGCCTGGTGCCTTGGGCCGTGGTGCACGGCTGGCTTTGGCAGCCGTTCACCTATCTGTTTCTGCACGGCGGTTTCTGGCACCTTTTCTGGAACATGCTGTTCCTGTGGATGTTTGGCTGCGACCTCGAGCGGCAATGGGGGCAGCGCCGCTTCTATTTCTATTATTTCCTGACGGGGGTTGGCGCCGGGTTGGTGACGGTGCTCGTGAAGATGCTGATGGACCCCCAGGGGCAGGGCGCGGCGACGATTCCGACGATCGGGGCTTCCGGCTCGGTTTTTGGGGTGATCACGGCGGCGGCTCTGCTCTTCCCCGATCGCGAGCTGTGGCTGTTTCCCTTCCCGATCTCGATTCCCATGAAGTTCTACGCCATCCTGATGGGCGCCATCGAATTTTTCGCCACGCTCGGCTCGAGTGGCGACCACGTGGCCCACGTTACCCACCTTTCCGCGATTTTCATCGGCTGGCTGTATCTGCGCCGCAGCTCGGTGCTGTACCGGGTGCGTAATCGCTACACCGATTGGAGGGTGCAGCGCAATCGCAGCCGCTACGAGGCCTACCTGCGCCGCCACAAAGGCAAGCCCCCTTCCCACCCGGACGATTGGGTGCACTGAGGCGGGATAAGGATAGCCAAGGGCCTTCGCCCGTGAGAGAATCGAGAGAGGGAAGCGAGGAACAGACGCCACCTCGACGCGGCGCATCCAACAGGTAACCATGAAGGGAAGCACGGGAAAGGCGAGACTGGGCAAAGCCGGGCTGGCGCTCGCGACGGCCGCGCTCCTGGGAGTTTGCTGGGCCGGGCGGGTCGCCGCGCAGAGCAAGACCGGACCCATTACTCCGCCTTCGAAAACCCCGCCGCAGCAGGCTCCCCCGGCGCAACAGACACAGGCTCCGGCGCAGCAAGGGGAGCAAAAGCCGCCGCAATACGCGGTGCAGGTGAATACGCGAGCGGTGGACCTGTACGTGGTGGTCACCGACGACAACGGCAACCCCATTCCGGGCCTGAAACAGCAGAATTTCCGGGTTTTCGCCGACAACAAGCCCCAAACGATCACGAATTTCGCGCCGGTGGACGCTCCGATCACCATCGTCATGCTGATGGAGTACAGCAACGTCTATTACGGCTGGATGTCTTACACGGGCGCCTATTGGGCTTACGACTTTCTGAACATGCTCAAGCCGCAGGACTGGGTGGCGCTGGTCACCTACGACCTGCGGCCCCACATCGCCGTCGATTTCACGCGCAACAAGTCGGCGGTGAAAGACGCCATCCAGGGGCTTGGCTTTCCCGGCTTCAGCGAATCCGATATGTTTGACGCCCTCCTGTTCACGCTGGACCGGCTGGAGAACGTCAAGGGGAAGAAAGCGATTTTGCTGGTGGCCTCCGGGCTCAACACCTTCAGCAGTCACAACCTGGATCAGGTGCTCAACCGGTTGAAGGAGACCACGGTCACCATCTTCTCCGTCGGGGTGGATCAGCCGCTTTACCTCTGGGCCGATTCGCAGGGGACGATGGGCAGCCTCCAGCGGCTCGATTTCCTGCAAGGCGAGAACGAGCTGAGTTCCTTCTCCCGGATGACCGGCGGGGAGGCGTGGTTCCCGCGCTTCGACGGCGAGCTGCCGGGGATTTTCCAGGAGGTCGCGGCCTCGCTGCGGGCGCAGTACAGCATGGCGTTCACGCCCACACTGCCCAACGACGGGAAATACCACAAGGTCAAAGTCGAGCTGGTGGGGGCGGATGGGAAGCCGCTGGTCATCCTGGATCAGCGGCAGAAGAAAGTGAAGTACGAGGTCCACTCCCGGCAGGGTTATATGGCGCCGAAGCCGGAGCAAGCCGCCAACCAGCGATAAGCGATCGTTAATACCCCCGCTTTTTATCCACTTGGTTGAGGAGTTCCTTGCCGGCAAACCACCGCTCGAGATTTTCGCCGAGGATCTCCCACTGCCGGTTCCACAGCTCGGAGCTGGCGTTGGCGACGTGCGGGGTGATCAGGACGTTTTCCATGTCCCAGAGCGGGCTTTCCGGGGCGAGAGGCTCGCGCTCGACCACGTCGAGCGCGGCACCGGCCAGTTGCCCGGCGGCCAGGGCCGCGGCGAGAGCGGATTCGTCCACAAGCGCGCCGCGCGCGACGTTCACCAGATAAGCGCCGGGTTTCATCAGGGCTAGCCGGCGCGCATCGATCAAATGGCTGGTTTCGGCGGTTTCCGGCGCCGCCAGCACCAGGAAATCGGCTTCGGGAATGGCCTCGTCCAGACGGCTGGCGGCCAGAACCCGATCCGCAAAGCCTTCCGGGCCGGCGCCGGAACGCGTCACGGCGGTGATCCGCATGCCAAAGCCGCGTGCGCGCACGGCGATGGCCCTGCCGAGGGAACCGAGACCGACGAGCAGCAGGCGCTGGCCTTCGAGTTCGGTCGGCGGCGGGGACTCGTCCCAGATCTCCTGCTGCGCCCAGCGGCGCGCGCGCTGATGGCGCCACGCGCCGGATAACCGCCGCGAAAAAGCGAGAATCACGGCCATGGTGTGGTCGCCGATGGGAGCGGCATTCACGCCACGGGCATTCGTCAGCACGACGTCGCTGGCGACGAAGTCGGGATACAAAAGCTGGCTGACGCCAGCCGCCGTAGCATGCACCCACCGCAGTTTCCGCGCCTGGCGAAAGGTCTCCGGCTGGATCCAGAACCCGACGTAGATGTCCGCGCCGGCGACTTCCTCGGCGAGGCGCCGGGGGTCGGTCAAGTGAACCACGTGCATCGCGGGCCAGCGTTGCCGGATGCGGTCGGGGAAATCCGCGGGCAGGCGCCAGAGGGTGAACGGGTGGTGAGCGTGCAGCACCAGCTTCGTTTCGGCGGGCGTTGGCCTGGGCATGAGGGATCGCTCAACTCGGCCGGGGCTGGGCCAGCAGCGCTCCCAGCCGAGTGAGGAGACCGCTCAGCGCGGTTTCGCGGCGTTCGAGCTGCTCGCGCAAGGTGGAGCTTTCGGTTCGGTACACTTCTTCGCGCAGCTCGGGCAGGTAGGCGTGCAGCAGTTCGGCCAGCGCGCGCGCCTCCTCGTGCGTGACGGTTAACTGCATGTTCGCCCTCCCGCTGCGGCGCGGCGCAGCTCATCCTTTCACGACGCCCATCGGTCGTAGCCGAGCGACGCGGCGAGCCAAGCCGGCGCTGTGAACCACGTCGACAACGGCATCGATGTCCTTATAGGCTTCCGGAATTTCCTCGAGGATTCCGTCTCGCGTTTCGGCGCGGACGAGGATTCCTCGCTCTTCGAGTCGTTTGGTTTCGACGCGGGCGTCGCGTCCCTTCTTCGCCGCGGTGCGCGAAAGCGCGCGGCCGGCGCCGTGGCAGACCGTGCCGAAACTTTCTTCCATCGCGCGGCCGGTGCCCACGAGCACGTAGCTGGCCGTGCCCATCGATCCCGGAATCAGCACCGGCTGACCGACGTCGCGATACGCCGGCGGGACTTCGGGCGCGCCGGCGGGGAAGGATCGCGTGGCGCCCTTGCGATGCACGAGAACGTCGAGTTCCTTCCCCTGAACCTGGTGGCGTTCCCGCTTCGCTATATTGTGCGCCACGTCGTAGACCACGCGCAGCCGCGCCTGCTCGCCGAAGACCTTGGCGAAGGACTGGCGAGTGAAGTGGGCGATGGCCTGGCGGTTGGCCCAGGCGAAATTGGCCGCGGCGGCCATCGCGCCGAGATAGGCTTTGCCTTCCGGCGACTGGATGGGGACGCAAGCGAGCTGGCGATCGGGCATCTCGATTCCGTAGCGGCGCATCGCCTCGCCCATGGTTTTGAGGAAATCGGTGCACACCTGGTGGCCCAACCCGCGCGAGCCGCAATGCACCAGCACCACCACGCTGCCGGCTTCCAGTCCGAAGCGCTCGGCGACGTCAGGTTCGAATATGCGTTCGACGTACTCCACTTCGAGGAAATGATTTCCGCTGCCGAGCGTGCCAAGCTGTAGGCGGCCGCGCTCGCGCGCGCGGTCCGACACCTGCGCCGCATCGGCCCCGGCCATGCGGCCGCGCTCTTCGGTGTAGACGAGGTCTTCGGGATCTCCGTAACCGCGCTCGACCGCCCAACCGGCGCCCTGTTCGAGCACGCGGGCAACCTCCGGCCACGGGCATTCGACGTGGCCCTTTGAACCCACTCCCGAGGGCACGTCCCGGAAAAGCTGGTTGACCAGCTCCCGCAGCTTCGGTTCGACTTCCTCGCGCTTTAGATTCGCGGCCAGCAAGCGCACGCCGCAATTGATGTCGAAGCCGACGCCGCCCGGCGAAACCACTCCGCGCTGCCAATCCGTGGCCGCCACCCCTCCGATGGGGAACCCGTATCCTTGATGGATATCGGGCATGGCCAGCGACCGGCCGACTATGCCAGGCAGACAAGCGACGTTCATCGCTTGTTCGATGGAGAGGTCGGCAAGGATGGGGCCGATCAGCCGGTCATCGGCGTAGACCATGGCATCGGTGAGCATGCCGGGCCGCGACGATCGCGGCACGAGCCAACGATGCGTGTCGAGCCGGTCCAACTGGCTGCGTTCGATTGCCACGGAGGTTCCCTCCAGGACCAGACAGCCGACTCCTACGACGCTTGGCAATCTGCACGCCATTATAACGGCGGCTGGCGCCGATTCGTCGCGCTCTTTGGGACATCCCTGGCGGCGTTGCGGTGGGCAGCTTCATGGCGGCGCGCCCCTTCCGCAGCGGGGAAGCTTCAGGGCGCAGACGGGTGGCGAGTCTGCCGGTCCGTATGCTATCTTCGAAGCCTCCGGCAGTTTTTTCGAGTGGCGGAAGCGTCGCTCGTCGGGGCGTGGCTCAGCCTGGCTAGAGCGCCTGGTTCGGGACCAGGAGGTCGGTGGTTCAAATCCACTCGCCCCGACCATTCACCACGATGGCGTGGTTCGTTTACATCCTGCGCAGCGAAAGGGATGGGAAGCGGTACATCGGATGCACGAGCGATGTCTCCGCGCGGCTCGCACGCCACAACCGCGGTGAGGTGCAAGCGACCCGCCACCGCCGGCCTTTGCAGCTAGTCCACACAGAACGGTTCGAGTCGCGCTCCGAAGCATTTGCGCGCGAAAAATTCTTGAAGACCTGGGCAGGTCGGATCGAGCTTGGCAAGATCCTGGGTTCGGGACCCGAAGGCGGGTAAACCCGACTGCGGGTAAACCCGAGTGCGGGTGAACCAGGAGGTCGGTGGCTTGCCCGCATTCGGGTTCAAATCCACTCGCCCCGACCATTTTCCAAACCGGTGGTTCATCCCGAAGTTTCGGGACCACTCGCCCCGACCAATCTTGCATGGTTCATCCTGAACCTTCGGGACCACCCGTCCCGACCAATCTTTTCAACGAGTTGCCTCGGACCCCTGGGCTCTTTATCTACACCTCTGTAGATAATTTTGCAGATGGGCAAATCCTCGTCGTTCAACCAGCACCCGATCCGAGATGAATGTCTCAACATTTCCGGGGGGCGACGTTTCCGGGGACAACGTGCTGGCGCCATTTTTTACTCGCTGCGGAGAAGGCCCGCGGCCGCCCGAGGAGAGTATGGGAAGCAGACGATTTCTCATGCCCCGACGATCTGACCTCTGGCTGGGGGGTGCTGCGCTCCGGCCGTGGTTGGAGTTACACTCGACACCATGGTAGGCGCCTGGCTGCGAAGATGGCGGCGAAGCCCGCTGCTGACCGGACAGTTCTCCGCCACGATCGTCGTAGGCATGGGCGCGGTGACGGCGCTGATAAGCCTGATGCTGGCGCTGGGCTTCCGGCCGCAGCCATATCGCGATCCGGGGCGGCTCGCGGCGGTTTGGGAGCGCGTCGGATCGGGCGCGCCTCTCGCGGCGTTATCGGGGCCCGACCTCGCGGATTTTTCCGGCGCGACCCGCAACATCTTCGCCTCGCTGGACCCCTTCACGGTCACCCGAGTCTGGTTGCTCGACCAGAGGGGAGCGGTACGCATTCGCGAGTGCTATATCGAGGCCACTGCGCTCGGTGGCTTGGGTATTCGCCCCGTTTTGGGACGCCCAGCCCGGGAGCATGAGCAACCCCTTTGGCCAAGCAGCGGCGCTTCTCCGGCCTGGATCAGTTATCGACTCTGGCGGAACCGGTACGGTGGCAGCCCGTCGGTGATTGGCACGACAATCGAGCTCGCAGATACGGCAAGGGGGAGTGGCGAGGTCCAGGCGAGGATAGCTGGGGTGTTCCCGCCCCGTGTTAGCATCCCCCTCCCGTTCGAAGACACAACCGACGTGTGGTGCATCTTATCGCCCAGCATTGTTGCTCGCTCGCGACAAGCTGATGTGTTCTTTGGGCTGGGGCGGCTGCGTCCGGGAGTCAGCGTGGCGCAGGCTCAGGCGGCGCTGACGTTGGTAGCGGAACGCCTGGGGCAGCGGTACAGCTTCGATTGGCGGAAGCGCCCCGTCGTGCGGAGGTTGGAGGCAATAGCGCAAGGCCCGGCGCGGCGGACGATGGGCCTGCTGTCCCTCGGGCTGGGACTCGTTTTCCTAGTCGGCTGCGTGAACCTTGCCGTCCTGATGGGTGCGGAGGGCCGGCGGCGACGGCGGGAGATCGCCATTCGGGCCGTCGTGGGCGCGGGCCGTGCGCGACTGTGGCGCGAAGTGGCGGCGGAAAAATGCCTGCTCACCCTGCTGTCGCTGGGACTGGGCGCGGCGTTTGCGTTCGCAGTGCTCCGCGTGCTGGTGTGGTTAGTGCCCGCGGCCGGACTGGGACCTCCCCTGGTGTATCCGCCACCTTTGAACCTCAGCGTCCTGTTCGGGTTTGCGGCCTTTGCGCTGGCTGCGGCGCTGGTTTGGTCGGCGCTGCTGGTGACGGCAGCGGACGGACAGGGATCGTCGCGCGCGCTGGCGTTAGGGGCGCGGGGATTCGCCTACACAGGGCTCAGCGATTCCGGCCCCGACTCCGGGCGCTGGCGCTTGGTTCTGCTGGCGGGACAGGCTGGGATCGGAGTTTGCCTGCTGGCGGCAGCGGCGCTGACGGTCAGGACCTACGCCACCGTCTCGGTCGCCAATCTCGGGCCCGCGCCGAGCCGCACGCTGTTGTTGTCGGTGAGTACACGCGACAACTTCGTCCCTACCGACGCTCAGGTGGCAGACTTCAACCGGCAAGTACTTTCGCGTCTGAAGCGACTGCCGGGCGCTCAGGGGATCGCACTGGCAAACCTGTTTCCGCCCCCGGGCTGGCCCATTTCCTTTATGAGACAGGGCGACGCACCTGGCACAGAGCGCGTGGCCACTTGGCCCATTTCTGTTTCACCCGGCTACTTCCGGACGCTCGGAATTCCGATCCTGTTCGGACGCGGCTTTGACAAGACCGACGACAGCGGCAGCGAGCCGGTGGCGATCATCAGCCTGAACATGGCCCAGCGCAACTGGAACTCGCCAGAGCAGGCGGTTGGCTCGCACATCGCTTTCGGGCCAAAGTTCCAGAAGCACAACATGATCGTCGGGGTAGCCGCGAATTTCACCGGCTACTGGCATCAAAAGCCCATTCCGACCGTCTATTTGCCCCTGGCGCAGTCAGCGTTCTTTTGCGGAGGCGAGGTGATTTTGCGCACGTCAGCCCCGCCGCGCACCGTCGCCGCGATCGCCCCGCAGGCGCTTGCTGGTACGGCGATCCCGGCGACCATCTCAGGTGTTTCAACCATGGAGACGCGCTGGCGGGCGACGCTGACGCGGCCGCTCGCGCGCGTAGCGGGCATGCTTCTCTTGGCGTTGGTAGGCTTGGGACTGAGCGTTCAAGGCGTGTACGCGGTAGCCGCGGCGACGGTGACAGCGCGAGGGCATGAGCTGGCGGTGCGCTCGGCGCTGGGCGCGCTTCCCGGGCGTCTGGCCTGGGACGCGACGCGCGAATTGGTCCTCGCGGTGCTCGTGGGCGCGGGGATGGGCGTGGCGACGGCGCTGGGCTTGCGGCCACTGCTGCAGCACTGGCTAGGCCCTGTGGCCGTTTGGCAGGCGGAGCCGATCGCCGTAGCCGTAGCGCTGCTGGCGCTGGCGGCAGCGGCAGGCTGCTACCTCCCGGCGCGGGCGGCCGCAAGAGCAAACCCAGCCGAGGTGCTGCGCCAAGGCTGAAGTCCGCATTAGCAACCCCGTCTGGAATCCGGTTGCACAACATCCTTCTTACAACAGATGCGTGCAGGGGGCCGGTACAATCTGCTCTATTTCTTGTGATTTAACTTACTCCGCAAGACCTGACCGAAGCCCTGCTCAGCCGCTTGCGGCACCAATGCCCGACCATTTGCATCATCGGACCTTCTTTGCGCGAGCCCCAGGGCTGACCGCCAACCCTTGCCCGGGAGACACCCGCATCCCCGCCGCCAAGGCAGAAATTTGTCCGACGCCTTCAGCCACGAATCGGATTTTAGGCCGCGTTCCGAAGATGGCTAACTTTATTCGAGCGGGGGTCGGTCATTCTCGGCGGGTGCGGAGGCCGAATCGTGATCCTCGTCTTCCCGTTGGAACCGGGGCGACTGATCCACGTTCGGCTTTCGAGAAATCCTACTCACACCGTACGGCTCACTCATACCGACGCTTCTCGTGTGAGGGGAGCCTTGGGGCGCTCAAACCGGCGCCATGACGAGTCGCCCGCCACTCCACCGGTTACCTGACACCCCACAGCTCCTTGTACGCAAATGACTTAGAAACTACAGCCTCTTTACTGACAATTTACCGATCCGGGCTTAGGAAGAGCATGCATCCGCACAAAGACAAGTTCTAGAAGGGAGGCGGAGGCAATGTTCGACGCGTTCGGGCTCGCCCGGATTCGGGTTCATCCCGAAACTTCGGAACCACTCGCCCCGACCACTTTTGCATGGTTCATCCCGAAGTTTCGGGACCACTCGCCCCGACCATTCTTTTCAATGGGACCGGGGATGTGAGCCGCTCGCGCCACTCGCCAATCACCGCCCGCTCTTGCCGTAGCTCACTCGAAAGGGAATGCGCCCAACGGATCTTGCACTCGATTCCGCTTTGATGACGATCGTTTGCCAGTCGGGACGCGAACCACGAGGGGCGGAGAGAACCAGGCGGGTGGGATACAAGTCGTGAGCATCCACCGGATAAATCGCTTGGCCGGAATCAGTAGTTGTTTTCGAGGCCTTCTGCGTCAACCCCCCTTGGATCGGCGCCTCCTAACGCCCTTTCGAGCCGCCGCATGCTCGGTCTCATCGGATTCCCCCGGGTGCGTCTCCACCCAACAGCCCTGAAACGGCTCCGTGGCGGCGAATCATCCGATCCAGAACGAGCAGGCTAAGCATCAAGTGTCTGGGGTGATGGTAATTCTCGACGCGAGTGAGTTTGGGTTGGAGAACCACTTTTCGGTCTCCGTAGCTGATCCAGAACGAATACCCGAGGCGATCGACAAAATACTTCGAGCGCACGTAGGGGTACGTTCTGCCAAACAGTTCCCTCGCCCAGGGCGCGCCGGTCCGTTCGATGACGAAGAGGCTGCCATTCATGAGTTCTTCCTGCAGCCACAATGCCTTGTCCAATTGCCATTGGTTCTCGTCCACGTTGTCCAGGCTGCGGAAAGCTCCGCCGTAGACATCGTCCCAAGCTACTTCGGCGTGTCGATGGAAGCGGTGCGCGGCGATCTGGAATAGATGACGGTCAGCAGTCCGTACCGCCTCGTAAAGGATTATCCATAAGGTCTCGATGCTGTGACCGGTGTAGACGAACTGCGCCAGTTCATTCGTCGGGCGGGAATAGTCATGGCTCAGCAGCTCGTTGTTCAATCGAAATTCGGGATTGAAATGCTTTTCGATCACCGCGCGAACTTGATCGGAAACGACGCTTTCCAATTCCGCGTCGCGATGCATCTCCAGCATTTGCGCGATCGTTCGGATCAGGACCATAGCCACGCTCTGGATTCTGGCGCCAGGATAGGGAATCGGTCTTGGGCCGCTGTATTCGCTGACAACGCCGGGATCATAGTCGGCTCGACCGTAGACTCGCAGGCACTTCAGTAGAATCTGCTTCGCCAGATCCCAGTACTGGCGGTCTGCAGTCGCCCGGGAATATTCCGCAAGGCCTTCGGCGATGAAGACGTCGCCATAGATGTTTGCGGCGGGAGGAGTAAGGGGTTTGCCGTTGACGGAGAGGTTGGTCGGCCAGAGCTGATTTTCGCCGGAAGGTTTCGATTTCAATAGGAGATCGAGGGCGCCACGCGCGACGGCCAGGTGCCCTGGGGATTTCCCAAAGTGGTTGTAAAGGAACGAATAGACCCATGTCCCTCTTCCCAAGAACCAGGTTTGCTTGATCTCGTCGCTATGCGTGCCGTCGGCGTTGACGTTGCAGAGGAAGCCCCCGTACCGATGATCGACGACGTATTTGTCCATCAGAGGCAAGAATTCATCAAAGAGATCGTGGCGATATCGATCGCGAAGCGCGGCAAGGGACATTCCCGCAAGTTCCTTCACGATGCCAGTCGTCCCTCCCGGTTGCAGTGCGTCGGCCCAGGCCCTTCTGGAGATTCCCAGCGCGCAACTGCTCAGCGAAGTTGCGAGAAACCTTCTTCTGTTCATGCCGGCCTCTCTCTGTGGATTCTGTGGCCAGACTCCTCTCGGAGTTCGCGATCGCTTATCCGGATATCCTCTCCGGACAGGAATATTACACTCTTCAGTGGGAACGGGAAGCTCTTGCCAGACGGCTTTGCCTGTCGGGGCTGCCCGGTGGCTGCCACGGGGTTTCCACAATCGAATTCACGGTGAAGAGCCCGTGCGGATGCATCTTGGGGTTCCTTTCCGCAACCCGCCGGGGAGCCGAAAGAGTGCTACATTTGATACGGAACAAGAACGGGGGCGGAGAGCATGGAATTTTCCTCGGAAGCGGTCAGCGGGGCCGTTGCGCGGTACTCGCGGGCAGTTCGTCGGATTGTCGAGCAGATCGAGCAAGAACAGATTTTGGAAGCGGCCCGGATCGTGGCCGACTGCCTGGCGGCCAGCGGCATCGTGCATGTGTTTGGGACGGGGCATTCCTCGTTGCTGGCGCAGGAAGCGTTCTATCGTGCGGGCGGACTGGTGGCCGTAAATGCCATTCTGGATCCGCGATTGGGATTCGAGCGGGGAGTGGTGGAAAGCAGCGAATTCGAACGATCGACGGAAGCTGCGGGAGAACTGGCCGCCGCGGCCGGATTTTCCGCGAGAGACGCCGGGATTGTGATCTCGAATTCGGGCAGGAACGGACTGCCGGTGGAAATAGCCTCGCGGATGAAATCGGCGGGGATGAGGGTGATGGCCCTGACCAATCTGGCGCAATCGAAGAATTCCATTTCCTTGCATCCGTCGGGAAAGCGGCTTTTTGAAGTGGCCGACTTGATTCTAGACAATCATTGTCCGCCCGGCGACGCGGCGGTTACCATCGAGGGGTTGCCGACACGATTGGGACCGCTGTCGACGATTGCCGGAGCGGCAATCCTGCACTCTGTTTTCGTCGGCGCGGCAGCGGCGCTGGCGGCGGAAGGGAAGGCGCCGGCCGCTTTTCCCAGCGCGAACTTGATGAATGGAACGCTGGAAGATCTTCGCAAGGTCATCTCTCCGTATCAGGATCGAATCCGCCGCTTTCGTCCCGACGGGCGGTGAACGCATTCACCAGCTCAGCGCGCGACGCAACCGCATATCTGCGCGGGAATCGAACAACGAGGACACCGCTTCATACTCATCCTCGCGCGCGGCGGCCGATGGCACGTAGCCCCAGTACCCATTGGCATAACACAGAGGAATCGTTCGCGCGTTTCTCCAGAGAAAATCGCTGGTATCCGCATAGAGCTCGAAGGGGAGCACGGCGAAGGAAACATGGTCCAAGGCCAAGCGGTCCAATCCCACGACGAAGCTCTTTTTCGCGAGGGCCGGCGCCCGCGCGAGTTGCTCGCGAATCTGCACGGCTTCTCGCGCGACAATGCCGAGCCGACCCGGCTTGGCGGCCGGCAAAGGGAGAACGCGTCTCAGGTCGCGTCGAGGCAGAGCGACTCGAACGTGCCGGACACCGAGGCGAGGTTGTGGCATCGGATGGAAGCGGGCGCGTGTCAATTGACGGCAAGCGAGCGCCGCCAGCCGATACAGCTCCCGCGGATTCTGGCCCGTGCGGCTGAAACGGGTGCTGATGTTGGCGGCGGCTCCGTTGGCGATCAGGGCGACGGAGACCGTTTTCTCCAATCGGCGGCTGATTTCACCGTGGAGGTCGCCCGAAAACCGGGTGTTGTCAAAGCCGAGGACGGTTGGATGGCAGCCGTAGACGCCGAGCAGGGCGGTTGCCACGGGCGCGCGAAAGCGAAGCAGAAAACAGCTCTGTTTCCTGTGCCGGCTTGGATGATTCCGGTCGCTGGCGACTCCGGCGATCGAGACTCGAGCAAATTCGAGATGCGCGGGCAGCAAACGGGCGACTGCGCGGAAGGCTGCAAGCTCGAGGGCGGCTTCAATTCGAGATTGAATCCGAGTGGATGGTCTTGGTCCTGCGGCGAAGCGGAAGGGCGCCGCGTCGACCAGCGGGCCTGAATGAGTGTGGGTGGCGGCGACAAAAACGCGGCTTGGGGAGATGCCCAGCGCTTTTCCCAGTCGCCGGCGAAGTCGCATCCCCCAGCGATTCGAAATGAGCAGAACATCACACAGGAAGATAGCGACCCGGATTTTGCCCTGTTGGAGAACCAGGGCGCGAACATAGAGGGGGTTGAGGAAGCCGGTCGAGCGGCCGCGGCGAGCGATGTAGCCGGCCATGGGCACGCCTGCAGGCAGCGCGATCTCCTCCCGCGACCATCCGGCGCTGAGTTCAGCCATCGAGACTCCGTCGCAAGCGATCTAGAACGTCATGGGAGGGCTCGGCGCCAATCAGGCCGAGGCCGATCAGAAATGCTCCGCCAATCGGCGGAAGGATCGGGGCGACGAGGCGCGCCTGAGGACAGTGGCTTCGGAGCGCCGCCCGCAGCGGATTCAACAAGAATCGTCCCGTCTGGAATAGCGAACCCTGGTAGCTGACGTTCGGCTGTCGGAGTCCGAAACGGCGAACGAGCGTCGCCGCTTGTTCACCGAGCGCGCCACCGGCGCGCCGGAAGATGTCCCGAGCGACGCGATCGCTTTGGGCAGCGAGGCGCGCAACCACGGGCGCAAGGGCCCCAATCTCGGCGGGGTTCGGATGACGGTAGACGGGATCGATGATCCGGCGGAAGTTCGGGACTCGGTAGTGCCGGGCCAACGCCTGAACCAGCCGCGTAGGTGGCCCAGCGCCGTCGACAGCGCGGGCGGCGGCCCGCAAAGCCTCGCGCCCGATCCATTGGCCGCTGCCCTCGTCGCCCATCAGCCAGCCCCAGCCCCCCGCACGCTGGATGTGCCCGCGAGCGTCCTTACCCACGACGATCGATCCGGTTCCACTCACCACAACCGCGCCGGCCGCTCCAGCCAGCGCTCCCTCCAGTGCGATGACGGCATCGGTCATCAGCCGTAGTCGCGCGCAAGGAAAGGACCGGTGAAGATCGGATTCCATTCCTTCCGCACCTCTGCCGTCGATATCTATGCCTGCTCCACCGACGACCACGCCAACGACGTTCGCGGGCGAAGCTCCTCCCGTAGCGAACGCCTTGCCCACCGCGCCTCGGAGATTTGCGCGAGCCACCGCCTCGCCCACGGCGTAGGCGTTGCTCGGCCCAGCAACTGCGCGACGATGAATTCTTCCGGACACGCTCGCTAAAATGACGCGAGTGTGAGTTGCGCCGGAATCAATCAGAAGCAAGAGCGGCTCCCGGCTCATGCCGTCCTCGTGCGTTGGCGCGTCTCGTGCCATTTTCCCCCTTCCAAGCAAAGATCGAGGCCTTTTATCGTGCGCCGCGCGGCCGCCGCCAGAAAAGCGTCGAAACAGCCCGCATCGCGCGCCCGCCGCGCATCCAGATTCCGATCGCGACAAAAAACGCTCCGGTCGAAGCCGTCAGCCCGTTTGCGTGAACGCCGACGATTCCCGATCCCAGCAGAGTCAGAACGAGGCCCATCACGAGAATCACCAATCCGACGATTGGAGCGGGGCTGGCGACTTCTCGATCACTCGTGAGGGCCGCCGGCTCCTCCAGCCGAAGGAAAAAACGTGCGACTTGCTCCCCTTCGGCGCCCTGGGCGGGGAGCCAAAGCGCCGCGCCGCACAACGTCAGAAGCGTTAGAGCCGTGGGCAAGAAAATGCTCCATTCCTGAAACGAGGCTGCGTTCGCGGGCCTTGCCCATGCCTGGTAGCCGAGAAGCGCGGCGCCGGCCAGAATTCCGACCGCAAAACCGGCCAAAGCTCCGCGGGAGGAAAGGCGGCGACTCAGCAGGCCGGCGAGCATGGGAAGCACCGTTGGCGGAAGGAAGAAACTGAATGCTTCGACCATGGTATTGAAGATGGTCCAGTGGAAGTCGGTGACGGCGAGAGCGAGAGCCAGAGCAAGCAGGCCGATCGCACAGGTGAGCACTCGGCCAACGACTAGCAGCTCGTCTGGTGAGGCGCGAGGATGAATCCAGCGCTGGTGCACGTCGACCGTGAGAACCGCGGCAGTCACGTTGTACCCGGAGGAGAGCACCGACATCGTTGCCGCAAACAAGGCGGCCACCACCAAGCCCAGCATTCCCGGCGGCAGCAGCGACGCGCTGAGGCGTGCATAGACTGTCTGAGGATCGATCCCCGCAGGAGCGAGGAAGATCCGCGCCGCCATTCCGCTCAGAATCCAGAGCGGCGGAAGAATGAGAAAAAGGAAGCTAGCCAGCCAGCCGACCCGGCGGCATTCGCGATCGCTGCGCGTCGAATAGAACTTCTGAATCAGCGACCAATTCCCGGCCAGCGAGAGCGTGCTAAGAACGAAGAACGCGCCAACGTACGTCCAACCATAGGGCCAATGGACCGGATGGAAGAAACCACGCGGAGCCTGCGCCATAAACCGCCGCCAGCCGCCGGCTGCCCGCAAACTGAGGGGAAGCAGCATGACGATGACCGTGGTCACGAGGACGAACTGGGCGAAATCGGTGATCACCACCGCCCACAATCCTCCCATGGTCGTGTAGGCGAGCGTAATCAAGCCGACGGCGATCATCGCCTCGGCCGGCTTCAGGCCGGTTCCCACGGAGACGAATATCCCAATGGCCACGATTTTCAGGCCTTCGTCGATTACCTTCAGTGGAACGCCCGACCAGGCAAACACCTGGCGGAGAAACGCGGAGAAGCGCGTCTCGAGAAATTCTACCGGAGTGATGATTCCGGTTCTGCGCCAGCGCCGGGCCAGCGTAAGAGTGATGAGAATTGTTGCGGGGACCGTAGTCCAGTAGATCGAGAGAGCGGTGAGACCGAACTGATAACCGAGCCCGGCGTAGACAACGATGGAAAGGGCGCTGACATACGACATCAGGAAAGAAACGCCGGCGAGCCACCAGGGAAGTTGCTTGCCGCCGGCGAAGTAGCTGTCGAGCGAGTGGATCCGCCGGGCATAGAAGGCGCCCACGGCGAGCATCGTCGCAAAGTAGGCGCAAAGAACGGCGAGGTCAGCGGGCCGCATCGGCAATGGCAAGGTCGGGCGGAAGCGGGGCGACGGATTCGCCGACGCCCGTTTCGAGCGAACGATGGATGGCTTCGAGAGCGGCCGTCGTCTGGCGGCCGTCGAGGGCGGTGACCTGGGGCGTCGAGCCTTCCGCGACGGCGTAGAGGAAATCCTCGAGACAAGCTGGAAACGCGCCGCGAAGCCGGCCGAATATCTCCGCTGTTAGAAAGCCCTTGGGATAGGTGAATTTGTTCTCGGTGCTCACTTCCATCGATTCCCGCTTGCGGTCCAGATGCACGAGGCCGGCGCTGCCAATGACTTCCATGAAGGAATCCACGATAGTGGGGAAGGCATTGGGATAGACCCAAGCCGACTCGAACGTGACGATGGCTCCGGAAGCGAAACGGACCTGAGCCTGAATCAGATCGTAGGTGGGAATGCCGCGGTTTCGGAGCACTTCGGCGCGGCCCCAAGCCCGGGCTTCCAGGGGTTCCGAGGCGAGCCACCAGCGCATCAGATCGATGTCGTGGGAAGAGAGGAACCAGGCGCAAGTGGTTTCGCCGGCCCAGGAGATGTAGTCGGTGGCGACGAAAATCGTGTCGTTTTTTCGGGCGTAGCCGGCGAGTGGCGCGCCGATTTCCCCTGCGGCAATCTGCCGCTTGGTTTCGTGATAGGCGGAAAGCCAGCGGTGATTAAAAGCCACTTGGATCGTCTTGCCGACGCGGCGGGAAAGGCGGATCAATTCGTCAGCTTCGCGGGTGCTTGTGGTGAAGGGTTTTTCGACGAGCACGTGCTTGCCTGCCTCGAGTGCGGCGCTAGCTGGAGCAAAGTGGTGCCGATCGGGCGTGGCGACGACCACGGCGTCCAGATCTTTCCGCTCGACCATTTGGCCATAATCAGTGAAACCATGGGGAACGTGGAAGCGCGCCTGGATCTCGTCCACGCGCTTCTGCCGCCGACTGCTGACGGCGACCACGCTCGCCAGAGGATGGGCCGAGTAAACCTTCACGTAGAGCTCGCCCATGATCCCCAGTCCAATCACCCCCACGCGAATCTTTTCCATTGCATTCACCTTGCTTGCCAAAGGGCAAGCGATTCATGCTGAATTTGCGCGTCGGCCGCGGCGGAGCTTCCACGCTCGCCGCTCCGTCGCAGCGCGACAATTCGCCCCTATCGCGCTTCGGTTGCGCTCCCGGAGCGAGCGGAAGGCACGCCGAACTCCTCCAACAAACAAAGAAAATTCGTACGCAGAATTTTCTCCTTTTCCGCCTGCGCCAGCCGCGCCGCCAGGACCCGGCCCAGCGACGTGGCCGCCTCCAGATACGGCAAATCAGACCCAAACAAGACGCGGTCGGCGCCGAGACGCTCCGTCATCCATTCGATCACGGTTCGATGCGACTGGGAGCCGCTGATGTCTAGGAACAGATTGGAGGCCGCCTGCGCCGCTTCGACGGCCTGCTCGTAGCCGCGCCAAGTGACTCCGGAATGGCCCAGAATGATCCTCGCCTGAGGGAACTGTCGTGCCACGGGCGCGAGCAGCAGCGGCCCGCAGTTGGGATCCGACTCCCAGGTGTGGACGAGCACAACGGCGCGCGTCTGGTTGGCATGTTCCCAAACGGGCCGATAATGCGGCCCGTCCACGGGGTAATGATGCAGGTCGGGATGAAGCTTGATCAGCGGCGGAGTGTGAAAACGCTTCCAACGTTGTAACTCCGCCAGCGCCTCGCCCGGTGGATTGGGATTCACCGTCACGTAGCCGCGAAAGCGCGTTGGATATTTTTCCAAGAGAGCGGCTACCTCCGCATTTCCCCGCGGGCAGTCGGAGTAGCAGGCCAGCGTTGAAGTCACTGCCAGCAGCTCGATTCCCAGCAGATCCATCACGGCAACCAGGTCTTCCGCCGTTTGCGCATAGGCTGGGAAATCGGGATGAACGCCAAAATGGCCGTGACAGTCGCAGATGGGGAGCGGCGGCTTCATCTCGACTCCGATTCGACGCTCAGCAGGCGAGCCAGGGTTCGGCCGGCGATGGCGCGTTTGGCTTCCTCCCGGATCCGGGCTGTGACCAGCACCGCCACTGCGGCCCCCGGTGTATAGAGTGGGAGACGGCTGCCGAAAACCAGGCGATCTGGACCAAACCGATTCACAAAGGTCTCGAGCTGGCGATGCGCCAGATAGGTCGAGCTGTCGAAATAGAGATGAGCGAAGCGTTGCAGAAGAGGGAAGAGGTACCGGTCGGCGCGGTAGCCGGCATCGAGCAGAAGGAGGTCGAGCCGGGGGAAGTTTTCGAGGAGCCGCGCCAGCGACTCCCACTCGATATCCTCCTTGGCGACAACGGCAAGAATAGAATTTTGCTGGAGATAGTCGTGCAGCGCGCCGGAACACCACAAAGCAGGAGAGAAATTGTGTTTCTTGGCGCCGTATGACAAGCGAACCGCCCGTGGCCGCCTGCGCTCGAGCGATTCGATGAAGCCCGCATCGGGTATCGCGGCCCAGAGCGGGAAAAGCCTATCGGCGCTTTCAATGGCTTGGCCGAGCAGATCGTTTCCTCGTTGGGCGTCGTATTCTTCGGCAGCGAAATGGGAAACCATGGCGCGCCGAATGCCAAAGCGGTCCATCTCGAGCAACAGCTCGCCGCTCTCGAGCGCCAACACGCCTTGCATGCCCGATCGCCCAACACGCGCGTTGGCATCGAAGAGGTTCCAGTCGGCAACCTCCGCGAATGCTAGCTCAATGGTAGACGACGCGGACATCATGTTCTCCGGGACTGAGATGAGGGACCAAGAGGAAGCCCCGTGTGTGCTCGGCCGCGGCGATTTGGCCATCCACCGTGACGCGCAGGGGAGGGTGTTCACTCCAAAGGCGCAGATCGGTGGTTTGGTCGCACGCAATGGATACGCGGAGCGCCGAATCGCTGATTGCCGCTGCCTCGTCGGCCACGGCCGTGGACGCCAGCAGAACGGAGCCGTCTCGGCGGAGTTGGCGCGCGCGGGCGACAAAAACTACCGTATCGGTTCCCACTCGTCGAACAACAAGTTCATCGCCATCGGTCGAAAAACCCTGCGAGCCGGAGCGGGCGGTTTCGAGCGGAGCCGTGGTGGTTCGGAATAAAGCGACCCCGGCGCCGGTTGGCAGGCGAAATCCTTCGGCGGAAGGCGAATGGATCGGTTCGAGCGGCTGGAACGACGTGCTTTTCCGTTCGAAACGAATTCCGACCAGGAAACCTGCGTTCCGTTTGATTGGCGGATTCAGGCGTAGCACCTGCCGAGGCGGAATCCGGCCGCCGGTGAATTGGTCGTAAGCATTGATGGGGATGGGGGCCGGCTGAACTCGCCAGGGAATTGCCGGGTCGGCTACGGTGATCAGGGCGCGTGCAGCGGCGCCTACGATCTGCGCCTGCGAGCCGGAAGTGGTTACCGCCGTTCCCGCGGCGGGATGCAGGAGCCAGGAGTAGCGTCGCGGCGCAGCGGAACGAAGGCGGTCGCGAAGAATCAAGAGATCGGGCTTCAGATACAGATATTCGCGCACGAATCGGGTAAGGCGCTTTTTGTAAGCAGGAGCGAGGTCGGCGACCAAATAATCGACGCCGCTGGAGAACACGTGTCGCCGAAAGGAAGGAAAAGTGTGAAGAGCCTTCCAATAGCGGCCGTCGTAGTTCCCTTGGCTGAAGGGGTCATCGCCGAGCACGACGGTATTATGGCCGGGCGCCTGGGTGAAGTAGTCCTCATAGCGTGGATCCTTGTAATAATCAGCGTAGCCGGCCTCGCCGATCAACTCCTCCCCGAAAGCGGCGACGAGAAAATTGCCCTGGTCGTGATGTTCGTGATTGAACCACGGCCCGGCGCGAATGGAAATTACCGTGTCGCCGGGAGTCCAACCGCTGCGCAGCACGGCGCTGCCTCGCAACGGGAAGATGCGAGAGGGGACGGGATCGGGGACTTTCGGCACTGGACTCGTACAGCAAACCAAATCGAGCAATCCCGGTGCCGACTCGAGCGCGCGCCCCGTGTGCCGGAGTTGGGGGAAATTGAACAGGGTCCGGCTGGCGGCCGTCGCGTAAAAGGCCTCGGCGGCGGGATCGCGCGAATTTTCCGCAGCCCATGCGAAGCCGGAGAGCGCCTGCAGATTGCCGCCGAAATCCCCGGTGTCGAGAAACAGACCGGGGCGGAATTCCGCATAACGCGGCCACCAGAAGGCTTCCATCATCCTGGCGAGACCTGGCGGACGAATGCCCAGCGAGGCCAGGGCAGCCGCGCCCCAGGACATACCTTCCAAAGCGAAATCTTCGTATCCGGCAGGCTCGGCTTCGCTGCCGTCGCCGGGAAAGAGCCCGTTGAGCAATCGTTCGTACGCCGTGATCAGCTCGGCGAGGGCGACTCCGTAGCGGCGGCTCCGGGAGGGAACGTCGCCGTAGAGAGCCACGCAGAGCGCGATCGCTCCGCCAACGGAATTGGCCATCCAATTGCTGGCGGCAATCGGCATGCGGTCGGAGAAAAAATATTCCTCGACCGTGGGCTGAATCGCGTTGCGCCAGAAGCCCTCCGCGATGCGTTGACGATCGGCCGAGTCCAAACGGGCGGCGGTGAGATCGTACGCAAGGGCTATCCGTTGGGAGAATACTCCCACTTCGTAATACGTGTGCAAGCCATGGGCGGCAAACCAGGCCGGCGTCCAGGAGGGCCATTGCGCGATGGTCAGGAGGCCCTGGCGGGCGGCGGCGAAACTGCCCGGGTGCGGTCCGAAAGCGGAATCGAGGGCGTTGAAGACGATCGCGTCGCTGTATCGTTCGAGAAGAGAAAAATATTCCGGCAGGCCTGGAAAGACCGAATCGGGTGACGTTCGCGGAATGTTGAATCCCCCTTGGGCATCCTGCCGAGTCAGGGCTCGCCATTCCCGCGCCCTCTGGTGCACGAGTCGCTGCAGGGCCGCGCCGCCGGGTTGCGAGCGGAGCTGCTGGAGGCGTTTGGGGGTCAGCAATACGCGGGGATGGGCCGGCACAGGACCCAGGACGAGAAAACGGAACGTTTGTTGCTCCTGGCTGCCTTCGCTCACCTTCGCAGTCCAAAGGCCGGGCGGGGTATCTGATCCGGCGGACAGGGCATCAAGGCTGCGACCTGCCGGAATCGATTCGCGCTCGGCCAGGGAGCCGTCGCCGCGATAGAGGGCAAGGCCCGCCGAGGAGGAGCCGGCGAGGTGCACGACGAGGGGATGCCGCGCGTCCACCACCACGCGCGCCACGCGGAGCGGATCCACGCGAGATGCGGCGAGGGCAGGAGCAACCAAGGACGGCCGAGCGGCGCGCTCGGCATGAATTTCGAAGCGGCTGAGAACCAAACGCACGTGCGAGCCGAAGGCTGGATGATCAACGTCTGCTTCGAGCACAATCGCTTGCAGGGCCACGCGGTGATCAGGCAAGCGGAAATCGCCACCGACAAGCCTCACGTCGTGCGTGCCGGGTTGGGCGGGGAGAGGGGCCCTGAACCGCCGGCCATCCGCGCCGGCGAGAGTGACGCTGGCGCCGCGGATGGTTCCGCAGGCCTGAAGGGAATAGACGATGCGGAAAGCGGACGCGGCAGTGGCGCGAAACGACAGCGGCCGCACCATCCCCACCCGTAGGCGGCGCTGGCCCTCGTCGACGACATCGCGAACCACTGCGGGTGTGCCGCTCGCGTCTGCGGTGAAGAGCGTCGGGTCGTAGCCGACGTCCTGCGACAGCGGATAACTCATCCAACCGGGAATGCCGTGGCCAAAGTCTTCCTCGAAGGACCATTGGGGGTCGTGCGTTGGCTGCCTGGTCTGCGCGAACCCAGGCAGGGCCAAAACCAAGGCGATAGCGAGCGCAGCTAAGCGAGGGAAAATCATTCGCTGGAAATTCCGGATGCCGACGAAAAAGAACGAAGGGAATCCGCCTGCCGCCGGACTTTGTCGAAGGCAGCCAGAATATCCTCCATGTCCGTGCGGCCGCCCAGAAACAGGTTGTGCTCCAGCCAGATGCCCGTTTTGCAGATGCGTTCGCTTTCCGGCAGGGAAAGCGCTTGGTAGTTCTGCGCGGCCTTCCACTGGGCACAGCGACAGGGGGGGAGCGCCTCTTCGTGAAAAACCGGGTTGAGGTAAAGGGGATGAGGATAAGTGGGCAGGGCGGGAATACCCTCGGCTTGGACCGCGCGGAGGAATACGTCGCGAGGGAGGCCGCCAAAGGCGCTTTTGTCGTATCTCAGAGTCAGCAAATAATACGGGTGCCGGGAAACACGAGAATCGTCCTGGGGCAGCGCCAGACCAGGAAAGTCCGTAAGAAGCCGGCGGAGATAGCCGACGTTTTGCGATCGCGTCTCGATTTGCTGCGGAAGCTTCTGCAATTGGGCGCAGAGCAAAGCGGCCTGAAAACCGGTGATGCGGTAGTTGCTCCCCAGAGTGAAGTGCTCGAACCAGCCCCCGCTCTTCCGCCTGCCCTGATTGCAATAACTCCACATCCGTTCCGCCAGA
Source organism: Acidobacteriota bacterium (assembly GCA_021788095.1). GTDB lineage: Bacteria > Acidobacteriota > Terriglobia > Acidiferrales > UBA7541 > JAKASX01. Next base: position 32,697 of record JAJYLB010000021.1, on the reverse strand, counting down.
TCAGAAGAGTTGGTCAGCAGAACTCCGCCTTCTCCCGAAGTGACCAGCTTGAATGCCTGGAAGCTGAACGTAGCCGCATCACCGAAATTTCCGACGGGAACGCCTCGCCAAGCCCCGCCGGGAGCGTGGGCGGCGTCCTCGATAAGAGCGAGGCCGTGACGGCGGGCGATCTCCGGCAAGCGATCCATATCGGCGGGATGACCCCCGAAATGCACGGCCACGATGGCTTTCGCGCGCGGAGTCACGGCCGCCTCGACGGCGTCGGGAAGCAGGTTCAAAGTGAGGGGATCGATATCCACAAAGACCGGAACGCCGTGGCAGAGGAGAACGGAAGTTGCCGTCGACACAAAAGTGATGGCGGGAACAATCACCTCGTCGCCGCACCGAATGCCCAGCGAGCGAAGCGCCACTTCCAGCGCGACCGTTCCGTTGGCGCAGGACACCGCATGATTCACGCCATGCAACGTCGCAAACATTCCTTCGAATTCGCTGACTTTCCGGTTGTAGCCGCCCCACGAGCCGCTGTGGAGCACTTCCAGGAGCGATTCGCGTTCGGCGTCACCGTAGTCGGGCCAAATGGGGAATGGCTTTTGGCGAACCGGGGCCCCGCCCAGAAGTGCCAGTTCCATGCCTAGCAAGTCCCCCGAGTGGCGATTGGCGGCGTGCTGACCGTGTAGGCATACAAGCGGGAAACTTGGCCGCAGATGTCGCGGAGCGTTGCGATCATGGGCTCTTCCAGACCGCGCGTCATCCGCGTAGCCGGACCGGATATGCTCATCGCCGCAATCGCCTGTCCGGCAGGGTCGCGAATCGGGGCAGCAACGCAGCGGGCGCCGCGGGAATCCTCTTCATTGTCGACGGCGTAGCCGCGAAACTTCACTCTTTCCAATTCGGCGTACAAATCGGCTCGGCGGCAGATCGTTCGGGGAGTGATGCGGCGCAGCGGGCGTTTGCCGAGAATTTCATCGAGTTGCTGGCGAGGCAACGTCCCCACCAGGCATTTGCCGAGTGCCGTCGAATGAATCGGGCTCCGGATGCCCGCGTGGGCGGCGATGCGAAACGTGTGGGAGCTTTCGAGCACCCGGATATAGAGAACTTCGCCGTTGTCCAGCACCCCAAGGTTAACCGTTTCCTGAAATCTGCGGAGCACGCCAGCCATCAGAGGCGCCGCCAACGAACCCAGGTCGGGAGCCTGAAGAGCCTTCACCGACAGCGCGTCAATCTGCGGCGAGAGCGAGTACAGCCCTCGCGGCTTCCGCTCCACGTATCCCAACCGCTCCAGCGTGAAGAGAATGCGGAAAGCGCTGCTTTTTACCAAGCCGGTCTGGTGCGCCAGCCGCGCGAGCGGCACTTCCTGCTCGCCCGCGAAGGCCTCCAGCAGGCGAATGGTTTTTTCGACCAACGCGACGTAATTTCGGGCAGGCATACGGGCGGAGTCTAGCAGGATTGGCAAGAAGTTGTACAGAGGCAATTCTGCGCAGCAGAATGAAATCGCCGCACTTCCTCTTGACACCCTTCCATATGCGAATGAAAATACCGCTGCTTCGGGCTGGGCGCCGAGTACGTTCTGATGAGCAGAACGAAGCGGCGAGCAGCCGAAGAGCAATACGGAACGAAGGGGGACATTCCGATGACACCTCGAAGGGTCGGAGCGCTACTCGGGTGCTGTGCACTGCTGGGAAGTTTGTTCGCGCCCCCGGCGCGCGCCCAGGGCGCTCGCGGAACCATTCTCGGGCACGTGCAGGATCCGTCCGGGGCGACGGTACCCGGCGCGACAGTGACGGCCCAGAACGTGGCCACCAGCATTTCGACCACGTTCAAGACCACCGGCTCGGGCGACTACGTCTTCGTCAACATGCTGCCGGGGACCTACCTTATCACCTGCCAGGCTACTGGCTTTAAGACCGCCGTCAGTCGGAACGTGATTCTGCAGGTGGATCAGACGCTGCGGGTGAATTTTCAGCTCGAGGTCGGTAGCTTGTCCCAGCAGGTGGCGGTTTCCGCCGCCGCACAGATGCTGCAAACGGACAATGCCACCGTCGGGCAGGTGGTCAGCAACCGGTTGATTCAAGCCTTACCGCTCAATGGCCGCGATTTTACCTCCCTGGTGGCCATCAACGCCGGCGTGACCACGCCGGCCGGCGGCATCCAAACCAGCGTTTTCGATCAACACGGGCTGAATCCCAGTTTTCGCGAGATGAGTGTGGACGGAGCGCGGCCGGCTTCGATCGACTATCTGATCGATGGCGTGACCGACAGCGATTTCTTTTTCGCCAAGGCGACCGCCGTGCCCTCGCAATATGCCGTGCAGGAATTCAAGCTCCAAAACGGCCTCTATTCGGCCGAATATGGCAACGGCTCAGCCCAAGTCAACGTGGCGATTCGATCCGGCTCGAACCAGTGGCATGGCAATGCCTACGATTTCCTTCGCAACGATGCTTTCCAGCCCCGCAGCCCGATCATTGGCGATCTCAATGCGCTGAATGGCACTCACAATCCTGAGAAAATTCCGCTCAAACAAAATCAATTCGGTTTTTCCTTAGGCGGTCCGGCCATCCTTCCGTTCGTTTATCACGGTCGGAATCGTACTTTCTGGTTTTTCAACTACGAAGGAGGAAGGCTGCGCCAAGGCGGCGGCATCGCCGAGTTTCAAGCACCGACGAAGCAAGAACTTTCGGGAAATTTCTCCGACTGGCCCTATCCCATCTACGATCCTTCGACCACGGGTTCGGTCGGCCCCACCGCAACCGACCCTTCGGGGCGAACTCAGTTTTCCAACAACGCGATTCTGCCCTCGGAAATCAATCCGATTTCGCAGAAGATCCTTTCCTACTTTCCCGTCGCCAACGTCAGTTGCCAGCTACCTTGCCTGAATTTCGCTGGTCCTTTGCCTTCGAGCCCCACCAATACGGATACCGTTACCGCTCGAGTGGACCACCATTTCAGCAGCAGCGATCAGATTTCCTACACCATGATCGTCGAGAATCTCGACCAGACTTTCCCCAACATTGTTCCCGTTGACAGCACGGAAGCGTTCAGCCGGACCCGTTTGTTTGGCATCAACTGGCAGCACACTTTCGCGGGTACGGCATTCAATGAGTTGCGCCTCGGCTACAACCGGGACAACTTCCACGAGGGCGCGGTCACCGCCTTCGGCCCGAACCTCTCTTCGCAGCTCGGCTTGGCCAACACCACCTCCAATCCAGCGATGTATGGACTGCCGAACGTCGGGGTCGGCGACGGCTATTTCGGTCTGGGCCAGGGCAACAACGGTTACAGTCAAAAGGATAACATTTATCAGGTCGTGGACAATTTCAAATTCATTCGGGGAAACAAGACCTTCACCTTCGGCGCCGATATACGCCGCCTGCAGCTCTGGGATATCGACGGCTTCACCGCCAACGGGTCGCTGAGCTTCACCGGCGCCTATACGGCTTCCTGTCCTCCGGCTTTCTCCGGCTGCCCGACAACCGGCAAAGCCGGTCCCACTTCCGGAAACGGCTTTGCCGATCTTCTGCTCGGCTACCCGCTGAGCGTGGGTGCACCGGTGCCCCTCGCCAGCGATTTGTACAATCTCCGCGGCACTTCGGTCAGTTTGTTCGCAGAAGACGACTGGTTGCTGACCCCTCGGCTGACCTTGAATCTCGGAATCCGATATGAGTTGCCGGCGCCCCTGCACGACGTTACCGACAGCGGGTCGATACTCAATCCCAACTATCCGGGTGGCGGATTGACGTGGGTCAGCAAATCCTTTGTCCAAGCGGTCGGTCCAGGCTCGGCCAACCCCACGGGCCAGTCCACGTATTTCCAATGCTGCGTCTCGAACCAGTTGGTTCCCCGGCAGGTGAATGATTTCGCGCCGCGAATCGGCTTTGCCTGGCGCCCCCTTCACAGCGCTGCCTTCGTGCTCCGGGGCGGCTACGGCATGTTCTACGACACCTACATGCGCTTCTACGACGGCACGAATTTCGATGCCAACGAATTGTTCACTCTCCAGGCCAACCCCAATTACCCAAGCGCTACCGGCGGCGAGACGGCCTCGCCACTGGTCTTGAAGACGCTCTGGCTGCCGCCGGTCACAATCAATCCCTTCTCGACGCTTCCTCCGCACTACCACTTCTTCATTCAGACCGAGTGGCCGTACAACAAATCACCGTACAACGAGCAGTGGTCGCTCGACGCACAATATGCTCTTACGCCGACGATGATGCTCGATGTCGGCTACGTCGGCCAGCACGGCCTGCACGAACCGATCCAGTGGCATTTCAACCAGGCCTACCCGCCGCCGGTGGCTGGCGATCCCTGCAACTACATCCCCGACGTCGCCTTGATTCCCGCTTCGGGCCCGCTCAGTTCGTGCGGGAGCGACCCCAACTTCGTGCCGATCGACAAGCGCGACCCCTTCCCGAACTTCGATTCCCGCAGCTACGCCAACGCGAACATTCTTTCCTCGACATACAATGCCCTGCAGGTGCGGTTGGAAAAGCGGTTTTCCCGGGGCCTCACCTTCCTGGCGAACTACACTTGGTCGCGCGCGCTGGACGAAGCCTCGGAAATCGCTGCCTTCTCCGCCACAAGTAACTTCATTCAAGACGCTCACAACGCCCGCGGCAGCTATGGCCCCGCCGATTTCAATCAGACTCACCGCCTCGTCTTTAGCTACGACTACGCCTTGCCCATCGGCCGGGGACAGCATTGGTCGCTGGGCCCACTGAACTGGGTCCTGGGCGATTGGAATACCAGCGGCATTCTTACGTTCGCAAGCGGTTTGCCCACCAGCGTCTACTGCTGCAATCGCGGCGGCCCATTTGGCGTCGACCAGTTCGGCAACCTTTTCGGCGATCGCACGCGCGCCAACCTTACCGGCAGCCCGAGCGTGGGAAGCAAGCAGTCCTTACTCGAATGGTTCAACCCGCTCGCCTTCTCGACGCCGACTCCCGGCACGCTCGGAGACTCCGGCCGGAACATCATTACCGTCCCTGGCCAGCGTCAGGGCGACATCTCGTTCGTGAAGCAGTGGCCTATCCGGGAAAGCCAAAACCTCACCTACCGCTTGGAGATCTTCAACGTGTTCTCAAGCTGGCATACCGGCCAGTGGTTCCCGACGAATCGCTTGACCGCCGATCCAGCGAATTGCACTCCAGGACTCGCCGGGCCGGGCGGATGCCCTGTCGGTTCGCTCGTGCCGCTCAACGGCCTGGGGAAAACCAATCTGTGGACGCCCCGAATTTTGCAGATGGCGTTGATTTATTCGTTCTAGAGTGGAATTCATTCGCCGTGAATACAGCAAGCGCACTGCAGCACCCATAGATGCAGCCGTGCTTGTGCCACGAAGTTTTCAGATGGCTGCCGAAGATTCGCCGCGTCCATCCGCCTCGCCTGGCAATGCAGGCGCGTGGCTCTCCAATCGGGGCCGATTCCTGAATTGGTCGGAAGAGGAGGAACGATACTGGTTTTTCGGCTCACGGGACGGTTTGGATCGTTTCCGCCGATTGGCAGAAGCGCATCGCGGCGCTTGCGATCTTTCGGAATTGGTGCGCTCCGCTTCCGGGTTGCCTGTTTATGGTTTTCGCATCGGCAAAGGGCCGCGACGGGCGGCCATCCTGTCGGGCATGCATGGATGTGAGCCTAGTGGACCGCGCGGCTTGCTCGCCTTCCTCGATGCCTTGCTCAGCGGCGCGACGCCATTCGGGGCGGCTCTCGATCGGGGCTGGCTCATGGATGCGGTCACTTTGCACGTCTTCCCGCTTATCAACCCCGGCGGCGCGGAACGCTTTTCGAGACGTTTCCCCGATTCGTGGCACGGTACATGGATGCCGGATTGGACTCCCGTGAACAAGGAGAAGTTTTTTGCCGAAGCGAACGAGCCGTGCCGCTTTTTCTACGGCACCTACGTCAAGAAACCACCGATGCGCTTTACTCCGGATCAGACTGCTCAGTGGGAAAAGACCGGCAACCTGTTGGGATCGAGCCTCACCGACGACGGACTTGATATGTGGTTCGATTGGGACGACACGCACGGCCGCGAAACACGCGCGGTGAAGGACGTTCTCTCCGCCCTCCGTCCCCATTGGGTTGCTGATTTTCATAATTTTATGTACCCCACCGAGGTCTTCGCTCCTACTCCGTATTCGAAAGGCGATCTCGCCCGGCAGGAACTTGGCCTTGCTCGGGCGATTCAAGCTGCATGGCGGGAGCAGAAACTGGCCTTTCACGATCGCCCTCCGCGCCCCTATCCCCAACCGGCCGCGGAATATTACGAGGATTGCTGGCTGCATCAGCTTGGCGCTCGCACCTTGATCATCGAGTTCAATGGCGGCATGCTGGCGACTGAAGGCGCCGAATATGAACCGGCTCCGGGAGAACGCCCGTTGACGCGCCGGGAATCGCTGGCTTCCGCCTTTTTCGCGGCTCGGACTTTGGTGGATCAACTCGCGGCTAGTCCCGCGTAAGGGGTGCCCCATGGATCACCCTCTCACTATTCCGGCCTTTGAGCCATGAAAACCGTTGATTGGGCGATCCTTGCCGCGTACACGCTCCTGGCTCTGGCCATTGGCATGTATTTCACTCGGCGCGCCAGCCGCGGCATTGAGGGCTACTTCATGGGTGGTCGGTCGCTCAAATGGTGGGCGATCGGCTTTTCAACGGTGGCCACATTCACCTCTGCGGGTTCGGCTTCCGCATTTACCATGTTGGTCTACAGCGGCGGCCTGCTCGGCAACTGGTGGTGGTGGCTTCCCTGGGCCATCTGGATGCCGCTGGTTGCGGTTATCTGGTCGAAGTTCTGGCGGCGTTTGCGAATCGTATCGACAGCCGAATTCATGCAGGTCCGCTATGGAGGCCGGGCTGCCAGGCTTTTTCGTTCGATCGCCGCCGTCTATTTCAGTTTCGGCTGGGCCCTCGTATTGATCGCCTACGTTACGGGCTGGTTGACCCAGTCCGTGGGTCCGATCCTGGGTTGGGGGAAATGGCCGGTGATTTTGTTTGCGTCCACGCTGACCTTGGTCTACACGGCACTTGGCGGACTGCTTGGCGCAGTCTACTCGGAGATCTTTCAGTTCCTTTTGTTCGTGATTGCGAATCTGATTCTTATTCCGGTAACCATCCACTCGGCCGGTGGCTTGGCAAATATCTATCACGCCGTCCACCGTCAGTTCGGCGACCGTTTCTTCCAGGCGACTCCGCCAGGCGGCGATTTTACCGCTCTGACTATTCTTGCTCTCGTGTTGCAAGGCCTTTTTTTCGCCGCGTCACCGGCGGCCGGGGAAGGATTCACGGCGCAGAAATTCATGGCGGCGGAAAACGAGTACCACGCCCAAGTCGGTCAGCTCTTCAATAGCTTTCTTTCACTCGTCGTTCGCGTGATTCCCTTCCTCTTTCTCGGCTTGGTGGCTGCGGCGGTTTTTCCGGCGGGATCGGTGGCACCGGCGCGGGCTTGGGGAGAACTCGTGCGGCGGTTCGCCTTCCCCGGGCTCACGGGCTTGTTGGTGGCCGGCGAACTGGCCGCCTATCAATCGGCGGTTAGCACGGAAATGAACTGGGGCGCCTCGTACCTGATCAACGACCTTTACAAGCCGCTGATCCGCCCAGAGGCCAGTCCCAGGCACTATGCCTGGGCCGGGCGCATTGCCACCTTGCTGCTACTGGTTCTGGCGATTCTCGTGGGCGGGTTATTGGTCAGGGGCATGATGGCGTGGTTCCTGTTCATCAACAATGTAATGATCGCGTTCATCCTGCCGCTCGCCTGGCTGCGGTTCTTCTGGTGGCGGATGAATATCTGGGGAGAAATTGCCGCCCTGGCCTTTGGGTTGCCGCTCGGATACGTCGTCTGGTTCCCCCTGGGCTTTGCCACGCGACCATTGTGGCAGGGCTTTTTGCTTTTGTTCGGAGCCGGCTGGGCGATAATCCTCCTTGTCACCCTGCTGACCCCGCCCGAAAAGCCCGAGGTGCTGGAGAATTTCCACCGTCTCTGCAAGCCCCCGGGGCTGTGGGGGAAAGTAACGAGGTCGCTGGCGGCCGAAGAACGGAGGGAGTTGCAGGTCCGGTGGGGCGGCGACGTCTACCAATCCGCACTGGGAGTGGTATTTTGCATTGGCAGCGTGACGGCCACCGCCGAACTCTTCGCTCGGCATTGGATTTCCGCGGTGCTTTCGGGAGTCATCACCGCGGTGGCCTTCGCCATTTTCGCCTTGCGCTGGAAGAAACAAGGTGTGTTCGGCTCCCTGCGCGGAGAAGGGAAGGAACAGGCGATTTCGGGATCAGCTAACCGGTCGGTCGGGTGACCGTGCCGCAGGAAAGGACGAGATAGAAGCGTGCGACTCCTCCGATTCTTTGCTGACGACGGCGTGCATCTCGGGCTGCGCCAGGAACAGGAAGTGTTCGACATTACTCTGGCGGCCCGATCGCAATGGAAGGAGGAAATCACCAGCCCGGTTCGATTTCTCGCCGTCGAGCCCGCGGCTCGTAGAACGCTTCTCGAGGACCCGCCGGGAGCGAGCGGGCCACCGGTGCAATTTCTTCGGCCCATGGCCAGCTTGCATCTGGATGCCCCGTTGCGCGATTGCCCGAAATTGCTCGCGCTCGCCGGCAATTTCCGCCGCCATGTCGTCGAAAGCGGCTTTCAAGACATCGAGCCTGGCGCGCAAGTCACTCCGCAGGTTTTCTGGAAGCCACCTTCGACCGGGATCAGCGCTCCCGGCGTACCGATTTCGATTCGGAGCAACAACGTTTTTGTCGATTGGGAATTGGAATTGGCGGTGGTAATCGCGCGCCGCGCCCGGGACGTTTCTCCTGGCCAGGCCATGGATATCGTGCTCGGCTACACGATTCTCAACGATATCAGCGAGCGGCAATTCAACAGCCGCATGTCCAATCGCCAGGTCCGCGAGAACGATCCCTTTTTCGACTGGCTGATGGGGAAATGGTTCGACGGCTTCGCCCCGCTGGGCCCCGAGCTGGTGACTCGCGACGAGATTCCCGATCCCCACAATCTCTCGATGCGGCTCTGGGTCAACGATCGCCTGATGCAAGAGGGCCACACCTCTCAAATGATTTTCGGCGTCCCCGAAACCATCGGTTATATTTCCTCGGTTCTCACGCTGGAGCCCGGCGACATCATTTCCATGGGCACGCCGGAAGGAGTGGGCATGGCGCGCGGAGTGAAGCTCGAGCCGGGCGACCGCTTGCGCGGAGAGATTCAGGGAATTGGAGTACTGGAAAATTTCGTGCAGTCGGCGGCTGCGTAAGTCCCGAAGCCCGTCTCGAAGAAGAGGAGAAACGAGGATGCTAGGCTGGAATCGCCGCTTCGTTGCGGTTTCTTGGTTTTTTCTGTTCGCAGCGGTCATGCCACTCCATGCCCGCCAGCGCCGCTCGTCCTCTGCAAGCCAGGCTTGGCACGCGATGGGCGATGCCCCCTGCGCCTGGTCCGTGCCGTTCACCAACGCCGATCGGTCGCTCGATGTCGACGCCACGATCGCTGCTTTGAAAGCGAACCACTTCACCTGCCACGCCATGCCGATCGGGAGCGGCCCGCCCAACGACTGGCCCAATTTTCGGAAACTCGTCGTCGCCGCCAACGCCGCCGGAATCGATATCTGGGCCGTTCTGATCCCGCCGAGTGAAGGCGCCAGTTCCATGCCCTACGGCGCGGACTACGTGCGGTGGGCAAAAAGGCTGGCGAATCTTTCCCTTCGTTATCCCAGGCTCCGCGGCATGAATATCGACGACATCGACCGCGGAATCAGTCCCAAGACATTCACGCACGATTATCTGTGCAGCATCGATCGCGCCAAGCAGAGGGTGAATCCGCAATTCCAGTTCATTACCACCGTCTACGATCTCGACTCGGGGTGGGCGGATCGGCTTAGCGGCTGCGTCGATGGCGTCTGGCTATGGTGGGTGAACTTGGAGAAGGAGACGGGCTTCATCTCGTTTCTGGAAAATGCCAAACTGGCGGTTCGCGGCCGCTTTCCAATCTATGGCGGTGTCTACGCCCACTCGACTTCCTGGCATAGGGAAGGCAACCCGACTCCGGTGGTGTTTACCCGCACGCTCACCGACGCCTGCGAACATTCCAATGGCGCGGTGATCTGGCTACTCGAGCTTCAGCCGTCGAATCCGCTGCTTCCCATCGCCGAAAGCTTTGCGCCGGGCGGTTCGTCTCCGCTCGCTGGCCGTTGCGGCCTTATCGATCCCAGCCAGCCCCGGTAGGGCAGCGCGAGAATTCGTGAACGAACCGGCTCCTCCACTTCACCGTCGTCGGTGACTCCGATCTCCCTAGGAGCACAGGAGCCTGGACGTCGCGCTACAAGCCGATGTAGCCTTCGAAAACGTCTCGCACCGCGCAATAGACAACCAGCCCTCACGAAAGCCGATGCAACGCAACTCCGGCCGCAGCGCCCGCCCCGCCTACTGCTTCCCATCGCGCAGGAACCGCCGCCAGTGCTCGCCGGAGGCGTTCCAGCAGGTTCTGGCGAGGGCGGGTCTCCCTAATTCCACGGCGCTAACGATACGGGGCTCGGCGGACATTCTCGACCTTCCCGAGGAGATCGCGAGGGGCCAAGCTATTCCGGCGATCGTCGTCGAAGTGCATACCACTGGCGACAAGGTAGCCGCTTACAAGCCCGACCAAAGATTCGCCGAACTTTCCGACTGGTTCGTCGGGCTCGGCTGACCGCGCGGGCTCGCGAACGCTCCGAGCGAGTTGGCCAGCTGTAGATGAAATTGTAGCTGCCAAAGCCTCCAAGAACATCAAACTTCAACAAGCTTCCACAAGTAGCCGCAACTCGTTCAACAGGAATCAGTTAGAAACCATAGATTTCAACAAGTTTCCACAAGGCTTTGAATCTGGTTCGGGACCACTCGCCTCGACCATTCTCAACATCCTGCCTCTGGTTGGTTTACGCTGCCTGCCCCGTTTCGATTTCTTTGGCTGTTTGTGGACCAATGTGTACCAACCCAAAGCCCAAACCGATGCGCTCGGCCCATTCCTGCCGGAACGCGACATCGTCCTTGAAGGTTGAGAGAGAATTTCCGCTAAATCGGCTTCCGTTGCGGTGGGTCGGCGCTGTTTGTCCTTTCGGACCACCGGCAGCTCGATGAAGTCGTGATTCCAATTGCGCGCACACCCGCTACGTCGCTCTCCGGTGTATGCTATCCGGGCGGAAAGCCAGCTAGAACGTGGATTCCCGTTGTATCGTCGCCTTTCCGGAATTTTGGAGGAGGCATTATGGTTCGTCGTTATCTAGGGACGCTGGGCATGGGATTGGCGGCGATGCTGGCGGCTTGCATGCCGATGGCCGGGCAGCAGGTGAGCCCGCAGCTCTATGCCGGCATGCGCTGGCGCATGGCCGGGCCCTTTCGCGCGGGCCGCACGGTCGCGGTGACCGGCAGCACCCAGCAGCCCGACACCTACTACATGGGCGCGGCGGATGGCGGCGTGTGGAGGTCCAACAACGACGGCACTACGTGGGAGCCGATTTTCGACCACGAACCGGTGGCGTCGATTGGCGCGATCGCAGAAGCGCCCTCGAACCCCAATATCCTTTATGTCGGCACCGGCGAAGGCAATCCGCGCTCGCAGTTCTCGTTGGGCGATGGAATGTTCAAGTCGACCGATGGCGGCAAGACCTGGGCGCGCATAGGCCTGGAAAAGACTCGTCAGATTGGCCGCATTGCGGTCGATCCGCACGATCCGAACCGGGTCTTCGTCGCGGCGCTCGGCAACATCTATGCGGCCACACCGCAGCGTGGGGTTTACCTGACAACGGACGGGGGCGCGACCTGGACGAAGGTCTTGTTCCTCAACGACAACACGGGCGCGATCGACCTTTCGTTTGATCCGGACAACTCGCAGGTGATTTATGCGGCCATGTGGGCGACACGGCGTCCGCCATGGACGGTATATCCGCCGTCGAATGAGCCGGGCGGCGGGCTGTATAAGTCGAACGACGGCGGCAAAACCTGGGCGCACCTGACGAACGGGCTGCCGGCCCATCCCGGCCGCATCGGCGTTGCGGTGGCGCCGACCGACCCGAACCGCGTTTACGCGATGGTGGATGCGAGCGCCCAAAGTGGCGGACTGTACCGCTCGGATGACGCCGGCGCGACCTGGAAGTTGCTAGACACCGACAACCGCACTTGGAATCGCGGCTGGTATTTCGAGTCGATCACGGTGGATCCGAAACATGAAAACACGCTGTACGCGATGAATACGACGGTGTACAAATCGGCCGATGGCGGCGCCCATTTCTTCGCCTTCCGGGGCGCTCCGGGCGGGGATGATTATCACCAACTGTGGATCAACCCGAGCGACGACAGCCATATGGTTCTGGCGAGCGACCAAGGCACAATCGTCACCGTCAATGGCGGCAAGAACTGGAGTTCGTGGAACAACCAGCCGACGGCGCAACTGTACAACGTGACCACCGACAATCGCTCGCCGTACTGGATCTACGGCGCACAGCAGGATAGTAATGACAACGGCGGCTCGGCGGCGAGCGCGGGGCCGAACGGCGGCCGCGCCACCTACGGTACCGGATGGCAGGCGGGGTGCGTTGGGGGAGAAAGCGGCGACGTAGCGGAGAATCCCCTGGCGAAGGAGGAGATCTTTGGGGGCAACGCGGTGGCCAAGTGCATTCCGTCCACCGGCGAGCGGCACAGCATCTCGCCGCTGCTGACCTATCCCGGGCAAAACTTCCGGCAGACCTGGACGCTGCCGGTGGCGTTCTCGATGGCGGACAAGCACGAGTTCTTCTTCGCCAATCAGTTTTTGTTCCAGACGGACGATGGCGGGAATTCGTGGCGTAAGATCAGCCCCGATCTGACGCGCCAGGATCCGGGCATTCCGCCGAATCTCGATCCCACGACGGCGAAAGATACGACGTATCCCGAGCGGACGTACGGGCCGCGTTGGGGCGTGATCTATACCATTGCACCGTCGCCGCTTCTGCCGCACGAGATTTGGGCAGGCACCGACGATGGCTACATTCAGGTGACGCGCAACGACGGCCAGACGTGGCACAACGTCACGCCGCCGGAGCTAACTCCGTGGAGCAAGGTCATCCAGATGGCGGCCTCGCACTACAACCCGCAGGAGGCCTTCGCGGCGGTTGACCGGCATCGGCTGAATGACGGCCATCCGTACATTTACCGCACGACCGATGGCGGGAAGACGTGGACGAAGATCGTCAACGGCATTCCCTCGGATGAATATCTGGAGTCCATTACCGAAGATCCGGTGCGTGAGGGATTGCTGTTCTGCGGCACCAACATGGGTGTTTACGTTTCCTTCGATAACGGCAACCAGTGGCAGTCGTTACGGCTGAACATGCCGCCCGTCGAGATCCGAGGGTTTGCATTCCATGGCCAAGCGCTGGCGATCGCCACCTTCGGCCGCTCGTTCTGGGTCATGGACGACATGAGCCCGCTGCGGCAGGTGAAGGCGACGATGAATGACGCCGCCGTCGTGCTTTACAAGCCGGAGCCGGCAGAGTTGCATGCGAGCAGGGCGCGAGTCTATGGCGGAAACGACCCCTCCCACGAAGCGGCCGATCTCGATCCGATGCTCGTGATTTCGGCGGATGCACCGCCTTCGGGCGCGGTGATTTATTACTATTTGCGCGCCGACAGCGGGCCGGTTTCGCTCGACATTCTCAACAGCGCCGGACATGTGGTGCGGCATTACAGCAGCACGCAGCGCGTGCCCCGCCAGAACCCGAACACCATGACGGTTGCGGCGGTTTTCGCTCGTACGCCCGCGATTTTAAGCGCAGCAGCCGGCTTGCATGCGTGGAGCTGGGATCTGCGCGACGTGAAGCCGGGCGCACAGACGGGCGGCGGCCGCGGCGGCTTTTTTGCCTTCTTCGGTGGTGGCGCGGGCCATCCGGCTGCACCAGGAACGTATACCGTGCGCTTGACGGCCGGCGGTCATCCCTACACGCAGCCGCTGGTGGTGAAGCTCGCGCCGGGGATCACCTACTCGGCACAGGCGATGCAGGAGCAACGGCAGCTTGCGGGCGAGATTCAGGCGCTCGAAACGCGGGTTTCGCGCGCGCAGCGCGAAGCGGAGCAATTGCGCGCGAAGCTGGCGAAACTGGAATCGAGCGCCAAGGGCAATCAGTCACTGGCTGCCGCGATTTCCGCGCTGAGCGACAAGGCGCACGCGATCGAGGGCTTTGCCCCCGAGCCGCCGAATCCGGATGCCTCGGGCGAAGGCGACGCGGCGCCTGCGCCGACGAGCCTGAGCGGGTTGGGCCGGATTCTCGGCCAGCTTTCCGGTTCGGCGCAGAACGGCCTGGATGCGCCGTATACGACCGTGCGGCAGGGCTTTGCGAAAGCGAAAGTCATGGCTGAGGCCGAACTGGCGAAGTGGAATAAGCTCAAGGCGCAGGATTTGGTTGCGCTTAACCGGCAGCTGCGGCAGGCGAACCTGGGCACGGTCTCGGCCGGCAGCCGCCGCCAGTAGCCGGCCCGCATTCAACCGCACGACCTGCTCGCCCACGTACAAGTTCAGAGGACGGGCGCGGAGAAACCAAAAGGCACCTTCGCTGGATAGCGAAAGGGAAACGCGCTAAGGTTTCGTTGGGAAATTCCTAACGAAACGATCCTTTCGGGATGGCGACGCCAAGGAAACCGAACAACCGCATTGGAGCTTACGTCCTGAAGACGTTTCAGGACGAGTCCTTCCGGGCCTACGTGCCTCCGCCCTTGCCGCCGAGTCCCCCGCTGGCCCTGCAACCTCTCCCGCCCTTGCACACCTGTATTTGCGCAGCTAAAGCAAACTCAAAAACTCTTCGGGCGTGAAGCCAGCTTGAGCGATAATCGACGCAAGAGTTCCGCGCTTAAGGTCCTTGTTGTGATAGGGGACAGTGACCCGAAGGCGCGGCTTGTCAGGATGTTTCAGAACGTAATGACTTCCGGAAGTGTGATGGACGGAGAAGCCCCCTCGAGCGAGAGCACGCAGAACTGCCTTGGGCTTCACCGCCGGCAGGCGCTTGCTCACGCCGGAATCGCGACTCGGATCCTCTCTTTAACGGGCTCGGCGCTAAATTTTGGATCGGTTGGAATTGGCTCGCCATCCTTGCGGAGGCTCTCGAGGTAGGCGCGAATGGCATCCTGAGCCATGCTTCGGGCCTCCCTCAGGCTGTCACCTTCGGTGACGAGGCCTGGTAAGGCAGGGCAAGTCACAATATATCCGCCCTCGGCCGCAGGCTCGAAGAACACGGTGAAATTGTATTCTTTGAGCGCGACACCCTTCTGGGGATTCTGCCTTTGACGTCGCCTCATACTTTTCAAAGCCTATCACCGCCGCGAAGGAAGTCAAGATGACCCAGAAGTCAGCCAATGGGCATCCGATTTGGGATATCCATCGCTTTATTTGCCTGTCCTTCCTCGCCTCAAAGGAGAGACGGCCAGCGATGCGTGAGGTGAAAACCGAAGTGTTGCGACGCGTGCGCCGTCTCAGAGGAAGTCCGAGCTTACGGTCCGCGGCCTGGAGCCAGGCTGCGGACTCGCGGCGCGGTTCAGCGGCCGGAATTCGGGATTGGCATCTCGACAACCCGCGGATAGTAGATGCCGAGATGGGTTGCGAGCTTGGGCACATCCAAGGTGTTGCAGACGTAAGTAAAGATCAACTTACCCGGCTGCTCGAACTCGGGATGCTCCTTCGCGGCGTAGCAGAAATTGTCGGGGTCATAGCGGGGTGAGCCCTGCTGCATTTCCGGGACGTGGTAGATGACCTGGGGCTCGGTCCATGGCCCCTCGAAGCTATCTGCGGTACGGAAGAGCACGCGGCCAGCCTTGAAGTCGGGGTCCATCATGACGGCGACCCACTTCTTCAACTCCGGGTGGTAACGCACCGACATCTCGCTGGCGCCGCGGTCCATGACGGGCTTCGCGTCTTTCGGATCGAAGCCGGGCTTCCAGGCGCCATCGGCGGCGAGGTACTCGAGGTTCTTTTTCGGAGAGGCCAGGCCGTTGAGGAGGATGCGAACCAGCGCCATGTTTCGCGCTCCGAAATCCTCGACGGAGAAGATGTAGAGATACTTGCCGTCAATCAGCGTTGTCGCCGAAGGATATGACTCGGCGCCATCGGGGACGAGGGGCGAAATGGAAACCTTCCATTCGCGGGGATCGCCATCCAGGCCGGAGACGCGCGCCAGACCGGCGCCGCAGAGCGCGAAATCGAACGCAGCGGAGGTCTTCTTTTCCGCCTTGCGAACACACAGCGTGGTGACCCATAGGTCGTGGTCGTAATAGACGCCATCGAGCGCCCAGTACCAAGTGCCGGGCCGGTGCGATGGGAAAAAGTCCGCGGGCTTGCCGCGGGCGCCGCGCCGGATCACGTAATCGATATCGAACTTTCCGTCGCGGCAAGTGGAGACACCGATGCTATTGCGGACCATTTGCGGGGTGTTCCCGAGCACGATGCGGTGGGCGCCGTAGAGCGTATCGCCGAAGATCCACACATCGCGGCCGTCGGGCAAGGGGACGGAATAGGCGGCGTCGGCGCCCAGCCACGGGGGCGTCAGCGCGAATCGGGGCGTGCAATCGAAGGCGGCGCTTTGCGCCGGATTCCCTTCGGAAACCTCCCCGAAGAATCCCCGCGCACGCAGCAAATGCAGGAAGACCGGCAGCCGGCTGTTCCAGTATTTCCAATCGTGCCCTCCGGGGGTCTCGTGATACTCGTAGGCGAATTTACGGTCGTGCAGCTCGAGGGTGAAGGCGCGATTGGTAGGAATGAAGTAGGGATCGTTGGCGCCGCAATCGACGTAAAAGTAGGGCGCGTTCGCGGGCTCCAGTTCGCGCAGGAGCCGGAACAGGTCGTTGTTGATGCGCGTCGCGCTCGCGGGCGCGCCGAAGACGGGGTTTAGGTACGGTGCGAACTTCGGCTCCTCCTGCGCCAGGTCGAGCGGAGCGTTCAGCGCGCCGCTGAAGCTGCCGACCGTGGAGAACATGCCGGGATGCTTTAGGGCGTACCTCAGCGCGCCGTAGCCGCCCATCGAGAGCCCGGCGATCGCCCTATGCCCGCGGTCGGCGAGGACCCGGTAATGATGCTCGACGTAAGGGATGACGTCTGCGGTAAGAAAATCCCCGAACCGGTCGGCGGGAACGGTGGCGGAGTTCACGTACCAGGAATTGCCCGCGTCGGGCATGACGACGATCACGGGGAGCTTCCGCGTATAGCTCTCGAGGCGGGTGAGCTTGTCCCAGTTGGTGTAATTGCCGTAGAGCCCGTGCAGCAGGTAGAGCACGGGGTAAGCCCGCTCGGAGGATGCATAGTCGGAGGGCAACAGGACGCGGACCTTCACCCCGCGTCCCAGCGCCTTGCTGGCGACGGTGACGTCCTCGATGCGGGGATTGGCGGGCGGGGCCTGCGGCTGTGCGAGCGCCGCGCCGCACAAGAAGATCGCGCTCAGCACCGCTTGCGCCGCGCGCTCACCGAGCCGCAGCGCGCGCCAGCGCAGAATGACCGGCATTTGCCCTCTCTTTCAGTTCCCGCCGGCGAGCAGCGGGATCGCGCCGAGCAGGCCGGCGTTGTTACCGAGTTCCGCGGCGCGCACCTTCACCTTGCCCCAAGGCGTCCAGGCATGCTTCTGAACGTATTGCTCGATGAAGGGAATGATGACGTCGGCGCTGCGCATCACTCCGCCGCCGATGACCACCAGTTCCGGGTCGAACGAATGCACCAGGCCCACCGCATCGGCCGCCCAGACCTGGAGGCAGCGATCGCGAACTTCCGTGGCCACGCGGTCGCCCCGCTTCGCCCAATGAAACAGGCGCTCGAAATTCAGCGGTTCCTTGGCCAGCCTGCTATCGGCGAAGCCGGGCCATTCGCGCAAGACGAGCGGCAGCGACCACCCGGAGGCCTCGGCCTCGGCGCACCCGATCGCGCCGCAAGTGCAGTTGCGTCCGTTGAACAGCACGGGGATGTGGCCGCCGAGATTGCCCGCCTGCGCGTGTTTACCGCGCAAAAGCTTGCCTTCGATCATGACGGCGCCGCCGATGCCGGTGCCGAGCGTGATCATCACCACGTCGCTCGAGCCGCGGGCCGCGCCCGCATACCACTCGCCGAGCAGCGCCATGCGCGCATCGTTCTCGATCCGCAGGCGGAGGCCGAGAGCTTCTTTGCCCCAGCGCGGCAGGTCGAGGGCGGTCGCATCGTCCCACTTCTGATTCGTGGAGAGGACGCGTCCCGAGATCGAATCGATTAGCCCGCAGGACCCGAACCCGATTCCCGCAAGATCGGCGGGCGCGACGCCGCTTTCCCGCATCAGCTCGCGGAACGTCTCGGCGAATCGCGGCAGCACGCTCGCCAGCCCCTGGGCGCTGTCCAGATCGAGCGATCGGTGCGAGACGATGGTTCGGTCGTTCAGAAGGGCGAGGGTGGCATGCGTTCCGCCCAGATCAATGGCAAGAGCTTTCATGTTCGTCTCCGCGGCGACTCGCCGCACCCGTTTACCATCCCCACTCTTGCAGCCCGGAGGCCGAGAGCGGCACCCGCTGGGCCGCTCCATCCCCTTGGATGACAATATGGTTGCCCGCGACCTCGATGTCTCGCACGGCGCGCCAATCGGCGCCCACGCGCGCGGCGAAGGCGATGTAAGCGACCTCTTTCGTCGCCTTCGCGGGCACGACGCAGAACGTGCTCTCGCCCAGCTCCGGGCCTTTTAACACCGTTTCTCGAAGCCCGACCGGTGTCGGCGAGGTGCCGAACTCGAGGCCGAGCGCCTGGCATCGTCCCTTCCATGGGGAATACTGGCGCGCCCCGTTTTCCTCCCAAACCGCGACCCAGGGGAAGTCCGCGCGACGGAAGCAGTAGCCGGCGACCAAGCCGAGCTTCGAGTTCAGCGCGGCAACCCACCCGTACTGGCGCCCGCGCTCGACCAGTACAGCGACCACGAATCCCTTGCCGCGGTGCGCGAATGGCCGCGAAAGATCAGCCTGCCCTCCGTCGAGAGTCGGCGCGACCGGCCAGGTAAACGGGAGGCAATCGGGCAGCAGCGCTTTGCCTTCATAGCCGAGCGGCCAGCCGATCGCTTGCGTGCCGGAGAGGGCGACCCTGCTTTCCCCCGGGACGAGCATGGGCTTGCCGAATGTGGCGTGCTGCGCCCACTCGACGAAGCGGTCCTGCGACCGGTCGTTGGTAAGGCGCTCGCGGAAGTAGGCGATCGGCTCGCCGTCCCGCAGCGTCACCCGCCGCTCGAATCGGATCTGCGTTCGAGGCCCGCGCACGTGGCAACTGGCCCGCGCTTCCCCCCGCGCACTCCTCGCAACGATCTTCCACGTCTCGGATGCGATCTCGCCATGAAGCGGCAGCCCTTGCGCCGTTTCTTCCGGCGAGGGAGCTCCGAAATAATCGACACACACCGCGTGGCCGGTGAAGTGCGCAAGAAAATTGCCTACGGGGGGCTGGCCGTACGTCTTGGCGTCGCGCTTGGGGTGGAACTGCCGCGGTTCGATGGTCTTCCATTCAGCTTCCCAGAGGACGTTGGGACCATCGGAGGGCGCGAGCGAGGCCACGTGGCCGCCGCCGGTCAGCAGCACAAGTTCGAGGCAATCCGACACCAGCCGAACGGCGCGCCGGCCATGCCAGTTCGCGGGCCCCGTCTTGGCGTTCCGCTTCACTTCGCGCGGGCTCCGGTGCCGCTTTCCTGGAACCCCATGCCGCCTGCGGGCACCATCATGCCGCCGTCCACGAGCAAGGCGGCGCCGGTGACAAACGAGGCCCAATCGCTGGCGAGAAACGCGATGGCATTCGCGACTTCTTCGGGCCGCCCCATGCGGCCGAGAGCGTGCATGCGATCGCACGATTCGAGCACGTGCTGGGGATCGGGATCAAGGCTGGCGGCCCAGCGCAGCATGGGCGTATCGATCGCGCCGGGAAGAACGCAATTCACGCGCACGTTCTGGCGGGCATAGTCGAGGGCCAGGGCCCGCGTCAGGCCGAGCACGCCGTGCTTGGAGGCGACATAGGCCGCGGCGTTACCAAGCGCCGCAATCGATTGCACCGAGCCAACGGCGACGATCGCGCCCCCGCCCCGCGCGAGCAGATGCGGCAGGGCGTACTTCGATGCGAGAAAAAAGCCCTTCAGGTTGGTCTCGAGCACCTCGTCCCAGGTCTCTTCCGAAGTCGAGGCGGCAGTGCCGTAGCGCTGGATGCCGGCATTGCTGACCAGCACGTCGATGCCGCCGAAGTCACGCGCGGCGGAGGTGATGGCGTGCTCGACCTGCTCGCCCTTCGACACATCGCAGGTATAGGCCCGGGCATTTTTGCCCAGCGCGGTTGCGGTCTTCTCCAGTTCGGCGGTATCGCGATCCAGCAGGGCAACGGAGGCGCCGAGTTCGGCGAACTTGCGCGCGGTGGCGCCGCCGATCCCCATCGCGGCGCCCGTGATGACCGCGACCTTCCGGTCGAAACGAATGCTCATGGCCTTGCCTCCTGCCCGCCCGCCGGTTCCGTGAGGAGGCGGGGCGTGATGATCTCTAAACAGGGTGCTGCAAAAGGCCAAGGTGTCATGCTGAGCGAAGCGAAGCATCCCGTCAATTCCGCGGAAAAGGGGTCGGGATCCTTCGCTGCGCTCAGGATGACAGTCCTAGAAGGGCCTTTTGCAGCACCTTGCTAAGGGGCTGCAACGCGCTGCGCGTCCTACCGTTCCAGGCATTCGCCTCACCATTTCGGCTGATGGGTGACGGCGCCGGGCCGTTTCGGGTCCTCGATCCACGACCCCATTTGTTGCGTGCGCGACATCTCGGCATATCTCGCCAGCTTGTCGCGGTCGAGTTTGACGCCCAGTCCTGGGCCGCGCGGCACCGCCAGGGTGCCGCCGGGGCCGTAGGGCAACTTGCCGCCCTCGATTACGTCGTCGGTCAGGTGGTGATAATGCGAGTCGGGCGCGACCGTCAGGTTAGGCAGCGCCGCCGCGAGGTGGATCGTGGCCGCTTGGGAGATACCGAACTCGGCGCCGCTGTGGATGCCGACGTCCATTCCGAGCGTCTCACAAACCTGCCCCGCCAGTCGCGCGCGGCTGATGCCACCATACCAGTGCACGTCGAGCAGCGGGACGTCGAGGATGTCGGCGAAAGCGGCGGGTTCGAGGTCGTCGAAGGCGAAGACCGACATATTCGAAGCCAGCGTGACCCATGGCGCCTTGGCGTTCACCCGCTTCATGGCGCGCATGCCCCACACCGGATCTTCCAAATATTCGACGTCGTCCTGGTGCAGCTTGCGCGCCACCCGCACCGCCGTCGTCACCGACCAAGCCGCGTTGGGGTCGAGGCGGATCTTGTGTTTCGGGAACTCTTCGCGCAGCGCTTGGAACGTTTCGATCTCCTCGTCCGGAGGCAGGACGCCATTCTTGTACTTGAGCGTCGTGAAACCGTAACGGCGCACCAATTCGCGCGCGAAGGCCATCATCTGCGCGGCGTTCGAGACTTCGCCCTCGCCCTTGGCATTGGGATAGCGGTAGAAAAGATAGGCGGAGAACGGCACCTCGTTGCGCACGCGCCCGCCGATCAGGTCGCAGACGGGCCTGTTCAGCGCCTGGCCCTGGATGTCGAGAAGGGCGAACTCCAGCCCGGCATAGCCGAGGACATGGCCAAACAGCTTCAGGGCCGTGGGCGCCGCCAGCTTCCAGCGGATACGCTCCAACTCGAACGGATCTTCGCCCAGCAACAGGGGCCGCATCTCCGCCAGTTGCCCCTCGCGGCTTGCGCCGCCGTAGCATTCGCCGAGTCCGACGATCCCTTCGTCCGTGACGACTTCGATGATGATGCGCGAGAAGCCGGGGTGCGAGCCGAAGGCGTAGCGTAGCGGCGCTTCGATGGGAATGAAAGCGGGCGTCCAGCGCACGTCAACGATCTTCATGGTTCCTCCCGGGCTCACCCCTGGTGCACAAGCGGTTGTCCCTCCACGCCGATGCGGGCGCGGCAGATATGCCAGCGGCCGAGATTGGCGAGATAGATGTGGTCGGAGCCCGGCAGGAAGGCTGCGTTCGTGGGGCGGGCGATCATCGTGCCTGCCGGATCGTAGGCGAAGAGCGACACCTTGCCGCGGGGCGAGACGCGGTAAACGGTGTCGGAGGCGTAACAGGTGACGTAGAGATTGCCGCGCGCGTCGAAGGCGGCGCCGTCGGGGACGCGCGCCAAGCCGCGGGCGAAGACTTGCGGCCGACCGCGACCGCCGTCGGGCTCGAGGGCGATGCGCACCACGTTGTCGCGCGTGCTTTGCACCACGTAGAGCCAGCGCTCGTCCGCGCTCAGCGCCATGCCGTTGGGAAAGGCCAAGGGACCCGCGATCTGGTCAATCTTACCATTGGATCGCAGGCGGTAGACGAACCCGTTGTCCTTCCTCCATTCGCCCGAGTCGCTCAAGTAGAGATTCCCAGCGCGGTCGAAGACGACGAAGTTAGGCGTCGCGATGGGGCGGCCGCAGGCGCGCTCGTAGCATGCCAGCACGCGTCCCTTGCGGTCGAGCCGCAGCAGCGCATGGAGCTTGGAATTGCAGACCCACAGCTCGCCGCGCGCGGAGAAGGTCAGGCCGAGGCAGAACCCGCCGAGGACCGTGACTTCGCGCACACAGCCTTGCGCGTTGATGCGGTAGATCTGGCCGGCCTCGCCGCCCGCCCACAGATCGCCGTCGCGATCGAAGGCGAGCCCTTCGGGATGATCGAGCCCGTCCGCGAACACTTCGAAGCGGCAGAGGGGGACAACGGGTCGCATGGCGCGGGTACCTTTGTCGGACCGAGAACATAACTGGCCGTGGCGTCGGTGTCAAGACGCGCGTTTGCGGGCAGCGAGACGCAGCGAGACCCAGGAACGGAAGGGTAGCGGCAGGCTTCAGCCTGCCAGCTCTTGCCTCGGGCCGAGGCATCCTTTGGCACGAACCACGCTTCTCGCGGCGGCGCGGCGACGGGGGGGAGGGGACGGACTTTCGCCCGGGAGAAAAGACACACAGGCTGAAGAGTCTGTGTGGCAACTGGCATTTCCACAGTTTGTATTTTTCATAGATTCGCGCAAGTCGTTTGCGGACAACGCACGAAATTTGCGCCAGGGCTGTGGAATTCGCACCTTTTCGCGTTGCCACACAGATTCTGAAGCCTGTGCTACGGGTGGCGCCAGCGTAGTGCGGCAAGGCGCGCGATCGCGAAAATGGCGGCGAATGCCGAGCGCAAACGTGTCATCCGGGGGTCCGGCGCGCGCCACTTCCGCTTGACATGGTGGGATGTTGTCGTATTGAGTGATTCGACAGGATTATGACGCCACATCGAGCCATCTTCGTTCTCCTCATCGTTCTCGCCGTGCTGGACGACGCCGCGTTAGCGTGGCGCTCGCACCATGCGTTGCCTGCCGGGGCTTCCCTCGAACTGCCCGTGTTTCCTTATGCGAACGGCTGGCTCGGGGCCGACGACGCCTTCTCCGTGCCGCTCGCGCCCGACAAGAGCCTCTGGCTGTTTGGCGACACGTACGTCGGCAGTTCCGACACAAAGCTACGCAGCCAGGCCACCACGATGATTCACAACAGCATTGGCATCAGCACGTGTCGTCCCGGAAAGGGATGCAGCATGCGCTACTACTGGGCGGGGGCGGGCTCCGCCAAGCCTCGTTCGTTTTTCGACTCGGGCCGCGACGACCTCTGGTACTGGCCGCTGGATGGATACCGTGAAGGCGACAAGCTCTTCCTGCCGCTATTGGTGGTGCGGGAGCGGCCGGGATCCCACCTCGGCGACGCTTTTGGGTGGATCATCGCCGGCACCAGATGGGCCGAGGTCACGAACCTCTCCGCGCCGCCGGAGCGCTGGAAGATTTCGGTGCGCGACTTGACCAACGCCAAGCTGTGGCCCGGCGCCTCGGTCGTTCCCTACGGTAAATACCTCCTCCTGTACACGGAGGTGAGCGAAGGGGAGGGGAAGGGCTATATGACCGTCCTGCGGGTCGCACGCGACCGGCTCGCCGATCCCGCCGCCCGTTGGGAGTACATCGGCGAGGACGGCAAGTGGCACGCGGCGCCACCTCACGGCGATGCCAGGGACGTGATCGATCAGCCGATCAGCGAGATGAGCGTGCGATATCACCCGGCCGAGAGGGAGTGGGTAGCGATCTCGCCAGGGCCGGAATTTCCCAGCCCGCGCATCGTGGCGCGAACCGCCGCCTCCCCCCTCGGCCCGTGGTCGCCGCCGAAAACGATCTTCGAGTTCCCGGAGATGAAGCCGGGTACGCCGGGGTACGACAAGGACACGTTCTGCTACGCGACCAAGGAGCACGTCGAGTTCGAACAGGACTCGAAGATGGTCGTTACCTACGCCTGCTACTCGTTTTCCACGCCCAAGGCGAAGGAGAACATGGGCATTTACCGGCCGCAGGTGGTCGTGCTCGACGTTCCCAAATAGTTCCGCTCACGGTGGCGGCGGGAGGCACGATCCAAGCCGCAAGCTGTCTTTCGATCCGCCAATCGCTCACTCACGCGACCGTTTATAGCCGATTCGAAAGCGCCTTTCTGCCGAAATCTGGCGCGCCAGTGTATGCTGCGCCGTGCCGTCCAAGGAACAACCGATACCAAAGCCGTTTCCGGGTCCGGATGACGCCGGTGCGGGCGCGCTGCAGTTTCCTACCGCGGCGGCCGACGCCTTAGAGCGATAGAGAGACACCCAGGTTGATGCGATTCTCGCCGCTTCGCGCATCTGCGCGGTGGAAATGCAGGGGCTGGACTGGCCTACGGGCCCGCTTTCCGCCGTGACGGGGTGAGAGAGGAAGGCGAGAGCTTCACACCCGAATCACCCGGACCTGTGCCTGCTCGAAAGGGGCGAGCAGTTCCTCGGTGATTCCGGTATCGGTAATGATCGCGTCCAGCTCGGACGTGGGACAAATACACCAGCCTGCCAGTACGCCAAATTTGCTGTGATCTACGACCGCGATCTTTCTCTGCGCGCGCTTTACCATTGTCGAGTTGAGCTGCGCTTCGTCGGGACTGTAGCAGGTTACCCCGCGCTTGGCGTCGATGCCGTCCGCGCCGATGAACAGCGTGTGGATCAGAAGGTGCGAGAGGCACTGCGCCGCCGTGGGACCCACCAGCGAGAACCATTCGCCGCGCAGATGACCGCCGGTCACGAAGACTTCCAAATCTTTACGCTTGGAAAGTTCCATGGCGACATTGACCGTGCTCGTCACCACGGTGATCTTGCGGTTGAAGGGGATACCACGAATGACCTCCGTGGTCGTGGTACCGGGGGTCAGGGCGATCATTTCGCCGTCCTTGATGAGCGCGGCGGCGGCCCTCCCGATGCGGCGCTTTTCTTCCGCGAACCTCTCCACTTGGGCCTGGAAGGAACGATCGTTGCGGAACGGTTCGTAAAACAGGGGCTCGATCGAGACGGCGCCGCCATGCGTGCGGCGCAGCATGCCCCGGCGTTCCAGCGCGTCGAGGTCGCGGCGGATGGTAACCAGGGAGACGGCGAGTGCTTTGCTCAGACCTTCGACCGAGACGGACCCCGATTGCTGCAGCGCACTGAGAATGGCTGCCAGCCTAGCTTGCTGTTTGTCGAGATTTTCCGTAGTCGCGTTAGAACCCGACATCGACGCCAGCCTTCTATTCGCGGGCGATAAATGGCTCACTTGATCGACCTCGAGGGAAGCGAAGCGCTCCCGTTTCGTTTGTCTCGAAATACCAACTCACTCATGATCGCAAGGTTATACCGCAGATGCAAAGAAATCTCCAAGCCCGGCTCCGCGGAGCTCGTCTGTTCCTCCGAGCTCCACCCTGCTAGCCCCGATCAGCGCGGATGTACGTTACTGTCGAACAATGGGTTACATGCGGAGCGGAGAGGCCGAGTGCAGGGTCTTGGGGGCCAGAGAAGCGCGTCCCTGGCCAGGGGAACCAAACGAAAGATCGTTTAACCGCCAAAGGAACAAAAAAACGATTGACTCGGAGCAAACAGGGGCATTAACATACGCCGGATTTCCAGTGCGAACCTTTCCGGCACTGCCGTGAAAAGAGGCAGGAGATGGTCGAAAGAAAACCTCGATCGCACCTTTGGGCCGCAGGGCGCGCCAAGCAGGGATGGTATCTTCTCGCGACTCTGTTTTCCCTGGGTTTGCTGTTCGCGCCACCGGCCGCAGCACAATTCGATACCGGGACCATTGCCGGCACCGTAACCGATCCCAGCGGTGCGGTGATCCCCAACGCCGCCGTCACCATCACGAACACGGGCACCTCGGCGGCCAAAACGGTGACCACGGACGCCAGCGGGGAGTTCGCCGCTTCGGCGTTGCCCTTCGGCCAGTACGTTGTCTCGGCAACCGCCAAGGGTTTCAACCCGGCCAAGAGCCAAGCGATTACGCTCAGCGTCGGCGCCACGGTTTACGTGCGACTCCCCATGGCGGTAGCCGCGATCGCGCAGGAAGTCGTGGTCACTGGCACGCCGACGGCGGTCAACACGGCCTCCAGCACCTCGGGCACGACGTTAAACTCCACCGAAATTGCCAATCTGCCGATCAACGGCCGCGACGTCAGTTCGTTTCTGGAGATTTCGCCCGGGTCGGTGGGCTCGACGGGGTTTTTCCAGGGCAGCATCAACGGTTTGGATAACATCTTTACCGGGTTGAATGTCACCGTGGACGGGCAGAATGCCACCCGTGGCGACATCAACGGGTTCCTGAATACCGAGGGGCAAGAGGCGGCCCGGGTGACGCGAGCCAGCCTCGACAGCATCCAGGAAATCGACTTCGAGAACAGCGGGTACAGCGCCCAGTACGGCCATTCGCTTGGCCCGCAGATGAACATCATCACCAAGTCGGGGACGAACCAGTTTCACGGCACGCTCTTCGAGTTCTTCCGCAACGACGCTCTGGATGCCCGGGACTTCTTCGACACGACCGGCCCAAAGGCGCCGTTGCGCCTGAACCAGTTCGGCGGGAACCTAGGCGGCCCGATCATCAAGGGCAAGCTATTCTTCTTCGCCAACTACGAAGGCGACCGCACTACGATTACCTCGATCAACTCGGCGTATCACGTGCTGAGCGCCTCGGCGCGCGCGGGATTCGCGGACCCGAACATGCAGGATCTGGTGGCCCAGTTGGCTCCCCTGCCGGCGGGCTGCAACGTCATCCCGACGCCGGCATCTTGCGAGTACAACCACGACCCCAATTACGTGGTCTTCACGGCGAAACTGCCCACGCACGTGCGCGAGGATACCGGATCGGTTCGTCTTGACTACAACCTGTCGGACCTCGACCGGTTCATGTTCCGTTACAACATCAACGACTCGCTCACCAATTACACCTATGGTTTGAACGAGGGCCAGGTGTCGCCGCAAAAACTGCGCACGCAGTTGGGCAAGTTCGACTACACTCACACCTTCACCCCGACACTGCTCAACGAGTTCAGCATCGGGATCGACCGCTTCTACTCCGATACCAACTCGAACACTCCCCCGAACAGCAAAGCGGGCACACCGCTGGTGGGCTGGGGCGGGTTCTTCACGGATCTCGGCGCATTGCCCGGGCCCAATACTTTCAACCAGGTCACCCCGTTCACCATCTACGAACTTTTCGACACCCTTACCAAGTCGGCGGGAAACCACAGCCTGAAGTTCGGCACCCAAATTCGCCTCAATCGCCTCAATGAATGGTTGCGGCCGCAGCAGGAGTACCTCTATTTCCTGCTCCAGGACCTGCAGGGTTCACCCGGCAACATTTGCGGCTACGTCGCTCAGAATTGTCCTTTCGTCCTGCAGAAGATCGGTTTCCCGGGGATGCTGGGAATCAGGAATTCGAATTGGGACTTTTACGCTCAGGACGACTGGCGGGTGACGCGCACGCTGACGGTCAATCTCGGATTGCGCTACGACTACAACACGGTCTGGAGCGAGCAGCACGGGCGGATGGAGAACTTCGATTTCGCGACGCAGTCGTTCACCACCGCCGGGCAGGCCGTCTATGAGACCCCGAAGCACGATTTCGCGCCTCGAGTCGGCTTTGCCTGGGACCCCTTTGGCAAGGGCAGGACCGTGGTCCATGCCTACGGCGGGTTGTTCTACATGCCGTTGCAGATGGGCTTCGGCTTGACCACCAATATTCCCGAGTATTCGAACTACAACGTGGACCTCTTTACAGCGCTGTTCAGCAGCCCGCCCATCCCGATCAGTTATCCTGCGCCCAATCCGCGGATCGTTCCGGGGATCCAGAACGTGACTATCTTTCCCACGCATCCGCAGGACCCGCTTTCCACCAACTGGATGTTTGGCGTGCAGCAGGAACTCTTCCAAGACACGGTGCTGACGGTGAACTACGTGGGAAACAAGGCGACCCACATGCAGGCCGGCGTGGATTTCTCGGGCATCAACCTGAATCCGTCCAATCCGAACCAATCCGGGCGGGCGTGCGCCAACACGGCGCCGGCAGGGTGCCTCTACGCGAACGAGAACTACGAGCCCGACGTGCTTTCATCGACGTACAACGCGTTGCAAGCGCAGCTTCGCAGCAACATGGGCCGGAAGCTCAATTTCCAGATGAACTACACCTGGTCGCACGAGATCGACGACCTGGTGAACGTTTTCGGAGGATGGTCGGATCCGTTCAATATCAACCTCGATCGCGCCAGCGGAGACTGGGACGTGCGCCACAACTTCACCGCCAGCGTGGTCTACAGCCTGCCGGAACTCAAGGACACCAATGCCTTCGAGCACCATTTGCTCGGTGGATGGCAGGCCTCGAGCATCTTCCAAGCGCGGTCGGGCCTGCCGACGAACATCCAGCTGGTCAGCGGATTCTTTGGCAATCCGATGCGGCCGGACTACACCGGCCAAAAGGTCCAAACGTCGAGCGCCAACTGGCCGAACGGGAACTACAACCCGGCGGCATTCGAAGTGCCTCCGGGGTGGAACGGCGTCTGGGGCAGCCCAACCACGGTCGGAACGGTGGGCCGAAATGCGCTGCGCGGGCCGGGGTTCTTCCAGTGGGATTTCTCGCTGATGAAGTCCTTCCCGGTAACGGAGAGCTCGCGCCTTCAGTTCCGGACGGATTTCTTCAATATTCTCAACCGCCCCAATTTCGCCAATCCCGATGGAGGTATCTGCACCTCGGTGTCGGCTGCGGGGGTCTGCACGCCCAACTCGAATTTCGGCCACAGCACGGCGACGGTGGCCAGCGTGGCCGGAGGGGCGATCGGCAATGGCACTTCACGCCAGGTCCAATTCTCGCTGAGCTTCCTCTTCTAACGGTTCCGTAAACTCACCGCGGCAGCAACGCGATACGGTTGCTGCCGCGGTTTTTTTCTTGAAGCGATTCTCGTGCAGGAGGCTGGTTGAGGATCGGGCTGCCGGAAGCTTGAAAATGGCGGTCCCTGGCGGATCATATGCGCCGTGCGCCGGCGCTGCTGACCGTATACTCCGCGCCCTGATAGGGCAAGTTGGCCAGCTTTGCCCGCGGATCAAAGTCGGCGAGACGGGACTCGACCCGCAGGCCGTCGTGCAGGGTCAGGTTCGCGCCGAAAATGGAATCGATCACCAGGTCCACGAACGCGCCGGCGCCGATGCAGCACCAGTCGTTGAGGTACGGCGGATCGTTGGGGCACTTGTAGGCGCCGCCGTCCTCGAGGGGGAAGACGGCCTCTACGAAATGCGCCTGGCCAATCGGGCCCTGATTGCCAGCCTTCGACAGGCCGCGCAGCCATGCGGCGACGGCAGCGGACGGCGCGATCTTATAGAGTCCCTTGGCCGTCATCGGCGGCCAGGAGGCATACGCTCCCAGCCAACTGTGATCGGGGCGGATATTCCACGTGGCGTCCACGTCGTCGGGTGAGAGCGCCCGCATCCAGTGGGGGCTGTGCAATTCCCGCCAGAAGAAGTCGTTCATCTCGATCTTCTGCTGCGGGGAGAGGTCCTCGAACATGTTGTCGAGGATGGAGAGGAAGTCATAGCAATGGCGCACTTCGTTGAACTTGCCGTCCGGCTGCCCGCAGCGCCAGTATCCCTTGCCCGGGACGTAAAGCAGTCGGTTGATGCGGCCGGCCATAGCGGTGGCTTCGGCCCGCAACCCCGCGGCGCGCCGCGCATCGCCTTTTCTCTCGAGCAACGCCCCTAAAAACCGCATCCCGGAGACGTTGCCGGCGTTCATGCCCGCAACCTCGTGCAGGTACGTGCTCACCACTTCCAGCAGGTTTTCCCGCTTGCCGTAGTCGCCGAGGCCGTGGCCGTAGTGGTCCAACTGCTTCCAGTACAGCGCGTGAGAGAGGAGGTGATCGAGGACGGGCTTGCCGCCAACTCGCGCATCAAGCCAGCCGAAATCGCCGGTGACGCGCAGGTAATTTTCAGCGCAGCGCAGGATCGCCATATCGTTGACCCCGTACCACGGACCGACCGCGGCGCCCGTCAGGTAGTCGGTGGCGAGGTGCTGGTGCATGTCCTGCACGAACCAGTTCTCGGTCAATCGCCGCAGGGCCAGCGGATCGAGCAGAGCGAGGCTGAGCGAGGTCAGGGAAGTATCCCAGGGAAAACTCAGGGTGGGAAGCACGTGGCCTCCCAGGGTGAGGTAGGTGGTGCCGTAGGCGGAGCGGGCCGACGCGCGGCGGGCGAAGATCAGGTTACGGAAGCCCGCATAGTAGAGGTTCCACAGCTCCTCGTTGTCGGTGACCAGGCGGGGCAGGTGTCCTGAGAACTCCGAGTTGCCGGGCGTGAACGCGGCCTCGATCAGCGACGTAAATTTGCGCTCGTTTTCGTCCACCAGGGCAGCGAACGTGGCCTGCTGGTCGTTGTAGGAATGCAACGCGGCAGCCTTGTCGGCTTCGATCGCGTTGACGTAATGGAACTCGCGTGCCTCCCCCGGCGCGAGGGCAAACGCGAAGACCAGCATGCGGCCGTCTTCGAGGCGGTCAGGCTTGGGGTTGAATCCCTGGACAGACACCGCCCGGCTTTGCCGCGCCTCGAAGAGGAGGCACCCATTCCCCGCGTCCCAGGAGATCGCGTTGTCGCCTTCTCCGGGAGGGTTCGTAAACCAGGCATCGGTCTTGCTGGCGACGCCCGCTCGGAGATCGAAGCCGAGGCTTACGTTTCGGCGGCCCGATCCGAGATTCTTGACGGTGATGATCTGCGCGACCGAGCGCCGCTCAGATGGCAGGAAAGTAAAGCTGGTGAACTCAAGGCCCACGACGCGGGTCCGCCGGGCGAATCCGTGCGGGTACCACACATAGGTGAGTTCGTCACCTTCGGGGTACGCCAGCAGGATTCGGCCATCAAGAAACGCTTCGCACGTCAGCAGCAGTCCGGGGCTCCACGGAATCTCTGCCACTCCGCAGCAACCGAACGGGGGAAGCGAAATTCCGGTCAACCCCGAAACCGACTTCGTCGCCTGCGCATAGCCCCACTCGTTTTGAGCCGTCGGTAACTGGTACAGGTCGCGCCAGCGATGCGCGATCGGATCGCTGGCGAGGTCGGAGAGCGATGGCGGAGATTCCAGGCGGCGTTCGACGGAGGCCGAGATTCGTGGAGGCTTCCAGGCCGCGAAGACTCCTGCCGCCGCCGCAGCTTTCAGGAATGACCTGCGGTCCAAGGCCAAATCGGGCAAGCTTGCTTCGCGGCTCTTACTCATAGAGTCTCCGGTGCGGCCGTGGGCGATCTGGGCGTTGGCCGTGGCCGGGAGAGCCTGGCCGGACATTCCTCCGGCGAAGGCTTCGGTGGCTAGCCAGCGGCCGCGGAAGCGCAATCATAGATGTACTCGGCGCGGCATGGGGTGTCAAGAGCGTTGTGTTACAATTCAATCTTAATTGTGACTGTTTCGCCCTTGTTAGACCATAAAAAGGAACTTTTGTCTTGCCTTTCGACTTTCGCGGAGATACTGTGCTCCGTGCCATTCGAAGGACGATTCCCATGAGCAGAACCAGCAGGCCGGCTGTGGAAGAACGTCCTGTGACCATGGACTGGAGTAGGGGCGCTCTGGCCGGTCCGGCAGCGCAAGAGCGGGTCAGAAACCTGGGGCAGCTTCAAGGGCTTTTCTACGACGTCGCGTCGTGGCGCCAAATCGATCCCGCGAAAATCGTTTATCGCGTTCGCTGGTGGGAGCCTGTACCGGAAGGCACCGAAGGCGGGCTGTTCTGGGGTACGACCATCGTCGAACCTGGGCGCGTCGGCGACGAATACTTCATGACCCACGGTCATTCT
Organism: Acidobacteriota bacterium; assembly: GCA_021788095.1. Classification (GTDB taxonomy): domain Bacteria; phylum Acidobacteriota; class Terriglobia; order Acidiferrales; family UBA7541; genus JAKASX01. The sequence goes on along the minus strand of JAJYLB010000021.1, from coordinate 550 downwards.
CATCTGCGGGGGAACCGAGCCGAGATCTACAGCACGATTAGCGGGGAGGGATCGCTTTTGCTGTCGGAGGGCGGAGGGCGGGTCCGCCTGGAGCCCATGACGGCCGGCAGCATGCATTACATTCGCGGTGACGTCGCCCATCGCGCCGCCAATGTGGGGGAAAGACCGTTGGTGTTCGTGGCGTGCTGGCCGAGCGATGCCAGGCACGATTACGGAGGCATCGTCAGCAAGGGTTTCGGCGCACACCTGGTTTGCCGTAACGGCATACCGACCCTTCTGGGGGACGGTCCGAATGCCCGGTGATCCCTCGACGACAGCATTCGACCCCGGGTTCGGCATTCGCTGGGACGCCGCCGGTCTTCGTTTCGAATACGGCCCCGAAACGTTTGGACCGGAACTCGAGTATCGCCGCCTGGACCAGATCCGGCGCAGTTTGCGCGATGCCGCCTGTGGCGGGCCCGACCCCGTCTACGCGATCGCCATGGACGTGGGGCGCGCCGAGGATGCGGCCGAACTCCGGCGGCGCATGTTGCTGTTCGGCACGGTGATT
>JAJYLB010000110.1 GCA_021788095.1 Acidobacteriota bacterium | reverse complement strand
GCGAAAAGGTGCGAATTCCACAGCCCTGGCGCAAATTTCGTGCGTTGTCCGCAAACGACTTGCGCGAATCTATGAAAAATACAAACTGTGGAAATGCCAGTTGCCACACAGACTCTTCAGCCTGTGTCCCGTGCACCGTGGAAAACAAGGGCCACAGACTAAAGTCTGTGCTACCGCGGGCGCCCGAGTCCTTGGCGAGCGATGCGGTCGGCGATCCAGTCGCCGACCTGGCTGGTGCCAAGAGAGCCGCCGATATCCGACGTCGTCTTCCCTTCCCGAACCGACGCGCGGACCGCCTCGCGTAGCGCGGCGGCTTCCGCCGGCCAGCCGATTTCCTCGAGCAGCATCGCCGCCGAAAGGACCGAGCCGATGGGATTGGCCAGGTTCCGGCCCGCGATTTTCGGCGCCGAGCCGTGCACCGGCTCGAAGAGGCCGACGCGGCCGGGATGGAGGTTGGCCGAGGGAGCGACTCCCATGCCGCCAACGAGCTGGGCGCCCAAGTCGCTGAGAATATCGCCCAACAGGTTGGGAGCGACGATCACCTGGAACTGGGCGGGATCGCGGACCATCTCTGCGGCGAGCGCATCGACGTAGAGGTGCCGCGATTCGATTTCGGGATATTCGGCGCGGAGGGCGGCGAAAACGCGTTGCCAGAGGCCGTGGCCGTGGGGGAGCGCGTTGGATTTGTCGGTCATGCAAAGCCGCGAGCGCTTCTCGCGGCGGGCGTACTCGAAGCCGTAGCGCAGGATCCGCTCGACACCCTTGCGGGTATTGATCTGCTCCTGGACGGCGATTTCGTCGGCCGAGCCGCGCTTGAAGACGCCGCCGATATTCACGTAGAGGCCTTCGGAATTCTCGCGGAAGAGAATGAAATCGAGATCCCGCTCGCCGCGATCGCGGAGCGGGGTGAGCCGCGCGTCGAGCAGTTGGCACGGCCGCGCGTTGACGTAGAGATCGAGCTGGAACCGCAGCCCCAGAAGGATGTCGGCGGCATGGCGGTTGTCGGCGATGCGCGGATCGCCCAGCGCGCCGAAGAGGATCGCATCGAACTCCGCGGCCAGCATCTCCGCCGCACCGGCGGGCAAGGTGGTTCCGTCGCGGAGGTAGCGCTCAGCCGACCAATCGAAATGCTGAAATTCCAGGGTGGCGCCCGCCGCCGCCGAAACCGCGTGGAGGGCCTTGACCGCTTCCGCCGTCACTTCCACCCCGGCGCCATCGCCGGGAATCACAGCAATTCGTTTCGCGGGCCGTGGGCTCGCTGCGTCAGAAGGGGGTAGCATTCGGCCGCAAGCTAGCACGGCAGCGGCCACCCAGGCAAGTGGGCCGCCAGATGACCACACCAATACCGCCAGGCCGCTCGGGCTCGAGTCGGCACAGCGGATGATCCGCCCCGCAGGGGCATCCGCGGCGGATGCCCCTGCCTCGGGCGATTGTTGACAGCGGAGACGGCCGGGACTAGCGGCGCCGCCGTCCGAAGCGACCCACGAGCATTCCCACGGCGAACGCCACACCTACGCTCGTCATGACCACGCGCATGGGATGGCGCCGGATGTTGCGCGATGCGTCGTAAATCAACTCACCGGCGGCGTGTTCGGCCCGGCGCACCGTTTGGCGGGCGGCGCCAAGCGTCCCACCGACGGCATCGGCAATCCGCTCACTTACCTTCCCCAACGTCGCATTGATCGTTTCCGGCATGGCTTCGATCCTCCTTCTCCCCCCTGCATGCCTGTAGGTTGGACGGCGGGAGAGTGCCCGCGGGTTGGAGGGGCGAAAAGCGAAAGAAGACGAAACTTACGCCGGTCGGGGCGGGCTGGGGGGCCGGTTACGGGAGCGCTCGGCGATCACGACGCCGGCGGCGACGAGCGCGGCAGCGGCGAGGAAGCCGCGGCCGGCATGCTCGCCCAGGAGCAGAACGCCGAGCGCCGTGGCCACCACGGGCTGAACGTAATAGAGCGAAGCGACTTGGGAGGCCGAGAGGAGTTCGACGAGGCGGTAGAAGGCCAAATAGCCGACAACCGAGCCGAATACGGCCATGTAGACCATACCGGCCCAGCCCTGCCAAGGCACTGCGTGCCAATTCAATCGGGCGGCTTCCTTCCAGGCGAAGGGCAGCGCGATGACCGCGCCCACCAGAGCCGAGTAGGCACCGATGGTAAGGGCGTCGTAGCGGTGCGCCACGCGTTTGCAAGCCACCGTAAAGATCGCGAGGCCGACGGTCGCGGCCAAGGCCAGCAAGTCGCCCCGGAGCGCGGCAGGATGACCGGCGAGGCCCTCCTCTCCCGCGAGCAGCGCAATTCCGGCGAACGCCAATCCCATGCCGATGAATTTCGGCCACGTGAGCGGTTCGAGCCGATCGAGCCACGCCATGAGCAACACCATCACCGGGCTGATCGCGGAGATCAGCGCGACGCGGCCCACGCTCGTGTAGTTCAGAGAAAGCGTAAAGCCGGCCTGATTGATCGCCACGCCGGTCGCGCCGAGCAGGAGGAACACCGGCAGATCGCGCCACCCGGGCAGAGGCGCGCGCCGGCGCAGGGCGAGCAGGATACCGAAGAAGATGGCGCCGCCGAGAAGGATCCGGAACCAAGCCACCGCCGCCGCGGGCATGTGGCTATCGGCGATTTTCCCGGCGATGTAGTTGAAAGACCAGGCCAGCGCCATCGTGAGGATGAGCCAGCCAATCGTCCAACGCCGGCGCGCCGCGGCGCGGGAAAGAATTTCGGGGGGAGGCTGGGTGGAAACTCGCAAGCAGGGTCCTCTTCTTCAGGGCTTCACAAGGTTCTTCGGGCCTGGGAAAGAACACAGGCTGAAGAGTCTGTGTGGCAACTGGCATTTCCACAGTTTGTATTTTTCATAGATTCGCGCAAGTCGTTTGCGGACAACGCACGAAATT
>JAJYLB010000020.1:32318-62949 GCA_021788095.1 Acidobacteriota bacterium | reverse complement strand
GGCAACAAAATCACCCCGCTCAAGCTGCCCTCATCGGCTTGCTCTGCTCACCCGAACTACGCTCGTTGGACCTCAGCGCCGCCGACCTGCCGCCCCCCCCCGCACGCGAGCGGCCCGCTGCCAGTCCCGAAATCTAGCGGCCTATGCCGGCCGTGCACGCCGTATTGTCGTCAGGCGCTAAGCAAATACGAACAATCGAGGCCAGGTATGGAATCGACCTAAATGCACGTGGGGATTCGACGCTTGGCACGCTCCTGATTCGACAGAGGATTGAGCGTGCGTCTGTCGTCTTATGTCTCATACGGAACGGAACTGCCTGGCGAGATTGGGTGGATTGGGAACTGCGAGCAAGCGCGGAGTCAGGAAAGGGCATTTGCGGTGCTCGGCTGAAGGGACCACGCGGCGGAACACCGCCGTTTCTGGCGGAAATTGGAATTCCAGTGGCACCCTGTGGCGTCGAAGAAATTGTTGCCGCCATGGAATATGCCGCCGCGCGTCGAATTTAACCGTGGATGGCGTTCGTCAGCACCGAACCGCTGCACCCCCACCCACCAAATGTGCCTGGGACCGCCGCGACCAATGCCAGCATCGTTATTGCCGTGATTCGCGGTTGGCCCACTCCCCGCATCGTGCCACCCTCTATGAGGGCGTCGGCTCTGTCAAGAGACACGTGAACTCGGCGAGCTGCGCGGGTGGTTTTCCACGTCCCGCCACTCCGACAGATCCACGACCTCTAATCTAATCCAGAGCCTCCTCGGCCGAGGCAGGGCTCACGATGCCCCGCTTTTCGTTGTCTCGCTTGGAAGCCGCATTGACACTACAGGTTCTCTCGCAAGCATACGGCGGAGCCTTCCCAAGCCGTCATTGATCCCCAGTGCAGCCGCGAACGCGCCATCAATTCGGCCGCGCACCGGGTCGCTGTCTATCGCTGGGAGCGCCTGGACCTGCAGCGCTGAGACCTCGTGGTACGTCTCACAAAGTTGCGCCTGCGCCGTGGCCCCCAACTTCCGTGGATCGAAGACCGAGAGTTCTTCTAAGGCGGGTTTTTTCAACTCCACCCATGCCCCTCTTGTATCTACACGCGCGGCAATCAACGAAAGGATGCCCAAAGTTGAGTTGAACCACAGCGAGAGCATTTTCTCCAAGCTTTCGAGTTGCTCTCCCTCGGCGCGCAAGGCAACAGGCCACCACGTGTTGGATAGCACGCGCTCGCGGAATTTCAGAGCGAAAACCCTCGTAGTCAAAAGCCAGAGCCGCTCCGCCACAAGCAGGCCGCCCGAGCGCGACCATAGCAGGTGCGCGTCTCTAAGATTGCGCCCCTTCTTCGCACGCGAAAGTGCGATGAGGTGTCTATTAGGCCTTTGGGAAATTGTCTGGGCCGACTCCGTGTCGTGCCCCCAATATGCCGGATACTCCGTGTCTTGGTCGGTCATCCTGAACCCATCGTGAATGTCGCGCCGATCAGGTCCGATATCAGCGACAGATTTGAATCGAGTGATCGGTACGACTCCCAAAATTCCGGAGCCAGGAACGAACACCTGGCCAGCTTTCAGGAGGTGGGCGGCGCGACAGAGTTCAGTTTGCGCAAACACGGCACCTTCGTTCCAGTTCCCACGCTCTACGTCTTCGCGAGAGCATAAGGTCACCTCTCCGTATTTCCGGGTAGGCGTGCTCAACTCATCGCTCCCGGACAGATCATCTAGAGATGCCCCGTTGGTCCGTCGGATCAAAGATGCTACCGTCAGTGCTTCGACACTCGATTCGGGCTTTGTCCAGAGATTGACCACTTTGGTGGGGTAACCGACATCGCTGGTCCCGGCTCTCTTAGCAATGATTAGACATTCGCTCAGTTCCGTGTTCTCTGAGAAATTCCAGCTCCCCGGCTGATGACTCACAATAACGTACTTGAGATGATAGTTGTTCCCGAGCAGACGCCGCGTTTCCTGCCATGCGACACCCGAAAGAAGCGCCCTTGGGAGCACGAGAGCGAGTCGCCCATCACTCGCAAGCCTCAGATGACCGAGCGCAACGAACACAGACCCGAGTCCCGCAGTAATGTTTGCGGGGATACCCTCGTCGGCCACGATCTCCCTGAGCGCGGCCTGCATTCGGGCACGCTCCTTCGGTGGTGCATGACCAAAGAGGAAATTGCCACCGACGCTGCGCGTGAATGGGGGATTCATCACACAAAGCTCGGGCTGAGGCAGCGCAATTCGTTCCTTGATCTCTCCCTTCCCTGAGACCCGAGCGGGCGCAGCAACTGCGCCAAATAAATCGGCCTGAACCGAGATCCTCTCGCCGGTAAGCAAATCAAGACTTCCTAGCCTTGTCTGCCGCCCCCCAATCGGCAACGTGTAGAGATTCATCGCTCCAAACTCCACGTCCGGCTCATTTAGTGCTAGAGCAGACCCGGCGAGATGAATTGCAAAAGGGACAACGTCGAGGCCCCAGAGGACGTTTTCAACCAATAGTTTGTGGATTCCTTTCAGGTCGGGAAGTTGCCCCTTTTCCGCCCGTGCCCGCACGTGATTTTCGACAATCGTCTGGAGGGCTGCCTTCAGCAGGGTGCCCGTCCCGCACGCTAGGTCAGCGATTCGCAGATGGCCAATTGCCGCAAGGTCAGACCAATCGGTGGCCACGTCTGAGGGATCCAGAGCGAGCTTTAGAAGGAGCGTAGCGGCGGGTACCGTAGTGTAAAACGCCCCAAAGTACTTGGCGTCCGCCAGCAGCCTGTGATATATGCGGCCCATTAGATCGTGGCGCAGAGCCGCTCTCCGTGCTGTGATCCGCAATGCAGCTTCGGCAAGCGCCTTTAGTGCGGCATCGGCGTCCGGCACCCCAACTAGCTCGCGAATGATATTGTTAGCCGTCGCGAAAATAGGTACGTAGTCGATCTCGAGAATAGCCGTCCAAGCATTGAACAACGACTCGGCGATGTTTGTCTTCTCAGTGGTCTGATTCAGTGATTCTATGCGGGAATCCTGCGCCGCGAGGACTTGCTGGAAGATCATTGCATTGACGATTGTGAGGGAGGCAATTCTGAGAACTTTCGGGTCTGGATTCGCGGGAGGCATTAGCCCTCGTCTCCACTTGAATCATTAGCCTCCTGCGGGATGCCGAGCGCTTGACGGAATCGCTCGCTAAGGGATGGAGTGCGAGCAAACAGATCAGCGGCGGTTTCAATGCCGGATGCGATCTCTCCCACAGCCGCAACGACGACATCCTCGCTGACCAATAATTCGTAACTCCGACGCAACGCCTCAACAATGTCGTCTACGGTCCCGTCCGCCCACTCGCCGTCGCTGTTTTCCGAAATGACACGAATCGTAAGCGTAGCCTTCCCCAGATTCAGTCGTAGCCTGGGCAGCGATTCCGCGCTTCGCAGTTCCGGGGGATAGAGCACCGCCAAACAGACGGGCGAAACGCCTTGCTCCACGCGCTCCCTCGCGTCCCTAAGTAGCGACGCTCCGGCAGCCCGGCTGCCATTAAACCTTCCTTCGATCACCATTCGTATGCCAAGCAAGTCCGCCACGATGATGTCTGGCAGATCGCGGGTCTTGCGAGCTATCGACTTTCGGATCGTCTCGGGGACAGACAACATTCCCCGCTGCTCGAGGAGTTCGGCCAGGGCGACATTCACAACTTCTTCACGGAAGGCAACTTTGGGCATGAGGCGGCATTATACAGGGAATGACCCTCCGCATGGTCGAGGAGGTACGCTCGGGTTGCGACTATTGGCCGCGCACTGACCGTTTGCGGCTGCGCCGCGCTCAGGTTCAGCAAGCTGCCTTCGACGCGCCGGTAGACGATTCCCCGCTCGTTTGGGGGCTGGCTTGCTTGGGGTGAGGCGGACACGGAATCTCCAGCCAGATGGGTGGATTCAGACCGCGAAGTGCCGCGACTGCCGTTCCGGCGCGGGATAGCTGCCAGGCGTTCTCATCCTTCCGTACCAGAGCCGCTGGGAAAGCCCGCCGCGGCCCTCGTTGCCGACTCGGCAGTAGATTCTGTTCATCCCCACCCGCCAAGGCAAGGATTGCCGCCGCACGACCGCGACAGCGCAGTAGGTCAGTGCGTGCCGGGCTCCCGACTCGGTCGGGACAGGCGCCGCCCGGCGCTACAACGGCTTGCCGCCAGCCGCCAGAAGACGGCGAGCCAGGGACCCCGACAGCGATCGTCGGGGCGGGTCCCGACCAGAGGCGTCGGGATGCAAAAAGCGCAGCGCCCCGCACCACAGACGCCCGCACCGCGAGCGTGTCACGGTAGGGCTTCCAGCGGCGGCAGAACTTGACTCCTTTGCACCGAGTTCGCACCTTCAAGATATCTACGCTCGTTCGGGGACTTCGCCCCGAACGAGTGGCGCCCCCGGGGCCGCCCAGGACGGGGCGGGGCATGCCCCGCCCCTACAACCCGTGCCTGCTGATCCCGATGAAGGTGGGCGGTGATTTCGATTCGTTCCCGGCCGCTGATTCCGACGCGATGGTGGTCACGGTCGGAGCGAAGCGACGCTGGCGTTCCTATGGTGCGTGAACCGACCGGAATCGAATCGGAACCCCTGCCCGGCTTCGTGTCGGAATGCTGGCCGGGGATGATTTCGGAATCCTGCCGGCCTTGCCCCGGAATCCGCAGTACCATCGCGGGAATCAAGATCGACAATTTTCTGTCGATGTGGCAGCCGCAAGCGCCTAGCTGGCGCGGCGGGTCATGTAGTAGTAGACGGTAGGGGTGACGAAGAGCGACAAGACCATGGCGATCAGCAGGCCGCCAATCACGGCGACGGCCAGGGGTTGAAGCATTTGGGAGCCCGCGCCGATCGCCAAGGCCAGCGGCAGCATGCCGGCCACGGCAGCAATGGCCGTCATCGTGATCGGGCGGAGCCGGCGGCGGCCGGCTTGGAAGATCGCTTCCTCGCGCGAGAAACCCGCCTCGCGGAACTTCTCATCGGCGTCGAGCAACAGAATGCCGTTCTTGGCGACGATGCCCACCACCATGATCAGGCCCATGAAGGAAGACAGATTGAACGTGATTCCGGCCAGCAGCAAGGCGACGAAAACACCCGCAGTCGAAAGCACCGCCGCCACCAAAATCGCGATGGGCGCCGAGAAGTTCCGGAATTCGAACAGCAGCACCAGAAACACGAACACCACCGCCAGGAAGAGCACGAGCGTCAGACCGCGAAACGCTTTCTGTTCCGTCTGGTAGAGGCCGCCGTATTCGATGCGGATCGAGGGCGGCAAGCCCAGCTTCGCCAAAGTCGCTTTCACGGCGGCGATTCCGTGGCCCATGTCCAGACCTTCGAGCCGCGCCTTCACCGCGACGTAGCGCTGTTCGTGATCCTGCAGGATCTCCGTCTGGCCCGGCAGGTCGGTCATCGTAGCGAGCGAGCCCAGGTTCGCGGTTTGCCCCGTGGGGCTGACGAGGGTGGTGTCGTTCATGGCGTCGAGGGAAGCGCGGATGGCAGACGGGAAGCGAATGCGAACGGTATAAGGGCGGTCGTTGATGACGACCGGCTGGGTGGCGGGAACACCTTCGAGCATGGCCTCGGTATCGTCGGCGACGTCTTGCGGCGAGAAGCCGGCATGGGCGGCCTTGGCCATATTCACCTGGTAGGACACCGCCGGGCCGCTGGTTGTCGAATCGATTCCGTTATCGATGTCCACGACGGGATGCCTGCCGCCGACGGTGATATCGGAAATAGCGTCGGCAACGCGCGGCGCCCAGCTATCGAGCAGTTGCGCGTTGGGCGAAAACATCATGATATCGATCGGCTGAGGCGCGGCGGTCAAGTCGCCAATCATGTCTTGCAGTTTTTGGACGAAATCGATGTCCACGGCGGGCACGGTGCGGGTGATCTTGGCGCGCGCTTCCTTGATGATGGACCAGATGTCGCGGCCGCGGTTGGCTTTCAAATTGACGGAGATATCGCCGATATTGGCTTCGGTGACCGCCGCAAGTCCCAATTGCAGGCCGGTGCGCCGCGACGTCGCCTGCACCTCCGGCATCGACCCGACGATCCGCTCCATCTGGCTGACCATGCGGTTGCTTTCCTGGAGCGAGCTGCCCGGCGGGGTGACGTAATCGAGGATGTAGCTGCCCTCGTCCATTTTCGGAAGCAGGTCCGAGCCGATCTTCTGGTAGCAGAGATAGGAAATGGCGATGAGAGCCACCGTGACGACCGGAACCCATAGGGGATGCCTCAGGCTGCGCCGGAACCAGCGCTCGTAGAAGCGGATCACCCGGCCAAAGTAGCCCTTCATCAAATGCGCTTCCTCGGCTTGGAGCAGCCTCCTCATCTCCCACTGCCGCGTGCCGGGGCCGCCAGGCGCGGCCTCGGCCTCGGCCGCCGGTCCCGAGCCTGCCGGGCGGCTCGTGGGTGGAGGCGCGTCGGGCGGGCCAGCGGGTTCAGGGGCCGCGGTGGCCGGCTGCTCCGGCGTCTGCTTTCGGAGCAAATAGAGGCAGAGCGTGGGAGTCCACGTGAGGGCGAGGGTGAGCGAGGTGAACAGCGCGGCGCCCACGGTCACCGCCAAGGCCCGGAAGAAGACGCCCTCGACCCCGGTAATCGCGACGAGCGGCAGGAAAACCACGATGGGAGTCAGCGTCGAGCCCACGAGCGGCACGGAAAGCTCGCGCAGCGTCAGCGCCACCGCTTGGAATCTTCCTTCGCCCGCCTCGCGGTGCAAAACCACGTTTTCGAGGACCACGATGGCGTCGTCGATGATCAAGCCGACGGCGGCGGCCATGCCTCCGAGCGTCATGAGATCGAAGCTCTGGCCGAGGAACTTGAGCACGATGAACGTCACCAGCAAGCTGATCGGAATCACCATCCCCGCGATGAACGACGTTCCCCAATCCCGCAGGAACAGCACCAGCACCGCCGACGCGAGGATCAGCCCGATCAGAATCGCATCGCGCACGCTCTTGATCGATTCCCGCACGATCCAGCTCTGATCGTAAAAGGTGCTGAAGTGGATGCCGGGAGGCAGGGTCTTCTCGATCCGGGCCAGCTCCGCGTTCACTTCGTCCGCCACCTGCACCGTGTTGCTGCCCCGCTGGCGATTCACGTTGATCAACACCGCGGGCTGTCCGTCGGCCGTGCAGATGGTGTATTGCGGCTCGACGGCGGGGACCACCTGGGCCACGTCGCCGATGGTGATCGGGTCGTTGGACGAGGTGTTCTTGAGGAAAATGCCGGCGATCTGCCGGGCGTCATGCGCCTGACCGCTGATCAGGCCCAGATAGAGCTGGTGGTTCCGCGGGAAGAGCCCCGGCGAGTTGATGATGTTCGAGCGATCGACCGCGTTCAGCAGGTCGGCGATGCTCACGCCCGTCGTCCGCAACTTGGCCGGGTCTGGAATGACGTGGAACTCCGGCACCTGGCCGCCCTGGATCAGGATCGTCGAGACGCCCGGCAGGCTGGCGAGGCGCGGCTTGATGTCGTAGGTAGCGATTTCCCACAGGCGCGTCTGCGGCAGCGTGCTCGAGGTCATGCCGTAGCCCAGGATGGGAAAACTCGAAAATTCCAGCCGCTGCGCGCTGATCTTGGCGGTGGCGGGAAGCGTGCTCCGGATATCCGCCAGCGCCGCGTTCACCCGCTGGAGCGTTTGGAACATGTCCACCCGCCAACTGAAGTAGAGATCGATTTCGGCCGAGCCGCGGCTGGTGATCGACTGCACGTCTTCGATCCCGCGCACGCCGCTCACCGCCTCTTCGATCGGGCGGGTGATGGCGACGAGGACCTGATCGATGGGCATGACGCCGTTGTCCACGCCGATGATGACCCTGGGAAAATCGGTGGTGGGAAAAACAGAAATCGGGATGGTGAGGCCGAGGTAGCCGCCCACGAGCGCGAGGGTAACGATCACGAAGATGATCGACTTGTGCTCGCGGGCGAACCAATAGGCGCGATGCGGCGGGGTTTCCACTGCCGCGTCTCGCCGCGCTTCGATGGGTTCTTCGGCCAAAATCGTGCCAGCCTTTCAGAGTCCGTGTGACAACTGGCGACCGCAAACCTCAGCGGCTTCCCGACCGGAAGCGCCGGGACGCAGAAAGCGCGAAAGCCGCACTCGCGATGGGCCGCCTACGGCACGGCTCCCGGCAAGCCGGCCCGCCGGAGGCGGGCGCCGTGCCCTTACGAAAACAAAATTGCCCCGCAGGCTCTTTCAGGGCGCCGACGCGCCCTTCGTCACGTTCACTTTGGCGCCATCCGGCAAGCCGTAAGCGCCCGCCGTCACGACCCGCTCACCCGCCTCGAGTCCGCTCAGAATCTGGATGTCTTTGCCGTCGCGGATTCCCGTCTTGACGGTGGTCTGGTGCGCGTTGCCGTCCAGCCCAATCACCATGACCGAAGTCGTGCCGTCGTCGGCGGTGAGGACGGCCTCGGCGGGCACGATGAGCGCATCCTTCACCGTTTGCGCCACCATGCTCACCTCGACCGTCGAACCCGGCTTCAAGCGGTCGCCCGGATTCTGCGCCTCGACCCATACCTGCACGGTCGTGCTGCTTGGATCGAGTGCCGGGCTGACCACCGAAACCTTCGCCGGAACGTCTGCCTGGCCCGCCGCCGGAGCGATCGTAGCCGGGTCGCCAACTTTGAGCAGGGCGGCCTGTTGGGGCGCCAGGTAGAGCCGGCCGACGACCTGCGAGAGGTCCATCACCGTCATCATCGGCTGGCCGGCCGTGGCCATCTGCCCTTCGTAGAGCGGCCGGTCGGTGACGACGCCGGTGATGTGGCTGTGAATTTTCGAGTAGTCGAGGTTGGCGAGGGCGGCCTGGTATTGGCCCTTGGCCGAGGCGAGTTGCGCCTGAGCCGACGCGAGCGCCGCCTTCCGCCCGACGGCATCGAGACCTTGGAGAGTGGCCTCGGCGATCTGATATTGATTTTCCGCCTGGATGGAGGCGACGTGGGCTTGGTTCAGCAAGTTCCGCGCGATCGCCCCCGCCTGATAGAGTTTCAGCCGGCTGTCGTAGACGAGCTTCTGGGCGTCGGCAGCTTGCCGGGTTTCCTTCACGTTCAGTTGGGCGGTCTGAACCTGCTGGGGAACGCTGACCCGCGTAGCGGTCGTGTAGGCGGCCTGCGCCTGCTCGTAGGCGCCTTCGGCTTGCGCGACCGCGGCGGTCAGGTCCTTGTTTTCGAGCACCGCCAGCAACTGGCCCGCGCGGACCCGGTCGCCGCGATTGACGTAGAACTTCTCGATAGGCGCGCTGATCTTCGGCACGATCGAGGCCTGGTTTCGCGGGTAGAGAACCGCTTCGGCCGAGATGACGTTCTGAATCGTCGTGCGCTGGACGGTGGCTGCCTGGACGGGAACCTCCGGTGTGGGAGCCGGCGCCACTTTCCCCGAGCAGGCGGCGGAAACGAGGCTAAGGCCCACGAGTAGGGCGAGGGCGGCGGCTTGGCGATGCCGGACGCGCACGCTCAAAAACTCCCCGTAATGGTTTCGAGTTGCGCCAGGGCGTTGCGATACTGGGCCGCTCCGGCAGTGTAGGCGTCGCGCGCCAGCACCCAGGAATTCTCGGCATCGAGCACTTGCAGGACGGCCGTCTCGCCCGCCTGGTACTGCATGGTGACTAACTGGAGGTTGCGATCGGCCAGCGTCACCTCTCGGCGTAAGCTTCCCATTTCGTTCCAAGCCGTCACCGTTTGATTATAAAAGGAGTACAACTGGGCAACCACCCCCCGCTGCGCGTAGGAGAGGTTCACCCGCTCCAGGGCGCGGGCGTCTTCGGCCTGATGGAGTTGGCTGCGCCGGAATCCCCAATCCCAAATCGGCAGATTCAGCGAATACGTGGCGAAATAGCCGAGGTTCGGCTGGCGCACGCCGGGCCTCGTCAGGTTGACGCTGTGGAGGGCCAGGGCGTTGGCTTCGATCCCGTAATCGAAGTCGATGGCAAGCGACGGAAAGAAAGCCGACTTCGCGATCGACACATTGACGCTGGCGGCGTGATAGGCCGCCAAGGCAGAGGCAAGTGCCGGATTGCGGCTCTGCGCTCGCGCCTCGGCTTGCGCGAACGCGGGCGGGGCAGGCGGCGTGGCGAGGTCGTCGACCACCTGGAAATTCTCGTCGAAGGCGGGAAAGAGGAGCACGGCCAGGTTCGACTGCGCGGTCGATACCGCCAGCCGGGCGTCTTCGAGGGCACGCTCGCTCTGGCTCTCTTGGAGTTGGAACCGGATCACGTCGGTATGCGCGACTTCGCCCCCTTTTTCGAGCGCCTGGCTTATGGCGAGGAAACGCTGGGCGCTCCGAAGCGCCTGGCCGGCCGCCGCTACGTTGCGCTGGGCCGCGACCAGCGCGTAGTAGTCTTGCGTCACCGCGACCGCCAGGCCGCGCAGAGCGATCTGCTGCTGCGCGTCAGCCAGAGCGCGGAGGTAGCCGGCTTCGCGCGGGCCGGCGTCGATGAAAAAGCTGCCCGGCATGGCTTGGCGCACCACGCCCCAGGCCCGATAGACGTGCACGCCGTCGTTGGTCACGAAGCGGCCGACGGGCGAGATGTCGTTGCCCTGCGTATTGAGGTACTGCATCAGATAGCTGACGTCGGGCTTCATCAGCGCGCTCGCCTGTACCTGGTTCTCCCGCGCCAGCTTCGCGGCCGTGACGGCCATCTGGAACTGCGGGCTGTACTTCTGCGCGCGAGCGAGAGCATCGGCGAGCGTGAGTTTCAAGGGCGGGCCTGGCTTCGCCGCCGCCGGCGGAGCGGCCAAGGGGATGGGCGGAGGCGCGGGTGGGGCGGGCTTCTGGGCCTGGGCGAAGGCGGGGGAAAGCGAGAGACACGAAGTCGCGAAAATGCCCGCGGCGAAAGCGAAGGCGCGCCCGGCGAATTGCATGGCTCGATGCGTTCTTTCCCGATTCATGTTCTCTCCGCAAGTCGGTGGAGTGCCGTATCGATTTGCCGGTGATTGCCGGCAACCCGCACGCACCATCCTACCGTTCGCCGGGGACGCGCGCGAAGCGCGGCCGAAGAGCGAGGGCGAATCGTTCCTCCGCCTGAGACATAGCCGTAGCTCCGATTCCTCGATCCTGCCGGGAGAATCTTGCCGCCATTCCATCGGCCGCAAGGGCCACACGCCCGTTCAGGCTTCACGTTGAAGGTTCCGGCTGCGCCAGCGCGGCCGGAGGGGGCGCCGAGAGTTTCCCGCCCGGGGCACTACTTCGAGCGCTGGAAAAGCGCCGCCTTCGAAAGGATTCGCCTCTCCATTTCGCCGGCAATCGCTTTTGCCTGCGCGACCTGGGCGGATTCCGTCTGGCCGGGCTTCGGTGCGAGCTCGATTCCGACCGATCCCACGAGTCTTCCCTTGGCATCGTGAAGCGGAAGGGAGATGTCGTAACTCTTCCCTTCTCTTCCCACGAAAGGCTTGCCCGTTTGCATGGGGGCGGCATCGTCTTTTTCGCAGCTTTCCCCGATGTCGCTCGGATCGGTGGAGGCAATGGTGCGGCATCCACGCGCAGACCGGGCCGAGATACCGATTTCGGCGGCTTCGGGATGCGCCCTGTGCGCCTGTTCGACCACGTTCTGGGCGAAGAGCTTTCCCTTGCCTGCCCTTTGCACGGCGGCAGGCATCGCCATAAGCGACATCATCGTCAGCGTAGCAAGAATCGTCATTGCGAATCCTTTTTTCCCTGCGCCAGGTAGCGCCGGCCGCGGGCGCCGGGCTTCGGCGCCGCAGACTTGCTTCCTCTCCCGACAGCGCTCCCGCGCGAGAGTTCCCTTGAGCCGGGGCAGCCGGCGGGCGACCTACCCTGGCGGGCCGGCCCCCGTATGGCGAGGGAGGAAGCGCGAAACTCGCGCTCCCTCCCTCGCCCCTCCGGCGGCTGGTGGCCCTAGGTCACAGTCTAGGCGCGGCGGCCGCCGGGTGGATGAAATGGGAATTAATTTTCGTTCAGGATTTCGCGGGGAGGGTTGGCGGGCAGATCGACGATGAAGCGCGCGCCGGCGCCGGGCCGGCTGTCGCACGCGATGGTGCCGCCGCAGGCTCCGGCGATGGCTTGCGCGATCGCCAAGCCCAACCCGCCACTCTGCGATTCGGCCGCCCCCGCCCGATAGAAGCGCTCGAAGATGTGAGGCAGGTGTTCGGGGTCGATGCCCGGCCCTTCGTCCTCGAAGCTGATGCGCGGCCCGCGACCACCATTCGGCGTGCTCGTGGCCTTCAACCCGCCGCGGCGGGAGGAAGCGTCGGGCGTTTCCAGCCGGACGCGGACGCGCGTTCCCGGTGGCGAGTATTTCACGGCGTTGTCGAGGAACGCCAGGAAAAGCTGGCGCAGCCACGTTTCATCGCCCTGATAGGCGCACTCCGCGTCGAGCGATCGCTCGATGGCGATGTTTTTGGCGCGCGCCCGCGCCTCCTCGATCGCGCAGGCCTCCTCGAGCACCTCGTTCAGATAGAGCGGCTCGCGCGCCATCCGGAGCTGGCCCGCGTCGGCCAGGGTGAGCGTGAACAAGCCGTCCACGATTCGGCTCAGCTTGCCCAGCTCTTCCTGGATCAGCTCGAGCGCCTGGTGATATTCGTTTTCCTTCGGCGGCCGGCCCAACACCAGCTCGGTTTCGCCGCGCAGGACGGCGAGCGGTGTGCGCAATTCATGCGAAGCGTCGGAGACGAACTGGCCAAGCTGCTCCACCGACCGCCTCATCCGTTCCCATAGCCGGTCGAAAGCTTCGGCCAACCGCCCGATCTCGTCGGTTCGCCCCTCCAGCCCCTCCGGCAGCGGAGCCGGGGAGAGCGCCCCACCCGGCTTCTCGAGGCGTTCGGCGAGCGCCGAGGCATGGGCGGTGAGGCTGAGGATCGGCCGCAGACTCCGGCCCACGTACCAAGCCGAAAGCAGGGCCATGGTCGCCAGACTCAATACCAGAAGGAAGCCCAGTCCGCGCCGCAGATTCGCCAGCATGCGTTCCCGACCCGTGGTGGGTATGGCCAGGAGCAGAACGGCCGAAGTCTGTCCCATCCGGACGGGCGTGGCCGCCAGCCGCAGCGGGCCACGGGGGGATCCCGAGACGTCGAAAAGGGTGGTCCTTTCGACCGCCAGAGCCCCCGCCGGGACCGGTAGCGCGCCCCATGCCAAATTCCGGGAATGGGCCAGCACGCGGCCGGAAAGATCGGCGACTTCGAAGTATTCGCCGCGCAGATCCAACTGGGAAACGTCTTCGGTGTCGCCATCGGTGGCGACGTCGGCCGCCACCGGCGCCTCGGCTTCGAGAACCCGGCGATCGAATTCCGCGTGGGTTTGTCGCGCCAGCCAGGCGTAGAGAATGAGAAACGATCCGGCGAGCAGCAGCCCCACCGCCGCGCAAAAAAGCAGCATCATCCGCGCGCGCAAGCCCAGGGGGCGTCTCATGGCTCGAGTCCCAGCCGGTAGCCCACGCCGCGGACCGTGTGGAGCAGCTTCACCGCGTGGCCCTGGTCCAACTTCTGCCGCAGCCGGTTGATGTAGACCTCAACCAGATTGCTTCCGCTGTCGAATTGAGCGTCCCAAACGTGTTCGACAATTTCGCTTCGCCCGACGGTCTCCGGCGCCCGCACGAGCAGAAACTCGAGCAAGGCGAACTCTTTCTGCGTCAGGGCCACCGGCTGACCGCCCCGCTCCACCGCGCGGCGGCGCCGGTCGAGTGTGAGGTCGGCGAAACGCAGCACCACGCCGCGGCCCAGCCCGCGCCGGCCAAGCGCGCGAATACGGGCGTGGAGTTCGGCGAGGGCGAACGGCTTCGTCAGATAGTCGTCGGCGCCCGCATCGAGCCCGCGCACCCGCTCCTCGACCATGCCCCGCGCCGTCAGCATCAGGATCGCGGTCTCGATACCCTCCTGGCGCAATCGGCGGCACACCTCCAGCCCGTCGAGGTCGGGCAGGCGAAGGTCGAGCAGGATGAGATCGTAGTCGGCCCTGCGGGCGGCTTCGAGCGCTTCGGCGCCGGTCCCGGCGATATCCACCGCCCACGCCTTTTCCCGCAAGCTGCGAGCCACGAAGCTCGCCACTCTCTGCTCGTCTTCTACCACCAGGACGCGCATCTCGGGCCCGCTCACGAATGGGCCAGTCGCTCGATCTGCAGGCGCGTTTGAATGACGCGCAGCATGGCCTCCCGCGAGACCATGCCCACCACCTGGCCGTCGCGGAGCACGGGCATCTGATTGACGTCGGTCTCCTGCATTCGCGTCAGGATACCCGCGGCGGGCTCGTCGGCCCCCACCCATTCGATCCGGCTTTTCGGAAGCATCGCCGCTTGGATGGAGGTGTTGGCCCAATCCTCGCGGGGGATGTGGCGCACGTTGTGCAAGGTGATCATGCCCACCAGCTCGTTGTTGCCCAGGACGAGGTGGCAGCGGCGGCCGGTGCGCAAAACCTCATGCAGGTAGTCCTCGAGGGAAAGGCTGCGATCGATCGTCGGCAATTCCGCGCTCATCAGGTCTGCGGCGCTCAGACCGTCCAGCACCCGCTTTACCGCGACCTGGGCGTAACTCTGTTGTGCCGCCGCCAGCAGGAACCAGCCGATAAAAACGAGCCACAGCGCGTTTTCCCACGCTTGACCTTCCACCGCGGCAACCACCCCCAGCAGGATCAGCAGGTAGGCGATCGTCTGGCCGCTCCAGGAAGCCACCTGGGTGGCGCGGCGGAAATCCTTGGTTTTGGCCCAAGCGATCGCGCGCAAGACGCGGCCGCCGTCGAGGGGGAATC
The DNA here is from genome assembly GCA_021788095.1 of Acidobacteriota bacterium. Lineage (GTDB taxonomy): Bacteria > Acidobacteriota > Terriglobia > Acidiferrales > UBA7541 > JAKASX01. Next base: position 48,295 of record JAJYLB010000020.1, on the reverse strand, counting down.
CCGGCACCAAATTAAACAGGCCGAGCAAGGCGTTGAGTTCAGCCAGATAGGAGCAGACGGCGCCCACCATGGAACTTGCCGGGAATGGCGCCGCCACCGCCAGGAAGGCCAGGGCGAGGAGGAAACTCGCTGCCGGCCCCGCGATCGCGATATTGAATTCCTGTAGCGGGCGATCGGGGTCGCGCCCGATCGCGGCCATGCCCCCGAAAACGAACAGGGTGATCGAGAGGACGGGAAGTTTGTAGCGCAGAGCTACCGCGCTATGCCCCAGCTCGTGGAAGATCACCGAGCCAAACAGCAGCAAGCTCGCCAGGAAGCCCAGCACCCAGTCTTGCGTCAGCGTCCAGTGGGGGTGCGCGGCGGAAAACTGTTCCGCCAGCCACACGGCGAAAAGGGGAACGGTCGGGTACCACGTCCAGTTCAGGTAGATGGGGATGCCCAGCACCCGCCCGAGCTTCAGCCCCGATCCCGAAAACATGCGGTTTCCTTATCCTTAACAGTGAATTATAGCCGATGAACCCGTTACCAATTCCCTGCCCATGCTACTCCACCCGCCGCCGCCCCGCCGCACTTTTTGCCACCCGGTGCTGCTGGCTGGCGCCGGTAACGAGAATTCAACGGTTTTCGCCGGACCGCTCCGCGCGTCCCAGCAGAAAATTCCGGGCGTCCATAAGCGCCCGGAACTTGGCGGGATCGCCGCCGACGTCGGGGTGCAGGCGGCGCGCCGCTTTTCGGAACGCCTTCTCGATCTCCCGGTGGGATGAGCCGGGCTGGAGCCCGAGAAGCCGCAAGGTCTCGACGCGCTGGCTCTCCGGTTCTCGCCGGCCGCTCAGCTCCCCGCGGCGTGGCTTTCGGCGCTTCGACGCCTGCACGGCTTCGCGCAACCCAGCCAACATTTCCAAGCGCAGGCCGCGCTCTCGAACGTACGTTTCCATCACTTCCAGCACGTCCGCGAGCAGGACCGAGCGGAATTCCGGAGAATGGCGCAGAATCTCCGCCCAGCGGGCGGCGCCCAGGTCGAGCGTTTCCCCAAGGCACACCGAGTACTCCACCGCCTTCCAGCTGCTCCCACCGCTCTCGGCGATCGAGAGGTAGTAGGTGGTGCGTCCCGCGCGCTCTTTGGTCTTGACGAACATAAACCCGCGCACCCCTCCGGTGCCGGCGCCCGGTCAAGAATCCCGCCTGGCAAGGAGAGGTTACGCTATCCGGCCCCGATTGACATCCCCCCTGCTCCCGTCTACAGTCGGGAGGAACGAAAAACGGGCGATGGAGTTCGCCCTCAACCGTCCGAAGAACGGACTGATGACTCCTGGCCGCTTGCCGGCGACCGGGAGTTTTTTATTCCGGGTGCCGGGAGCGCGCGGAAACGGGATCGACAGTGCGATTCTTGCTCCTGGTTGTTTTCGGATCGCTAGGCACGCTGGCGCGCTACGCCCTGGAAGGCGCCATCCAGCACCGGAGCAGCGCCTTTTTCCCTGCCGGAACGTTGACGGTGAATCTGGCTGGCTGCTTCCTTCTCGGGGGAGTGGCCTCCTTCACTTTCCACCATCTGACGATTCCCCCGGAATGGCGCATGGCCATCACCGTGGGCTTTCTCGGGGCTTTCACCACCTTCTCCTCTTTCGCTTACGAGACCGTTCGCATGGCGGAAGACGGCGCGTGGTCAAGGGCTGCTCTGTACCTCGGTCTGAGCGTAGCGGGCGGATTGCTGGCGGTGGCGCTGGGGATGCGCCTGGCCGAGCTGCTGTAACGGGTGGCACGGGCTTCAGCCTGTGTGGCAACCCAGGTTTTACGAAAGGGCACGGCTTCAGCCGTGCCGAGAGTCCTTGCCCATCGACGCGGCTTTCGCGCATTCTGCGTCCCGACGCTTTCTGTCGGGAAGCCGCTGAGGGCTGCATCCGCCAGTTTCAACACAGATTCTTCAGCCTGTGTCCGAGGAGGTTTCATGCCACACGAAAGATTCGACGGCGAGCGAACGCTGATGCGAGTGCATATCGGGGAATCGGACCGGTGGCAGGGCAAACCGCTCTATGAAGCCATCGTCGAGTTGCTCCGCCGGGAGAATTTCAGCGGCGCGACCGTCTTACGAGGGGTGGGCGGCTACGGCTCGTCGAGCGTCTACCACACGGAGAAGATCCTGCGCCTTTCCCAGGACCTGCCCATCGTGGTAGAGGCTGTCGAATCCGGGGAGCGGATCGAGGCGATTCTGCCTCGTCTGGACCAGATGATTGGCGGCGGACTCGTTACCCTCGAGAAAGTCCGCGTGATCCTCTATCGCTCCCGGAAATGACCGGCGCGGCGCGGGTCCCGGGCCCGCGCTGTTTACCTGCGGCGCAAGTCCACGGCGCAAGTCGGACTGACACCGGGCCTCGCTCATGCGACAATAGCAGCGTGTGTGCCCGGATGATAGGAGAAGATTCCATCCTGGAATGGGCCGCCGGCCTGGGGATCGGCGCGGCGGCGGGTCTGTCGGCATGGGCGGCGGTGAGCCCGTGGTCGCAGCTTTTTGGTCCCGTGCTGTCGCGCGCCGATTCGCCCCAAGCCATGGCTCTGACCTTTGACGACGGGCCGAATCCCGCCATCACGCCCGCCCTGCTCGACCTGCTCGAGCGATACGGCGCTCGGGGCACCTTCTTCATGATCGGCCGCCACGTTCGCGCACATCCGGAGCTGGCCCGGGACGTCGCGGCCCGCGGCCACGCCATCGGCAATCATACCGAGACGCACCCGAACCTCCTCTGGCTTTCCCCGCGCAGGATTCGCGAGGAGCTGGACCGCTGCCAGGATGCCCTTATCAGCGCAACCGGCGTGTCGCCCCGCTGGATGCGTCCCCCTTACGGTTTTCGCGGCCCGCAACTCGCGCCCGTGCTGCGTCGCGGCGGCTGGGCCGGGATGGCGCTGTGGTCGCGGGCGATGTTCGATTGGAAGCCGCAGCCTCCCGGGCCGATGATCCGCCGCCTCGGCCGCTCCCGCCGCGGCGAGATCGTCTTGATGCACGACGGCGACCCGTTCGTCGAGGGCGCCGACCGCACCCACGTCGTGCGGGCGCTCGAGCATTGGCTCCCGCGCTGGGCCGGCGCGGGCGTCGAATTCGAAATCCTCGAGGATGAGCCGGGCGAGCTGCAGCCAGCGGCCGCGGACTAGCCAGCGGAGGGAATTGTGGACGAGCGCCTCTTTTACGAAGAAAGCGAAGTCACCAAGGAGATTCCGCTCGTGTGTCCCTTCTGCCGCCAGGAGAACTCCTTTCCCGTTCGCTGGAAAGTTCGCTCGAAACGGAAGGCCCTGCCCAAAGGCGCCGGCGAAGAGGATCGCAAGCGCTTCGGCAAAGCCCGCAGCTACATGGTCCGGGTGGACGACCTGGTGGCTTGCCGCAACATCCGCTGCCGCAAGCGGTTTGAAATCTCCGGCCAGAGCGTCGTTCTCACCGAATAGCCACCGTTTGCCCATTCTCTGTTAAAATCCTCGCTCGCGGCTCCCCCTGCGAGAGGGAATGGAACAACTCCCACTTTGGCTGCGGAACCTCGTAGGCTCGTTCGGCGGGCTGGGCCTCTTCGTCATCGGGTTCTTCGACTCCTCGGTGCTGAGCTTCCCTTTCGTCAACGATCTGCTTCTGGTCCGCTTCACCATTCAACGCCCGGGGCTCATGCCCTACTACGTGGTGATGTCCACGCTCGGCTCCCTGGCCGGCTGCTTCTGGCTCTATTACCTGGGGAAGAAGGGCGGAGAAGCCATGTATCGGCGCAGCGGGAACCGCCGCTCCCAGCGCATCCAAAACTGGGTGCGGCGGTACAAGTTCCTGAGCGTCGCCGTCCCGGCGATTCTGCCCCCGCCCCTGCCCTTCAAGCCTTTCGTGCTGGCCGCGGGTGTGCTTCAGATTCCCACCGGCACTTTCGCGCTGGCGCTGATTGTGGGCCGCGGCTTGCGCTATACGATCGAAGGAATCCTCGCTCTCCGCTATGGCGAGCAGGCCACCAGCTTCTTTGCGGCCAATAAATTCGAATTCACCCTCGCCATCATCATCACCATCGGCCTCACCTACGGCTCCTGGTGGTGGCTCTTCGGCCGCAAACACCGCGGTCATTGATCGGGATTAGGGAAACTCCTAATAGAATCGCCTCACCATGCGCGAGCGCCCGCGCCTGCTCGAAGGCAACCTCCACATCTGGTCCTCGCCGTCGAAGGGCGCGCGAATTGAAGCCTGCGTCTCCTGGACCCAACTGAGCGGCGGGCACGGCGGTTAGGAGCTTTCTAGCGGCGTACGCCGAAGCGCCAGGCCACTTTCGTGACTTGGTTCCGCGAATCCAAGTCGACGGTAACGGTGGGATCGAGCCACAGGCCGCCGAGGTCCCCATACCGCAAATCGCGGAAAACAACCTCGTGCCCGCCACGGTCCGTCCGCGTCACCTCGGCGTTGGGGAAGCGGGCGAAGTTCCTCCAAGCGGGGAGTCCCGGCGCCTTTTCCGCGGCCTTGAGCGCGGGCGTGTTCTCCGGCTTGAAATGGGTGAGGGCCATATCGGGCTCGAAGTGGGGATGGAAACCCACGCGCATCGAGACGACGTCAATCGAGTTGGTGGTGTCGATCACACCGCGCCAGTCGAAGGGAGAGATCGACTCCGGGAAAGCTTCCACCGCCACGGGGTCGGCCCCGTGGTAGGTGGTGGTGGAGAGTTCGGCGACGGCTTGGCCGTGAAGTCGCGCGCGCCAGCCGCAATAACCCGCCACCAGAACCAGCGCCACAACCCCCGAAAGGGAAATCCCCCGCCGCTTCGGCGCTCCCATCTCTTCGCCCACCACCGAGAGCAGCCAGGGTACCCCCAGCACCAGCGCGAGCATCAGCAACAGCCAGGGATCCAGTTGTGGCCACAGGTTCCCTTCATACCATTTCGAGCGGAAGGGCCAGAGGAGCTGCTCGCCATAGTTGTCGCCCAGGTCGAGAAGGAGATGGCTGGCACTGCCGAGAATGGCCGCCGCGAGCAGACCCCAAAACCGCGCCGGCTCCGGCTCCCATTTCCTGCCAAGCCACCAGAGACCCGAAGCGACCAGTGCCGCCACCACAACTCCGCCAAGAATCGAGCCGGAGAAAGTGCGATGGCAGAGAAGGTAGGCGCGCGGGCCGGCAACCACGCTGAGGGCATCGAGCGAAGGCACGACGGCGGCAAGCACCGCCGCGGTCGCCGCCAGCCGGGAGAACCGCCGCACTCCCGCTCGGCCCATCGCGGCGGCCACAGCCATTTGGGTGATCGGTTCCAAGCGATCCTTTCTAGGATGGATGGACGCTCGAACCCGCCTCCCGCGTTACGTTTTCCGGCACCACGAGCGTCAGAGCGCCGGGAACGATGCGAAACTCCACCGGCAGCGTCCCCGCCGCTTCTCCGTCGATCTCGAAGTAAATCCGCGAGTCCGGCTCGGCGGCGCACCGGACGCTCTCCGTTTTCACCAGATGCACGTCGCCCTGTTCCTCCAGGCGCGAGAGCCACACTGCCATCATGTGCGATGGGTAGCGGAAGCGGTTCCGAGTGGTGAAGACGGCGACCTCGAACCGGTTGCTGAAAAGGTCGGCCCCGGGGGTAAGCTGGAACGGGCCGCCGTAGGATTTCGTTCGGCCCACAATCACCTGGGCCGCCTGGAACGACTGCTCGCCAGCCTCCACGGCAAACGTGGCCAAATCGTAATGGAAGAAGTGGGTCAGGCCCTGGAACCAGTACGCCAGCGTTCCGGTGGCGCGCTTGAGCCGCGAATTGACTCGATACACCATGGAGCCATCCACTCCCGCACCCGCGATGCTGAGGAAGTAACGGCCCGCGCCTTCCTCGGGCGCCTCAGGCGCCGTCCCGAATCCCGAAACTTCGGGACGGGAAGCGCCTGCCCCCGGCAAGGCCAAACCCAGCGCGATTCGTTCCAGCCGGCTGCTGGGAATGAGCCGCGCTGCCGCCGGCAAGCTCCCCGGCAAAGCAAGTTCCTTGGCAAACACGTTCGCGGTACCCGCGGGCAGAATCGCGAGCGGAACGGCGCTGCCGGCCAGGCCGTTGACCACCTCGTTGATGGTACCGTCTCCGCCACAGGCGATGACCAGCTCCCGCCCGTCTTTCGCCGCTTGACGAGCCAGTCGCGTGGCGTCGCCCGCGCCCGCCGTTTCGGCTAGCTCCGTCCGGATTCCCGCCTCGGCGAGGATACGGCGCGCCTCCTCCAGTTCGCGGCCGCGCCCCTGCAGCCCAAACCTTCGGGACGGTCCCGCAGTGGGATTGCGGATCAGGAGCGCTTCGTGGATACCGGTGAGCATGGAAAGGGTTCGTGAATCGCATTGTATAATACGGGCTTCGCTCGAATCATTTTTCCGCTTCGGGAGCGCTGCCAAAGGCCAAGGTGTCATGCTGAGCGTAGCGAAGCATCCCGCTGTTTGGTTGAAGGCGGAGGTCGAGATCCTTCGCTACGCTCGGGATGACTGCCAGCAAAGAAGCCTTAGAGCGCCTTGCTAGCATGACCGCGCCCGCTTCGATCGTTCGGAAAGTGGACCGCTTGCGAGGGGAGATTCGCGAGCACGAGTACCGCTATTACGTCCTCGACGACCCCGTCATCTCCGATCGGCAGTTCGACCGCTTGATCGAGGAGCTGAAGCGGCTCGAAAGCGAGCATCCCGAGCTGGTCACCCCGGATTCTCCCACCCAGCGCGTCGGCGGCCAGGCGCGCGAGGGTTTCCCGCCGGTTCGCCACCCGGCCCCGATGCTCAGCCTCGACAACACCTACGGCTACGACGAGCTTCGCGACTTCGACCGCCGGGTAAAGGAGCGCGCCGAGCGCTCCTCTCTCGAATACGTCGCCGAGAACAAGTTCGACGGCCTCAGCCTTTCCCTGCTCTATGAAGGCGGCGCGCTCGCTCGCGCCGTCACCCGCGGCGATGGGACGACCGGAGAGGACGTCACCGGAAACGCGCGCACCATTCGCTCGATTCCCTTGCGCGTCGACTTGGCCGCGCTCTCGAAGCTCGGCCTGCCGCGCGATTTCGAGGTGCGGGGCGAAGCGGTGATGACGCGCAAGGCCTTCGAGGACCTCAATCGCCTGCAGGACGAATCCGGCGGCCGCCGCTTCGCCAACCCCCGCAATGCCGCCGCGGGCTCGGTCCGCGTGCTCGATCCGGCCGTCACCGCGTCGCGGAATCTGGCGTTTTTCGCCTACTACCTTCTGGCCGCCGGCCGCGTCCCCCTTCCCAACCACTGGGACGTGCTCGAGGCCCTGGCCTCGCTGCGCTTCCTCAGCTCGCTCCGGCACGCCAAGCTCTGCCGGTCGATCGACCAGGCGATCGCCTACTGCGACGAGTGGGAATCGAAGCGGGCGGAGCTGCCTTACGAAATCGATGGAATCGTCGTGAAAGTCAATTCGATTGCGCTCGAACGGGAATTGGGCTCGACAGCCAAGGCGCCGCGGTGGGCCGTGGCGTACAAGTATCCCGCCCGCCAGGAAACCACCGTCGTCAAGGACGTCCTCTGGCAGGTGGGCCGCACGGGCGCGCTGACGCCGGTCGCGGTGCTCGAACCGGTGCAGGTGGGCGGAGTTACCGTCAGCCGCTCCACGCTCCACAATTGGGACGAGATCGAAAGGCTGGGCCTGCGCGTGGGCGATACGATCGTGATCGAGCGCGCCGGCGAGGTCATTCCCCACGTCCTCAAGGTCACTCGGCACGGCCACGGGAAAAAGCCGGAGCCGCCCGAGCGCTGCCCCGAATGCGGCCGGCCGATTCACAAGTCTCCCGACGAAGTCGCCTACCGCTGCGTCAATGCGTCCTGCCCGGCGAAATTCCGCGAGTCGCTGCTCCATTTCGCCTCCCGCCACGCGCTCGATATCGATGGGTTTGGCGATAAGCTCGTCGATCAGCTCGTGGGGAAAAAGCTCGTCATCGATCTGGCGGGCCTCTACGATCTCCAGCTCGCAGATCTCGAGCCGCTCGAACGCATGGGGAAGAAATCCTCCGAAAACCTCCTCGCCGAAATCGAGAAGAGCAAGAAAGCGAGCTTGGCCCGCCTGATCTACGGGCTGGGGATCCGGTTCGTCGGGGAGCGCACCGGCGAGTTGCTGGCCGAGCACTTCGGCTCGCTCGACGCCTTGGCCAAAGCCGGCGACGAAGAGCTGACTGCCGTCACCGAGGTCGGTCCGAAAGTCGCCGCAAGCATCGCCGAGTTCTTTTCGGAAAAAGCGAATCGGGATCTGCTGCGCAGGCTCAAAGCCGCCGGCCTGCGCTTCGAGCAGGAACGCCAAACGCCGCGGGATACGAGCTTGGCGGGCAAGACGTTCGTCTTCACCGGCACCCTGCCGCATCTGACTCGCGAGGAAGCGGGCGCCATGGTCACCGCGCGCGGCGGGAAGGTGTCTTCCGCGGTGAGCAAGAAAACCGATTACGTCGTCGTGGGCGCCGAGCCGGGATCGAAATACGACAAAGCGCGCGAACTCGGCGTGACAACCCTGGACGAAGAGCAATTCAAGAAACTCGCCGGCGCCCCCTAGGGCGGCGTCGCCGCGGGTGCCCCTGGGAAGGTCGCGGTAGCACAGACTTCAGTCTGTGCCCGTCGTTTTCTAGCGTGTAGGGAACACAAGCCGAACCCTGTCCTACTTGGTTGCAGCGGTTTGGAGAGGGCCGACTCTCGACTCTTAACTCTCGACTCTCGACTGCTTCTCAGATTCCCACAACGATGTCGTCTGGCCCGGTCGGCAACTCGAATTTCGCGCCGCGCTGCTTATTCGCCTGCACCGTAGCAGGGAGATTCACTTCGGAGAGCGGAATCTTCTTCGTCCACGATCCGGTCACCCAATAGTTCTGCCTCACGTAGAGGAAGCCGCCCTCGATCATGTAGTGCTGCAGGGTTTCCTGGCGGCCGTCGCGAAAGACGACCACGGGATTCGGCGGAGGCGGCGGCGGAACCTTTTCGGCTCGCCCAGCGCGAGCGGCTGGCGTTTTCGCCGGCCCGGGGGATTCCGGTTGCACTGTGAGTGGACCGGGCGGCATCTGCTCTCCCGTGGGAACGCGAACCCACTGCCCATTCTTGTATTCCAACATCAAGGACTCGGCGGGGGGCGTGGGTGGAGTGGCCGGCGCAGCCTGCTTTTCGACCACCTCCTGAGCGGCAGGCGGCTGTGGCGGGGGACTCGGCGGCTGCTGGTAACCCTCGTCGGGCCACCAGTATGGCGCCACGATATAGCCGAAGCCTCCGCGGCTCCGGAAGCCAGAGCGACCGGCTGGCCTGCCCACACGTATCGTGTAACTCCCGCGACCGCCGCCTCCCTGGGGCGGGCCGCCATGCATGCCACCGCCGCCGCGGCCTTGCGCGTATGCAGGCGAAGCAATCAGGGCTGCGGCAAAGAGGATTCGCGAAACCCGCATCGGAAGCTGGGAAGCCATAAGAAGCTCCTTTCTTAGTAATCTACCTCCCTGCTCGCCGGGAGGCAACACTCTTCGCGCGAGTGGCCCAGCGCCAAGGTTCTGGTACGAGGCTGGATCTGTGCCGTGCTGGCCGTGCCCTAGGTGGTGCGGGCGCCTACCCCGATTTGCGCAGTTTGCACCCCGATGAATTCTATCGGCGCCTTCTTTCGCGGTCCCGCCCGCGCCGGTCCCCCGTTTGCCGCCTCCTGCCAACTGCCTCCTGCCAACCGCCGTCCCGTCGGGATTCTTGTTCGCTGTCCCCTGTCACCTGTCACCTGTAACCTGCCTTTCGGGCGTCCTGCCGGCAAGTCGCCCAACTCCGCTATACTATTCTCGGCGGGTAGGTCGGGTGATCGCGAGCGAGCGTAGCGCCCTTACGGGCATGCTTGCTGGCTCGAGGAAAGTCCGGACTCCGCAGGGCAGCGCGCCTGGTAACGCCAGGGAGCGGTACTCACGGGAAACATGATGTGCCGTGAGCCACTGCTACGGAAAGTGCCACAGAAACTAGACCGCCCGCGCACCGCCGCCTCCGTGCCAAAGCCTGAGGCAACACCTTGGGCTGGGCTGTATCGGCGGCTGCGCGAGCAAGGGTGAAACGGTGGGGTAAGAGCCCACCGCGCCGCGAGCAATCGTGGCGGCATGGAAAACCCCGCGTGGAGCAAGGCCAAATAGGAGGGGAGGGCTGGCCCGGCCCGTTATAACCCTCGGGTAGGCCGCTCGAGCCCGGCAGCGATGCCGGGCCTAGAGGAATGATCGCCGCGGCGCGCACCCCTGCCTGGGGCACGCGCGCCGCACAGAATCCGGCTTACAGACCTGCCCGCCACAGTTTGTTGTAGCGCTGGCATCCTGCCGGCGAGCTTCGCGCCTTTGCCCCTTTGCGTCTTTGCGTGAAACGGTTATCTCAATTCTGCCTCCACTCTCACGCCAAGTCGCAAAGCCGCGGAGCGGAGGCGGTTCGAAAGATCAATCACGCGGCTGCAATTGCGGCTCATCGGACGGCCCAAGGGTTTAGTCGCAATCCCGCAATCTCGCCCAAGGGCTTGCTCAGGCGGCAAATTCGTTGTGTCGGAGAGCACAAGAGGTGTATCGTGTGCCAGCTGGAGGTCCAAATCGGAACTTCGGGCTAACACGGCTGAAAAACCTCCGATGACAGCTTTCATCACGCGGCCCTGATCTTATCAAGGATACCGCAACAGTCCATCCACAGTCGCATAGCTGTAGCTCGCGAAACATTCACTTGACTCTGAGTCCCTGCCGTTGTTCAATATGTTGTCACGCCATATATGGAGGTGAGAATTTTACAAACGGAATGGAAAAGAGGCAGCGCCGAACTCCTCATTCTTTCGCTCGTCGAGGCCCGCCCGCGCCACGGCTACGAGATCAGCAAACTCATCGAGCAACGCTCCGGTGGCACCGTTCGTTTCCACGTGGCCTCGCTTTACCCGATGCTCTACCGCCTGGAACGACGCGGCTGGCTGCATGGCCGCTGGGTTGAAAAAAGCGGACAGCGCCGCCGCCGTTATTATCGTGTGACTCGCCTGGGCCGCAGAGTCCTCGCTTCCCACCTTCGCGGCTGGCGCGAATTTGTCGCTGGCATCAATCGCATCACGGAGGCAGAAAATGCCTGATTGGAAGCCTGAAATTCTCCGCCGCCTTGCTCCGCTGAAGCTTGCTCCGACGCGCGAAGCGGAAATCGCCGAAGAGCTGGCGCAGCATCTCGAAGACCGCTATCAGGAGTTGCTCACCGGCGGCCACAACGAAGATTCCGCCTTCCGCACCTCAGTGGACGAACTCAAGGACGAAGCTCTGCTTGCCCGCAGTCTCCGGCGCGTTGAAAAGAATTTCTATCGCGAGCCCATTGTGCCGGGCAGGGGCAGCACGAAGTTTTTCCCCGGCGTTCTTCAAGATATTCGCTTCGCCCTGCGCATGCTGCGCAAATCCCCCGGCTTCACCGCCGTCGCCATCCTGACGCTGGCGCTGGGGATTGGCGCCAACACCGCAATCTTCTCGATGGTCAAAGGCATCCTGCTAAGCGCCCTGCCGTATCCTCAGCCGCGACAGCTCTACTCAATTAACGAAGTCATTCCGCAGTGGAGCGGCTTCGCGCCAATTCTTCCGGTAAATTCCGGCAACTTTCTATTGTGGAAGAGCAGGTGCAATGCCTTCACGGAAATGGCTGCGATCTTGGTTTATCCCTACAACATGACAGGCGTGGGTCTGCCCCGCCAGGTGTACGTTGCTCAGGCTTCCCCCGAATTCTTCGCGCTTATCGGCGTTCAGCCCCGTCTCGGACGGCTATTTCCTCCCTTGGCAGAAGCCCATGGACAGAGCAGCGAAATTATCTTGACAGAGCGGCTTTGGGAGGAGGTTTTTCATTCGGATCCTGAAATCCTGGGCAAACCCGTTTCGCTGAACGGATCCCCGTATACCGTTGTTGGTGTGCTGCCTTCGAACTTCCGCTTCCCCGAGGTCTTTAGGCACGCGCCAGAACTCTTCATGCCACTCGAACTTCGCGGATTCGACCTGGTCCCAGGCATTGGCAATTTTAAGTACGCTGTGATTGCGCGTTTGAAGCCAGACGTCAGTGCCAGACAGGCGCTCGCACAACTCAACGTAGTGGAAGCCGAAATCGCGCGCAAGGGAGACCGTCTGCGCGGAGCAGCTCCGGGCCAATTCAATCTCTACGCCAAGCTGACGCCGTTGAGGACTATGATCGTCGGCCCAATCCAGAGCGCGCTGTGGATTCTCATGGCTGCGGCTGCTTTTGTGCTTCTAATCATCTGTGCGAATCTCGCGAACTTGATGTTGGCGAGGAACGCCAGCCGTTCGCGCGAAATCGCAGTGCGTGCTGCGTTGGGAGCTTCGCCGCGCCGCCTCGCGCAGCAGTTCCTTACCGAGGGGGTTTTTCTAAGCGCTGCGGGAGCAGTGCTCGGCCTGTTTTTCGCGGCTTTCGGGCTTAGGCTTCTCGTCCCCAACGCCCCGGTCGACATTCCACGAATGAACAACGTGAGAATTGATCCCTATGCGTTGTGGTTTACGCTGGGAATCTCCACCATCGCGGCCCTGCTTTTCGCTTTGCTTCCCGCTTTGCGCCTCCGCCGGATCGCGCCTGTCGAAGCGCTGAGGTCTGGGCCCGCGGCGACAAAAGGCAAAAAAACGGAGCGGCTGTACAGCGGCCTGGTCGTCAGCGAAATCGCTTTGTGTTGCGTGCTGTTGAGCGGCGCGCTGTTACTCGTCCAAAGCTTGACGCGCGTGCTTCGCGCCAATCGCTGGATGGAGGCAGAGCACGTGCTTGCCATAAACGTAGCCGTCCCTGCATATCAATACAAAACCATGCCGGAGCTATATCAGTTCTATTCGAGAGTGTCCGAAAAAGTGCAACAGTTGCCGGGTGTAATGTCTGCCGGATGGGTGAGCAAGCTTCCACTGCTCGGGACGGCGTGGGGTGATGATTTTCGTTTCAGGGAAGTAACGCCGCCCCCAATCAGACCAGAAGGCGAATTTCGGTTTGCCAGTCGCGGCTATCTTCGGACCATTGGCATTCCGCTGATCCAGGGCAGATGGTTTTCGCCGGAGGATCAAGGCCAGGATGTTGCGGTGATTTCAGAAAGTATCGCAAAAAAGCTGCTCCAGGGCCGCAATCCGATTGGATTACACCTTCTCTGGGAAAACAAGGCGAGCAGAGTGATCGGTGTCGTGCGCGACGTCCGCACCGCAGCGGACGGCAAAACTGTCTTGGCTGTTTATGTGCCGATTTGGTCGTGGAATGAATCTGATGAAACGCTTGTGGTGCGAACTTCGATGGATCCGCGAGCAGCGGCAGGTGCGATTCGCAGCGCCATCTGGAGTGTGAACTCGCAAATTGCTATACCGCACGAAGAACTGCTGAAGACAATTGTTCAACAATCTGTTGCCGCGCGGGAGTACGAAACATTCCTGGGCGCGCTGCTTGCGGCTTTTGCAGTTCTCCTCGCCGCGCTCGGTCTGTACGGCGTGATCTCGTATTCTGTTAAACAAAGCACCCACGAAATCGGCGTGCGAATCGCCCTGGGCGCGCAACGTCGTGACATCCTGCGCTTGGTATTGTGGCATGGCGGCAGGCTGGCCCTTGCGGGCGTCGGAACTGGAATTCTCGCGGCTTCGCTCCTGACACGTCTGCTGAGCAGCTTGCTCTTCGGCGTCAGCGCGACGGACCCGCTCACGTTCGCATCCGTCGTAATTCTTCTTGTACTGGTTGCGCTGTTGGCCTGCTACATTCCCGCTCGCCGCGCGATGCGCGTCGATCCGAAGGTTGCCCTAAGGTACGAATAATCTGGGGCTCAATGGACGTCTAGCGGATACGAATTCCACTCCAAGCCTGCCTTCCGAATCTGAAATACGTACGTGCCAGGACTTAACGAAGATATTCTCAGCACCACTCGAAGGGTTGTAACGCCGTTGCTGAGCTTCGCGGCACCAATCGCGGTCACGAGCGATTCTCCCGATCGCTTCGCAATGCGAACGTCGTATTGACCTTCACTACTTCCGAGTGGGAGCCAAATGTTCAAACGAGATGCTTCAGTGAGCGATACGTGAAGCGCATCTTGCGAGGCGAGCGTAACTGTAGCAATGTGGCGGCATGACGCAGCGGGAGCGAAGCAGGCGCGCGCGTGGGCGAAGTGGCGGACGCTTGTCGCCGAGCAGGCGCGGAGCGGGGAGACGGTGGCAGCGTTTTGCCGCAAGAGCGGGCTTTGCGCGGCACACTTTTACTGGTGGAAAAAGCGGTCCGATTCGGACAATACGGACCGCCCCGTATCCGTGAGGGCATCGGGGCGGCCGCGCGAGGCGGCCGAGACGCAATTCGCCGAAGTGAAGCTGCCGTCGCCGGCGGCGACCCCGGCCGCCGCGCCGGAAAAGCCATGACCAGAACCATGGCAGCCATCGAGAAAATGCGGCTACGGGCTTCTGACCGCCATTTTTTCGAGCTTCGAGGCGGAAACGGGCGTCCACCCCGAAATCTGGGAGATTAGCCTTGCGCGAGAAGAGAACCAGAGGGTACAACATCTAGGTCCCGGCACCCCCCATTGGCCGGTTTTGACGTGATCACTGAGGGCTTCGGGACGACCAGTGAAACTCTCCGGGGTGCATTCCTTCAACCGCGGAGCGGAGGCGGTTCGAAAGAGGTATCCGAAGTTGTTGGCCGAAGTACACGATGTGATCAAAGCAGTGAACGCTTCCCGCCATAAAGCCAGAAAGAGTCCAATTCGTAGCGCCCCTGAAGGTTGAGCCAGAACTCCGGCGAGTTGGAAAAGTAGCGCGCCAAACGCAGCGCCGTGCCAATAGCGGTACCTCCCCGCTCGCCGACCTTCTGGCGGACCACGAGCGACACGGAGCGTTCCGCGCATTCCCGCGGGGACTTGACTTCACGGGAGGCGTTGCCTAGATTGGATTGATGATGCTGCGGACACCGAAGAACGAAGCCATTCACGAAGGCTGCGAAAAAATCGAGCCGGGATCAATTCTATGAAAACACTCAGGTTCACGTACTGGCAGGACGGCGAATACTTCCTGGCGTTTCTCAATGACTATCCCGATTACCACACCCAGGCAAAATCCAAGGAAGAATTGGTAAGCAATCTGAAAGATCTGCTAGCCGACATCGAGTCGGGCGAGGTTCCCTACATTCGCAAGGTCGAAGAGCTGGTCGTCGCCGAATGAACCGGCGCGAGCTGGTCAAGAAGCTCGAAGGGATGGGGTGCGTTCTGATGCGGCATGGCGGGAACCACGACTGGTACACAAATCCGGCGACCAAGAGGTCCCAACCGGTCCCGCGCCACAACGAAATCCACGAGGGCCTGGCAAAGTCCATCATTCGGAAGCTCAGCAGCGAAAATGAGAAATAGCTCTTCCGCAACGCCCTGCTTGCGCCCCGCAAACCAGTGATCGTGGCCCCAGATGGATCAGCAGCGATGGTTCAAAAGCCTTGGAATTACTGCAACGTCCTGCGTGACGCGGGGCTCTCCTGCCAGTGACCGCCCTTGTGACCCGGAGTTTGGCGGCAACGAGCGACAAGCAACGTTAGGGCGTTTGTCGTCGAAGTGACTGTCTGCCAAACTTCCGACTGGACCGCCGCTCGTTCTCGCGTGATATTTGGACCAGGCTCTCGATGATAGAATTTGTTAACTGGGCGCGAATAGCCCCAACCTGTGAAGACAATCCATGCCTGACCCAAAGCCGCAGCTCCATGCCGGTTCCATTCTTCAGACTGCCTTTGCTTTCTGGTCTTCCAAGGTTCTGCTCACCGCCGTGGAGTTGGGCGTGTTCACTAAACTCGGGGATCGGCGCCTTACTGGCCGGGAATTAGGCGCAGAACTGGGCTTACACCCGCGCGGTATTAGCGATTTCTTCGATGCACTCGTGGCGATGCAGTTCCTCGGCCGTGAGGGAGATGGCCCGTCGGCGAGGTACTTCAACACTCCTGCAGGCGCGCTTTATCTGGACCGCGGCAGCCCTCGCTATGTCGGCGGCTGGCTAGTGATGCTGAACGACCGACTTTTCAAGTACTGGCACTACCTGCCCGAAGCCCTGC
>JAJYLB010000020.1:0-32308 GCA_021788095.1 Acidobacteriota bacterium | reverse complement strand
CACCGGACGGCCGCAGAATGAAATCAAGCATGGACAGAAAGGAATGTTCGAGGAACTCTACGAAGAAATCCCCAGGCTCGAACAGTTTATGGGCGCGATGACCGGCCTCTCCCGGATCAATTTCGAAGCGTTCGCCGCGAAATTCGACTTTTCGAACTTCAAGACGCTGTGCGATGTGGGCGGAGCCACGGGCCTCCTTTGCATCGAAGCTGCCAAAAGGCATCCTCATCTTCGGTGCACCTCATTCGACCTGCCGGTGGTGGAACCGATTGCACGAAAGCACATCACCGCCGCCGGGCTCGAGGAGCGCATCAGCGTCGCCTCCGGCGATTTCTTCAAAGATCCGCTTCCCAAAGCCGACGTCATTACGATGGGCATGATCCTCCACGACTGGAATCTTGAAAAGAAAATGCATCTCATCCGCTCGGCTTACAGCTCACTTCCACCTGGCGGCGCGTTCGTCGCCATCGAAGCCCTCATTGACGACGCCCGGCGCGAGAACGTCTTCGGTCTGCTCATGTCTTTGAACATGCTGATTGAATTCGGCGATGCGTTCGACTATACCGGCGCGGACTTCCGCCGCTGGTGCTCTGAGGTAGGCTTTCAACGCTTCGAGGTGACGCACCTCGCCGGCCCGTCCAGCGCCGTCATTGCATACAAGTAGTCCTCCGAAGAAACTCTCCAGCGAGTACTTTGTCTGTTGTGGACGGTTTGTCGTCGGCCCTAGGGCAGGCACGAATCCCGGCTGTAGGGGCAAAAAATCCTTAATCCTCAAGTCTGGGCCAACAACTCGTTGTCGGCGATGACGAATCCGACGAGCTAAAGCCAGGAGCCTCTTCGAATGAACCGGCGATCGCCCGAGACCGTGGGCATGAGCCCCGACAGATCGGTCGCCCGTCGACAACCAATGGACGATGCGGTGACAGTTTGCGCAAAGCGTCGTGAGGTCGTTTAGTACGTTGCGTCCTCGAAGATACGCGGGAAATAACATGGTGAACCGTCAAGATTGGTTTCGCCGTTGCGGCACAGGCTTGGCGCCGCATCTTGTCTCTTCGAAGAGCCAGTGGTACGAGCCCGAGGTGGGGCATAGCGTCTGAATTGTAGCGCAAGATTCAGCGAGATCATCGCTATTGACAATTCCGGCATCGGCCAGGCGATCCCAGCCGCCTGAGCACGCTTCAGATAGTCACAAACCGCTCCGTTTCCGATCGAGCAGCTTCGGGCGATCGGCCGCTGGCCCAAGCCCAGATCGTAGCGCACTCGCGGGGCTTCCTTTAACTTTCGCATGGACAACCTCTTCGTTGGCAATGTCGGTATCCTCCATGGCTCAGTGGAGCCGCATCGCCCGAGTTGTTGTCCAGCGTCGCTCGCCCCGACCCCCCAGCCGCCGGGCAGCGGAGAACGTTCCGAAATCATGCCGAGCGCGATTCCGACAAACGGCCGGAAGTGACCGGCTTGAAATCGGAAGCGCTGCCCGGCTTCATCCCGGAATCGTGCTCGGCTTCACGTCGGAATGCTGACCGGGATCATTCCGGAATCCCGCCCGCCTTGCCCCGGAATCCGCAAACGCCTTGCGCCCGAAGGAACGACCGAGGACTTATCGATCGCGCCTCGTCCCCGTGACGGGCTAAGGTGTAGGGGTGGCTTTCCTTCTGCTAAAAGCTATTTCGAAAACTCCCGGAGGAACGTTTCAGGGGCCGAGGTCCCTGGCTTTCGCCGCTTCTACTGCGGGGCAGAAGTGAGGCAGCGCCCTCCGAAACAGGACGATGCGCAACACCTTCTGCCAACCCCGGCCCCTCCCCACCCCGTCGCGACCTGACGAAGCGTGGCGGTTGGGGAGGAGCTTCCGCGCTTGAGGACGGTCGCAGCACGCCACTAAAGTGGCGCTGCTTCCGAAGGAAATACCGGTATTGAGACAATAGTTAGGGCTTTCCGGCAGAGCACCTTGCCCGATTCTGTTCCCGAGCATGCAGCGGGATGTTATATGGTTTCCTGGGAAGCGGCCCTCCACATCCCACGCTCAAAGTGTTCATGCTCACCTGTGTGGTCGCCTCCCCCAATCCATCAAAAGCACTGATGGAAGGAGCGTTCCACCCATGGGAATCTGGTCGGTTTGGTCCCGTAGGAGAACTCCCGAGGAAGACTCTCTCCCCTTAGCACGAAGGCTCGACGAACTCATGGCGCACGGACTCGAGCCAACTACCCGAGAGATCGAGCCAAGAACGAGCCTGGCAACGGATAAGGCTTTTCGTGAGGCGGAGGAGCGGACCTAGGCCGCACCTCTCACCGAGGCCATACGACCCCAGCGCCCGCTGGGTAAACAGGTGCTCTCTCCCGCTGTTCTCCTTATACTCGCCGCTGCAAGCTAAGGCGAACAAAAAGAGAACTTATTTGCCCCCCTTTACCCCCTCCCTGCTCCGACGGGTTACAAATGCATTCCGCTGAAAAGACAGACCTTTTACTCGCCAGGACTCGCCCCTAGCGACGGGTTAGCTCACACGCTGGCATGCAAGTCTGCCGCTGCCTGGAGGGCGCGACCAACTCCCGCGACGGCCGCCCTCGCAAGGGCGATGGCGCTACATCCGGATCCAAACCGCGGCCATTTCCGGGTCTGCCTCGCTAGGTAGAGGCTTGCGAGCGGCAGCAGGAGAGCGCGGCGATGGTCATTTGCCTCCTGCCTCGCCAAACGACAAATTCTTCGAGAAGAACGGCAGCATCTTCGTTTCGATGCGCACGGCTATGCCGCTGGTGTGCGTGCCGGGATAGATCTCGTAGCCGTGCGGGATGCCGTACGCGGCGAGCGTCTGGTCGAGAATTTTCAGGCTGGCCGAGAGGGGATCCTCGGTGCCGCCGTCGAAGGCGATAGCGTGGAGGCGGCGCAAGCTCGCGATGTACTGGTCGATCATCGCGAGCGGGGCGTTGGCTGCCCATTTGGCAGCCACCATCGCGCGCTCCCGCTCGTCGCCGGTCGGCAGATCGAGGAAGAACGGAGGGGCTTTGGGATCGGGAGACCACGCCGCGGCCGACGCGAAGATGACTTTCGTGTAGAAATCGGTTCCTTGGAATTCGGCATCGGTGTGGATCGCTTGGACCTTGGCAAGTAATTCGGGGGTGAGGCGGGGGCGGGCGCCAGGCATCAGGCAGCAGGGACTCAGCAGGTAGACGCTCGAAAAAACTCCCGGGCGCTCCATGGCAATGCGCAACGCGCCATACCCGCCCATCGAGTGCCCCGCCAGGCCGCGCGCCGCCGGCTGGGGAATCGTGCGATAGTGGCTATCGACGTAGCGAACCAGATCGCGCGCAACGTAGTCCATCCAATCGCCGGTGTCGACGGAATCCGAATACATGCTGCCCGCGAAGCGCGTGTAAGCATTTGGAGTTACCAAAATCATTTCCCGGCTCTCGCCCCGAGCGAGCGCCTGGTTCACGATCGCCGGCAAATCGATCCAGTTCTTGTGGAGGCCGTACCAGCCTGCGTCGTCGTCCGTGAATCCGTGCAGGAAGTAGATCACGGGATAGCGCCGGTTCGGCTCGCGGGAATAACCGGGCGGCAGATAGACGGAGACGTAGCGATTGGGGTCGTCTCCCTCGAGATTGCCTTCGAGGGATTTCCCCATCACCCGGATACGCTCGACCGTGCCGCGCGGACTAGGCTGCGCTTGGCTCTGCGCCGGCGGGTGAGTCGGCGGCCCTGCGCGGCGGGCTCGAGCCCCTGCCGACGAACCCAGTGCCGCTGCGGCTAGGAGGGCGACTCCGTAAATCGCGGCTCGTGCGCGCGGAATCGCGCCCTCTACTAAGAGCGACCTGCCTGTCGCGGTTGATTTCATCTTGCGCCTTCCCTTTCTGCGGGTTAGTTGCCCGCGTGCCTGCTCTTGTACGCCACTCGGCCATCCCCGTGCAAGTAGGGGGCGCGAAAGTGCTGCGCCAAGGTTTACGCTACAAGCCGCTGCGTAACCACTGCCTCTGTCGGGGACGGCTTGAAGTAGCACAGGCATTCCTGCCTGTGCGCGTTTGGGTCGGCCTTCGGAGGAAAGCGCACAGCCAGAAATGGCCGTGCTACAACCAATCGCCACAGACGTGCCGCGCCGCCAAGACGCGCTACAACAAATTACGAGGGCTATGCCGGGCTGTGGAGTCTTGGAAGCGCCGCGGGAAGGCGCACAGCCAGGTCCCGAGGATTAGGGAGGCTGTGCTACAACAAATTGCCGCGGGCGTGCCAGATCTCAGATTCGAGATTTCAGATTGGGGACCGGGAACTTGACTCGTTTGCGGCAAATGTCCTGAGTCAGAGGTTCGCAAGATAGGTTTTCGGGGGTCGGAGCTTCAGCTCCGACATTGGGCCCGCCAAATCAAGGGGCTTCAGCCCCTGAAGCAGGGCGACTTTTACATGGAACTTGCAACTCGGGACACTAGTTCTGAGGATGGAGATTTCTAGCGGGAGGCGTTCACGCGCACGTCGCCAGTGCCGGTTTCCACTTCGACGCGCGCCGAGCCCTGACCGAGAACTGCCCGCAGCTCGTGGCTCTGCTGCTCGAGCACGGTCATGCGAAGAGTGCTGCGGATGTCGCCGTGGCGGGTTTGGGCGAAGAAGCGGAAGGAAGCGTCCGTGGGAACACTCAGACCCACGTCTCCGCTACCGGTGTGAAGTTCCCAATAGGCGCCGGCGGCAGGGGAACCCGAGACGGCAAGATCGCCCGAGCCGGAATGAATGGTAACGTCCGAGGAGGCGCCGGAAACCCGGATATCCCCCGAACCATTGCGCACGACGACCGCAGCGCCCGGCGCCGTGAGGGTGATATCGCCCGAGCCGCTGGTCACGCGCACACGCCCGCCTACAGAAGCGATTCCTACGTCACCTGAGCCGGTCGTGATCTCGGCCGTGCCTTTGATGCCGCCTAGATGGACATCCCCGGAGCCGGCGGTCGCGCGCACGTCGCCGGAAATCTGGTTGAGAGTGACGTTGCCCGAGCCCGTGGCGGCATCGACCGGGCCCGCCAGCCCGGCCACGGTCAAATCGCCGGAACCGTTCTGGAGCCGCACCTGCGTATCCGGCGGCGCCTCGATCGTGTAATCGACGCTCACCCCGCGGCCCTCGGCTCGTTCGAAACCGATATAAAGGAAGCTGCCTTGCTGGCGAATTGGCGGGTTTTGCCGGAGTTGATTTACCCGCTCGGTCGGGTTCTCCCAAAGCCAAGCGCGCACCCGGAAGTCGGCGTGGATACGTACCTGGCCTGACGGGCCGGTGGCGACTCGCGTCCAGCCCGAACCATTGGTGAGGAAGAGCCGCACGGGCCCGCTGACTTCGAGGGTGCGATCGAACGAGCCGCGCACCCCGGGCCCCACACACGCCGAGCCGCACCCGGCAAGAAGCAGGGCGGCGGCGAGCAGCAGATTCCTGGTCGTGTTCGTCCGGCTCGGTTGCATCGCCCATTGGATACGTAAATCGCCGCAGACAAGTTCCCGGCACGGCGGCACGAAGGCGGGGGCGGAGCAGGAGCCGTTTCGGGAGGCGGGCACGGGATGGTGACCGCACGGGAGGGCGACCACAAGGTTCGCCCCTACAAAGGATTTTGAGGGCGCGGGGAGCATGGGCCCTGACCGCGCCGTAGGGGCGGCCGCCCGGTTTACTTGCGCCGTGCACCGCCCAGGCCGACGTTCAGCGAGCCTTGGCGGTAGCCTTCCAGATCCAAGGTCACGTAATCGTAGCCTAACGGCTTGAGGGCTTCCACGAACGCGTGGGCCGTCTCGCGGGTGAGCGCGCGATCCATCTCCTCGGGAGCGATCTCGATTCGTGCCAAGCGGCCATCATCGCGCAAGCGGAATTGGCGGAAACCCAGCGCGCGCAGAGCCGCTTCGCCTCGCTCGATCCGGGTCAAGGTTTCCGGCGTGACGGGCGTGCCGTACGGCACGCGAGAGGAAAGGCAAGCGGAAGCGGGCCGATCCCAGGTAGGCAGAGACGCGTGGCGAGAAAGGAAGCGGACTTCGGCCTTGCCGAGCCCGGCGTCGAGGAGGGGAGTGAGGACGCGATGCTCGGCGGCAGCCCGCTGGCCGGGGCGGAAGTCGCGCGGATCGTCGGCATTGAGTCCATAGGCGAGGGCGGCGAACCCGCGGTCGTGGGCGAGCGATTCCATACGCGTGAAGAGTTCGTCCTTGCAGTGGTAGCAGCGGTCGGGCCGGTTGGCGACGTAGAGCGGGTTTTCGAATTCGCGGGTCTGGAAGAATTCGTGCCGCAAGCCCGCGCTCCGAACCACGCGCAAGGCCTGCTCGCTGTCGTAAGCGGAGAAGCTCGCGGAAACGGCGGTTACCGCCAGCGCCCGGCTGCCCAGCGCCGCATGAGCCGCCCAGGCGAGATAGGCGGAATCGGCCCCGCCGGAAAAAGCCACCAGAAGCGAATCGAGCCGCGCCAAGTCGCCGAGCAGGCAGTCCTGCTTGGCCAGCGCCTCCCGCTCCGGGATTCCGGCTATGGGAATCGCCTCGCTCATGACTCGGAGTATACCCCAGGCCACATCAGCGGAAATCGAGCAGAACGTCGACGGTCTGCTCGTGGGGATGGCGATCGAGGAAGGAGCCGATATGTTGGTAATGGACGGGGAGATCGCCCAGGGCTTGCTTGGCGATGTCGCTGACGAACGCATGGAAATAAGTGAGGTCGAACGCCTGGCCGGGGTCGATCTTCCAGGCGCGGCGCACCCGCCGCTCGGCTTCGGGCGAGAGGCCGTCGATCACGAGCTTGCCCATGCGGTAGGGTTTACCCTCGGAGATGTTGACGTGATAGGCGACGGTGGCCTTGGCGTTGTCGAAGACGGGTTCGGGATCGAGTGCGGCGTCGAGATAGCCTTTTGCGCCGTATTCGTCGCGGATTTTCTGCCACCCCGCTTCGATGGCCAAGCCGTCGGCGGTCGCGCCCGGGGCGAGGCCGAGCAGGCGATCGAGCGCCGAGGCGGTGAACACCGTGT
Source organism: Acidobacteriota bacterium (assembly GCA_021788095.1). GTDB lineage: Bacteria > Acidobacteriota > Terriglobia > Acidiferrales > UBA7541 > JAKASX01. The sequence continues at coordinate 25,352 of JAJYLB010000020.1, read as the reverse complement.
TACCCGACCATGTCGCTTCACCCCACTGGAATCGGGGGCCGGGCGTGACGGGGACGATCACGAGAACCGGGCTCAAGCCCCCCACGTTGGGATTGCCGGTGAAGCGCGCCTCGGGCGGACCGAACCCGACGCGAAGGTAGCCCTGGGAAAGATAGATGGGCCGCACCTGTTCGTCGACGAAGACGTTTACGTAATAGCGCGAGAAGGGCTTCCCGACGAGATCCTGCAGGCGATCGTGGACGCGTTCGTCATGCTGGGCCAGGGGATCGGTGAACTCGACGGAGCCAACGTTCATCGTCGAGTCCCCCGCGGGCTCGACGAGCCGGTATTGGACCTCCATGCCCGAACCAACCAGGCGCTCGATCAGCCGGTACTCGACGTGGCCAGGGACGCGGAGGGCGCGGAGCCGGTCTTCGATGGCCGCGCCAATGGCGTCGTCGTAGCTGCCGGATTCCGGGGCCGTGCCGTCGAAAAGACCCACTTTTTGGCGAATGATCTGGTCGAGTTCCTTCCCGGTGAACCACGGGAAATTATCGAAAGTGACAGGCAGCGTGCGGGCGTCGGCCACCTGGAACGCGAGCGCTACCTTCACCCCCTGGCTCGAGTAGCGGTAGTTGACGCTGGAGAAGAGACCGGTTTGCGCCAAACGGTTGGCGGCGGCCTGCATATCCTGCTTCGTCACCTGCTGGCCGACGGCGAGACCCGTCGCCGCAACGATCTCGCTAGAGGAAAACCGCTTCGAGCCGGCGGCAGCCATAGACGCCAAAGTGCCCGAGGCCGGAACGGCGGCGGGGGTGACTGGGGCGGCCGCCTGCTGCCGCGCGGCGCACCACGGCGGCCGAGCGGCCGCGCTCGAAGCGAAGGCAAACGCGGAGAGAAGACCTGCGGCAGCCAGAAGCGGCTTATGTTTTCTCGACACCACACCTGATTTTAGACCGTTGACGCCATGTGAACGCAACTGGGATGAAAGTGGCTGACAGGCGGGGTAGCACAGACACTCCTGGCTGTGCTACGGGGGCTACTCGACGGTGACGGATTTGGCGAGATTGCGCGGCTGATCCACGTCGCAGCCGCGGCGGACGGCGATGTGGTAGGCCAGCAATTGCAAGGGCATAATTTCCAGCACGGGCGTCAACAGATCGGGAGCGCAGGGGATTTCGATGACGTGGTCGGAAGCTTCGCGCGCGGCTTCGTCGCCTTCGGTGACCACGGAAATGACGATGCCATCCCGAGCCTTCACTTCCTTGATGTTCGAAAGACTCTTTTCGTAGCGAGTCATCGCGGCCCGGGACGCAGGGTCGTGCGGAGCGAGGACGGCGACGGGGAGGTTCTCGTCGATGAGGGCGTTGGGTCCGTGCTTCATCTCGCCCGCGGGATATCCTTCGGCGTGGATGTAGGAGATTTCCTTGAGTTTGAGCGCGCCCTCGAGGGCGATGGGGTAATGGATGCCTCGGCCCAGATAGAGGAAATCGGAATAGCGGAAGAGCTGCCGGGCCAGCTCGTCGTACTCCTCGTCGCGCTGGAGAACCGTTTCCATCTTCTGAGGCAGGCGCAGCAACTCCTGCACCAAGGGCTTGAGCTGGTCGGGGGAGAGCGTGCCGCGGATCTGGCCGAGGTAGAGAGCCAGGAGGGTCAAGGCGGTGATCTGGGCGGTGAAAGCCTTGGTCGAGGCGACGCCGATTTCGGGGCCGGCGTGCGTGTAGAGGCTCCCGGAAGCCTCGCGGGTCAGCATCGAGCCGACGACGTTGCAGATGGCCAGGGTCTTGGCGCCTTGCTGTTGCGCCTCGCGTTGCGCGGCGAGGGTATCGGCGGTTTCGCCCGACTGGCTGATCAGCACCACCAGGCTGCGCTCGTCCACGATCGGATTGCGGTAGCGGAATTCGCTGCCGTAATCCACTTCGACCGGAACGCGCGCCAGGTCTTCGATCAGGAACTTGCCCGTCAACCCGGCGTGCCAACTGGTGCCGCAGCCGACGATGCGCACGTTGGAGAAGCGGCCGAGATCGGCTTCGGAAATGCCGATCTCTTCGAGAAAGACGCGGCCGCTTTCCAACGAGACGCGGCCGAGCAGAGTATCGCGCACGGCGCGCGGCTGCTCGAAGACCTCCTTCTGCATGAAATGCTTGAATCCACCCTTTTCCGCCAGGATCGGGTCCCAGGTGATGTGTTGCACGGGCCGCTCGATCATCCGGCCGTCGAAATTCATCAGGCGGACGCCGGCCGGCGTGAGCACGGCGACGTCGCCGTCGGCGAGGAAGACGACGTCGCGGGTGTGTTGCAGCAGCGCCGGGATATCGCTCGCCACGAAATACTCGCCTTGCCCCAGCCCGACGACCGCCGGCGGTCCCATGCGCGCGGCCACCACCTTGTTGGGATCGTTGGCCGAGATGACCGCCAAGGCGTAGACGCCCGAAAGCCGCCGCACGGCGTCGAGCACGGCGTCTTCGAGCGGGCGGCCGTCCGCGTATTTCTCGATGAGATGGGCGATGACCTCGGTATCGGTTTCGGTGAGGAACTGGTGGCCTTCGGCCGCGAGCTGGCGCTTCAGCTCGACGTAATTCTCGATGATGCCGTTATGGACGACGACGATCTTTCCCGAGCAGTCGCGATGGGGATGGGCGTTTTCCTCGGTGGGCCGGCCGTGCGTGGCCCAGCGAGTGTGGCCGATGCCGTATTCGCCGTCGAGCGGCGCCAGTCGAATGGCCTCTTCGAGATTGCGCAGCTTGCCCGAGGCGCGGCGAATCTCGAGCGACCCGTTCCGGCTGACGACGGCGATGCCCGCCGAATCGTAACCGCGGTACTCGAGCCGCCTGAGGCCGTCGATCAAGACCGGCACGACGCGCTTCGGTCCGATATACCCCACGATCCCGCACATGGCGAGCCCCCCTCCAGCCGTCCGCTCCGTCCGGCTACAGAAGCCGTTGCAACCCCGCGAGGCCGCCCTTCAGGGGCTCCCGACTTTGTCGGGACAGGTGCCGCCCCCGGTTTTCGGCGGCGTTACGGCACGGCTAAAGCCGTGCCCTCCGGGCGACGGGGTCTTGCAACCGTTCCTAGTCGACGATCTCGAAGCGAAACTGCTCGATCACCGGGTTGGCCAGCACCTCGCGCGCGATCCGCTCCACCTGCCCTGCGGCCTCTTCGCGGGAAAGCCCGTCGAGATCGAGCACGAAGAACTTCCCTTGCCGCACGTCGCGGACGCTCTGGTAGCCGAGCGAGCCGAGCGCGTGCTGAATCGTTTGCCCCTGAGGATCGAGTACCGTCGGTTTGAGCATGACCCAGATATGGGCTTTCATCGTCGCCGGCAACGGTACAGCGGTTGCTGGTGCCGATTATAGCAGGCCGAGCGCCGCCGCTCGCTCGTGGAAGCTGGCGAGGTAGCTCTCGCGGTCCGCCTCCGGCAAAAACGCCGAGGCGAAACTCATCTCCGCCAGCCTCGCCAGCTCCGCGGAGGAGAATCCCATTTCGGCCGCGGCGCCGTATTCGGCGACGAGGTCGGTCTCGAACATGGCAGGATCGTCCGTCGAGAGCGTGACGCGGAGCCCGCGATCGAAGAAGGCCTTGAGCGGATGGCGGTCGAGCCGCGCGCCTTCGCCGCCCAACTGCCGGGCCAGCGCGCCGGTGCGGAGATTGCTCGTGGGACAGATCTCGAGCGGGAGGCCGCGCTCGGCCAGCAGGTCCAGCAACGCGGGATCGTGCAGAGCGCCCAAGCCGTGGCCGATCCGCTCGGCCCCAAGGACTTCGACGGCCTCGCGAACGATTTCCGGGCCGCCGATTTCCCCGGCATGGGCGAGCAGCCGGAGGCCGGCGTCGCGCGCGCATTCGAATGCCGGCAGGAGTTCTCGCGCCGAAAGCGCCAGTTCGTCCCCGCCGACGCCGAAGGCGACCACGCCCTCCGGCGCGAGCCGCGCCGCCCAGTTCGCCGTTTCCACCGCCGCCTCAGGGCCGAATTGGCGGGCGGTATCGAAGATCCACTGGACGCGAAGGCCCTCGGCGGCGGCTTCCTTCGAAGCTTCGCGCAAGGCGAAGAAGTTTTCCGCGAGGTTCTGGTTGCGGCGCAGCATGACCCCGGCCGAAAGCGTCACTTCGGCGTAGACGACGTTCTGCTTCCGCAGATGGCGGAACAACTCGCCCGCGATGAGGCGGTAATCGTCGGGCAAGCGCAGGAACGAAGTGACCCACTTGTAGGAGTCGAGAAAGCCAAGGAAATCGGTGGAACGGTAGCGGGCGGCGACATCTTCCGGAGAAACAGCAACCCCATGCCGCGCGGCCAGGCGCACGACGGTTTCCGGCGCAATCGAGCCTTCCAGATGCAGGTGCAATTCAGCTTTCGGAATAGCGCGGAGGGCGCGCAGTAGCCCTGGGGCGGTCATGGCGTGGGTCGTGCCTCAGCGAAAAGACGTTCTCTTATTTCCCTGTTTCCTGCGCGTTGGCATTCTGCACGTAGAACTCGCTGTGCTTCCGGCTGTACAGCCAATAAATGATCAAGCCGATCAAGAGCCAGACAAAGAAACGGATCCAGGTCACCACCAGCAGTCCCGCCATCAGCACCAGGCACATGAAGACGGAAATCAGCGGAAACCACGGGGAAAAAGGGACGCGAAAGCCGCGCGGACGCTCCGGCTGGGTGCGGCGGAGAACGATCACGCCTATCGATACCAAAATGAAGGCGAAGAGCGTGCCGATATTGGAAAGATCGGCGGCCGTGCCGATGTCGATGATCCCGGCCGGCAGCGCCACCGCCAGACAGGCGATCCAGGACGACCAGTGAGGGGTCTTGTAGCGGGGATGGACGGCGGAAAAGATCGGCGGCAGCAATCCATCGCGCGACATGGCGAACCAGATGCGGGTCTGCCCGTATTGAAACACCAGCAGCGAGGAAATCATTCCCATCAGCGCCCCGACCACCACCATCAGATAAACGAAATGGCTGGAGTGCAGCACGCGCAGGGCATAGGCCACCGGCGCGTCGGCGGCCTGGCCGCCGGCGAAAGCAGTGTATTTCATCATGCCGAGCAACACGATGGCCACGCCCACATAAAGGATGGTGCAGATAATCAGCGAGGCGATGATGCCGATGGGCATGTCGCGCTGCGGGTTGCGCGCTTCTTCGGCCGCGGTGGAAACCGAATCGAATCCGATATAGGTGAAAAACACGATTGCCCCGCCGGTCAGAATTCCGGAAAACCCATTGGGGGCGAAGGGATGCCAGTTGGAGGGATGGATGAGCAGCGAGCCGGCGGCGATGAAGGTCAAAATGGCCCCGATCTTGATGGCCACCATGACGTTGTTGGTGCCCGCCGATTCGCGGATGCCGATCACCAAAAGGACGGTCAGAATCACGACGACGAGAAAGCCGGGCACGTTGAAATAGGCGCCGCTCCAGCGGCCGTTGGCGATGACCGGCTCGGCCCAGCGGCTGGGGATGGCCACGCCAAACAGGCGCAGAAAATCGTTGAAGTAGCCGGAAAAGCCCACCGCGACGGCGACGTTGCTGACGGCATATTCCAGAATCAGGTCCCAGCCGATGATCCAGGCGAAGATTTCCCCCAGCGTGGCGTAAGAATACGTGTACGCGCTGCCGGCGATGGGAATCATCGAGGCCAGCTCGGCATAACACAGGCCGGCGAAGCTGCAAGCAAAGGCCACCAGCACGAAGGAAACGGCCAGCGCGGGCCCGGCGGCGGGACGGCCGTCGAGCAAGGCGCCTGATAGGTTGCCATGGCGAAACAGGCTGCGCACCAGGTCGAATACCTGGGCGTTGAGTAGGGAGTGGCCGACGAACCGCTGGCCGGCCGCCGCCGTTCCGGTGAGTATGAAAATGCCCGAACCGATGATGGCGCCGATGCCGAGCGCGGTCAGGCTGAGCGGGCCCAGGGTTTTCTTCAGCCGGTGACCGGGCAGCTCGGATTCGGCGATGAGCTTGTCAATCGATTTGGTGCGGAATAGGGTCGAGTCCAATGGCATCCCGCGCGCTGATGCGGCGCCCCCGGAAAGCCAACACTCTACCGTTCCGCACGCCCCGGCGGCAAACCCAAAGAACAATCAGACGCGGCGGAGCTTGGCGTAGCGCTCGATCAGCTTGCGGGTGCCCACGCCGGGAAAGCTGACGAGGAAGCGGCGGTCCTCGCCATCGTCCACGATCTCGAGCACCGTGCCAACCCCGAAAGTAGGATGGCGCACCTTTTGCCCGAGAAGAGACTTGGCGTTTCCGCCGAGGCCGGCCGGAGCCTCGGGGCGTTCATCGAAAACCTGAGTATCCTCGGGGCCTCGCTCCGCGGCAAAGGGCAGGCGAGAGGTCCCGGCGCCGTAGTTGCCGGCAACTCTTTCCACGAGTTCGGGCGGAATCTCGGCAAGGAAGCGCGATGGGCGAGTCGGTGCCGCGGCGCGGCGGACCGAGTCGCGATCGAAGGACAGGCGCTGCTGCGCCCGCGAGAGCGTCAGCGTCAGGCGGGCGCGGGTCATGCCGACGTAACACAGCCGGCGCTCTTCTTCGACCGCGGCGGGATCCGGGAGCGAGCGCGAGTGCGGCAGCAGGCCCTCCTCCATGCCCACCAGGAAGACGTGATCGAACTCGAGGCCTTTGGCGCTGTGGAGGGTGATGAGGGTGACGGGAGCGCGTTCGTCGAAATTGTCGGTATCGCTCGCGAGCGCGGCACGATCGAGAAAGCCGGCGAGCGTCTCGCCCTGTTCCTGACCCTCCTTCGCGGCCGCCACCAACTCCTTGACGTTGCCGGCACGATCCGTGAACTCGGCTTTGTCCTGCTTTTCCAGCCAATCGAGGTAGCCGGTGCGCTCGGCAATTTTCCGCAACAGGTCGGCCATCCTCAACCCCTCGGCGCCCGCGCGCAGGTCCTCGATGAGCGAATGGAAATCCCCGAGCGCCAACGCCGACCGGCCCGAGCCGCGGGCCGCCACCGGACCGAGCGCGGCCCAAAGCGAAACCCCGGCGCGGGAAGCCTCCGCTTCCACAGCATCCAGGGTGGTTTTTCCGATCCCGCGCGGCGGAACGTTGATGACGCGCCGGAGCGCGGCATCGTCTTCGGGATTCACCACCAGCCGCGCGTAGGCGAGCAGGTTTTTCACTTCCGCGCGCTGATAGAAGCTGAATCCGCCCACGACGCGAAACGCGAGGCCGGCGCGGCGACAAGCCTCCTCGAACGGTCGCGACTGGAAATTGGCGCGGTAGAGGACGGCGAAATGGGCTTCGGGATTCGCGCGGAGCAGGCGAAGGATTTCTGCCGTGACAAACGCGGCCTCCGCCGGCGCGCTCGGCGCTTCGTGCAGGCGGACGAGCGCATCGCCTTCGCGCGTGGCTTCGAGCGTCTTGCCCAGGCGGCGGGAATTGTTGGAGACGACACCGGCCGCGGCGTCGAGAATCGTCTGGGTCGAGCGGTAATTCCGCTCGACGCGAAGGAGCCGCGCGCCGGGAAAGTCGTCGAGGAACCGGCGCAGGATGCGGGGGTCGGCGCCGCGCCAACTGTAGATCGACTGGTCCTCGTCGCCCACCACGCACACCCGCGTCGCTTCTCCGGCTTGCAGGCGCACGAGCTCGTACTGCTGCTCGTTCACGTCCTGGAATTCGTCGACGACGATATGGGCGAACTGGCCGCGCCGGCGCCTCCGCGCCTCCTCGCTCTCTCGCAGCAGACGAACCGCTTCCAGAAGCAGATCGTCGAAATCGAGCGCGGAGGCCTTGCGCAAGGCGGCGTTGTAAAAATCGAAGACGGAGGCGGCCACTCGGCCGCGCTCGCCGGGCACTTCCCGTTGGATGCGCTCGGCGTCCCAGCCGTGATTTTTGGCGTACCCGATCGGCTCGCGGAAGGTGCGCGGAGGAAACCGGCGCTCGTCATGGCCGAGCAGGGCGAGCGCCTGGCGGATGACGCTGAGCTGGTCGTCCTCGTCGTAGATGACGAATTCGCGCGGAATGCCGATGAGCGGTCCGTCGCGGCGCAACAGCCGCGCGCAGAAGGAATGGAACGTGCCAACCCACGGCGCAGCGCCGGCTTCCGGCACGAGCGCGCGGATGCGGTCCCTCATCTCCCCCGCCGCTTTGTTGGTAAAGGTGACGGCGAGAATGGCTGCGGGCGCGACTCCTTGCGAAATCAGCCAGGCCACGCGGTAGGTGATGACGCGCGTTTTCCCCGTACCCGCGCCCGCGACGACCGCCACACACCCATCGGCCGTCGCCGCCTCGCGTTGCCCGGGATTCAAATCGTCGAGGAGAGACATCGAGGCGATTGTAGTCAGCAGATACAACCAGCGGCAAACACGCTGCCTTGAGTGCATCGGTCCCCACCCGCAACACCGGCGGGTGGGGCACCCACCACCCGGGCCGGGTGCAGTGGGCGTGCCGTGATCCCGGCGCCGAGCGCCCCTCGCCCCGCCGAGGGACCGGGACGCAGACGGCGCGCTACCTCACGGCGACGAGGAGAAATCGGCTTCGAAGAACATGATCGACTGCGCGTTGCCGAGGAACTTCAGGTCGGGAACGTAGAAGCGGGCGTAGCGGAGCGCGGAAAACTCGCCGGCGAGATTGAAATAGAAGAAGCCGTGGACGGTGGCGCCGGGAGCGACCACCGCGTCGGGGAAGGCAAGCTCATCAAGCTTGTCGCGCAGCTTCCGCCACTTCCCTCCCTTCCCTATCCCGGGAAGCGGGATGGGCAGACGGGGGCGCGGGGCTTGGGCGCCGGGCGATTTCGGGTGCAGGATGAGCGTAGCCACGTAGTCGGAACTCAGTGGATCGAGCGAATCGCGCGGCTCTCCGGGCCGCACGACATCCAGCCGAATCTTGTCGAGGGAAACGGCCACCGGCCAGCGCGCGCCGTTGCGGACGTAGACTTCCAGGGGAAGGATGCCCGCCTTGAGGGGACTCTCCTTTCCAAATTCCTTTTTCGCGCGAGCGGCGTCGGAATAGGGATCGCAGGCGATCAGAATTCCTTGATGGGAATCCCGAATGCGCAGGGAAGCAGGATCGGTACCGGGAGTTTGGAACGTAGTGAAGCCCACCAGCAGGGCGGCTACAACCGCTAATCGCATGGGAAAATCCCCCGCAGAAGGTGAGAAGCTATTTCAAAACCCCCGTGGCGTGCCTTCAGGGGCTAAAGCCCCTGATCTTGGCCGCCTTTACGGCACGGCTGATCCCGAAGATTCGGGACGCGCCCTCCGGAAGCGGGTTTTGAAATAGCTTCGGGGCGGGTTCGGGGTCCAGCGTGCGCGTCACCTATAATAACGCGTTTATGTATCTTGCTTATAGCCTGCTGCTGGCGGCGGCAATCGCGATCGCACTTCCCTATTTCGCCGTTCAAGGGCTGCGGCACGGAAAATACTGGCCCAATTTACCCGAACGGCTGGGCCGGCTGCCTCGCGGACTGGCGGAAAGATCGGCGCGCGCGCCCGGCGCGATTTGGATTCACGCCGTATCGGTTGGCGAAGCCGTGGCCGCCGCGCCGCTCGCCCGGCGGCTGAAAGCGCGGTTTCCCGCGAGGCGCCTGGTAATTTCAACGACGACCATCGCCGGCCAGCAGATGGCGCGCGAGCGAATCGGCTGCGCGGACGATTTCTTCTATTTTCCGCTGGATTGGGCCGGGGTGGTGAGGCGGTACTTCCAAGCGGTCCGGCCGGCCGTGGTCGTGATCCTGGAAGTGGAAATCTGGCCGAACTTCCTACGCGTGGCCGGAGAGAGTGGTGTTCCGGTGGTTTTCGCCAGCGCGCGAGTTTCCGAGCGGTCATACGGGCGCTACCGCCGCGTGCGGGGATTTTTTCGCCGCGCCATCGAGCCCGCCAGCCTCTTCCTCGCGCAGACGCAGGAAGACGCCCGAAAACTGGTGGCGCTTGGCGCGCGAGAGGAGCGCGTGCGCGTGGGCGGCAACTTGAAATTCGACGTGCCCGCGCCAGCTCCGAACGCTCTGGCGGCTTGGCTTGGGGCGGAGGCGGCGCGAGCGGGACGGACGCCAGTGATCGTGGCGGGTAGCGTGGTGGCAAACGAGGAAAACGCGGTGCTCGATGCCTTCGCTCGCGTGCGCGAGCGGCACGGCGCGGCGCTGCTGGCTCTGGCGCCCCGCAAGCCGGAGCGGTTTGAAACCGCCTCGGAGCTCGCCCAGGCGCGCGGCTGGGGAATCGCCCGCCGGTCCGAGCTGCGGCTCGATCGGCCTCTCGAGCCGGGCACGGGAGTTCTGCTCGTCGACACGATCGGCGAACTGGCCGGGCTCTACGGCGTCGCCGACCTCGCGTTCGTTGGCGGATCGCTTGTTCCCGCCGGCGGGCACAATATTCTCGAGCCGGCGGCGCTGGGCAAAGCGCCCGTCTTCGGCCCGCACATGGAGAACTTTCGAGAAATGGCCGCAAGCTTCCTCGAAGCCGGCGCCGCCGCCCAGGTGGCTTCGGCGAACGAGCTGAGCCGGCTCTGGCTCGACTGGCTGGCCGAGCCGGCCCGGCGAGAGGCGGCAGGGGAGGCCGCGCGGCGGCTCGTCGAAAGAAATCGCGGAGCAGCCGAGCGCGTTGTCGAGGAGGTGGGCGCGCTGCTAGAAGCTCTCGCATACCGTCGGTCCTTGTAGGGCACGGCTTTAGCCGTGCCGTAAGCGCCGCGAAAAATCGGGGCTTTAGCCCCTGGGGGCGGGAGAGGAAGGGTGAAGCGACCGCTTCTAAGCTCAGGTACGGAGTCATGAACGCCTTGCTTGGAGAACTCTGGAAAACGATGTTGTGGCCGTTCTCGCTGATTTTCGGGCTGGTGGTGCGGCTCCGGCTTTGGCTTTATCGCCACGGCGCGCTGAAGCGCCAGCGACTGGCCGGCATCGTCGTGAGCGTGGGCAACATCACCACCGGCGGCACGGGGAAGACGCCGATGGTCGTCTGGCTCGCAGGCCAATTGGCGGCCGCGGGCCAAGCCGTAGCCGTGCTGACTCGCGGCTATGCCAGCCTGGAGTTGCCGGCCGACGCCGCCTCCGGGGCGCCGGGACGAAAGGTGAGCGATGAGGTGCTGGTCCTGGAAAGCCATTTAGGCGACCGCGTTCCTATTGGCGTGGGCAAGGACCGTTACCGCTCCGGGCGCGAACTTGAGCGGAAAGGAGTGAACTGGTTCGTCCTGGACGACGGGTTCCAGCATCTGCAGCTCGCGCGCGACGCCGATTTGGTCCTCGTGGACGCGCTGAATCCCTTTGGAGGCGGGATGCTTCTGCCTGCGGGGCGGCTTCGCGAACCACTTTCTTCGCTCCGCCGCGCCGATGCCATCGTTCTGACGCGGTCGGAAGGCGATCCCGAACTCGAAGCGGAGCTTCGCCGGCGTACCTCGGCGCCGATCTTCCACGCGCAAACGCAGCTCCTGGCCCTCACTCGCGTCACTCCCGGCCCGCCGCGACCGGCGACGGATCGCGAGCGATCCGCGAAATTCTTCGCGTTCTGCGCGACGGGGAACCCCGGCGCCTTCTTTGCCGACCTCGAGCGTTGGAAGCTCGTCCTCGCCGGCACCGCGCGTTTGCCCGACCACTATCGCTACACGCAGCGCCGCGTGGGCGAACTCGAGGAGTTCGCCGCCGAGATGGGCGGAACGGCGATGATCTGCACGGAAAAGGACCTGCTGACTCTCGGCGGCCTGCGCTTTTCCCGATTTCCGGTTTTCACCTGCCGGATCGCCCTGTGCCCCGCGGAGCCGGCGGAGTTGTGGCGCACGCTGGTGGAAGCGATCGAGAGGCGGCGAGGGAAGCTCGCGTGAAGATTCTGGTACGCGCAACGAATTGGGTAGGCGACGCGGTGATGTCGATTCCGGCGCTCGAAGCCCTGCGGGCGCGCTGGCCCGAGGCGGAAATCGCCATCGCGGGGCGCGACGCGGTCGCGGGCCTCTATCGCGGCCAGGCCTTTGCCGACCGCACGATCCCGCTCGGGCCGGCAGGCGGTGCCTCTCCCCTCGCGATCGAGCACGCGGCGGGACCGCTGCGGCGCGAGCGGTTCGATCTCGGGCTACTCCTGCCCAATTCCTTCGCCTCGGCCTGGCTGATGTGGCGAGCGGGAGCGCGCGAGCGCGTGGGTTATGCGCGCGACGCGCGACGCTGGCTGCTGACGATAGCGGTTCCCGTTCCCCGGCCTGGCGAAACGCCGCCACACGAAGCCTACTACTACCTGGAATTGCTGCGACGCGCCGGCTGGCTGGCTTCCCTGCCCCGAGTCGAGCGCGTCCGGCTGCGCGTCGCGCCGGAAGACGCCGCTCGCGCCGAGCAGAAGCTCAGGGCTGCCGGAGCTACCGGCGCCCGCATCGCCGTGGCCGCCGGAGCCTCCTATGGGACGGCGAAGTGCTGGCTCGCGGAGCGCTACGCCGAGGTTGCCGATCGCCTTCAGGAAGAGTTCGACGCCACGATTCTGCTCGTCGGCACGGCCGCGGAGAGCGAAATAGGCGCGAGCATCGCCCGCCTGATGCGGCACGCCCCGGTGAACTTGGTAGGCAAAACTTCCGCAGACGAGCTGCCGGCCCTGCTGGCCGCCTGCCGGCTCTTCGTCGGAAACGATTCCGGCGCGATGCACGTCGCCGCAGCGGTGGGGCTGCCCGTGGCGGCCGTCTTCGGACCCACCGACGCCGAGGGCACGGCCCCGCTCACGCCCGACCGGGCGATCGCCCGGCGGCGCGTTTCCTGCAGCCCGTGTTTTTTGCGATACTGTCCTGTGGATCATCGCTGCATGACGCGCATTTCCGTGGACGAAGTCTATCAAGCCAGCCGAGAACTTCTCGGAAACAGCCATGGCGCTCGGAAACGGTAAGAAGCGGCGCGCGGTGTTTTTGGACCGCGACGGCACCATCGCCGAAGAGGTGGGGTACCTGAATCACCTCTCGCGCTTTCACCTTTTCCCATTCGCCGCCGAAGCCATTCGCCGCCTGAACCAAGCCGGATTCGCGGTGATCGTCGTCACCAACCAATCGGGGGTGACGCGCGGATTTTTCCCCGAAGAGCTGATCGCGCAGGTCCACGAACGGATGGTCGCCGAACTCGCCGCGGGCGGCGCGCGCGTGGACGGAATCTATTACTGCCCGCACCACAGCGGCTACGATTGTTCGTGCCGGAAGCCGCGGCCTGGGCTCGTCGAGCGCGCCGCCGAGGAGCACGGACTCGGGTTCGAAGGCTCCTTTTTCGTGAGCGACCGCTACGCCGACGTACAGATGGGGCAGTCGATCGGCTGCCAGGGCATTCTCGTGCTTTCCGGCTACGGCCGTGGCGAATACGAATGGAACCGCGAAAAGTGGCCGCGGCCGCCCGACGCGGTTGTCGAGGACCTGCTCGCGGCCACCGAGGTGATTCTCCGCCGCCCATGACGATTCCCGAGCGGGACCGGCTGCTGGCGCTTCTGGACGCGTTTCCCCAAAAAACCGTTATGGTTGTCGGCGATTTTGTCGCCGACGAATTCGTCGCGGGGGAGATTTCCCGCGTTTCGCGCGAGGCGCCCGTGCTGATCCTGCGCCACCGCGAAACGCAACTGGTGCCAGGCGGCGGCGCGAACGCGGCGAACAATCTCGTCGCTCTCGGCGCGCGGGTGCTGGCGGCGGCCACCGTCGGCAACGACGCCGCCGGCCGCGCCTTGCGGCGGCACTTCCGGCAAAAGGGCGTCGACGTCCGCGCCATCGAGTGCGTCGCGGGGTGGACCACCGCGTCCAAGACGCGTTTCCTCGCCGGCTGGACCCATACCACGCGGCAACAAGTGCTGCGAGTGGACCGGGAACCCGCGCCGCTGCCGGAAGCGGCTGGGCGGCGTTTGGAGCGGCGGGCGCGCGCACTCGCCGGCCGCGCCGACGCCATTCTATTTTCCGACTACGGCCTTGGCGTGGTGACTCCAGAGTTGGCCCGGCGGGTCTTGAGGCAAGGGAGCCGGGGGCGGCGAGGCCGGGTGGTTACGATCGATTCCCGGTACGCGCTGCTCTCCTTCGCGGGGTTGGGCATCACCGCCGCCACGCCCAATGAAGCCGAGTTGGAAGGGCAATTCCACGTGCGCCTGGCGAGTCATAGCGGGGCGCTGGCCCGGTACGGCGAAAGGGCTCGCCGCAAAATGGGTCTCGAAGCGCTGGTCCTTACCCGAGGCAAGGACGGCATGGTCGTTTTCGAGCGAGGACGGAAACCGCGCCCCATCCCTATCTATGGCACCGATCAGGTGGCCGATGTCACCGGCGCGGGAGACACCGTGATTGCCGTTTTCACGCTGGCCCTGGCCGCCGGCGGCGGGTTCTACGAGGCGGCGCGGCTCGCCACCTACGCTGGCGGGCTCGTGGTGATGAAGCAGGGCACGGCAACCGTCAGCCGGGCCGAACTCGAAGCGGCGGTCCGCGCCGACCCGCTACGGCAGAGCTGAAGGGTGGCCCCGCCGAATGGCATGGGGCGGGGAGGCAACGCAGTTAGCGGGCAAAAGCGCGCGGGCAGGTCCCGAATCCCGAACGTTCGGGACGGGAGCCCGCGCCATAAGAAACGGCGGTCCTCATAGGATTTCGCAGGGCAGAGGCCTCAAGGGGCGGGCATGAACACCCGGGAGAAAATTCTTTCGCAGGAAGCACTCGCCGCGCGGCTGGGCGAGGAACGACGGCGCGGGCGTCGGATCGTTCTCGCGAACGGCTGCTTCGATCTCCTGCATTGCGGCCACGTGCGCTACCTCGAAGGCGCGCGGAAGGAGGGGGACGTCCTGGTGGTGGCCGTCAATTCCGACGCGAGCGAGCGCCAAGGGAAAGGGGAGGGGCGTCCGGTGCTCGCCGCCGCCGCCCGAGCCGAGCTGGTGGCGGCAATGGCGGCGGTGGATTACGTGGTGGTCTTCGAGGAGACCGACGTGGGACTCCTGCTCGAGCGACTGCGGCCCAACGTCCACGCCAAGGGAACCGACTACACCATCGAGAGCGTGCCCGAACGCGCGGTTGCCCAGCGACTCGGTATCCGGATCGCCATCGTCGGCGATCCGAAACGGCATTCGAGCGCCGATCTGATCGAGCGGATACGGAACGCCACAGATGCCTGAGGAGCGCCTCCTCGTCGTGAAGCTGGGCTCGCTGGGCGACATCGTCTTCACGTTGCCGGCGGTGGCGGCGCTGCGCGATGCCCACCCCAACGCCCGAATCGAATGGGTGGTGGAGAGGCACTGGTATCCCCTGCTCGAGAGGAATCCCGATCTCAGCGAAGTGATTATTCTGGATCGCGATTCGGCCGGCTCGTTCCTTTTCTGCGGCTGGCGCTTGCGCACGCTCCACTACACGTGCGCCATCGACTTCCAGGGCCTCTACAAGTCGGCGCTGCTCGCCCGATTCTCGGGGGCGCCGGAGCGCATCGGCTTCACCCGGCGCTTCGCGCGCGAGCCCGCCGTCTCGCTCTTCTACACCCGGCGAATCGCTCCCACGGGCGCGCACATGGTGGAACAGAACATGGCGCTGGCCGCCGCGCGGGGCGCTCCGAATTCCCGCTACCGCTTCCCGCTGCGCGTGCGGCCGGAAGCCGATGCGCGGCTGGGCCAGAAGCTCGAAGCCGCAGGGCTCGGCGATTTTTTCGTGCTGTCGCCGGGAGCGGGCTGGGTCTCGAAATGCTGGCCCCCGGAACGCTTCGGCGCGCTGCATCGCGAACTGGCGCGCCGGACAGGCATGCGGGGCGCGATCAGCTTCGGGCCCGGAGAAAGGGAACTGGCGGAGGCGGTGCGGCGAGCGGCTGGGGCGCCCGAGCCGGTCCTGCTCGATATCGACGTGGCGCAACTGATGGCGCTCCTGCGGAGGGCGCGACTCGTCGTCGCCGGCGATAGCGGCCCTCTGCATCTGGCCTCGGCCTTCGGCACGCCCGTCGTGGGCCTCTACGGCCCTACCGATCCGGCGCGAAACGGGCCTTTTGGCGCCGGCGATATCGTGGTGCGGAACGCGCGGCCGGAAGAAACCACGCTGCGGCGGGGCAATCACTACTCGCCCGCGATGCTTTCGATCACCGTCGAGCAGGTAGTCGCCGCGGTCGAGCGCCGGCTCGGAAATTCCCAATGAAGGGCGGGCTGGCGCGCTGGCGCGTCCGCGCGGGGTATCCGGTGGCTCTGCTGTATTTCTGGCTGGCGCATCCACGCCCCTGGTGGATTGGCGCGGGGGCAGCTTTGGCGTTTGGCGGGCTCGCGATTCGCGGCTTGGCGGCAGGCTATCTGGTCAAGCGCGAGGAACTCGCTACTTCGGGACCCTACGCCTGGACGCGCAATCCACTCTATTTCGGCAGCGCCTGGATGGGCGCGGGCCTCGCGGTGGCCTCGCATTCCTGGCTGGCTGCCGCCGTCGTCGTTGCCTATCTCGCGGCGTTCTATCCCGCCACCTTGCGCAGCGAGGAAGCGGAACTCAAGCGGGAATACGGCGCTGCATTTCGCGAATACGCCGCTCGCGTGCCCCGCTTCTGGCCGCGGTTGCCCCGCCCTGAACCGTCGGGGCAGCGGACTGACGCGCCGGCGCGCAGGTTTTCCGCAGCGCTCTATCGCCGAAATCGGGAATACAACGCGGCGCTGGGGACTCTGGCCGTGCTGGCGCTCCTGATCGTCAAAATGATTTGGCTGGGGTGAGGACTGCGCAGGGTCGAAAATCGTGACCGGGGAAAGTAGCACAGGCATTCTTGCCTGCGCGGGATCTGGTGGGCTCCCGGAAAAGCGCACAGCCAGGTCCCGAAGGTTCGGGAGGCTGTGCTACCAGGGGCCGCGACGCCGCAGGGGCACGCTGCAGCGTGCCCCTACTGCAAGCGGTAGATTTCGCTCATCAGGCGCTGAAATTTCGACCAATAGATCAGATCGTAGGTCTGCTCCTTGCCGGGGAAGAGCTGGAGCGCTACGCGGCGCGTGGCCAAAGCCAACTCGGAGGCCTCCTCATAGGACATTTCGCCCTGCGCGATGACTTCGAGCGCCAACTGCACCACGAGGCGCAGCCGGCGCAATCTTCGGTTTTCGTCGGCGATAGCCTCTGGGGTGGGCGCAAATCGGTCTTCGGCGTTCATCGGGACCCTTTGGATTATGATAGGTTGCGGTTTCGGGTCCGGGCAAGCAAGCCGCGATGCTGTATTGCGATTGTCCGGCGGACAATGTACCGGGGAACATTCGGAAAGCTACGGGACCCCCAGCACCCCCGTTATTTCCCGTTCCACCAAGTGGTGCTCTTCCCGCCTGGTGGTTTGGCAAGCAAACAGGCCGCTCCACACATGCATGGCGTTTCGAAGCCGAGCCCAGTATTCGCCTGGGAGGGTAAGCTGGTCGGCAAGCTCGCGATAGCAGTCCACGAAGGTCCTACCAGTGATCACGGCTGAATCCACAACCTGCCAGAGCCTCTCGTTGACCTCGTAGGCGGGAGCTTCCTTCCTGAGATTCACCCACACGTCGGAGGCGCGCTGATGGTCGATGAGCGGGCGGCCGGAGCGGACACTGTAGCCGAGGTGGTCGCAGATCCGCTTGGCGAAAATGCCGCACCAGATGTCGCCGAAGCGGTCGTAGGGACAATCGTTCCCCATCAGGAGAAAATACATGATCGGGGCCAATTCGGTTTTGAAAGCCAGGTTCATGCCGCACATCGGGAAGTAGCTCCCTCGGGGAACGACTTGCTCGACGGGAACGACGTTCGACGGCTGCCTGACGGCCTGAAGCTGCGTAAGCGCGTCGAAATCAGGGACGCCTTGCCACAAGCCGTGGTTGAGCATGCACTCGGAGGATCTGTTCCTCGCTACGTAAGGCAGGCCGCGCGGCGCCGCGCCGTCGACCGTGGAGACCCAGGCCGGCGAGGAGGCCGGCGTGGCGAGCATCTCCCAATGCTTGGCCACGAAGCCGGGCTCGCCCGCCGCAGCGGTCAGGCAGTCGTCATCGAGGGTGACGATGAAGTCGACTTTCCTCTGCCAGGCTTTCAGAAAACCAAAGGACCGAATGCAATCCGTGCGGCGAGGAATAATCCACGAGTCGCTGCCAAGCTCGTCGTCGATCTCCTTCCAAGAATAATGCTCGACGCCCCAGCGCCCAAGATCGAACGTTCGCTGCGGATTATCCTCGATAACGATTACGGCGTGGCCGGCGTCCCGTAGGTCCATCCGGGACGCGGAGAGCGCAAATTCGTCCTTCCACGCGTCGAGGAAGCGCGTGATGCGGTCGTGGCGATTGGTGGGGACAACGACGGCGCTCTTCGCAGCGCCCTCGCCCTCCGCCCGCTCCCGGGCCACGTGGCGGGAGTTCGCTGGCGTGCCCGGCATGCCCTGCACTCAGAGAACGCGGAGCAGGTCCGCGGGGTTTTGACGCGCGACTGCGGCAAGGGCGGGGAGGATCGAGGCCACGCAGGCTACCGCAAAAAGCAGTGCGCCAACCGCCCCCAGAACGACCGGGTTCAGCGGTGTGACGCCGTAAATCAGATCTCTCACTACCGGCGCCGTGCTGAGCCAGAGTAGGCCTCCCGCGGCGACACCGACTAGCGCAGAGACGATCCCCTCCCTTGCGATTTGCCACACCAGATCGGCTCGGCCCGCGCCCAACACCATGCGGATTCCCGTGTCGTGCCTGCGCATCGCCGACAGGTAAGACGACAGCACAAACACCCCGCCCAGCGCCAGGGCTAGACCAATCACGGCGTAAAACGACAGCAGCCAGGTGCGCATCGACAAGGGCTCTGAGATAACGCGGCTGTAATGCGCTAGAGCTGCGTAACCGTCTACATAGGAGTCCGCGCCGACCTTCCCGAGCGCCGCCAGCAGAGCGGGTGTGAGATTCCCGCAACGGACGCGACACCGCAGGAGTAGGAACGCTGACCAGCCGGTTTGCCCACTGGGCCGGAGGCGGCCGAGCGGCAGGTAGAAATGTCCCTTGGCAGGCCCGTCAATCTGGACGCTTCTTGTGTCGTTCACCACGCCGACGACGGTATCGCTCTCCTCTTCGCTGCCGCCCATCAGCACGACGGTGCGACCAAGAGGGCTCTTCCCTGGCCAAAGACCTTCCGCGACCCGCTGCTCGATTACGATTTCATGCGCCAGCGGGCTTGTGAATGTGTGGCCGGCGAGAAAGCGCATCTTGAGAACACGGAAATAGTCTCCACTAACATCACCCCCCCAGGAAAACATGTTGCCCTGGCCCCAGCCCCCGATGTAACTTCCCCACGGCGCGGGCCTGATGGGCAGACGGTCAGTCAACCCCTCCGCGCTTACTTCGGGCATGCCCGCTGCGGCGGCAAGAATCTCGGCCTGCTCCGCATAAAGCGACTGCCCTGTCTGGGCATGGTCAGCGCTGGCCGCGGACGGAGCCGGTCTGCCCGCGGAGACCCGATTCTCTTGCCTGCGCGCTGGTTCCCGGCTCGGCGTCCAACCTCTAGCCCCGGGAGCCGACCGTCCCGGAACCGAGAGGTGCACTGCAAAGACGCCGCCGATGGTGTAGCCCTTCCCGCTGCCGAACAGCCTCCGGGCCGTTTCGACCGTCAGCGCGGCGCCCATGAGCAGCGCGAAGGTGAATGCCACCTGCAGGACAACCAGGCCCCATCGGAGCCATCTCCCGCGCGAGCCCAGCAGCGGACCTGAGAATTCCTTCAACGCCTCAAAGTTGCGCCGCGACGCGATCCTCAGCCCCGGCAGCAACCCCACGAGCACGCCGACGAGAACCCCCAGCAGCAGGCACCCGAAGGATACCTGCGGACCGAGGAACGCGCGGTCCCGCAGATGGACGAAATAAATCGGGAAAGCTCCTTGGCACGCGAAAAGCATGGCCCTCGCAACGAGCGCCCCCGCCGCCCCACCGAGCAGGCCCAAACCGGCGGCCTCCACCAGGGCGTGCCGCAGGATGCTGAGCCGGCTGGCGCCTAGGACTTGTCTTATGCTGGCCTCTTTGGCGCGCCGCGCGGCTCGCGCCATCAGGAAGCCGCAGCAATCGGTCGCGGCCATGAGCAGGAGAAGAGCGGCGCCCGCGAGCAGGGCCTCGAGCGCCCGCCCGTACAGGGAAGCAGCCGCATCCACCAGACTCCCCACGTTTATGGACTCCCCGTAGCTCATGCGTGTCCTGGGTGTGAACGATGTGTTCAATCGGTTCAGCAGGTCCATCAACTCTTGGCGCGCTTGAGCGATGGTCGCGGCCCTGCGCAGCCGCCCGACCCATCCAGAGTAATATTTCACGCTGGGGTCTTGGCTCGATGAAAGCTTAAGAGACCCGGCCGCTTTGAGGCATCTCGGGACCCAGAGGTCGACGTCGAGCCCATCGAGGCTCTTGGGCGCGATGCCGACTACCGTGTACTGGGTGCCGTTTAGCAGGACGTTCGAACCCAGTGGCAATGGCTGACCCACGGAGCGGGACCTCCAAAATGCGTAGCTGAGAATCGCCACTCGGTTCTGCCCGGGCACTTCGTCCTCTCGCCCGAAATCGCGGCCGCGAGCGGGTCTTACGCCGTAGACGCGAAAATACTCGCGGGACACCACCGCCGTGGTTACCGTGCCGCGCCAATCCCCCGCCTGCACATGCGCCGCGCCTTCGTCGTAGAAGGCCAAGTATTGAAGCGAGTGCGCTTTGCCCCACCACGCCACCGGGTCCGCTGTGGGGAGGCGCTCCGACGTCAGC
The DNA here is from genome assembly GCA_021788095.1 of Acidobacteriota bacterium. Taxonomy (GTDB): domain Bacteria; phylum Acidobacteriota; class Terriglobia; order Acidiferrales; family UBA7541; genus JAKASX01. The sequence continues at coordinate 4,835 of JAJYLB010000020.1, read as the reverse complement.
CCCCCGATCAAGACGATGCGGCCCTGGTCGGGGAGGGGTAGGGGGTGCAGCACTAAGCCGTCTATGAGCGAGTACGCGGTGGCCGTGGCACCGATGGCGACACCTAGGATCAGCACCGCCAGTCCCCAGTAGGGCCATTCCCGGCGGACGCTGCGTAGGAATCTGCGGAAGTCCCTGAACACCGCGATATGCCCCTCTACCTAGCTGCTTGGCCTGGGGGGCTGGTCGAGGCTCCCTGCGGCGCGGCAGCCGTTATGAGGCCCGGCAGCTTAACTCCAAAGAACTTCTCCGCGCCGGACAAATCGCTTCCCATCAGTGCGCCATGCCAGGCTTTTTCTACCCTTCCCTCGCTGCTCACGACTGCCATCTGAGGGGTCTCATCGCTGAAGTGGTAGTCCGAAAGCACCTTGGCAGAGGCCACGGAGTACACAGGAAACGGCAGCGCCGCGCCCTTCCAAAACTGCCTAAGCTGGTCACCCGTCGTGGAAAGGCCCACAAATTTGTACTCTTGGCTCTTTCGCTGGGCAAGCGCGGTTATATTGGCCTGGTTCCGCTTGCACCAACCGCAAGCGGGGGCAAGGATGTAGATCACCGTAGGCCTGGAACCCGAAAATTCAAGCTGGCTTTTCCGGCCGTCCTCATCCAAAATGGCGAACGGTCGCAGCACCGACCCAGCCTGTACGCCGGCTCGGACGATTGCGGGACGCGTTACCCCCTCGTAGCGGTGGAACAAGAGCACGTTCGTGCAAAGGGAACCGATCAGAGCCAGAAACAGAACTATTGTACCCGCGTTTCTCCACAATAGATCCCTTCTGTCAGCGCTCATCTGAGGCACCCTCCTTTCCCAACGGCCAGCTGCGGCACGCGCCGGTCGGCGCGAACGATTTGCCTCGCCTGGCATTCGGTCGTGTCGCAAGGGGACACGACCCGTGGCTAGACCCGATAACTGCCCTGCGCGTGCCCAAGGCATTGCAGCTAAGGGGTTGGGCGAGTGCTAGGCACGGCAAATGCGCAGGCACTGCCGCCCCTGGAGGGCCAGGCAGGAGTAAGCTGCCTCGCCGGGTGACGGTGGAACATCGCCGCACGGTGAAGGCAGGATCGCCTCGCGCCCCGACTCCCTGCGCGGGATTGCTGGGACCCCAAGCCACCGCTAACCCTCCACGGTCCTCACTCCGCGCCACCGACTCCGAGGCCACCACGCTACGCCGGGGGCGGCGGACAAGGCCAAATGCAGGCCGGGCTCCAATTGCACTTTGTGTCCAACGGGAAGTCGGTGTAGACGCACTCCTCCTCCTTGGGAGATGTACAACCGCACGCCGCGCAGCTGTTCACCCCGTACTGCATGCCACCGTACGTGCAGGTGCAGTCGGCCTCCGCCCGGGACGGTGCCCAGGTAAGAGCCCCCACAACCGCGGCGGTGGTCAACAGGAGTGTTGTTAAAAGCATGATCATCTTCTGTCGTAAGCCCATTAGATTTATCTCCTCTCCTGTCCAAGGTTCGATTTACTTGCGTATGATCTCAATCATCCTCGCCATGTCGGGAAGTGACCGATTGCGAGGACATACCATTCCCACTCCCTTAGAAGCTTCTCGCCCTCGCGGCCGCGATGCCGGGGCAAGCCGGAGGCCTCCTTTCGGCCTCTCTTCTTTGCCCCGCTCCCTGTCCTACCCCGCAGTTAGTTGCCAAATGGCGCGAAAAGCTCGGGGGAAGCGGCTGTAGGCCCGGGCCTGGCGGATCTGGTGCAGAATGTCGCCCAGCACGGTGCCTGACAGGCCCCTCGTCGGCGGCACGGGCGAAAGAGGGCTCAGGGGGCTGTCCCCATTCCTGAAGGAGCGCTTACCCCAGCGTGCGTCCCCGTAGCAATAGTGAATGACACTGCCATGCAGCTTCTTGACAGGGTCGCGGTTGTCGGCCATCAAACGCGTCGTTCCAACCGGCAGGCTCTCGACCGACAACGCCAAGCCGAAGGCGTACATGACGTCGATCCAGTCGAGCTCCTCGAAGGAATCCAGGACCTCGAGCCAGCGGTCCGCTATGCGCGGGAGCAGCGGCCCAGGAATCAGGTAGGGGACCCCGATGCCGTAGGCGCGATTGAGTTCCTCGGGGCTCGCGGTGACGCCGAATTTCCGCGCCACGGCCTCTACGCGAGTCTGGCCGTAATCGAGGTAGCCGTAATGCTCGCCCGACAGCTCGCCGGAATATTTTGGCGCCTTGACGAACAGCATGTCCGCCTCGCAGAAGAGGACGTGGCCGTTCCGAAAATCGGGATGCGCCGCGATGGTGAGGAGGCTTCCGATCTCGTTTCGGGGCGGGTAGGCTCCCCTTGGATGAGCCGAGTACCGCGGCGCACCGATCACCCGGCAGCCCCAGCTCCTCACCGTCTCGAACTCCGGCCGCAGCGGCCCGCCGTTCCGGTGAACGACCACGGTGGCGTGCTTTCCCAGCCGCGTGAGCGCGGAGAAGCAAAAGAGCTGCGTCTGCCACGCCATATAGGAATTGTTTTCGGAGGAGACGACGACTTGGAAGTCTACGGCGCCGGCAGATTGCCCAAGGCGGTCGCTTTCCGCTGCGGGCGCGGGCACCGCGCCCCTACCACGGCGCGCCTCGGCCCGCGACGCGGTTGCAGGGGCGGCCCTTGTGGTCGCCCTCCCTTCGGCGCTCTCCGCTGCTGGAGCGGGCGATTGCGAGCGATCCTCCGGGGCAGGCGCAAGGCCTGCCCCTACGGGTCCGCCGCCGAACTCGCGGACGACGAGCTTCGTCTGGTGGTCCCGGAATGCCTCGCCGAGGATGGACGTCCCGCGGAAGTAGTGCTTTTGCCAAAGGGCCTTCGCGCCGGATCTGTGAAGCTCTCGATTGAACTGCTCACGGCACTGCCTCCAGCCCTTGTATCGGCGCTCCAGCTCAGGGTTCCGGGCCAGCGCCCGAACCTCTGGCAGAAATCGCTCGACGCTTCCGCGCTCGACGGGAAAGATCTGGCAGATCGGCTCGCCGCGCTCGAACCTAATCCATGTGTCCGGGCGGGTGATTTTCCAGTTCATGGTGAAGGCCGCCGAAGACCAGTCGGTTTCCGCCACGCCGTCGAGCGGACACGCGCCGTCCTTGCACCAATTCGCCGGCCCGCGGACATAGAGGTTCCAGCCGGGCGGCGTCTCGAAAAGAAATGGGATGCGCCACGTCAGGACCGCATGCCCGAAATGGCTGACGGCGAGGAGCTTCTCGCAATCCACCTGTTCGTCTGGGGCCTTCTTCGCATAGTGGATGTGCAGATCCGAAACCCGCTGACCGCCGTTCCACAGGAGTTCGATCCGGCGGTCATTCAGGATGAACCAGCCCCACTGGTTGGCCATGAGAAGGGGCAGGCAGCGGTTGGCGAAGCGGTGGTCGGTGTCGTCCATCCACTTGCGATTCGCGGGTGCGGGAAGGACGGTCATCTCCACCGGCTTGGTCCGGTAGGCCACGAGCGGCAGAGGGCTATCGTCGGATTGGCCAGGGGATTGAGGGGGGGGTGCTGCGACCCTTGAACGCGCGCAAGAAGCCGCCGCAAAGAAAACGACCTGTCGCCAGCGCCCGCGTCATGGCAATCGCTTCCCCCCTGACTTTTGCCACGTCCCCGTGCGACGTAGGATAACCAACCGGATAGGCAATACCGTGATCGCGAACGTTTCAGAGCAACCCCCAGCTCCGTAACAGGCGTAATCCGTGTTGGCATGTGCGATCGCGCCCCCAAATAGGGTCGCGATGCCCAGATATGCGGCGGACAGTATCACAAGCAGGTGCATGCCGATTCCGAGGAACTTTCGTGGCACAGCCGGCATAACTTCCTCCTCACCTCGGGCTCAGCGCGGGAATGGCTCGCGCAGCCGAGCGCGGCTGTGTAACTCGTGGTTGAAAACTCCCCGTTACCCGAACGAGGACAGAATATTCTGCTCCTCATTGAGCTGCAAGCACGAACGATTGACGGAACGCGCCAAAAGTTGACGTTACGCGCCAATTTCCGCGCGGCGGCGCCTCAGGGAGGGGTCGAGACCCAGGCATATCCGGAGAGATGCTTCCCGGTGGAAAGCACCGGGGCTCCCTTCGGTCGTCGGCCAAGAGCCGCCGCCCTTCGACTCCGCTCAGGGCCGTGAGCCTGTCGAACGGCGGCGGCCTCAGCATGACACCGGCGCACGGGCGCGTTTTCGGCCCGCGGGTCACTCATGCCTGTCGCCGCTGGGTCCCGTCGTTGGTTGGTTGGTTGGTTGGTTGGTTGGTTGGTTGGTTGGTTAGCGAGGCGTGCCCGGTGGCGACGGCGCCGCAGGAAATGACACAGGGCGCCGGGCGTGCGGAAGCCGAGGGCGTAGGCGATCTCCTTCTTCGATCGCGGCGAGGAGGCGAGAAGTGCTCTAATACCTTCGAGCACAAGCTCGCACCGAAGTTCGAGGAAGCGAAGACCGCTGGCGCTGAGGCACCGTTCGAGTGTGCGGCGGCTGACTCCGAGCGATGAGGCGACTTCAGCGAGCGTGCTGCTTGGATTACGGGCTAGATGCTGCTTAAGAGAGGATAGGAGGGCCCTGTGCTCGTACATGTGCGCTCCCAATCGCCGGAAGCGCGGGCGACAGGCGGGTTCGCATGCTTCACGACGAGCGCTCCGAGCGAGCACCCATCTTCGTAGCGAAGCGCCTCCCCCTACGCTCCAGCTCGACCTGAATCCCGATTTACTGCGGAATAAACATCCGCAGACTAGAGGCAGTTGCATAACCTCGCACAAGCCTTTGAAAACGTGATGGTTAGATTCTGCGAAATGATGGATAAGCAAGGTCAGCAGCGCCGAAGGAGGGCCGATGGCGCGATCGGG
>JAJYLB010000109.1 GCA_021788095.1 Acidobacteriota bacterium | reverse complement strand
AAACACTGTGTTGTGGTATCGTGACCCAAGCGAAAGCCTCCGATTGGTCTCAAAACCGCGTGAACAACGGCTTTGTACCATGAAAGAGGCTTTTCGTATTTTAAATTCGTGAATTATTCAGGCTAGGCAAGTCCCTCCACGCCTTGCTCCATACGGAATTCCCGAGGCCGGAAGAGCGGATTCGCGTTGAGTTCTTGCGCGACGGCCGGTGGGAAGGGGAGCTGGTCAAGACGCGGAGCGACGGCACGAAAATCGCCGTCGACAGCACCTGGGTTCTGCACGCCGATGCCCAGGGCCGCCCCGTGAGCATTCTGCAGATCGACCGCGACATCACCGAGCGGAGGAAGGCCGAAGAGACCGAGCGCCAGATGCTCTCGCGCCGGCAGATCGCCCAGGACGAGGAGCGCCAGCGAATCTCCCGCGACCTCCACGACACCACCGGCCCCTCCCTCGCCGCGCTCATCATGCAGCTCTCCGCCGTCGTCGAATCCTCCAAGAAGCTCGATCCCAAGGCCCGCAAGGCCTTGGACGCCAGTGTGGCCCTCGCCAAGCGGGCTGCCGAAGAAGTGCGCACCGTCGCCTACCAGTTGCATCCGCCGCTGCTCGAAGAGGCGGGCCTCGAAACGGCCTTGCGCTGGTATGCCGATAGCTTTCGTAAACTGGCGGGGATCAAGGTTCACTTGCAGTTCAGTTCCGGATTCCACCGCCTCCCCAAGGAGGTCGAGATCGCGCTCTTCCGCATCGTGCAGGCGGCGCTGGGCAACGTGCACCGGCATTCCGGCAGCCGGACCGCTGCGGTTTCGCTGATCCGGAACGAAAACCGCGTGTCGCTCGAAGTCCGCGACCGGGGCAGGGGAATGCCCAAGGAAGCTGCCGAAGGATTGGGACTCCGCGGGATACGCCAGCGGGTCGATCACTTGAAGGGCGATTTCCAGATCGCTTCGGACTCCCACGGCACCCTGCTGAAAGTGTCTCTTCCCCTTGCCGACTAAACTCCCGCATCGGTCGCGCGGCGCGCCAAGCCGCCCGTGGCGCGGGCTTCGCTCCGCTCGGCACGACACTCCGGCCTTTTGCAGCATCCTGGTAGGGGCGGACCCTAGGCGCGCACGTTACATCCTCGCGCTTCTCGCCGGGATTCCCCCTGGGGTAACATTCGCCGCTGTGGATATTCCCTGCAATGGCAGGCGCGCCGATCGCGGGCAGCCGCGAGTGGCCGTGCCGGCTAGGCAACGCAGTGGTTTTAGAATTAATCTAAACGAGATATGCCCCCCAAAATGCGAACGGTTCTCATTGTAGATAACCACGCCGTGGTTCGGGAGGGGGTGCGCGCGATCCTCGCCCGAAAGCGCCGCTATCGGATCTGCGGCGAAGCCGCGAACGGCGTCGAGGCCATCACGCTGACTCGCCGCCTGCGCCCGCACATCATCGTCATGGATATATCGATGGAGCCGATGGACGGGCTCGAGGCCACGCGCCAGATCGTCAAACTCGCGCCGCGCACCCGCATTCTCATCCTCACCTTGCACGAATCCCAGCAGGTGGTTCGCGAAGTCCTCAAGGCAGGTGCCCACGGATACGTCTTGAAGTCCGATGCCGACCAGGATCTGCTCTTCGGAGTCGATGCCCTCGCCCAGGGCGGCACGTATTTCACCACGAAAGTGGCCCAGATGGTCCTCGGAACTGCCAAACCCGCCGCGCACCCGGACGGTCCGCCGCCGCTCAGCCGCCGCCAGCGCGAAGTCCTCGAGTTGCTGGCCTCCGGCAAGAGCAACAAGGAAGCCGCGGCGGAGCTGGGCATCAGCGTGAAGACGGTCGAGACCCACCGCCAAGCCACCATGCATAAACTCCATTTCACTTCCTTCAGCGATCTGGTGCGCTACGCTATCCGCGAGCGCATCATCGAGCCGTAGCGCCCCCATCATCGCCGGCGGGGCGCCCTCAACTCTCAACCCTCACTGGCCCTCTCCTCCCCCTCTCGGCGCCCTCTGCGTCTCCGCGGTGGAAGCCTTCCACTCTCAACTCTCAACTCTTGGCTTTTAACTCTCAACTGTTCCCCCTCAGTTATTTTCGGATACCCATCATCCGGCATTTCCTGAATTGACCCCTCTCGACATATGCACCATGCTGCGACGGTAAGGGGAAGATGCTCTTCGGGGACCATTTGGGAGGGGGGAATGGCTCGGCGTCTTTTTGCAGTGCTGGTGCATTGCCACTCGCATCAGTTCGAGCTGCTTCAGGCGGCTCTCGAGCGCTTCCCGGTAGATATTTGCAGTGTTAATGACTGTACGAAGGCTCGGCATTTGATATCCCAGACCGAGCCACACTTGGTTTTCAGCGATCTCCTTTTGCGGGATGAAACTTGGGTGGACGTGGTCAATGAGGCGGAAAGCGCCGCGGTACCAATCGCCGTGATCGTCGTGGGGGCACGGGAAGACGAGAGATTCCGAACGTCAGCCTTGGCTCGCGGCGCTTTCGCCTACCTCGCTCCGCCTTTCGAGTTGCAACACCTGGAAGCCGTGCTGGGGTCGGCCGAGCGCGACATCCGGGAGCGCCGGCGCGCCTTGGCGCTGGCCGCCGTTCCCTGGAACGCCTGAGCGAGTGCCCATCATGGCCGGTTTTCCCTCCGTTCTGTTCCCGGCGCCGGGGAAAACTGTGAAGTCTCTTGCAGTTCTGGCCGTGCGCCCCAGCTTCGGTGCGCGCGGGCGGATTGAAGCGCACACTACAAACTACCGCGCCGGAGGGTAGGCAGTCCCAATGCCGGCACGTCCCGGTTCCCATATTCGTTTTGAGAGCGGGATGCGGCTCGGTTTCCTCACGAGCTGCGGTGTTCTGATCGCTCTCGTCGCCGCCGCTCTCTCGGTCCCCTCGGATACGCCTCCCGCCAATCCCGCCTGACCGGAAGCCCACCACGGAGGTCCGCAGCGCGGGCGACACAGGCTGAAGAATCTGTGTGGCAACGCGAAAAGGTGCGAATTCCACAGCCCTGGCGCAAATTTCGTGCGTTGTCCGCAAACGACTTGCGCGAATCTATGAAA
>JAJYLB010000070.1 GCA_021788095.1 Acidobacteriota bacterium | reverse complement strand
CGGATCGGAAGCGACGAGCCTTGGTCGGCAAAGCAAAAGATCCGGTTCAAGGAAAAAAGAGGAACCCTCGCGGTTCACCGCTGGGGGTGTCGCTTGACAACGCCGGCCGCGTTATAGATGGCTGTGCGGCTGTGCGCTTCTCGACTCCAGAACCCTGTTAGGAAGCCGCGGAGCCCTTTTCCGCGCCCTTCTCGATGGGAGCGCCGACCAGGTTGCCCCACTCGGTCCAAGACCCGTCGTAATTCCGCACGTTCTCGTAGCCCAGCAGGTATTTCAGGACGAACCACGTGTGCGAGCTGCGCTCGCCAATCCGGCAGTAAGCGATCGTGTCCTTGCCCGCGCTTACGCCTTTGCCCCCGTACAGGTTTCTCAACTCCTCGAGGGATTTGAAGGTGCCGTCTTCCCGCGCCGCCATCGACCACGGCACGTTGACTGCGGTGGGGATATGGCCGGCGCGCTGCGCCGTTTCCGTCATTCCCGGAGGCGCGATGATCTTTCCCGTGAACTCGTCCACGGAGCGCACATCGACCAAGCTGGCGTGAGCGCGGCGGTCAAGCACGGCGTAGATGTCGTCACGAAAGGCGCGCACCGAGCGGTCCGGCTCGGGCGCGTGGTAATTGGCCGGCGTCACTTTGGGCGCGTCTTTCGTCAGCGGGCGATTCTCGCTCAGCCAGAGCTTTCGGCCGCCATTCATCAGCCGCACATCCTCATGCCGGAAATACCTCATCATCCAGAAGGCGTAGGCGGCGAACCAGTTGTTGTTGTCGCCGTAGAGCACGACCGTCGTTTTCGGGCTGATGCCGGAGCGGGACATCAACGCCTCGAATTGCTCCTGGTCGAGGATGTCGCGCCGCACGCCATCCTGCAATTGCGTCTGCCAGTTCCAACTGATGGCGCCGGGCGCGTGGCCCTGATCGTAGGCGCTCGTATCCACGTCGACTTCGACCAGGCGAACGTTCAGGTCGCGCCCATGCTCCGTCACCCAATCGGTGGATACCAATACCTCCGGGTGTGCGTATTCGCCCATCGCTCTGTTTCCTCCTGCGGAAATTCCGGAAAGCCAGGGAAGCCTAAACAACCCCCCATCCTCTAGAGATAGTAACCGATCAGAGGGCTTTCCACTCCTCTCCCACCGATTCGTATTCGATGCGCAGGAGCCATTCGGGACGCAGGGCGTTTGCGGCAATCCAGCGCTCGGCGGCTTCGCGGTTGGGGGCTTCGAATTCGGCGAGCATTTTGCCGTCGAGAAAGCTCCACGCGGTGCGCCGGAGCGTCACGGGCGCACCACCCCCTCCGGCAGGGGGGATCCCGCCCTGCGGGGTCGCCCCTGGAGCGGAAAGTTGGCGCACCAGCGCTTCGGCGTTTTGGCGCGTCATGCAGGCGAGCGTATGAAGGGAAAGGTAGCGGGGCATGGGTCCTCCCGCCGGAAAGTGTAGCAGGCAGGCGGTTAGAACCCGGTGACGTCGAGGAAAATGTCTTCCAAGGTGGGCGTGGTATCGTCGGCGACGACGTTATTGGCGAAAGAGAGGAAGACGGCGAAATGCGCCTGGGTAGTGATGGCCGGATAGAGGCTGTCGCCGTTGCCCAGCGGCGAGCCGCCGGCGGCGGCCGAGACGAGGGTCGTGGCCGGTGTACAGCCGGTGGACGCGCCGATGCATGTGTCGCGGGCAAAAACCTGCGCGAACCCATTGACCGCCGCCGAGGTGAGGTTCGACGCTTTCGAAGAGAAGAGCACGTAGCGGCCGGATTGATCGGTGTCGGGACTCGCCGCGGCGGCATTGGCGGGCGAGGAGCCGTCGGCGGCGACCGAGACGAGCGACGTGGAAGCCGCGCAGCCGCTCGCGCCCACGCATAGATCGCGCTCGTAGATCTGCTGCGGAGTTCCGGAGACGAAACCCGCGCCGATGAGGTCGCTGGCTTGCGAGCTGAAGACCACGTACCGGCCGTCGGCGCTGATCGCCGGGCTGCCACTCGGGCCGTTTCCCGGACTGGTTCCATTCGAAGCGACGGAAACCAGCGTGGTGGCCGGCGTGCAGCCGCTCGGCGCGCCGATACAAGTGTCGCGCCAATAGAGTTGCTGGCTGCCCGAAGTGGGAACGGAGACCAGATTCGTCGCGCTGGATTCAAACGCCACGTAGCGGCCCCCGCTCGATGCCGCGGGAGTGGCGCTCGAGCCATCCGCGGGTGTGACGCCATCCGGAGCCACACTGACGAGCGCGGTTGCCGGCGTGCACGGCCCGGTGGCGGCGAGGCAGGTGCTGCGAATATAGATTTCCGGCGCTCCCGTGGTGGCCTGCGCCACCAGATTGGTCGCGGTGGAGACGAAGACGACGTACTGGCCGTCGGGGCTGATGACCGGCTGCGTGCTCGATCCGTTGGCGGCGGAAACGCCGTCGGCGGCCACGCTCACCAGGCTGGTGAACGGCGAGCAGCCGCTAGTCGCGCCGAAGCAGGCGTCGTGCAGATAGATCTCGCCCGCGCCCGACGTGACCGTCGAAACCAGGTTCGTCGCCGCCGAGCTGAAAGCGACGTAGCGGCCGTCGCTCGAGAGCGAAGGATCGAGGGAATCGGCGTTGGCGGGCTGGCCGCTGTTGGCCACGCTGGCGAGCACGGTCCCGGGCGTGCACCCGCTGCTGATTCCCAGGCAGGTGTCGCGGACGAAAACGTTGGCCACGCCGTTGGCCAGATTCGAAACCAGGTTCTGCGAAATCGAGCTGAAGGCGATGAAGCGGCCCCCGCCGCCGATCCCGGGCCCGGACTTGCCCAGATTGCCGATGCCGTCGTTCGCCTGCGTGCCATCGGAAGCGACGTCGACTAGGCTGGGCAGGCCCTGGCCGTTCGCCCCGGGTATCACCTGGAAGTTCGCCGAAGCCGAGGTTCCTCCGCCCGGGGAGGGATTGAAGACGGTGACGGAATTTGTTCCCGCCTGGTTCAACTGCCCCGTGCTGAGGGTTGCCGCGAGCTGAATGCTCGAAAGGAAGGTCGTGGCGACCGGCGTGCCGTTCCATTCGATCAAGCTCTCCGAAGTGGTGCAGGAGGTCGAGCCGTTGGTGGTGGTGAACGCCGCGCAAGTGTAGCCGCCGCCGTTCACGGCAAGCGTGATGGCCGGACCCGCGGCGATCGAAGTGAGCGGAGAGATGGAGGTGATAACGGGGGAGGGGTTGTTCACGGGGAAGGAGACGGTGTTGGACAGCCCGCCGTCGGGAACCGGATTCAGCACCGCAACGCTCACCACGCCCGGAGTATCGATGAGGGTCGAGCTGATGGCGGCCTGGAGTTCGCCGTTGTTCGCGTAGGCGGTGGGAAGGTTGGCGCCGTTCCACGTGACCGTCGACGTCGGCACGAAATTCGATCCATTCACCGTCAGGGTGAACGAAGCGCCATTCGCCTGGGCGGAGGAAGGCTGCAAACTCGAGATCGCGGGGATGGGCGAGGGCGCGGGATTGATGGTCAAATACACCGAATTCGAGAAGCCGCCGCCGGGAGACGGATTGAATACCTGGATCGCGATCGAGCCCGGCGTGTTGATGAAGCTGGGGTCGATTTGCGCTTGGAGTTCGCCGCTGGTGACGTAGAGCGTCGAAATCGCCGACCCGTTCCAAAAGATCCCGCCGCCGAAAACGAAGTTCTTGCCATTCACCGTGAGCGTGAAGGCCGCTCCACCCGCCTGCACGCTGCCCGGGGAAAGGGAACTGACCGTGGGCACCGGATACTGGATGGTCTGCGTGCAGCCACCGAGCAGGCCAACGAGCGCCGCCACGAGCGTCCCGCCTAAGACGCCAACAGCCAATTTCACCGAGGTCCTCCCACCCACGCGCGCTTATACCCCCCAACCGAAACGATAAAGATAGCATATCCCCCGAGCGAGGCTGGGGCGCGCCGGGCGGGTGAAGAAATGCCCCGTTGGGCACGGCTAAAAGCAGGCACCTACCCGACCGCGAGGGGCCCGTCGAAAATCGAACTGGGTGCCCCAGGCGCCGTGCTGCGGTTGCCTGCCCCGATTTTTTCCGTCGGGGCGCCTGGGGACTGCCGGGCTGCTCTTTCCCCTTACAGGGCGTCGGGACGCAAAGGGCGCGGCTGGGGAATGACACCGGGACAGAGCCTCAGGATACTATGTAAAATTCAATAGGGGAGGGCCCAAGCGCGGTCCTTAGCCGAGGAAGGCCAAGGCGCCTGCAACGACAAGCATGAACGCCAGCCACAACGCCACCAGGACGGCGAGCGCGCCCCCGAACCGAACTTTCTTTTCCGAGGCGGCGGCGTAGCCGACAGCCATCAGCACGATGCCCCAAAGGGCGAACACGTCCAGGAACGAGCCCAGCGTCGTCTGCCACAGCGGCGCGCCGGCCGGCATAAATGCCGCCACGTTGGACATCACCAAGTGCTGGATATCGACGCCTTGCGGCGGACGCACCCACACGATCAGTAAAGCGAGCAGGAACCTCAACCCCCCCGGCATGCCGCCATAGGCATTGATGGCGAACGATTGCGAGAACTTGATGCTCGTGCCGAAAATAACGTTGAAGACGCCGAGCGAGACAGCGGCAACAATCACCAGGATCAGCGGGACGCCAATGATCGCGCCGAGAGCGCCGGCGACCGGGGCCCAGCGGATGGCAATCTCGAGCCGCTGTTCCTGCTGCTGGGGGGTCAACTGGCGGAAGCTGGAAGTGCTTGCCTGCGCTTTCTCTTCGGTCTGCCGCCAGCCCACGCGATAGGTGAAGCTCGCCACCAAGCACAGTTGCAACGCGATCAACAGCAATACGGGTACCAGCCAAGTGGGCTTGCGCGCGATCGATTCGAAGGTGGCCCGCGGGCTGAAGATCGCCCCGACCACGCGGCGGAAAGCGCCGTCGGGTACCATCCCTGGTGCCGCTTGCTCTTCGGCGTCCACGACTTTCCCTCCACCCTGGCGTTGCGGGTCCGGCGTTCCGAAGCTTCCCGAGCCAACGCCCCCGGTACGGTAACCCAAGTCCCCCCAGCAAGGAAGCGAAATCGGTGGCAACGCCTCGGTTTCCCGAGCCAGGGAGCGGCGTTACACTAAGGCGTTTGGGAGGACAAAGGCAGGCGGCGAACATGCGGCAAACGAGAAAAATCCTGCCGGGGCTGGGCATCGGGCTGCTGGTCGCCGCGGTCCTGACGGCGAGTCTGTGGCCGCAGCGCGGCGAGGTTCCCGTGGAAGTCGCGCGAGTCCAGCGGGAGAATCTGGTCTCGACGGTGCGGGCGACTGGCGAGATTCTGCCCGCGAGCTATACGAATGTGCTCGGGCAGGGCTACGGACGGATAACCCGCATTCTGGTTCATGAGGGCGAGTTCGTCGACACGGGCCAAGTGCTTCTCGAACTCGATTCGGTGCAGGCGGCAGCCACCGTCCACGCGGATCAAGCGGCGCTCGCTTCGGCCCAAGCGGGCCTGGTCGCGGCTCAGGCCGCGGTCGCGGGCGCGCAAGCCGCTATCACCCAGGACGAAGCGGCCGTGCGCAAGGCACAATTCGACTGGGAGCAAGGCCAGAAGCTCTACCAGGCGCAGGTCATCCCGCAGGTGCAATTCGAAACCTATAGGTCCGCCTACCAGGGCGCCCAAGCGGCCTTGGACGGCGCGCGCGCGCAACTCGCCGCCGCCCGCAGCCGGCAAATGCGTTCGAGCCGGTCGATCCTCCAGCTCGAAGCCGCGCTGGCCTACGACCAGGACCGGCTCAATAAGACGGTGTATCGCGCTCCCATCCCCGGCACGGTCACCAACATCGCTGTGCGTGTGGGAGAGGACGTCATTGCGGGCGTGCCGGAATCCACCGGGGCGTATCTGATGACCATCGCCAACATGACGAAGCTGAGGGCGCAGGTCCAGGTCGGGGAGACCGAAATCAACCTTCTCCGTGTCGGCCAGCCAGTCACTCTCGAGATCGACGCCTTCCCCAATCGAACGTTTCGCGGCCAGGTGACCCGCGTGGGCGATCAGGCGATCCTGAGCGCCACCGGCCAAACCACCTCGCAAGTGGTGGGAGGGGGAGGCGGGCTCCAGGCGATGGACTATCTGGTGGACATCTCGATGGGGGACCTGCCGGCAGGCGTGCGCCCGGGCATGACGGTTTCGACGGTCATCCAGACGGCCAGCCGGAAAAACGTCGTCGCCGTGCCCTTCCAGACTCTGGTGCTGCGGCCGAAGAGCGAAGCCGGGCGCACATCCCTGCCTCGCGTGGCCGAGGCGGGCCCGGTGGAGATCGCTACCCCGCAGCAGCCGGCGCCGGGAGTTTCAGGAACAACAGCCGCTGGGGAGCAGGGCGTCTTCGCCGTTCGTTCGGGTCGCGCCATTTTCACTCCGGTCGAAATCGGCGTGTTGGGCGAGAACGCGGTGGAAGTGCGGGCGGGGATCGAGCCGGGCGAGGAGATCGTGGTCGGCGGCTATTCCGCGCTCGACGAGCTGCACTCCGGCATGCTGGTGAAAATCGTCCCGCGCCCAGCGCCACGGTAGGTGGCGCATTTCTCGGGCGTCAGAGCGGAGCCGTTCCGTGGACGACCGGCAGGCCCTTGGCAATCCAGTCATGATCCAGATTCTCGGAAAGATCGAGGACGCGCACGCGCCGGAAACCCATGCTTCGCAACGCGGCATAGGCGGGATGGACGTTGGGACATTGGTCGATCGGGCAGCAACCGCAATAGATCACCACTTCCCGATTGCGCGCGATCCGCGCCGCCGCCTTCCGCAGTGCGGCGAGCCCCTCTGGCCGTGAGGCAGGGCCGGCGTATATGGCGCCGGGAATGTGTGCGCTGCGATAGAGGGAGAGGAAACCCACCTGGAGCACGATCGGCCGTGAGGCTTCAGGGCCCTTGAGTTGCTTCGCCAACTGCTTCGGCTGAATCATGGCGCTTCCAAAGCTTTTGGCCTTCTGCGCTTGTCGCGCTCCGGGCCGGCCAGGGCGGGAAGCCCGCGGCGAGGCGCCGAAGAGCGCGGCGCCAGGGGCCAGTGCGAGAACGAGCAGCAGCGTGTAGAACCTAGGCATAAGCTACCTTCCTTTCGGCTTTCGACGAGCGGATGACCTTCTCTTGGCCAACCCCCTTAGCGTGGCTTGGCTTTGGGCGGCGTGGAGGCTGGCGCGGGTTCGGCAGCCGGCGCGAGCGCCGCGCTGACGTCGGCGGGAAGCTTGTCGGCATTCCGCAGCAGCAAGCTTACCTGCCACATCTGTTGATCGGTAAGGGATTTTTCGAAGCTGGGCATGCCGGTCAGCCGAATGCCGTTTTTCACTTTCCAATACGTGATGCCGGGCGGATCGTCGGTGACCATACCGTCGGGAGTGAACAGTTGGGGCGCATGGGGAAACATGCCTCGGCCCTCGGGCGAAACCTGGGCCGAAGAAAGGCCATGGCAAAACGCGCAATCGTGCGAGTAGACCTGGGCGCCAGCCAGCAAATTCGCCGGCGTAGCCTGGATGGGCGAGGTCGCCAGCGCCTCACTCCGGATCTTGGCGTGGAGTGCGTCCTTGGCCAAGAGCCTCTCGAACGGCATCGGCTGCGCGGTGGCTGCTACAGGAGCCATGCCGCTCGTGAAGTAGTAGTAAGTGCCGCACGCCACCAAAAAGATGCCCACAATCAGTCCGATGAGAAACCGTATCATGCCTGCGTCCTCCTCGCTTTAGATGCCGTTGCCACGACGTTACCGCCGCCCTCCGGGGTTCCCACTCACCATTGTAGGCTGCCCCGGACCGATGTAGCACATCAGGCTTTAGAGCCTGTGTGGCAACTGGCGGATGCAGCCCTCAGCGGCTAAAGCCGCGTTGATGGGCATGGACTTTCGGCACGGCTGATCCCGAGGCTTCGGGACGTGCCCTTTCGTAAAACCTGGGCTGCCACACAGACTTTGAAGCCTGTTCCACTTGGTGCGGCTCGAAGGCCGCGCTAAGTTCTCCACGCGTCACGAGCCACGGGTCCCTCGGTCACGGCTCACGGGCCGCTAGCCACCGCCTTTCTCACACGCGCATGATCATCACTTCCGTAGCCTTGACGAGCGCCGCCACCACGTCGCCTCGCTTGAGCCCCAACTCCCGCACCGCATCCGCGGTGATGATCGAAGTGATCTGCTGGCCGCCAATCGAAAGCGTCACCTGCGCCATCAGCCCGCTGGTTTTCACTTCGACCACGCGGCCCACCAACTGGTTTCTCCCGCTGATCCGCCGAAACGCGCGCCGGCGCTCGGTTGGTTCCTTTTTCTCTCCGGCACGGTGAAGGTAGCGATCCAACTCGCTTTCCGGGATGCGGTGGTGTCCGCCGGCGGTCTTGATACTGCGCAGCTTCCCGCGATAGACCCATTGCTTCAGCGTCGAATAGCTGATTCCCAGGATTTGGGCCGCTTCTTTCGGCCGAAGCAGTTTGCGGGGATCCATGACGCCCTCGCTCCGGAGGGCATTATCCAACGATTGCGGCTACAATACGAGCCGCCATGCCCACACTCACGTTTCTCGGCGCCGCCGGGTCGGTGACCGGATCGAAGCATCTGGTGGAAGCCGCCGGCAAGCGCCTGCTCGTCGATTGCGGCCTCTTTCAAGGCGGGCACGAACTCAAGCAACGCAACTGGGACCCACTTCCCGTCGAGCCGGCGAGCATCGATTGGGTGATCCTGACGCACGCGCACATCGACCACACCGGCTATCTGCCGCGCCTGGTGAGCGACGGTTTTCGCGGGCCTATCCTCGCGAACCCCGCCACGTTCGAGTTGTGCCAGCTCCTCCTCCGCGATTCGGCCCACTTGCAGGAAGAAGACGCGCTCTACGCCGCCAAGAAAAGTTACAGCCGGCACAAGCCGCCGCTGCCGCTTTACACCGTCGAGGAGGCGGAAGAGGCGCTCGGGCGCTTCCAAGAGATTCCGCGTTCCGGCCCCTATCGCATCAGCCCGGAATTCGCGGTCAATCTCTACGACGCCGGCCACATCCTCGGCTCGTCGATCGTCGAGTTGACCATCACCGAAGACGGGAAATCCACCGTCGTCGTGTTCACGGGCGACCTGGGCCGCTACAACCAGGTCATCCTCAAGGATCCGCAGCCGGTCGCCCGCGCCGACTACCTCGTCACCGAATCCACCTACGGCGACCGCGATCACCCCGCCGATCCCGGCTACGACCAGCTCGCCGGCGCGGTCCGTCGCGCCGTCGCGCGCGGCGGCGTCATCATCATTCCCGCTTTCGCCGTGGACCGCAGCCAGACCTTGCTCTACGTGCTCCGCCAGCTCGAGGATCAGAACCGTATCCCGTGCCTGCCCACCTACCTCGACAGCCCCATGGCCATCAGCGTCACCGATCTCTACGAAAAGCACCGCGAAGACCACCAACTCGTGTTCCGCGCCGCGGAAGAGAAGGGAATCGATCCGCTCAACTGCCACGACGTCCACATGACGCGCTCGGTGCCCGAATCCAAGCAGATCAACAATATCCGCACGCCCTGCATCATCCTTTCGGCGAGTGGAATGGTTTCGGGCGGCCGCGTGGTTCACCACCTGATTCGCCGCCTCCCCGATCCTCATAATCTGGTGATGCTCGTCGGCTATCAGGCCGAGGGAACGCCCGGCCGCGCCTTGCTCGATGGCGCGCGCTTCCTCCGGCTGCACGGCGAGGAAGTCGCCGTCCGCGCCGAAATCGTCGATCTCCCGCAGTTCTCCGCCCACGCCGATCGCACGGAAATCGAGCGATGGCTCGGCAATTTCCAGGCACCGCCCAGGCAGGTCTACCTGGTGCATGGCGAGCCGGAGGGCGCCGCCGCACTCGAAAAAACGCTTCGCGCAAAATTCGGCTGGCCCGTCGAGATCGCCCAGTACCGACAAACGGTGAATTTGGGGTAGGACAGTCGAGAGTTTGAAGTTAAGAGTTTAGAGTCAAGGATCGAGAGGCGGCCGGAAGACCTCACCGAAGAGGGCGCGGAGGACCCGTAGGGGCATCCACCCTCGGTGGAAGCGTGCCCTGCTCCCCCGGAACCTTTCACCCCGGTGGGCCGTAATAACCTCAGGAGGATATGGCGATGAGAAAGTTGTTCGCGGTACTGGTATTCGTTCTGGCGAGCGCGGCGCTCGCTTCGGCGGCCCCCGCCGCCCGCTATTTGCACGTCCGCGTCGAGAACGGGCGCAGCAGCGGGCAAGTCAACATCAATCTTCCGCTTCCGCTCGCCGCGGCGGTTCTTCCCGCCTTCAATAATGGCCAGTTGAAGAACGGCATGGTTACCGTGGGCGGCATGGAGATCAACGGCGTCAACATTCACCAGATCCTCGAAGCCCTCAAAACCGCTCCCGACGGCGACTTCCTCACCGTACGGCAAGCCGGGAACAACGTTCGCGTGGCGAAGAGAAATGGCGTGCTCTACGTTCGCGTCGTCCACTCCGGCGCCGAAGGCCAGCAAGTGAGTATCACCGTGCCCTGGGCCGTCGCCGTCGCCTTGACCACCGGAGCCGGTCCCAACCAGCTCAACGTCGAAGCCGCCATCCAGGCGCTGGAAAACGTCGCCCCGATGACCCTCGTCAGCGTTACCGGCGCGAAGCAAAACGTGCGCGTCTGGGTGGATACGAACGGCACCGCCGAGTAGTCGGGTCGCGCAGTTGTTGTAACGCCGGCTTTGCGCTTTTTGCATCCCGGTGCCTCTTACGGGGACCAGCCGGCTCTTTTACCCCTGGCGTTTCCTTACCGAATGATGGAGGCGCGTTTCGCCGTCCGCCGCCGCGCGTCACGAGCCACCGAGGGCGTAGGGGCGGGCCTTGTGCCCGCCCAGGGGCGACCACAAGGGTCGCCCCTACCAACGCCTCTGCCAGGCTCCCGACCCCACGGGGGCGGGCCTTCTGACGCAGTGTGGCGGGCAGGGCGAAACGTGCCGCGCTACATCTGAATCCAGAACAGCGCGCGGGCAGGTCCCGAATCCCGAACGTTCGGGACGGGAGCCCGCGCCACGAGCCACGGGTCACGGCTTTTCTCACTCATGTCTCAGCGCCACGTTGGGATCGATGCGCATCGCGCGCCAAGCCGCCAGGGCGCACGCCGCGAGGGCCACCAGCGCCAAAACCACCGCCGCCGCCGCGAACGTCCACGGATCGGTCGCAGTCACTCCGTACAGAAGGCTCTTGAGTAATCTCGTGAGCGCGAGCGCCGCGCCGGCTCCGAGCGCGATGCCCAGCGCGGCGAATTTCATGCCCTCGCCAACCACCATGCGCAGCACGTCTCGCGGCGTTGCGCCCAGCGCCATCCGCACGCCGATCTCCGCCGTGCGCTGGCGCACCAGAAACGCGAGCACTCCGTAGATCCCGATGGCGGCGAGCACGAGCGCCAAGCCGCCAAACAGCCCGAACATGCTCGCGCCAAGCCGCCACGAGCGCGTCTGGGAATCGAGCATCTGGGTGTACGGCACGATGCTGACGTACCGCCCTCCGGGTGAAACGCTCTCGAGCGCGGCGAACAGGTTCCTGGTTAACGCCGGCGTCTCCCCTCTCGTGCGAATCAGCAGCCCATCCGGCGACGGAACGATCGTGCCCCGCGCCTTGGCTTGCCCCACTGGAATATAGAATTGCGCTGGGGCGCCCCGGCCTTGTCCGCCAGGGGAGACCGTGGGCCACGCGTCAGGCACCACGCCCACCACGCGCGCGCACACCGGAGTGATGCCCGTCGTCATGCATTTTCCGATTGGCCTCTGGCCAGGCCAGATGGCGCGCGCAAGCGATTCGCTCACGACAGCCACCGGGGCTGTCGCCTCCGTATCCGAATCGAGTAGCGGCCGACCCGCCAGGATGCGCATGCCCATCGCCGCGAAGTAGCCTGGCGTAACCGCACGCGGCATGGCAGTCCAGCGCAGCAACGTTTTTCCAGAATCCGATCTTTCGGTGAATGTGAACTCCGTTCGGACGGTGAGCATGTTGGCCAGCGCGACATCGGCCACTCCAGGAACCTGCTTGGCTCGCCCGCTCAGGCGCGCGTAAGCCGCGCTGATTTCCGCCGGGCTGAATTCCTGGCTGGGGAGATCGACCGTCGCCTGCAGCAGGTGATTCGGGTCGATGCCCAGATCCAATGTGTCGGCATTCCGGAGGCTGCGGATGAAAAGTCCCGCACCAACGGCCAGCAGCAGCGCCAAGCCGATCTGCGTGACGACCAGCGCCCAGCGCAATCCCGAGCCCTCGCGCGTGTGGCCGCGCTCGCCTTGCTTCAAAGTTTTTGCCAGCTTTGGGCCGCTCGCCCGCCATGCCGGCGCGAGCCCGCTGGCGCAGCCCGCAAGCGCCGCCAGAGCCACCGCCAGGGCCAGCAAGCGCCCGCTGAGGAAGCTGCTTTCGTAGAATCCTTCTGGCAGCAGGAACGCGCGAACCAAAGGCTGCGCGAGCAAGGCCACGAGCAGCGCCGCGGCGCCGCCCGCCGCGCCGAGCAGCAACCCTTCGATGAGCACCTGTCGCATCAGCCGGCCGCGCGTTGCGCCCAGGTGTTGCCGAATCGCCATCTCGTGCCGCCGCTGCGCCATCCGCGCCAGAAGTAGGCTCGATACGTTCACGCAGGCGATCAGGAGCACGACGAGAGAGACGCCGGCGATCCACAGCGACACGCGGGCGCTTGACGAGAGCATCTTCCAGCGGCTCGCGAAAACCGGCTCGACGCGGACCAACGAGCCGGGCTCCACGAAATCGCGCGGAAACGTCGTGGCCAGCTCCGCCGCAGCCTGCTGCACGGTCACACCCTTCCGCAGCCGCCCGACGACCGTCAGGAAGAGCTGCCCTACGGGAGGTTGTTGGGAGGTCGATGGGAAGCCGGGGAACCCCTCGAACGCGTGGGGAGGCAGCCAGGCATCGACGCCAAGGAACCCGGCCCCCGTGAATCCTTTCGGTGCGACACCGACAACCGTCCGCGCTTCCCCTCCGATCCAAACCGTCCGGCCGAGCACCTTCGGATCGCCACCGAGCGCGCTTTGCCAGAGGTCGTAGCCAAGCACGACGACGGGCTCGCTTCCCCTGGGCTGGTCTTCCGCCGCGTCGAATGCGCGGCCCAGGAGCATGCTGGCTCCCAAAACGTGGAAGTAGTTGGGTGAGACGTACTCGGCGGAAATCCGGCGCGAGTCAGCACCTTTGCCGAAGCTGCTCTCCACACCCGATTCCTCGGCTGCCAACTCGGCAAAGCGGCAATGGCTCGAGAGCCACTGGTATTGGCCATAGATAAGCACGGGCGCGACAGTTGACTCCTGCTTCCATACCTGGCCTGCATAAACAAGCTGTTCCGGCGCGCGAATATGGGCGGGCATGCTAACGAGCAGCGCATCTACCACGCCAAGCATCGAGATATTGGCGCCGATGCCCAAGGCGAGCGTCAGAACGGCGACGACGGCGAATCCCGGCGAGTGGCGCAACATCCGTGCGCCGTAGCTGACGTCGTGGCCGATGTCGGCGACGAGCCGCCAGCCGCGCGCGTCGCGGCATTCTTCTTTCACCTGCTCCATCCCGCCAATTTCCAGAAGCGCCTGGCGCCGCGCCTCCTCGGGCGTCATTCCGCTCGCGACGCGCTCGGCGATCGTATGGTCGAGATGCGCGCGCAGCTCGTCATCGAGTTCGTTCTCGACGGCGCGCCGCCGCAAGAGCGACTTCGCCCGCAACCGCATCGTTTTCGTCCACCGCATCGTTTCGTCCTCAGCCAACGCCTCGAAGGTGTGGGGGCCGGCCTTGTGCCTGCCCAGGAGCGACCACAAGGGTCGCCCCTACACCGCGATCGCGGGGCGGCCGGCAGCGCCAAACATGCCGCGCTAAAGCCCGCGGCGCTGCGTTCAAACCTTCCGGCGAGCTGCGGCGGCCTACCTCGCCTGTACACGGCTCATGGGTCACGGCTCAATAGCCACTCGTCACTGTCTTCAACGCCAGTCCGATGGCCGAAGCCAGCCGCTCCCAATTCGCCTCCTCCTTCTTCAGGAACTTCTTTCCTTCCGGCGTCAACTCGTAGAATTTCGCGCGGCGATTGTTTTCCGAATTGCGCCACGACGCTTCGAGCCAGCCTTCCTGCTCGAGTCGATGCAGGGTCGGGTAGAGCGCGCCGGGATTGACTCTGAGCACGTTTCCCGACGCCTGCCGTATCCGCTGGCCGATGGCCCAGCCGTGCTGCGGCTCGGCGGCAACGGCTTTCAAGATGAGCATGGCGAGGGTGCCTTGGACGAGGTTGGTAGGCTTGGACACGGTCTTCCTATCAGTTACTGAGAGTAAACTACACCCCTTCCCGAAACCCCGTCAATCGGATTCTGGAACTTTTCGCTTCGCTAAACCGAATCCTTGGCAGGGCGGAAGATTTCTAGCGAAAGCGGAGAACATTCGATGCGAATTCACCGGAAGATACCAGCGGCTCTTGTGCTCCTTGCCCTCTCTTTGCCGGTAGCCTACGCGCAGACCACCGGTACGGCCACGACTCCTCCCCCAGCGCAGCAACCCGCCACGCCGAGGCCGAATGCGCCCATGGTCTTGCGTTTCAGGACCCAAGGCGGACGCATGGGGATCATGCGTCTCCGCGGCCCCAGGGGGATGGGAATGGGAATGCAGTTGCGGGGCCGGGCCGCCGCGGCAGGCGCCGGGCCCGGGTTGCTGCGGGTGGTCAATAATCCCCAATTGCGGCAGCGACTGGGCATCACCGCCGAGCAGGCGGCCAACATACGGGAGAAGACCACGGCGTTCCTCAAAGAGGGAATCGAGAGCCGTGCCAACCTGCAGGTAGCGCAACTTGATTTGCGGAACTTGATGGCGGCGGAAACGCCCGATCGCGCCGCCATCGACGCTGTCCTCGAAAAAATCGGCGCGTTGCGCCTCGCGCAAGAGAAGGCGGCGGTGAATTTCCGGCTGGACATGCGCGCTGCGCTCACTCCCGAGCAGCGGCAGAAGCTGATGCAGATGCGCGGAGGATTCGTCGTGCGGCGCGGTCCCTGGGTCGTCACGAGACGCCCGGGCCCGGCTCCGGCTCCGGCTCCGCCCAAGCCTCCGCAACAGCCCTAGCCCGCTGGCGACCAGTGTGTGGCGCGGGCTCCCGTCCCTAATCCCGTCTTGAATCCCGTCCCGAAGGTTCGGGATTCGGGACGGGATTAGCCCGCTTTATTCGTGAAGGGACGGAAAGGCACGAGTTTTCTGCTTCCGTGCGCTTGACCCGCGTGTTGAGCGGCCGAGGGTGATCC
>JAJYLB010000069.1 GCA_021788095.1 Acidobacteriota bacterium | reverse complement strand
CATTTCCACAGTTTGTATTTTTCATAGATTCGCGCAAGTCGTTTGCGGACAACGCACGAAATTTGCGCCAGGGCTGTGGAATTCGCACCTTTTCGCGTTGCCACACAGATTCTGAAGCCCCTTCATTTTGGCCACTTTTTTGTCTGAGCGGAAGCTCCGACCCCTGAAATCAGGGGTTTTGCAATGGCCTCCAGTAACTTTACCGGACCGCCGGCCTTTCGACCCTTTCACAGCTTTTTCATCCCCGCGTAGCCCATGCCGCAGGCTTCTGTTTTATGCTGGCCCCTGATGCCACGCGTCGAGTTCGCCTACTTCGATGCCGGGGGCGGCCATCGTGCCGCGGTTACGGCCCTCGAGCAAGCCATCGTCGCGCGGGGCTTGGCCTGGGAACTCCGCGCGTCGAACCTGCAGGAAATCCTGGACCGCCTGGATTGGTTCCAGGCGATCACCGGCGTGCGGATCCAGGATGCCTATAACGGCATGCTGCGCCGGGAGTGGACGCTCGGAAGCGTTCGGCTGCTGCGCCTGCTGCAAGGCGGCATCCGGCTATGGCACCGCGGAATCGTGGAGATGCTCGAGCAGCGGTGGCGGGACGAGCGGCCAGACCTGCTCGTTTCCTGCGTGCCGAATTTCAATCGGGCCCTGGGAGAGAGTTTCGCCCGCGCCTTTCCCGGGCGGCCGTTCGTGACCATCCTGACCGACTTGGCCGATTTCCCTCCCCATTTCTGGATCGAGCGCGAGCCGCAAGACTTCATTTGTGGCACCGATCGAGCGGTCGAGCAGGCGCTGGCCCTGGGCCATCCACGCGAGCGCATCCATCGAGTCTCCGGCATGATCCTTGCCCCGCAGTTCTACGAGCCCGGCGCTATCGATCGCCGGCAGGAACGAATCCGGCTTGGCCTCGACCCGGACCTCGCCACCGGCCTCGTCCTCTTTGGCGGGTACGGCTCGAAGGCGATGAGGGTCATCTCGCGCCGGCTGGACCGCTCCGGGCTCGAGGTGCAGTTGATCCTGCTGTGCGGCCGCAACCAGGCGCTCGAGCGGGCGCTCGGAGCGGAAAAGGCGCGGCGGCCGCGCCTTGTCGCGGGCTTCACCACTCGCGTGAGTGACTACATGCGCCTGGCGGATTTCTTCATCGGCAAACCCGGCCCGGGCAGCTTGAGCGAGGCGATGGCCATGCGCCTGCCGGCCATCGTCGTGGCCAACGCGCGCACCCTCCCGCAAGAGCGGTACAACGCGCAGTGGGTGCTGGAGAACGAGGTTGGCTTCGTGCTCGGGAGCTTCCGCGAAATCGAAGACGCGGTGAGCAGGATGATCGAACCGGGCATGCTGGCTCGACTCCGCGCGAATACCGCCAAACTGGAGAACCGCGCCATCTTCGAGATACCGGACGTCCTCGCTTGGCTGCTCGCCAGGTATGGCCCCGCAACCGCCCCGTCAATGCCGGAGCGGGTTGGCTAGGCCGCAGGGCTTGCGGGTTTATAATGAAGCCAGCGGGAATGTGGGGGAGGGAAGGGTTGCGGATCACTTGGCCGGGTGCCTTCGCCTTGCTTGGGCTCGCGCTTTTAGGCATGTCGCCCGCTCGCCGTTCGACAAGCTCACGGCCCCGAACCCGCAGTGGCGGGACGAGGGGCGACGGGATGGCAACCCGGACCGCGGGGCAGGCAGGGCAGACCCAGCCTCTTTATCTTTATAGCGAGATACCCATCCGGCTGCCGGCGACCATGTTTCCCGAGCCGGGAGCGGTGGACTGCGATGACAACGGCTTCCTCTATTTCCGCGTGAACGACGGCGGTGAAAATCCCCTGGGCGTGCGAATCGCCGAGGTTTCACCCACCGGCTACGCGGCGCAGACGTTCTCTCTGTCGAATGTCCCCGACCTGGAACTGCGGGCCACGGCGCGAGGATCGGACTTCGGTGTCACCGGCGCCGGCGCGCTGGATCTCCTCACGCGGGCCGCCGAACCCCTGGGACCCAGACTGGACGTAATCGAGTTTGCAGCCAACGGTCGTTACCAGGCGACGGTGAAGCTCTCTCAGTTCTTCGTTCCGCGCGGCTTTGCCCTTCTTCCCGGCGGTGGATTTTTCGTTTTCGCCCTGGCTCGCGATCCCTGGGCGGTGATGGAAAGCTCGAAAAGCGGCAAACCAGCGCCCTACACCGAACCCATTGGCGCGTTCTTCGATTCTCACGGGCAGCTTCGCCGCGAAATCAATCTGCCCGGAGCGGCGGTGGCGCCGCCTGGCTCGGGGACTTCCCCTGGCGGTGGCGGAGCGGCTCCGGGCACCACCGCCCCGGCGCTCGTTGCCGCCGACTACGATGGAACCGTTTACGTCGCCCGCGAAGATCCGCCCCTGTCGGTATACGTCATCAGCGACACCGGCACCACGGTGGATTCCATCAAGCTCCAGCCGCCCGTTCCGCAGGCACGGCTGGCGGCCATCACTCCCGCCGGCCCCGAGAGATTGGCAGTGGAGTTCCAGGCGGGGGCGGAGGGAACGGAGCCGTCGGCGATGGAAAACGCCTTTTCGATTGTGAATACGATGACAGGCGACCGCGTCGCCGATTACCGGGCCTCGACGGCCACAGGCGGGAAACTGGGTTGCTACGCGCGCAACGGATTCGAGCTGCTCGCCCGCGATGCCAGCGGGAAGCCCGCGCTGCGATTCGTCACCGGGAATCCACCGCCACCGGTAGCCGCCAGCCAAGACCCGCGCTAAACCCCTAGTCGTGCAAGAGGCGATCGAGCGTGCGCCGCACCCAGGGCTGATGCGCCTGCCAGGCATCCCAGACGCTCTCCGCCCATCTCCGAGCGAATTCCGCGCGCCGCTCGAGATCCGTGGCGACAATTTCGGCAACGGTCAGGGAGCCGCGCGCCCCGGCGGGCGGTGGCTCGAGGGACGGCCAGACGCGATCGAGAGCGAGGAATTTCTCGATGGCCGGCTTGCGCGTGCCCATGGCCGAGCTGGCGCCTCGTTCGAGCATGAGGCACAGGCTCAGCAAGTGCACGTGGTTGTTCAGGCGGCCCGCTATCTCCGAATGTTGGAGCGAGTAGGCGTCCACCGAGAAGAGATGCGCGGCGGCGTAGTCTTTCTCGCGCCACAGGTGAGCGCCCAGCTCGCCGAACAGGGAGACGCACTGCGCGACGCCATGCTCAACTCCGGCCCCACAGAACTGGCAGGGGCCGTCCGAAAGGAGCGTCACTCCGTGCTTCGCCGCTTGCTTGCGGAAATCCTGCATGAACGATACATCCCACCCCGGTTGCGGGGCCCGCAGAGCCTTCGCCGCCCGGTCTTACCAGCCGAACTCCACTCGCGCCCGCCAAGTGGAGAACTCGTCATAAGGCTCGATACGCAGCGTGCGTAGAGCCTGCGCGCTTTCCGCGTACGCGAGCACGACCAGAAGCGTGTTCTCCTGCTGGCCAAACCGCAGGTACGTCTCCGGCAGGTAGAACTTCCCCTGGGGACCCACGGTTGCGTACCGGCCCACGAACTTCCCGTTGAGGTAGAGCAAGGCGTCGCGACTGGCATCGAGGGCGACGCGCCAGGGGATTCGCCAGTTTTCGGGTGGCTCGGCCAGCGCGAAAGTGGCGCGGCACCAAGTGAATGCCGGTACCATTTCTTCAGGCTGGGACCCGCTCGCGGTCGCGCTTGGCAAGCTTTGCGCCGCCCACCAACCGAGCTGGAAATCGGGATCGATCTCGCGGCCCTTGATCGGGGCGGGAACCCGTTGCAGCTCCCACGGCCCTTCCAGCGGTGTCTCGGTCCCGCCGCTCGTGAGGGCGGCGGAGCGGATTCCCTTCAGTTCACCGATTTTCGGGCCGAAATTGGGGCTCCCAAACAGCTCGTAGCAGATTTCCAGGATATTGCTTCCCGGCTTCGCCAAGCCGGCCAGCGGGAACGCGATTTCGGGAGCGGACACAGAGGCTGCCGGCACCAGTTTCCCATTCAGAAACACCTTCTTGCCGTCGTCGGCGAAGGCCGTGATTCGGAGCGTTTCTTCGCCAGCGAAGTGGAATTCGCGCCTGTACTTGACGTAGCCGTAGGGGATGACACCGGTCTTTTCCAGCGGCTCGAGCGGACCCATCGCCCAGTGACCGACCGCGGGTTCAAACCGCTCGACCCAGACATCCGCTTGGGACAGCCCTACGGGTTTGACGGGCAGCGGCGGAGCCGTGAACTGAACGCGCGCGGTTTGCCACCGGGCGTCGTAGGAAACGTCGGTGGAAGCGCCGTTGACTCTGGCCGTGGCAGGCTGCCGGGGCAGGAGCGCGGCGACCGCATGGTTGCCGGGCTGGAACTCGAGTGCCGCCCAGATGGCCGCTCCGTCATGGCCGGCGCCGGAAAGCAGCGCGGCGTCCGAGAAGAAGGGGACGGAGCAGGTAGCGTTGGCGTCGTCGCTTTCTCCGGTTACCAGCGCGCGAGGGAAATCGGCGGCCCACGTCCGCAGGGCGTCGACGGTCTGCAGGAGAATGACCTGGAGGCGGCCGTTCACCAGCAGCATGCGCGGCTCCTCGCCGGTGGATAGGCCGATGACCGCGGCTCGCGACCCCGATTCCCAAGCGTGATAGCTGGCGGGGCCGATGAGGCGTGGCGCACGTACTCCTGCCAGAGCGAACTCGATCGGCCTGTTTGGTTCGTCGTAGAGAACGAGCCAGCGGCGGCCGGCGTCGCCCTGCGCCAGCACTTCCGCCGTCGAATAGAGCAATACGTCGTCTCCGACGCCGAGCCCGATGGGACACATCTTCATCCCCCGCGCGCCGAGAAGCAGCGTGCCGCGGCGGGGAACGATCCGCGTGCGGCCGGGGCGGGCGGGATCGGGCAGGCGCAAGCGGAAGGTCTGGTCGGCGTTGGCGTTTTCGCGCAGAAAGAGCGCCCCGCTGGGGCGGCCGCCGCGGGAAGCGAGCCGGAGAGTCGCGCTGACGGCTTTGTTGGTGGATTCCGGAGCGGGATCCGAGAATTCGGCGCGAGCCAGCGCGTCTCCGAGCAGGCGCAGGGATTCCCCGATGCCGCGCGCCACATAGTACTTGTCGCCGAGCCCGCCAGGTTCCCGCAGGGGTGCGTCGTAATCGTAGGTGGTGGTGAGTCCCTTGGCGGCCCAGTCGAAATTCGTGCCGCCGAATCCCATGTAGTAGTTGAAGAAGGCGGCGCCCTGTTCGACCGCGGTTTTCGAGACCATATTGAGCTGGAGCGGGCCGATCCCCGGCTGATCGTGCGACAACTTGCCGCCCATCTCGCTGAACCAGCCACCCTGCAGCTCCGTGACGCCCACCGGAGAGTCCGGCTGCTCGCGCCGCAGCTTCTGGAGGCCGGGGATCACCTCGCCAACGATGTTCCAGCGAGGATAGAAATTGCAGAAGTCGGCGATGTGGGTCATGGCGGCGTTGCCGCGCTCGCGCACTTGGCGCGTCCAGCAGGTGATCAGCGGAACCACGATCCCCTGGCCCCAAGCCATCTCGGCGAGCGCGGTGATGTAGTCGCGTTTCGGGGCGTCGTCCAGACGCCAGGAATCGTACTCGTTCTCGAGCTGCATCAGGATGACCGGCCCGCCACGCGTGATCTGGTGTTTGGCGATGACGGGCAGCACGAGGTCGTACCAGTGGCGCGAGGTGCGCAGGCTTTCCGGATCGTTCGAGCGGAGGGGGAACTGCCTGGCAATCACCCAATGGGGAAAGCCGCCGCCGTCCCATTCCGCGCAGACGTAGGGGCCCGGCCGCGCGATCATCCAGAAACCCATCCGGCCAACCAGCGAAGCGAAGCGGTCGAACTCGCCGAGGTCGGCTTGCCCCTCGACCGGTTCGTGATAGTTCCAGAAGACGTAGCTTTGGATGGTGTTGAAGCCGGCGCGCCGCAGCTTTTCGAGCCGATCGACCCAGAGGGGTTCGGGGCAGCGGGAGTAGTGCATGGAAGCGCTGAAGAGGAAGCTGTTGCGGCCGCGGATCGTGAAACAGCGGGCGTCGTAGCGGAGGATTTCCGGCGCGGAGAACAAGGCCGGCGGCGCCGCGGCGGGCTGTTGGGAGGGCGAATCGAAGAGGCTAGGCGCCGCTTCCGCCGCCCAGCCTCCGGCGCCCGCGACGAGCGCCGCTCCCGCGGCCGTCTTGAGAAAATTTCGTCTTGTGAATTTCATTCTCGCCCCGCGGCTGCCTCCTCCTAGGTTTCACCGCCCGGAGTATAGGCCGAATCCGGGGGTTTGCAAAACGCCCCGCACATGTCATTTCCCGAATTGCGTGACACCGATTATAATAGTGTCAAGGGAGGCGAGTCCCATGAAACTCCGAACGCGCATGCGGGTCAACGAAAACGGCCGGCTGGTGATTCCCGCCCCTTTTCGCAGGCAGATGGGTATCCGAGCGGGAGACGAAGTGGTTCTCGTCCTCGAAGAAGACGAATTGCGCATCCTTACACGGAAGCGCGAGATCGAGCGGACCCAGCGTCTGGTCCGCAAGCACGTGAAAGCGGGCGTCTCCCTGGCCGACGAGTTGATTCGGGAGCGGCGCGAGGCCGCGAGACATGAATAGGGTGGTGCTCGACGCTTCCGCCTTGCTCGCGCTCCTCAACCAGGAACCCGGCGCGGAAAAACTGACGCCGGATCTCCTCGGCGCCGCGGCGATGAGCGCCGTCAACCTAGCGGAGGTGCACGGCAAGCTGATCGCCCATGGCCTCAGCCCTGCCGAGGCGTGGAGGGCCGCGCTCAGTCCCGTGGGGATCGCCATGCCTTTCACCTCCGATCATGCCCGGATCGCCGGGGAACTGGTTCCACAAACGCGCGCGCTCGGCCTGTCGTTGGGGGACCGGGCGTGCCTGGCGCTGGCCCTGGCTTTGAAGCGCCCCGTCTACACGGCCAACAAGTCCTGGAGGAATCTCGAAGTGGGCCTGCGCATCCACCTCATTCGCTGATCGCCGAGCCGGCCTTGACCATCACCCCCGGCCGACATAGGCTTGCCGGGGGAGGAAGAGCCGAGAGGCGGGGAAGCGTCGAATGGTGACTGTTACACCAAACCGCGCGGGACCGGGCGCCGGGGCCGAGACGCAATCCCTTTTCGGCGGCGTCAACGCGACGATCAAGGGGCTACTGCTCGCGGTCCAGGACTACTCCGTACTGGCGTGGGCCTCCATCGCGGATATTTTCTCTCCGCCGTTTTATCTGAGCGACCTGCTCGAACAGATCGACGTCATCGGCGTGGGCGCGCTCCCCATCATCATTCTCACCGCCTTCTTTATCGGCGGCATTATGGTGAAAGAAACGGCGGCGCAGTTCCAACGCTTCGGCACGACGGCGCTGACGGGGAACGCCGTGGCGCTTTCGCTCGTGTTGGAGCTGGGCCCGACGCTCACGGCCTTGCTCGTGGCCGGCCGCAGCGCTTCCGGAATGGCTTCCGAGCTGGGCTCGATGGTGGTGACCGAACAGGTGGACGCGATGCGGGCCATGGGCACCGACCCGGGCCGCAAGCTGGTGACTCCGCGGGTCCTGGCGACGGTGATCGTGATGCCTCTGCTCACGGCCGTGGCGGATTTCGTGGGACTCGTCGGTGGATACATCGAGGCCCACATCACGCTCGGTCTGAGCGGACCCGAGTTCTGGCATCACGCCATCGACGCGCTCGGAACGAACGATCTGATCCACGGCCTCTCGAAGCCGCTCGTCTACGGCTTTATCATCTCGACCGTGGGCTGCTACAAGGGCTTGTGGGTGAAGGGAGGCACGCAGGGAGTGGGCCGCGCCACGACCAGCGCGGTGGTGATTGCCTCGGTATCGATTCTAGCCACCGGCTTCATGCTGACCACACTGCTCATGTATTTGTTTCCGGCCTGAGCGCCGGATCCTGGGCCGGCTCCGCCGGCCCCGTCTCACACTCTTCACGCGGGGCGCGCTCCTTTCCCCCTTATAATTTGCATCGGTGCGCTCACCAGCCGAATTGACCGCCGCGCCTGCCGCCCGCTTCCGCGGGCCGGCTATAGCCTTCGAGCAGGTACGCCTGAGCTTCGATGAAGGCGACATCCTGCGCGGGGTGGGATTTACCGTGGCGCCGCGCGAGACCGTGGTGCTGCTGGGCGAGACGGGAGCGGGCAAGACCTTGCTCCTCAAGCTCGCCGCCGGCCTCCTTCGCCCCGACGCCGGCCGCGTGACGGTGCTCGGCCGCGACGTGGGCCAGATGAGCGAGCGGGATCTGCTGGATTTCCGGCGGCAGATCGGCTTCGTTTTCCAGGAGGGCGCGCTGTTCGATTCTCTCTCCGTCGAAGAGAACGTCGCTTTCCGCCTGCGCGAGGAGCATGTGGACGAGGAGGAGATTCTGAGCCGCGTACGCCAGGCGCTCGAATTCGTGGAGATGGCGGACGCCATCGCCAAGCTGCCGGGCGAGCTTTCCGGGGGCATGCGGCGGCGCGTTTCGATCGCGCGCGCCCTGGTCACCCGCCCGCCCATCCTGCTCTACGATTCGCCCACGGCCGGACTCGACCCGGTGACCTCGCAGCGGATCATCACCCTGATCCTGCGCCTGCGCGACCTGCAGGGCGTCACGGCGCTGCTGGCCACACACCGCCTCCAGGACGGCTTCGCCCTCGCCAATTTCCGATTCGATCCCACGGCCTGCCGCGTGGTGCGCGCCGAGGAAGATGGCGCGGCGAGCGGGGGGAAAACCCGCTTCCTGGTGTTGCGGCAGGGGAGCGTCTATTTCGAGGGAGACCAACACCAACTGCGCGATTCGGGCGATCCCTATCTCGAGAGATTCCTGGAATGAGCGGGGAAAGCAGGCGGCCCGCCACGCTTCTTGGCTGCTCCACAGCCCTTTCCCCTGTCATCCTGAGCCCGTTTGTTTCACTCAGGGTGAACTCCGCGAAGGATCCCAACCCCAGCTTCCGCGGAATTGACGGGATGCTTCGCTCCGCTCAGCATGACACCTGGGCCTTAGGGGGCATCTTGTTTAGGGGCTGCTGGCGCTGCAACGGAAAAAATCGTGAGGAGGACGGACGACCATGGCACGCAGACAACTGAACTACACCGAGCTTCGCGTCGCGCTCTTCGTGCTGGCGACGGTGGCGCTGCTAATTGTGGCGATTTTCTACGTCACCGGGGGAAGCGCCTGGCAATCGAAATACACGATCAAGACCTACTTGCCGGAAGCCGATACCCTGGTGCCGGGCGCTCCGGTGAGCTTGGGTGGCGTGCCCGTGGGGAATGTGAAGGGGCTGTCTGTCAATCCGAACCCGAAAACTCCCGACCAGAACATCGAGGTCGATATGTGGATCTACAGCCGGTTCGGCCAGTGGATCCGCGCGAACTCGACGGCAACCCTGGAAACGCAAGGCGCCCTGGGCAGCCGCTACGTCGAGGTGACGCGGGGGACGCCTCCGTATCCGATCGTGTCGGCGGGAGGAACGATCCAAGGAATTCCGGCTTCGACCATCGAAACGGTGGTGGATGAAGCCTCGGACCTCATGAAGAACCAGCTGACACCCATGGCGACCGATCTGCGCGACATCAGCGACCAAATCCATAAGGGAAAGGGCACGATCGGTGAATTGCTGTATAGCGACAAGCTCGCCAACCAACTGAACGCCGCGGCAACGAACCTCAACGACCTCACGGCCGGACTCAAGGAAGGGCGAGGCACCGCCGGCAAGCTGTTCACTTCCGACGCGCTCTACGACAAGGCGACCAGCACCATCGACCGCGCGGACGCCCTGCTCGCGGCCGTCGAGGAGCAAAAGGGATCGCTCGGCAAACTGATCTACGATCCGGCGTTCTACAACAACGCGAACACGTTCCTCACCAAGGGCAATACGCTGCTCGCGGGCGCGGAAGAAGGCAAGGGAAGCTTGGGCCAGTTCGTCACGAATCGCCAGCTCTTCGATAATCTCAACGCGGCTTCCACCAATATTCGCGACCTTACCGGCAAACTGAATGATGGCCAGGGCACCGCGGGCCAGTTCTTCACCGATCCCCGGCTCTACGACAACCTCACGGGCTTGACGGGAGACCTGCGCCTGTTCCTCGGCGATGTCCGCAAGAACCCGAAGAAGTACATGCACGTCAAGCTCTCGATCTTCTGACCTGCATTTTTAACGGGCGGGAAAATGCGGGCTAACCCGGGACGAAGCCAGCCCGCTTTATTCGTGAAGAATTCTCTCAGCACCGTAAGAAGGACTGTCGTTCTGAGCCCCGATGCAGTTCATCGGGGCGAAGAATCCCGAGCGACTGCCGAGCGCGCGGGATCCTTCGCTACGCTCAGGATGACAATGCTCGGGCACGCCACGAATTTTGCGCAGGAATCTTCATGAATGAAGCGGGCTAGCGTCCCGAGCTGCAAGTTCCGTGTAAAAGTCGCCCTGCTTCAGGGGCTGAAGCCCCTTGGTTAGGCGAGCCTTTATGTCGGAGCTGAAGCTCCGACGCCCGCAAACAAATGATCGGTTACTTTCGGGGCGCTAGGAGCGGGTGGAAGCAACGGAGGCGAGCGGGCGCGGCGCACCGAAACTCACCACGCTGCGGGAGAAGGGGCCGGCCAGGCAGACGCTGACGGGAACGAGCGGCGCTGCCACGGCGTCGAGCGAAGCTTCGATCTCTTGCGCGTCTTCCGAAAGGCAGACCACCTCGCCACGTCCGAGCGCTTCGAGAGCGGCTTGCGCCGCTTGCCGCAACCCCTCCGGAGTCGGCTCGAAGACGATCGCGCCAAGCCACTTTTGAAGGGACCGCGCCGAGGCCGGCGAGAGAAGAAAGCGCAGCCTGCGGTCGGTGGCCGCGACGACCCATAGCGCCTCGCCCAGCCGCATGCGTGGGAAAACAACCAGCGCGGGGCCTCGCTCCGGCAGATGGGCGCGGCCTTCCACCCGCAGCGGCCATGCGGTATGCGTTGCCGCCCACAGCCCCAGCCGCAGGAGGGTGTCGGGCTGGCGCCAGAGGGCCACCGCCGTCGCGCCAAACGTCAGCAGGCCCGTCAGCAGAAACACGCGCGGGGGACTCGGGTGGCCGAGGAAGATCAGCGAGTACTGCGCCACCGGTTGCAGGGCGACGCCCACGAAGGAAAGCAGGTTCGCGCCCGCGATGATTCCGCCCTTCTCCTCCGGGAGCGGCCGGTGCTGGATGAGGGCGTTCAGAGGAACGGCGAAGAAGCCGCCGAAGAATCCCACCCAGCCCAGATCCCAAGCCACATCGGCGAATGTCAGGCCGGGCCGGGAGAGCAGGACGGTCGCGAGAGCGATGCCTATCGCGCCGATAGGCACAAGCCCGTATTCGATTTTGCCCCCGGAGAGGTAGCCGGCGGCGAAGCTGCCCACCCCTATCCCGATGGAAATCGCCGCGAGCAACAAGCTCGTCTCCGTCTCTGAAGCCTTGAGCACGTCGGAGGCGTAAAGCGCCGTATTGATCAGCACGAGCGCGCCGAGGAACCAGAAGAAGGTGTTGCCGAGCACCGCCAGCCAGAGAAGCCGATCGCGCCGCATCCGCCGAATTTGGCTTCCCAGGTCGCTGAGCGGATTTCGGTTGAGCCGGCGGGAGGGATCGGCGGCTCCGACGCGCGTGATTTCGCTGCTCGCCACCAGGCCCACCACGGCCAGCACGACCAGCAATATTCCCGGCCAGAATTCGCGCCCGCGGAAATCGTCGGCGAGCACGCCCGCGGCCATCGAGCCGGTGATGATCGCGAGAAACGTTCCCAACTCGAGGATGCCGTTGCCCCACGAAAGCCTTTCCTCCGGCAAAAGTTCGGGGAGAAGGCCGTACTTCGACGGGCCGAAGAGCGCGGCCTGCGTGCTGAGCAGAAACACGGCGGCGCATTCGACCGGCAGGCTCCGGAGCGCCAAACCCGCGAGCGCGACGAACGCGACCCCGATTTCCATCTGTTTGGTGGCGATCGTCACCGCGCGCTTGCTGTAGCGATCGGCGAAGTAGCCGCCCGCCATCGAGAACAGCAGGAAAGGAACGGAGAAAAGGAGCGGAATCAAAAGCACGACCAAGCGATCGCGCTCGGCGGCGGTGACGCCCATCTCCAAAACGAGAAACGTCACCAGCCACTTCAGGAGATTGTCGCTGAAGGCGCCCTGGAATTGGACGGCGATCAGGCTCCAGAAGCCGCGCTTCCAGGAACCGTTGTCGCCGCAGGCGGTACCGTTGGCTTTCGTCGCCGGCATCGGCGTTCGCGCGCTAGTGTAGGGCGTTCCTCGCCGGCCTGGCAACGGGCTTGGGAGTTAGGGAACGATCCGGAGCGTTTCGGGGACCGGAGCGGGCGCGGCCGGGCCGGCATCGGGCGAGCCCGAATCGGGCGAGCCCGACGCGGGCGAGCGCGGAGGGTATTTCGCGGCGACGTACTCCTCGAGTAGCGCGCGAAAGGCGGCCGAAAGCTCTTCATACGTTCCGCGCAGCGTAGTCGCTTTTCGGCCGTCGATGTAGACGGGGCAGGCCGGTTCCTCGCCCGTGCCGGGCAGGCTGATGCCGATGTTGGCGGCTCGCGATTCGCCGGGCCCATTGACGATGCAGCCCATGACAGCCAACTTGAGTTCCTCGACGCCTTCGTATTGCCGCTTCCATTCCGGCATGCGGTCGCGAATGTAATCCTGAATCCGCTCGGCGAGTTCCTGGAACGTGCTGCTGGTGGTGCGGCCGCAGCCGGGGCAGGCGGTCACCGACGGCGCGAACGAGCGCAACCCGAGAGCCTGAAGCAGCTCGCAGGCGGCGTAGACTTCCTCGCGCCGATCGCCGCCCGGCCGGGGGGTGAGCGAGACGCGGATGGTATCGCCGATGCCCTCGGCGAGCAGCACCGCCATCGAGCTCGCCGACCAAATCAGACCCTTGGCTCCCATGCCGGCCTCGGTCAGTCCCAGATGCAGCGGCTGATCGGTTCTGGCGCTCAGGTCGCGGTAGATGGCGATGAGATCGCGCGGCCGGGAAATCTTGCAGGAGATGATGATCTGATCCTTCCGCAAGCCCGAGGCGAGCGCCAGTTCCGTCGATTCGAGCGCGGAGAGCACCATGCACTCGTTGAGGATCTCTTCCGACGTGCGGCCGAGGTCGCGATCGGTGTTCTCCTGCATCTTGCGCATCACCAGCTCCTGGTTGAGCGAGCCGGCGTTGACGCCGATGCGCACGGGCTTACCGTTTTCCGCGGCTACCTTCGAGATCGTCGCGAACTGCTCGTCGCGCCGTGCGCCCTTGCCGACGTTGCCGGGGTTGATGCGGTACTTATCGAGGGCGCGGGCGCACTCGGGAAACTTGGTGAGCAGGACGTGGCCGTTGTAATGGAAATCGCCGATGAGCGGGGCCTGGCACCCCGCGTCGAGCATTCTCCGCTTGATTTCGGGTACCGCGGCGGCAGCCTCGGGAACGTTGACCGTGACGCGAACCATCTCCGAGCCGGCGGCGGCCAATTCGATCGATTGGCCCGCGGTGCCTTCGGCGTCGGCCGTATCCGTATTCGTCATCGACTGCACGACGATCGGCGCGCCGCCCCCTACCAAAACGCGGCCCACGCGCACGCCTACCGTCGGCCGCCGCGCACGGATGGGCAACGCCTCCGTTTCGGATACCGCTCGGCCAAGCTTCCCTTCATCCATAACCCGCAATTTTAGCCGTGATGGGTGGCCGGGTGCCAGCGCCGCTTCCCCTTTCACCTGTTAGAGCGGACAAAAACCGACGATATCCCTTCCACTGGCTTCGAGCGAGCATGTGAGCGTGTAGGATTGCACTTCGCCGGGAATCTTTGGCGGCAGACCCGTGGAGACGTAGCGGGCTCCTTCCAAACCTCGAACCTCGTTTCCCGAAGCCGTAGCACCACGGCATGCACTCGCCCAATCCGTGTCCCGAGGGGGCAAGGGAAGCGGCGTGCTCGCCCTCCAGGAGGTTCCGTCCTCAAAATCGACCCCCAGGACACGTACGCCAACCAGGACGCAGTTGGAGCCCAGGTGCTTCGCGCTTTCCAGATAACTGCCGTACCGAAGCACGGGTTCCTTGGACCACACTTCCGCGCCTGGCGCTATAGAGTGCTCCGCAGGCGAATAGTAGTTCGGAGCGTTCGTTTCGGAACCAGTCACCTTGCCCTGAGCGTTGCTGATGATCGTCTCAATCCAGAGACGGCGTGTTTTGACGCGCGAGGTATTCTGTAGCTGAACAAGAGGGGAGGGATCGGGCGACCTCGAGAACTTTATCCCCAAGATTCGAACCGGAGCTTCCTGAGGCAGAACCCTAACGCGGATGACGACGTTCCCCAGTTGCCCTTGCGGTGTGGCGTGCCCGACGCACGGAAGCAAGAACAGAAGAGAAGAGGCAGGGAGCCAGTTCAGGAGCGATTGTCGCCAAAGGTGATTGGCCATCGCATTCCTCCCTATGGCCGGGAGCGAACCCGCCATTCTAGCACTCAGCGAGAGGGTGAAGTTGCTGCTGGCGGGCTAGCCGCCGCAACCTTGAAGTCGCGATCGATCACCGTTCGCCCGCGGCTGGTGAAGAAGACGTACTCCGCCTTCTGCGGAACGAGTTGCGGTGAAGCCCCCGCGCCTCGCGGCAGGCGGCGGAACGTGACGTCGTCGTAGAGTTGGTAGACCTCTACCTCCAAGGGAATCGGCCGGGAACGGAAGAAGAGCGGCAAGCCTCCCATGCGCATGCGTATCCGGGTGATAGCGCCGTCTTGCGGGTCAATGTAGGCGCTTCCTTCGACGCATTGGCTGTCGATGTTCGCGCCCAGCCAGCCGTGGCGCACGGTGGGTTTGGGACAGGGGCTGCTCTTGAAGTACAGGATCCACGGGCCGTCCCCCGGCGTTTCCGCGTCGAGCGCGAGGTGCCCAATCGAGCTGGGAAGAAAAACAAACGGCAGCGTGACTCCATCTTCCAGAGTGGCGCCGCGAAGCGGCTGTTCGGGCTTGCGATCCGCGCTGGGTTGAGTCTTGCGCGTTCCCGAGGGGGTCTCGCCGGAATCCTCGATAGCGTAAGGATACGACGAGCTCCGCGTGCTTTTCAGGTGGCCGCTCGAATCGTACGCGCGCACCGTCTCCCGGACTTCGAGCGGGATCCTGGTGATGCCGCTCTCGTACGCTTCGGCGTCGCTTTCGACTTGGGCGACGAGTTTGGCTTGGGCGGCGCCGGCGTTGGCCGCGGATTGCGGCCGCGGGAAGGCCGTCATCGAAAGCGCGAGCGCGGCGAAACACCCCGCTCGGAAAACGGATTCGATCGCTCGGCCCGAGGCCGTTCCTTCGCCGAGTTGCGTGGTTCGGTTCGCTTTTGTGTCCATCTTAAGTATGGATGAAGTCTGCGCGCGTAGGTTTGCCCGGCATCTTGCCCGCCCGCCGCAGCCATGGCGGGCGAAGCCGCGTGGCGCGGGCATTCTTGCGCGCGTCCCGAGGCTTCGGGATTTGCCTCCAGCGACCCCTTCCCATCACCCCGGGCCCGTCGCGTCGAATCGGGGTTGCTGACGCGTGGCGCGGACTCCCGTCCCGAACGTTCGGGATTCGGGACTTGCCCGCGCGTTGTTCCTTCTGCGCCCCTGTTCCTGTCATCCCGAACCCGGTCACGGTTTCATCGGGACCGGTGTGAGGGATCTGCTGTTCCGCCCAACCCCGATTTTCCTGGTGCCCGAGTATGGGAGGCATCACGACCTGCCTGCTTCCTTTGCGGAACGCGGCAAGAGTCGCGGACCTGTCAAGACATTTAAGAATGTAACCGAAGGGGTGGTCGTCGAGACATTCGAAATGTAACCGAAGGTCGGCCGTCGCCGCGGCTGTGGGAAAGTGGGAATCCCGCGCC
>JAJYLB010000108.1 GCA_021788095.1 Acidobacteriota bacterium | reverse complement strand
GGCGGAGGCTTCCTTCTGCTGCTCGGCGATGTAGGCCTCGTAGGCGGCCGCATCCATCAACGCGGCCAAGTCGCCCGCGGCGTTCGCGGCGCGGATGCGCGCCAGCCAGGCGACGCCGTGGGCGTCCTGATTGATCTGCTCGGGGTGCTCGGCGAGCGCGGGATTGATTTCCGTCACTTCCCCGCTCACCGGACTGAAGATTTCACTCACCGATTTTACCGATTCCACCGTGCCGAAGGCCTGCCCGGCCTTCACCCGCGCCCCCACCGATGGCAATTCGACGTAGACGATATCGCCCAGCTCGTGTTGAGCGTAGTCGGTGACGCCCACGGTGGCGATTTGCCCTTCGAGCTTCACCCATTCGTGCTCTTTTGTGTAGCGGAATTCGCTTGGATACATCGCGTGCCTCGGTCTATTTTTTTACCGGATGAACCGGGGGGATCACCCCGCCGGTACCATTCTAGTGCGTGTTCTTTCCCTGGGCGACCACAAGGGCCGCCCCTGTCCACCGCGGCCTTCTCGAGCGGCGCTCCGTTACGGCGGATGGACGCCCGCCGCGTACCTCTAGGTACGGACGCGCTTGTAGAACGGCAACGGTACCACTCGCGCCCTCGCGCGATTGTTCCGGATCTCGATTTCCAATTCCGCTCCCGGCTCGGTCAGTCCGATGGC
The DNA here is from genome assembly GCA_021788095.1 of Acidobacteriota bacterium. GTDB lineage: Bacteria > Acidobacteriota > Terriglobia > Acidiferrales > UBA7541 > JAKASX01. Next base: position 2,564 of record JAJYLB010000108.1, on the reverse strand, counting down.
CACGTAGGCCATGCCGATGTTCTTCTTCAGGAAGGGCGCCGGCCCGCCACTTGTGACATGGCCGGCGGGCGGGGCATCGCCCGCGGGATCGAAGATCCGATAGTTCTCCCTGGCGATGGGTCTATCGATCATTTCAAAACCAACGAGTTTGCGAGTCAGGCCCGCCTGCTGGCGGCGAAGGATGGCGTCGCGGCCGAGGAAATCGCCTTTATCGAGTTTGGTAATCCAGGCGAGGCCGGCTTCTAGCGGGGTGGTCGAATCGTCGATCTCGTGGCCGTAGAGGCACATCGCCGCTTCCATCCGCAGCGTATTGCGCGCCCCCAACCCGCAAGGAACCAGGCCATCGGGCTTCCCGGCTTCGAGGAGATCGTTCCAGAGCCTTTCGGAGTGTTCGGGGGAGAAATAGATTTCGACGCCATCTTCGCCGGTGTAACCGGTGCGGGCCACCAGGCAGTCGATGCCCGCGATCTGGCCGAAAGCGAAGTGGTAATAGCGGATCGGGGCGAGGTCGAGCCGGCTAAGTCGCTGCACGATGCCCACGGCGCGCGGCCCTTGGATGGCGAGCTGGGTGTAGCGCGGGCCGGCGTTTTCCACTTCCGCGCCGAACCGATTGTGGCGGAGGAAGTGCTCGAAGTCCCGGTCCTGGTTGGAGGCATTGACGCAGAGCAGGTAGCGGGTGTCGGCCAGCTTGTGTACCAGCAGGTCGTCCACGAACCCGCCTCGCTCGTTCATCAGGCCGGAGTATTGCGCTTGGCCGATGGCGAGCTTGGAGGCGTTGTTGCACGTGACCCACTGCACCAAGTCGAGCGCGCGGGGTCCGCGCAACTCGATTTCGCCCATGTGGCTGACGTCGAAGAGGCCGGCGGCCGTCCGAACCGCCAGATGCTCCGCGGTGATGCCCGAGTACTCCAGGGGCATGTCCCAGCCGCCGAAATTCACCATCTTCGCACCCAGGCTGCGATGGGTGGCATTCAAGGCGGTCTTGCGGAGTGTGGCCGTCGTTCCGGGAGCGCTCACAGGAACCTGCGCCGGGCGATATCCAGCAGCAATCGAAACCTAACATGCACCCCCAGGCGTGTCAAGGAAGCCGCGACGCGCGCGCTCGATCGTCGGCGCAAGCCCCGGCCTCCGCCCGCCCGGGATCCGTGGCCGGCGTGGTGCGCGCTGGAGTGAGGCCAACGAGGAGCACTCCGCCGGTGATCAGCAACGTCCCGATCCAGCGGACCGGCGGCACCACTTCGCCGAGCATCGCCCAGCCTAGGAAGACCGTAAGGATGTAGCCGGAGGCCGCCGAGGGATTGACGTAGCTGTAGTCCGCCCAGGAAAGCAGACACAAGAAGGCTATACCGGCGATGATCCGGCAGACGATCCCGAGCCATACGTCGCCACTCGAAAGGAAGCCAAGGAATTCGCCGAGCAGAACGGTGGGCTGGAAGGAGTAGCGGACGACATCATGCTTCATGCCCGCGCGAAGCAGGACGCTGCCAAACGAGTTGCCGGCGATCACCACGCCGAGAGACACCGCCGTCTTGGCTGGCCATCCCTTCAGTCTCATCGCTCAGCGCAGATGAAGGAAGAGGTGAAAACTGAGCCGGCCGAGGGCCATTCCGATGATCGAGCCGGCCAGCACGTCGCTCAGAAAGTGCATGCCGAGCAGGATCCTCGATGCGGCGATGAGAATGGCCGCGCCAAGCAGGAGCAGCAGCAGGGGATGATAGAACGCCCCAATCGAGAGGGCGACGGCGAACGCGGTAATCGTGTGGCCGGAAGGGAACGAATAGCGGTCGGGCGGCGGGATGGCTGCCCAACAGTGGGGCACGATTTCGTAGGGCCTCTTGCGCCGACTCGTATGCTTCAAACTCGAGAAGATGACGATGCCCGCTCCGGCGGCCGTGGCCCCGGCGGCAATGGCCAAGTAGCGGTTGGCCCCTCCGAATTGGTACAAGGCCATCCCCAACACCAACCAGAGCCACCCGTCTCCCATGCGCGTCGCGTAAATCATCAGAAGGCGAAGGGGGCGGGGAGCGCGCCACCGGTGGACCCGGCGGACTAAGCTGTAGTCGCCGGCTTCCAGTTGGCGCCAAACCGCCCGTGCGACCGTCATCCTTCTTCTCCTAGAACCGAGGGCGCCGCGATGGGGAGGGGGCGACGCCGTTCCCGGTATTCGCTGAAGACCCGCGAAACCCAGTGGTGGCTGGAGGCGATATCCAGGGTCTAGTTTACCAGTGTTCGGGCAGGAATCGCGAGCAGAAATGGCGCCAGGACTTTCCCCTAGAGCTATTGCAAAACCTCCCGGCACATGCTTCAGGGGCTGAAGCCCCTTGATTTGGCGGGCCTTAATGTCGGAGCTGAAGCTCCGACCCCCGAAAATCTATGTTGCGAACTTCTGACTCAGGACACTAGAAGCTATTGCAAAACCTCCGGCACATGCTTCAGGGGCTGAAGAGTCTGTGTGGCAACTGGCATTTCCACAGTTTGTATTTTTCATAGATTCGCGCAAGTCGTTTGCGGACAACGCACGAAATTTGCGCCAGGGCTGTGGAATTCGCACCTTTTCGCGTTGC
>JAJYLB010000019.1 GCA_021788095.1 Acidobacteriota bacterium | reverse complement strand
GGATAGTTCGGCACGCTCCATGCCACCGCCAGCAGCGTCACCGCGCCCGCGGCCAGCGGGCGAACGAACCGACGTGCGACGAAAAAGACGGAAGGAACCCAACCGAGGAAGAAAAGATAGAGCGGAATCCGCAGGCTGAGGAGATTCACCCCCAATAGGCGAAAGGCCAGCGCATCGAGATACGCGAGCCCGCCGGTGTAGAGATCGCCGAAATCGCGATGGGGGAGCTGGCCGTGGAGCGTGCGCAGCGCTTCCTGCGCGAGCATACCGGAATCGAAAGGGATCCAGCCGTCACGCAGTCGCACGGCGAGGTAGGCGGCACAGGCCAGCCACACGACTGCCAGCATGAGCCAGCCGGTACGCGTCTCGCGGAACCGTGCCCCGTGCTTTCCGGACGACGCTCCGGAACGCGTCGCGTCTGTCACTGCCTTCCTTGCTTCCCGTGCCTTCCCCGCCTCCGCCTTCACGGCTTCCACCTCACTTCGAAGTTGCCTACGGTCGCCGATTCGGGATATCGGGCGTCGAGCAGAGCGCGCAAGCCCGGCGGGATATCTCCCGCGAGCGAATTATTGCCCGGGCCGAGAACGACAACGTTCACGTTGCGATTCCGAAGGCTCGATAGGATGCGGCGATCACGGGCGGCGGGATCGAAGAAGTCGGGATCGAGGAGATCGGAAATCGTCTGCGTGGGATTGCTCAGGCCCGAGAGGAAATAGACGACCGGGAGGTCGGGCGTGGCGTAGATGTACTCGCCACGGGCGTGGGCGCGAACGAGCGCAATGGTTTCCCGATATTCGCGGGCCAGACGCGCAGGAGCGCGAATCGCTCCGGCCCGAGGGATCCCCAGGGTCTCCAATTGGATGGGCTTAGGAGGAGGCCCGCCGACTTCGGCGTAATACCCGGGCGTATGCAGGAATACGGCGAAGGCTAAGTAAAAAGTCAGGAGCGAGCCAAGGGCTACGGGGTCGAAACGGCCGCCGCGCTCGCCTCCGGCGAGGAGGGCCACCAACGCCAAAATCACCAGCGGAGCAATGAATTCGAAATAGGTGGGCACGGAAAACGGGAATTGAATCAGGGCACAGGCCGCCGCGGCGGAGACGAGCAGAAACGTCATCTGCCGACGGGAATGATCGGCCGTACCAGGCCGGGCAGGCGCAAGGCCTGCCCCTACAGGCGCCGGCGAGAGGGGGCGGCGGAGGGAAAAGGCGGCGGCGAGGGCCACGATGGGGACGAGAAAGGGAAGCGATATGCCAAAGAACGCGAAGGCGGCAGGCCCCTTCCACGCGACCGCCAGCATGCAGACCAGGAACAGGGGAACGATCCATGGGGGAAGGCGGCGCTGCGGATTCCAACCCAAGAGAAGAACGAGCCCAGCCGGCAGCAAGCCGACGATGAAGCCGGGGCCGCTGGCGCCGTAGGCGGCCCAAGCCGGGCGCAGAGCGGGACGAATGAAAACGCCTCCTATCCACGCGCCTAGCGCGTGATGCGCGGCAAACCATGCGCCGAAAAGGACGATCGGAACGAACACGGCCGCCAGAAGTGGGAGGAGCATCGCGAAGAATTTCCGAAAGCGCGCACCGGAGCGCTCCGCTGAAGGCCACGTCCACGTCTGCCACAGGAGAACGGCCACCATACTGCCGAGCGGAAGAAGGAATTGGAAATAGTCGCCGACCGTTGGCCGCTCGGAAATCAGGCCGGTCAGCGCGGCGAGAAAGAGGAGGAGGCCCAGGGTGACGAACAGGCGGTAGGACAGCCCGGCGTGTCGCGAGGGTGACCGGGCAGGCACAAGGCCTGCCCCTACAGCCTCTTTGGGGGCACGGGGCGGTGGTTGTGGGGGCGGGGCGCCCGAGCCCTCCGTCGTTCCATGTAGGGGCGACTCTTGCGGTCGCCCGTCCGGCGCGCGCCCCGAAAGCGATTGCTCGCGGAAGATCAGAAAAAGCAGACCCGCAACGACGAAGTACAGGCCGGTGCTCTTCGCCAGGAACGACAGGCCGCCGCACAGACCGGCGACCCACAGCCAGCGCTGGTCCGGTCTTGATCCCGCCGTGGCGGGAGACTGCCCCGTTTTTATGAAACCATCGGGGCACTTCTTATCGCTTTCGATATAGCGGAGGAGCGCGAGAATGCCCCAGGTGGCGAAGAAGAGGTTGTACCAGGAGGGCACAGCCTCCACGTGATTCGGCACGCTCCATGCCACCGCGAGCAGCGTTACCGCACCCGCCGCCAGCGGGCGAACGAACCGCCGCGCGATGAAATAGACGGAAGGAACCCAGGCGAGGAAGAACAGATAAAGCGGAATCCGCAGGCTGACGAGATTGACTCCGAACAGGCGAAACGCCAGCGCGTCGAGATAGGTGAGCCCGCCGGTATAAAACTCGCCGAAATCGCGATGAGGAAGTTGACCGCGGAGCGCACGCAGCGCTTCCTGCGCGAGCATGCCGGAATCCAGGGGAATCCAGCCGATGCGCAAATACGCAAGGGTGTAGAGGGCGCAGGCGAGCCAAACCGCCGCAAGGACCATCCAGTTCAGCCGCGCCTCGGGGAGCGGGGACAGGGGCTTGGCGAGCCGAAGGGGCGTGGGAGCAGCGGCTTCGGACCGAGGCTTCCGAGCGGCCGAGCCCAAGGCTTCGGTTGCCTGATGATGGGGGAGTCGGGTCATACGGGCGATTCAAGGGACAACACAGCAAAATCCTTTCGGAAATGGAATTACGCTAGCACGGGGCGGGAGGGAGCCGGCTCGCTTTTTGGATTCGCGGTGCGCCCCGCTCAACCTGGGGACGAAAGCTGACATGCCAAGACGCAAAGGGGATCAGCAGAGACAAAAGCGCTCACGCCAAGCCGCAAAGGACGCCCCGATGAAAAGCATCGGGGTGAACTCCGCCCGCAAAGGGAACCCCTTGGCGCCTTTGCGGCTTTACGTGAAACGGTTCTTTGCCCAGGCGCTCAGCGGCGAAGTGGGTTAGCACTTGAAAAACCACCGATTCCTGAAGCCGTGCACACGCCTGCCCGCGAATGCTACAGTTTTTCGCGCATGGGATATACCCTTTCAGACCTGGGCGCTCTGAGCGTCGCATTTCTCCTCTTCGGCCTCTTCGCCTTTGCTCCCGGCTATACGTTCGGTTGGCTGGCGAATGCGTTCGGGTTCCGGCGCCGGAGGTTAGCCACACGGCTTGCCGCCGCGGTCCCTTTATCGATTGGCCTGACGCCGATAACGGCCTATTTCCTGTGGCGTTGGTCGCTCCCGCTCGTCTGGATCGTTTTCGGCTCCTGCGGCGCGGTTTGCGCCATCCTGCTAGTTCGCGACGTGCGGACGGAGAAATTGCGCCTCTCGCGCGAGGGTTGGTGGGTGCTGCTCGTTGCCGTGGGGTGGGTGATCGTCGGCGCCCTGTCACTCGTTGACATCCAGATCGGCCACCGGCTCTACTTCCCGGTTTCTTCCTATGACAATCAGCTCCGCGTCCCTTTCACGGCGGCAATAGCCCGTGAAGGGATTCCCCCTTCCAATCCCTTTTTCCTTGGGGGCCACCCGTCTCCCTTGCGTTATCACTATTTCTGGCTCATTCCCTGCGCCCTCATCGATCGCCTCAGCGGGTCGCTCGGGAGCGCGCGGATCGCCGTGATTGCCGGCACGCTGTGGTCCGGCCTGGGTCTTCTCGGCCTCATTGCGCTCTATTTGCGATTTTTTCAGGCGAAGGGAGGGGATCGGATCGAGCGGCGAACGTTCATCGCCGTGGCCTTTCTCGGCGTCACCGGACTGGACATCGTCCCGGTTCTCACGGTCAATTTCGCCTCCCACATCCTCCTGCCGACCATCGAGTGGTGGAACCAGCAAATCTCCGCCTGGATTACCACCATGATCTGGGTCCCGCACGATCTGGCAGGGCTGACGGCGGGCTTGACGGGTTTTCTCCTGGCGTGGGATGCGGCCCAGCAAGTCCGGCTCCGGCGTACGATTGTTGGCATCCTAGTGGCCGGCCTGGCTTTCGCTTCGTCCGTGGGCTGCTCGGTCTATGTGGGCGGCACAGTGGCGGCTGGCTGCGCGCTATGGCTCCTGGTAGCCCTCCTGAAGCGCTGGTGGCGGCACGCAGTGGTGCTGGGTTTGGCCGGGATACTGGCGGGGGCGCTTTTGCTGCCCTTCATTTCCGAGGTGACGCGAGGCCTGGGGGGCGCCTCCGCCAGCTCACCCATTTCGTTCACCGTACGCTCCTTTCCGCTGGTGGACGCCGCGATTCGGACCACCCCGGGCAAAACGCTGGCGCTGAACGCGCTTTTCCTGCCCCTGAACTACTTCCTCGAATTCGGATTCTTCTTTGTGGTCGGATGTGTTGCCGTGCGCGAATTCTGGCGGCACGGGTTCCGCGACCGGGCGGCATGGTGCGCGGCGGCGCTGGCCGCCGCTTCGCTGTTTGTCTGCACGTTCGTGCAGTCAGGAGTGATTACGAACAACGATCTCGGATTCAGAAGCCCGCTGGTGGTGCAATTCATCCTGCTGTTGTGGACGGTGGAGATGTGGGAGGAAGGCCTGTTGGGTTTTGGTCCCTCACACGCCGTCCCCGAGCGCCGCGCAGCGCCTTACTTGGTCGCCCTGGCGATCGTGCTGGGAGTCCTGGGTTCGAGCTACGAACTATGCCTTCAGCGCACCTTCCCCATCCTTTGGGATGCCTTCGGGCTTCAGAGTAGAAACTTGATCCCGCCTGGCCGCCAACTCGGCCGGCGAACCTTCGCGTTGCGAAGCGCCTACCAGGAACTCGACCGCCTGCTCCCTCCGAGCGCGATCGTGCAGCACGATCCGCAGCTGGAGGGGATCGGAAACATACCAGCAGCCCTATATTCCGACAGGCAAATGGTTGCCGACGGCGGCAATTGCACCACGGTGTTCGGAGGAAGCAAGGCTTTTTGCGACGACGTGATCCTGCCCCGCCTCAAGCCCCTCTTTGACGACCGCCCATCCGTGACAGCCGCGGAAGCGGCCGCCACCTGCCGCCGGTTTTCCATCACCGCCTTGCTTTTCAAGGACACCGATCCGGTATGGAAAGACAAAGCAAGCTGGATCTGGGGCGCGCAGCCGCTCCTGAGCAACGAATTCGTGCGTGCGATCGAGTGCGGCGGCTCGAGCGGGAAGGCCGGGCACCTCGGCCGCTCTCCTTAGGACGATTGCCGTCACGCAGAGGCGCAAAGGCGCAAAGGGGACCGGCAGAAACGAAGGCTCTCACGCGAAGGCGCAAAGGGCGCAAAGCCCGCAAAGGGAACTCCTTGGCGTTCTTGCGTGAAACCGTATTTTCCCTTTACCCCTTTGCGCCTTTGCGACTTGGCGGCTTGGCGTGGAACTGGTTCTTGCCTTTGAGGTCATAGATGCGAATCCGGCCGGAATCGGCGCTGAGGACGACTGGCAGGCCGGCGAGCAACTGGTTTTGCGCGCGGGCAAGTATCACGGGATCCTGGCCCATCTCCTTGCTGAAATCGGTTGGCGTGACGAGCCAATAGGCCGCGTCTACTTCGCGGGCGACGTCGCCGAGATGGGCGGCATCGAGGCGAGCGATGCCGAGGTCGTTGTCGTAGGCGCTGGCGGTCGAAGGCGCGATCGGACGAATGGCTTGGCGGCCGGTGTAGAGATAGAGAAGCACATCGTCATAGGCGATGAAGCGGGCCTCAGGAGGCGTGTTTCCGGCGATCCATGCGTACGCTTTCCGCTTTCCGACCAGGGCGGTTCGCTGCTCGCTCATGAGTTTCGCCAGGCTGGCGGGAGCGAAATAGGCGCAGTTCGCCGCGACGACAGCCGCCAAAACGAGGAGGGCAGCCCCGAGCCCGAAGGCGCCGGCGCGCTCGACTAGCGGCTGGTTACCGCGGAGGGCGAGCGCCGCGCGCCGCAGGGCTTCGCGGAACACAAGCACCATCCCGCCAACGAGAAGCGGAAGGACAGGAACCAGGAAGCGCTCGGGCGGAAAGGGCCACGGCAAGACCATCGCCAGATAAACGAGAGCAAGGCCGTGGATCGCCTTCAAGCCTGCCCGGCGCAAGCCCAGAACGATTCCCACCCAGGCGAGGAGCGCCAGGGCGCTCCCCGCCAGCACGCTCACCGCCGCACTCCGGCTCGCGAGCGGATACAGCAGCAGAATTCCCGGCTCGAGAAACACGCTGAGGGCGTTCTTGAGCAACACGGCTTGCTGCGTCGCCGCGTTGGGAACGTAATGCCGCCATTGGCCGATGTAGCTGGAATAGAACGCGAGAGTTTCGCTCCAACCCAGCGCCTCGGGCCCCGCTCGGGGACGAGGAGCGAGCGCGTGAACGATCGGCGGGAGGATCCACGGCAATGCCAGGCAGCCACCCACCACGCCGAGGACGATAGCGGCGCGGTAGCGTCGGCGAAGGAGGGCGACGAGGGCGATGCCGGCAATCACCGTCACTCCGACCGTGCGCAGCCCAGTCGCCATCGCCGCCAGGACGCCGGCCAGAGCCATCCAGGCGATGGGGCAGCGAGTTACGGGATCCGTAGAGGCTATTGCAAAACTTCCCGGCACATGCTTCTGGGGCTGAAGCCCTTTCATTTTGGCCAGTTTTTTGTCGGAGCTAAAGCTCCGACCCCCGGAAGCCTGTGGCGCGAGTCCGCGATCGGCCGCGAGCGCGGCAGTGAGCGCGAGAGCGGCGAAGGGCAAATCGCTCAAGACGCTGCCGCCCAGTAACAAGGCGAAGTAATTGAACCCGCAAAGCGCCGTCACCCCAAGCGCCCACACGGGGCCCAGGCCCAGGGTTCGCTTCGCCAGCAAGAAGCACGCGAGCAGGAACCAGCCGGCGAAGACTACGGTCAGGCCGATCGCATCAGGAACGTTTCCGGGAAAGCGTGGGTCCCAGCGCCAAACCCAAGAGAGCAGCCAGGGATAGAGTTCGGGGAATTTGAGCCTAGTCAAGCCCCCGGGGAAGCTGAGCAGGATGTAGCCGCGACCAGTGGCGAGTGCTTTCCCAAGGGCGAAATAGGTGGCGTCGTCTTGCAAGCCGCCGAAATTCGCCGCCGGACGCAACCCGAGAATGGTCAGGGCGTAAGCGAGCAGGATCGCCGCCAGAACGAGCCAGGGCCAGAGCCGGCGTGCGCCGCCAGTTCCTGACGGCTCGGGAGGGGCAGCTGGGGAAGGCCAATCCGGCCCGGACGTGGCTCGCTCGGGCATTATCGCGTCAAGTGGGACGCCGCGGCTGGCGATCCGAAGTCGCGGCCATTGGGGTGGGGGGCTCCAGCCGTTGAGGTGCGGAGGGTGGAATCCGCACCCGACGCCGGATTGGGCTCGAACGCCGCATGAGCGTCGACGCAGGCGAAACTGGCGACCTGATGGTAGTTCTGCTCGAGCGCCGAAACGAAGGCGGGTGGCCAAATCGTGCCTGGCGCCAGCGGTTGCTTCGCCGCTTGCTCCAGTTCAGGCAGAGCGTTCCCGAGCAGGATGATGCTGAAGAACCTCCGCTGGACGAGTTGAGTGAGCGGCCGTTGGTCGAGCCGGCCGGCCTTGCCGAGGAAGGCGTATTCGAAGGAATTCGATAGCCACACCGTTTTCCCGGAAAGCGCCGCGGCGCCGGGGTTCTCCGTGAGCAGTTCGCCCGGCTGGCGCGCCGCGAGTTGGTAAGCTGGCGCGCAATCGGCGAGCAGGGGATTCAGCCGCGGCTTCTCACTAAGACCCAGAACCACAAGAGCCGCGAGTCCCAGGGGTATGAGAGCAGCGACGGGATCAACCCTCGACTGCCGCCGCAGCGACGCGTAGCCGCAGCCGGCCGCCAGGCACAGCGCCGCCTGCCACTCGAGCAGGTGGTTGGCGTCGCTGCCGAATTTGCCTGCCGTGAGAGTCATCACGCTGGCCAAAACGAGATAGATCAGCGGAAGGGAAAGCGCGCGGTGGCGGATGTCGCGGACGGCCAAAGCCACCGCGCCCGCCAGGAGCGCCGCATCGAGCAACGCGAATGGACGCACGATCCGCGCGTACTGCGCAAACGAGTAGGGATCGGGATGGGTAAAGAACATGTCGAAGAGTCCCCATCCGCGCGTCGCCAGACCTAGCGCCAACAGGCCCGCCGAACCCAGCCCCAACATCCAGGCCGCCAACTGCCAAGCTTGGCGCGCCGGCCGCTCGCGGTCGCCATCACCCTCGCCTCCCGCCAAGAGAAACAAGAAACAGGCGACAGGCACGGCGAGCAGCGTGATTTTGGAATAAAGAGCAGCGAGGAAGAGGAGCGCCGAAGGAGCGAGCCGGCGGGTGGTGGCGAAAACGTAGATTCCGGCCATCGACAGCACCAAGCCGAATAAATCCACCCGGAGGACGTAAACCCAATCGCGCACAAGCGATACAGCAAGAAAGGACAATCCAAAGCCGAACGCGACCACGGTGGAACCCGTCCACAGCCTCAGCAACAAGACGAGAAATATAGCCACCGCCAGAGCCGAAGCGAGCGCGAGAGCGCGCGGCGCAGCGAAATTCGCCCCGAACAGCTTTACCAACGGCGCCAAAGCGTAGTAGAAGACCGGCCCGTAGGGATTCACTACGCAGGGAAAGCCGCGAACGGGGGGATAGGGGTTCAGTCCATGGGTAATGCGCAGGGCGGCATTCAATACGTTCCCCTCCTCGAAATTCAACGAGAAAGGGACTCGGAAATAGAACGCGAAAAAGCGGAGCGTATCGGCGCAGCCGGCGATCACCACGCTCAGTAGCAGGTATTCCGAGATGCGCACGATCGCGGGCAGCTTCGGCGCCGGGGTCTCGCCCTCGCCGCGATTGGGCGTGGCATTCACGCTGGCAGGTAGGGTTTCGGGCGACATGAAATCGTGCACAGGATACACTACGGGCTCCGAAGCAGGCACGCGGGGTTTCCGCGCCGGTAGCCTTTCCGTCATTGACGGCGGGGTCGGAAACCCTCGGAATCCCGACTCGCCGCGGAGGCGCTCGGGCGGCAGAGGAGCGCCAGTGTGGCTACCGGGCCTTGCGGTCGAGGACCACGAGCGACTCGATGTGCGGGGTCTGCGGGTAGAAGTCGAAGCCGACGAACGCCACGGGGCGATAGGCGGAGCCGAGCATGGCGACGTCGCGCGCTTGCTTCGCCGGATGGCACGAGAGATAGAGGATGCGGCGCGCCCCGCTGCGCGCGAGAGCCGCGATCGTTTTGGCGTCGAAGCCGGTACGCGGCGGGTCGGCCACGACGACGTCCGCGCCGGCCAGGAGCTCCTCGGAGCAGGATTCCGCCCGCCCTGCCCGCGCGTGATAGTTCCGAACGCCGTTGCGAAGCGCGTTCTCCGCGGCGAATTCCACGGCCGCGTCGTTCGATTCCACCGCTACGATTTCTTGGGCGCGGTCGGCCAGCGCCAGCCCAATCGAGCCCACACCGCTGTAAAGCTCGACCAGGCGAGCTGCGTCGGGCATGTAGTGCCGAATCGCTTCGAGGGCGGCGGCGAACATCTCGACGTGGTTTTGGAAGAAACCGTCGAGCGGATAGTCGAGCGCGAGCCCGGCAACGCGTTCGGTGAGGCACGCGGCGCCCTCTCGCCGCAAAACGGCCGTGCTCACGGAAGCGGGCGACAGGGGATCGCTGTAGATCAGCGCAAAGCCGGCGCTGCGTTCGAGCCGGAAATCGCCGGGATCGAGGTCCTCCTGCATGACGTAGAGGGCCGCCAGCGCCTCGCCCGTCGCCGCGCTTGCGCGCACGATGAGGCTTTTTAACGCCTGGGCGCGAATGCCGCGCTCCCTCAGCCGGTCGACGACTTCCTTCGCCGCGGCGTTCATTTGCGCGCCGGCGAGCGCGCAGCCATCGGGCAAGGCCATCTTGCGGAACGGGCTCGACCGCTCGTGGAAGGCGAGTTCGAGCCGCCCTTGCTCCTCGGTGAAGCTGAATTCGAGTTTGGTGCGATAGCCCCAGCGGGTATCGGCTTCGACGAACCGGTCGAGCGGGATTTCCGGAAACAGGCTTTGTAAGATGGCTCGCTTCTCGCGAGTCTGCGCCGCGTAGGTCATTACCTGCCAGGGCGAGCAGGAAAGGTAGTGCGGCTCGCGCGGCGCGATGCGGTCCGGGGAAGGCGTGAGAATCCCTTCGAGCCGGCAGAGCAGGACCCCGTGGCGGCGGCGAATGGGCGCGACGCGCACCCGCTCGCCCGGCAAGACACCCCAAACCGCCGCCGCGCGACCACCAGGCAGGCTGGCCGAAGCCATGCCTTGGGGCGTCATCCGATCGAAATCGAGTTCGAGTGCCTCGGCCATGGCCGGTGCCAACACCCTAACATGGGCGGGCAGCGCGACGGCAAGAGGACAGCGGATTGCCTGTGGATTTGGGGGCGGGGTATGCTGAGAAAGAATTGGGGGTGGGACACGGGCGAGAAACTCCCTCCGGCGTTTCGGGCAATCACCATCAGCCGGGAATACGGCAGCGGCGGCGCGGAAATCGCTCGCCGCATCGCCGAGCGAACCCGATGGAAGCTGGTAGACGATCCCCTGCTCGAGGAGATCGCGCGGCGAGCGAAGGTGCCGAGCGAGGTGGCGAGACGCTATGACGAGTGCGTGAATCCCTGGTTTCACCGGCTCGTTCAAGCCGTCTGGCGCGGCGGGCATGAGGGCGCGGCGTCGTGGGTGGAGAGCGGGGCCTTCGACGCGGATCAGATGATGCGGATGTGGACGGAGGTGATCCACGAGGCGGTAACGATCGGGCAAGCGGTGATCGTCGGCCGGGGCGGTCAGTGCCTTCTCCGGGAACGCCGAGACGTCTTCCACGCCTCCGTACACGCTCCGCTGTCTTTCCGCATCGAGAATCTTCGGCGCATGCTGGGGCTCAGCGAGGGCGTGGAGGAGATGGCACTGGAAACCGACCGGCGCCGCGCCGCTTTCATCCGACGCTATTTTGGGGAGGACTGGAAGGACTACCGGCTGTACCACTTGGTGATCGATGCTTCGATCGGGCTGGATCGCGCCGTGGAGGCGATTCTGAGGGCCACGGGCCTCGCCGCCTCCTCCCCCTAGACCGCTTGCGATCCGGCATCGCGTCTGGGGCGTGGCCGGGTGCCGCGCAAGCCTTCTGATTCACCACCGCGAGGATGCGGCAAAGTTCGGCGCAACTCTCCTTGGCGACCAACCACTTCACGCGACTCGCAAGGCGTCGAGAGCGCGACAGGCGGCGTCGGGATCGGGCTCGATGACGCAGCGGGAGGATTCCGAGCTGCCCTGGTGGCGCAGGATGTAGTCGGTATCCTTCAGTTGGTGACCGGTCAGGATGGCCACCACCTCCGCCGCCGGCGGCATGCGGCCCGTCGAGCGCAGCTTGCGGACGCCGGCAAGGGTGGCGGCCGAGGCCGGTTCGCAACCGATGCCGTCGGACGCCAAGATTGCCTTGGCCTCCTCGATCTCCCTGTCGGTGACACACTCGACGAGGCCGCGCGTCGCTTCCAGCTCGCGCCGGGCCTTGGGCCAGTTCGCCGGCCGGCCGATGCGAATGGCGCTGGCCTCGGTTTCCGGATGGGCGACGGGTTCGATGGTGCCGCGCGAGGCCCAGCCGCGGTAGAAAGGGGCCGCGCCCGCCGCTTGGACGACGACCAAGCGCGGCAGGCGATCGAGGACGCCTAGCGCCGCGAGTTCTCGCAGACCCTTCCCCATCGCCGAGACGTTGCCCAGGTTCCCGCCGGGCAGGACGAGGAAATCCGGCGCGCGCCACCCGCGCTGTTCTAGGAGTTCGATGACAGCCGTCTTCTGCCCCTCGATCCGGAACGGGTTGATGGAATTCACCACGCGAAGCGAGCGGCGCGAGGCCAGCTCTCCGAGCAGGCGAAACGCGTCGTCGAAGCTGCCACGCACTTCGATCACGCGCGCACCGAACTCGAGGGCTTGGGCCAGCTTCGCCTTCGAGATGCCGTCGTGAGGAACGAGCATCACCGCGGACAATCCCGCTCGCGCGGCATAGGCGGCCATGGACGAGGAGGTGTTGCCCGTCGAGGCGCAGGCCACCACTTCCGCCCGGGTCGATACCGCCGCGCTGATGCAGGCCGTCATGCCGAGGTCCTTGAACGATCCGGTGGGGTTGGAACCAAGGTGTTTCGCCGACAACCGCACCTCGCCCGCCCAACGCCCGGCCCGCGGGGCTTCGACCAGCGGAGTTCCTCCCTCACCCATGGTCACCGGCGCCACCGTCGAGGGAAGGAAGGGCAGCAGCTCCCGGAATCGCCACACGCCGCTGCGGTCTTCGGACGCCGGACTGGACAATCGCTCGCGCCACAACCGGCGCAGATCGGCAGGCGCTATGCGGTCGAATTCATAGCTGACGTCGAGCAAGCTGGCGCACGCCGCGCAGGCCGGCGCTGTCGCACCGACGGCTTCGCGCCGGCCGCAACTCGGATGGATGCAGGTGAGGAAAGCTTGAGCCATCGTGGCACTCAATCGAACGATACCACACGGCCTACGCGCCCAGCAGGCGCGCGGCGTTTCCGCCCAGAATGGCTTGGCGGTCCGATTCCGGAATCGGCAGGGAGCCGAGACTCTCCTTCATGCGCTCGATGCTGCCGATGCGGTGGGGATAGTCGCTGCCGGCGAGGATCTGGCCGGCGCCGGCGAAACGAATAGCGAGTTCGAGGGCGCCACGATCGAAATTCACGGTGTCGTAGAAAAACCGCTTGAGATAGTGGCTGGGCGGCAGGCGGGCTTCGACGCGACACTCGGGAAACGCTTCCCATCCCCGGTCGAGCCGCTCGGCCAGATACGGAATCGCGCCGCCCAAGTGCCCGAGCACCCAGCGAATCCCAGGGAAACGTTCGGGAACACCGCCGAAGACGAGATGGGCGGCGGCGAGCGTGGTATCGAAGAGGAAACCGACCAAGGGCATCAGCCAGTATTCGGACATCGCCTCGACGCCGACGGGGCTGGTAGGGTGAATGAAGAGCACCGCTTCGAGGGCATTGGCAGTTTCGTAAAGCGGCCAGAATCGCGCATCGGCCAGAGCCACGCCGTTGACATTGCTGAACAACATCGCCCCCGGCAAGCCGAGTTGGCGCACCGCCCGGTCGAGTTCCCGGGCGGATGCGGCGGGATCGTTGAGCGGGAGCGTGGCGAGGGCGCGGAAGCGCGGGGCGCGCTCGCGAACCGCGCGAGCGAGGGCATCGTTGGTTAAAGCGGCCAGGCGGACTGCCACGGCGGGCGTTTCGACGTGGGTGCCGGGAGTGGTCAGGGTAATCACCTGCACGTCCACGCCCTGGCGCGCGACTTCCGCCTCTCGGAATTCGAGATCACGGTGCGCGCGGACGGCGACGTTGTAATCGCCCGGATAATGGAGGAGGGGATTGCCTTCGGCGTCGCGGGTCAGGCGGACATTGCTCGGGCCTCGCTCGATGGCTTCGAGATACTCCCGGGGGTAGAAGTGGGTGTGGAAGTCGACTGTGGGCACCGTGTTCGCGCTCCTCGTGATCCCGCGGCAAATGGTAAAATGGATTGCCTTCCAGGCCGTAAGACTAGAAGAATCGCGCGGCAGGCGCAAATCGCGCCCCGGCGCACCGCTCGCGTGCTTCCGCGCCGAAGCGCAAGGAAGGGAGCGATGAAGCGGGCCGTCCTCGTTCTGGGCTTGACTGCCCTCCTTTGTGGCCGGGCCGCTCTCGCCGCTTCCCGCGTCGCTCCGAGCCAGGCGGCCGTGGCCTTCATCGACCGGGCGCTGGCGGCTTCCGATCTCGAGGCGCAAGGCAGCGCCGCTTTCCGGCTCCAGATCCGCTTCCGGGTCTTTTACGCCCCAGACAACTTTCTGGAGGGGCAACTGCTGCGGATCTGGACACCGATGGGCTGGTGGCATGAGGAAGCCGAGATGCCCGGCTTTCAGAGCGTCGAAGTTTCCGACGGCCGGGAGGTTTGGCGCGCGGGAAGCCTGGACTACCTTCCCTTCCCGATTTTCCTCTTGCGGCAGGCGCTCAATTTTGGCGACTCGTTGCGCGCGGCCAAGGGCAGGCGCTTGGGCCCGCCGGAAGCTTCCGCCGAAGCGCTCGGCACTTGCGCGAGCACGCTCGAACGCCTGAAGAGGTATGAATACTGCTTCGATCCGACCAACGGCGACCTGGTTCGGTTGGTGGACGGGCCATGGAACTTGACCTTCGAATATTCCCACTACCAGCCGTTCGGCACGAAGCGCTTCCCTCGGGTCATCCAGGTGCTGCGGAACGGCGGGCAGAAACTCGCCGAACTGCGTGTGGAGGAGCTGGAACCCGAGCGCGATCCGAGCTTGAACGTTTTCCTGCCGATGCCCGGATCAAACGAGTGGCCGGTGGAGGAGCGCTGCGCGCACCTCGTCAAACCCTCGGTGAAGAAGATGATTCGTCCGGAATATCCCAAAGCCGCGAGCGCAGCCGGTATCACGGGGATCGTGCGGCTCTACGCCGAAATCGGCGCCGATGGAATTCCGCGCGGCCTCTGGCCCATCAATTCGGTGCCACCGGTGCTGAGCCAAGCGGCGATGGAAGCGGTGCGCCAGTGGCGGTACGATCCCGAAACCTGCGTCACGAGCCAGAAGACCTTGCCCACCGTCGAGCGCGTCACGGTTCTCTTCGTTTCCGAATAGGCGCCGAGACGTAGGAGCGGCCGGTATCGTCAGCCTGCTAGCGCGGGATGTCGTCGCTGGATGCGGAATACGGTGGCGCTTCAGCGCCCGTTTCCCCTGGCGGCGGGAACGGCGGCGGATTGGCGCCGCCGCCGGCTGAGGAAGAAAACGAGCGGGCCGGCGGCCACGAGAACCAAGTCGAGCGCCAAAGCGTTGAACGGGCCGGCGGCCTGAGCTGCGTTTCGGACGAAGGCCATCACGAGCAGGGCGGTGGGCGTGACGCAGACGGCGATGGCGCCCGCGAGGCCTCCCGGGATGCGGAAAGGGCGCTCGAGTCCCGGCTCGCGGAAACGCAGGATGACGAGCGCGGCGAACTCGAGGAGAACGCTCAGGCCGGAGAGCAAGACGTCCATCACAGCCAAGGCAACGAAACCGAGTCCGAAAGCAAGCGCCCAGCACACCGCACACACCGAGATGGCCACCCACGGCATTCGCGTCCGCCGATGCTGCCGCGCGAACGCGGCCGGCAAGTAGCCGTCTTCGGTCATCACCACCGGCAGCCGCGAGAGGGAGAGCATAAGGGAGTTGAAAGTGCCGAACGCCGAAATCACGCCTCCCAATGCGATGGCCGCCGCCAGCCACTCTCCGCCAAACCGCCGGCCCAAGTCGACCCAGCCGCCCGTCGTCCAGCTCCGCGGATCGATGCCGGTGTGCGAGACGGCGGCAAGGGGGAGCAGATAAACAACCGTAATGAGTAAGAGCGAGGCGGCCATCGTTACGGGGTAAGACCGCTGAGGGCGCTCCACCTCGCCCGCGATCGTCGACGGATTGTCCCACCCCATCAAGTTCCACATCGCGATCAGGACCGCGCCGAGCCAGTCGGCGCGGCCGAGCCCCGCGGTGCTTGCGAACGTGCCTGCGGCGGGATGCCCCGCAAAGGCCAGCAAGGTCAATACGGCAAACGGCGCAAGGAGCACGACTCCGAACGCGAGGGATCCACTCCCCACCGCCCGCGTTCCCCAAACGTTCCACAGCGTGCAGGCGAGAATCATGCTGAGGCCCAGGTATGCGGGCCGGGAGCCGGCGGCGAGCGCGGGCGCGAAATGAGAGAGGTAGAAGACGAAGAGGGATGGGTAGAGGGCCATATCGAAGATGCTGCCGGCCAGCGTGAGCCATGCCTCTTGAAATCCCCAGAATGGCCCCATCGCGCGCTTTACCCATTCGTAAAAGCCGCCTTCCTGCGGCAGCGCGCTCGAAAGTTCCGCCACCATCAGCGCGGTCGGCAGACTCCACAGCAGCGGCACGAGAAGGAAGATGAGGAGGGCGCCGCCGTAGCCCGCTTTACGAACCACGTCTTCGGTTCCGTAGGGACCGCCGGAGACGATGAAAAAGGTCGCCGCGACGAGCGGCAGGAGCGCGAGCTTGCGCGCCGGGGGCCGGAAGCCGCCCGAGGCGCTCAAGGATGGCGGCGCGCCGCGGTTGCGCTGCTCGTTCATGACCTTGGCGCGAGAGTCTACCACCACGGCGGCGCGGCGCTCGCGCAACTTTTTCCCCGCAAGGCAGGGCCGCCCGCGACCGGGCTCGGTAGAATGGTTCGAGCGGGGTCGCTTGCCAAGTTCGGCGGCTCGGGGGAGGAACGTGGAACGCTACATCTGCATTCACGGGCATTTCTATCAGCCGCCTCGGGAGAGTCCCTGGCTCGAGGCGATCGAAGTGCAGGATTCGGCCTACCCCTATCACGATTGGAACGAGCGGATCGCCGCCGAATGCTACGCCCCGAATTTCGCCGCGCGGATTCTCGACGGCGAGGGCCGCATCGAGCGCATCGTCAACAACTACTCGAAGATCAGCTTCAATTTCGGGCCGACGCTGCTGTCGTGGCTCGAGCCGAAATGCCCCGACGTCTACCAAGGCATCCTCGCCGCCGACCGCGAGAGCCGGAAGAATTTTTCCGGCCACGGTTCGGCCCTCGCCCAGCCCTACAACCACGCGATCCTGCCGCTCGCGAACGCCCGCGACAAAGAGACGCAGGTGATTTGGGGCATTCGCGATTTCGAGCGGCGGTTCGGGCGGCGGCCGGAGGGGATGTGGCTGCCGGAAACCGCGGTCGATTTGGAATCGCTCGCCGTGCTCGCGCAAAACGGGATCCGGTTCACGATCCTCGCCCCCTCGCAGGCGCGGCGGGTGCGCCCGCTCGGCAAGCGCGGCTGGCGCGACGTGGGCGGCGGGATCGATCCTTCGCGGCCCTACAAGCTGGTATTGGGCACCGGCCGCGCCATCGATCTTTTCTTCTACGACGGCCCGGTTTCCCGCGCCGTGGCCTTCGAGCGCGTGCTCGAAAAAGGCGAATTCTTCGCCGACCGGCTGCTGGGCTCTTTTCTCGATTCCCGCACCTGGCCGCAACTGGTGCACATCGCCACCGACGGGGAAACCTTCGGCCATCATCAGCCGCACGGGGACATGGCACTGGCCTACGCCCTTCAGTACATCGAACGGAACGGGCTGGCGCAGCTCACCAATTACGCGCATTACCTGGCGAAGCACCCGCCCTCCGATCAGGTGCAGATCGTCGAGAACGGCTCCTGGAGCTGCGCGCACGGGATCGAGCGGTGGCGCGCCGATTGCGGCTGCCACTCGGGCCAGCATCCCGGCTGGCGCCAAGCCTGGCGCGCGCCGCTCCGCCAGGCCCTGGATTGGCTGCGCGACGCAATCGCCCCCTCCTTCGAGCGCGCCGGCAGCGACCTGTTCAAGAATCCCTGGACCGCCCGCAACGGCTATATCGAAGTGGTGCTGGACCGGTCGCGCGAGAGCATCGACGACTTCCTCGCGCACCACGCCGTGCGGCCGCTGGCGGATGGCGAGCGCACGCGCGCGCTCCAGCTTCTCGAACTCCAGCGGCACGCCATGCTGATGTACACGAGCTGCGGCTGGTTTTTCGACGAGATTTCGGGCCTCGAGACGGTGCAGGTGCTTCAGTACGCGGCGCGCGCGCTCCAGCTCTACCGGCAACTCTTTGGCGAGGATCTCGAACCCGAATTCCTCTCGCGGCTCGAACTAGCGCCTTCGAATCTTCCGGAGTTCGCCACGGGGCGCGGAGTCTACGAGAAACTGGTCCGGCCGGCCCGCGTCGATCTCGATAAGGTGGCCGCGCACTACGCGGTCAGCTCCCTTTTCGAGGACTACGGCGCGCGCGCTTCCATCTACTCCTACGTGGCGGACCGGGAGGATTGCCGGTCGTTTTCGGCGGGGAAGACGCGCTTGGCCGCTGGCCGCGTGGAAATCCGGTCGGAAATCACGGGGGAATCGGGCCGGTGGAGCTACGCCGTGGCGCACCTGGGCGACCAAAACATCAGCGGGGGCGTGCGGCCGTTCGAGGACTTGGAAGCGCACGAAAGCGCCGCGGCTCGCATCGTTGCAGCGTTCGAACGCGCCGAACTCGCCGAGCTGGTGCGGGAGCTGGACCGGACTTTCGGCTCGGCCAGCCCCTCCCTCGAGCGGCTCTTTCGCGACCAACAGCGCAAGATCCTAGCTTCTATCCTCGCCTCGACCGAAGCCGAAGCCGAGGACGCCTACGGCCACCTCTTCGAAGACCACATCTCGCTGATCCGGTTCATGACCCGCTTGCGCGCTCCGCTCCCGCGCCACCTGCACATGGCCGCCGAGTTCACGCTCAATGCCGCGCTGCGCCGCGCGCTCGAAGCCGACGTGCTCGACGGCGCCGAGATCCGCAGAATCCTGGAAGAGGCGGCGATCACCGCCGCCCCGCTCGACGTCCCCACTCTCGAATTCTCTCTCCGCCGGAAGCTCGACCGGCTGGCTGGCTGGCTGCTGGAAGATCCCGCGAGCCTGGAGCGGGTGCGGCTGCTCGATCAGGCCCTCGAGCTGGTTTCCCTGCTCCCGTTCGAGGTGAACCTGTGGAAAGCCCAAAACGTGTATTACGACATTCTACAGGGCCTCTATCCGCGCCGGCGCAGCGAGGCGGACCTGGGTGAGGCCCCCGCCGCCGAGTGGGCGGCCGAATTCCACCGGCTGGGCGAAAGGCTGTCCGTTTTGTTATCGTGAAAACTTCCCGCCGTCGGCGGGCATCGAACCGGACATGGCCGAAGAGACTTCCTGGTACAAAGACGCCGTCATTTACGAGCTGAGCGTGCGCGGTTTCTACGATGCCGATGGCGACGGCGGCGGCGAGTTCCGCGGCCTGACCCTGAAACTCGATTACCTGGCCGAACTCGGCGTGAACGCCCTATGGCTTCTGCCGTTCTACCCTTCGCCGCTGCGCGACGACGGTTACGACATCTCCGACTACACCAACATCCATCCCGCTTACGGCACGCTCGACGATTTCAAGATGTTTCTCGACGAGGCTCATCGCCGGGGCCTGCGCGTGATCACCGAACTGGTGCTCAACCACACTTCGGAGCAGCATCCCTGGTTTTTGGAAGCGCGCAGTTCGAGGCAGAATCCCCGGCGCGACTGGTACGTCTGGAGCGACACGACCGACCGCTACAAGCGCGCCCGCATCATTTTCAGCGACACGGAGCTCTCGAACTGGGCCTGGGACCCGGTTTCCGAGTCGTACTATTGGCATCGCTTTTTCAGCCACCAGCCCGACCTCAACTACGACAATCCGGCCGTCCGCGAGGCCATGTGGGAGGTGATGCGATTCTGGCTGGAGATGGGGGTCGACGGCATGCGACTCGACGCCGTTCCCTATCTCGTCGAGCGTGAGAGCACTTCTTGCGAAAACCTCCCGGAAACCCACGACGTGCTCAAGTCCCTGCGCGCGCGCGCCGATCGCTCGTTCCCGGGGAAATTACTGCTGGCCGAGGCCAACCAGTGGCCGCGGGACGTAGCCGCTTATTTCGGCGCGGGGGACGAATGCCAAATGGCTTTCCATTTCCCGCTGATGCCGCGCATGTTCATGGCCGTCCGGCTCGAAGACCGCAAACCGATCGTGGAGATTCTCCAATCCACGCCTGCCATCCCCGACTCCTGCCAGTGGGGACTCTTCCTTCGCAACCACGACGAGTTGACGCTGGAGATGGTCACCGACGAGGAACGCGATTACCTCCGCGACGAGTTTGCCCGGGAGCGGCGCGCCCTGCTCAACCTCGGCATCCGCCGCCGCCTGGCTCCGCTGATGGAAGGGGACCGCCGAAGGATCGAGTTGATGAACGGCTTGCTGCTGTCTCTGCCCGGCACCCCCATCCTCTACTACGGGGACGAGATCGGCATGGGCGATAACATCTACCTAGGCGACCGGAACGGCGTCCGCACCCCCATGCAATGGAATGGGGGGTGGAACGCCGGCTTTTCCGCAGCCGACCCAGAACGGCTGTACGCACCGGTGATTTCCAATCCCGTCTACGGCTATCAGGCGATCAACGTCGATTCCCAGCGCCGCTATAGCCACTCCCTGCTCTCCTGGATGAAGCAGGCGATTCGGATCCGGCAGTCCACACGCGTTTTCGGGCGCGGAAGCATGGAGGTCCTCGATCCGCTGAATCATCGGGTGTTCGCCTTCCTCCGCGAACTCGGCGAGGAAAAGATTCTTGTGGTTTCGAACCTCGCCAGCCAGGCGCAAGCCGCCGAGCTGGATTTGCGCCGGTGGAAGGGCTCGGTGCCGATCGAGATGTCGGGTGGCAGCCTTTTTCCGCCCATCACCGAGCGGCCTTACCTCTTGACGCTAGGCCCCTATCAGTTCTATTGGTTCAATTTGCGCCGGTTGTGAAAGGGGAGCTATGAAAGAGAGGCCCCATGGGGCGGGGCCGAAAAGCAGATTCCTCGCTGCGCTCGGAATGACGGAGCAAGACACTTTGTGCCGGTTGTGAGAGGGGAGCTGCGAGAGAAAGGAGAGATGGGTTGGCCGAAACGACGGCGGTTTCCGAGGAGTTTCTGCGCCAGCTCGCCGCCGTCGGCGAGGTGGACATCGTCGTCGGCGTGCCCACCTTCAACAATCGCGAAACGATCGAGCGGGTCGCGAGCGCCATTCAAGTCGGCCTGACGAAATATTTCCACCGCGACCGCTGCGTTCTGATCAATCCCGACGGCGGATCGACCGATGGCACGCCCGAACTTTTCAAGAGCGCCTCCGTCAGCGACTTCGGCATGCTCCTGACGGCGAATCCGCTGCGCACTTTCCACCGCCTTACCGCTCCTTACCACGGCATTCCCGGCAAAGAGACCGCTCTCCGCTCGCTCTTCACCGCCGCCGATCTCCTCCGCGCCAAGGCCTGCGCCATCTTCCCGCCCGATTCCCCGAGCCTCACACCGGAATGGGTGGAAGGGATTCTGCGGCCGGTCTATCGCGAAGGCTACGACTACGTCTCGCCGGTCTACCAGCGACGGAAATTCGATGGCTTGCTGGTTCGTGCGCTCGTCTCGCCGGCGATTGCGGCGCTTTACGGCGCGCGCATCCGCGAGCCGGTGGGCGGCGAGCTGGGGCTCTCCGGCCGCCTGGCGGCTCACTTTTTGCGCCAGGACGTGTGGGAGCGGGAGATGCCCACTTTCGGGCTGGAGATCTGGATGGTCGCGACCGCCATCGTCGATTCCTTCCGCCTTTGCGAATCCTTTCTTGGCCCGAAAATCCAGGCAACCAAGCAGTTCGGGCAGGACCTCGGCGGCACGGTGCGGCAGGTGGTTGGCGGGCTGTTTCAGTGCATGGACATGCATGCCGGTTATTGGAAGGCGAGGGAAGGCTCCCAGCCGCTCCCGCTCTTTGGCTTCCAATACGCCGTAGCGCTCGAGCCGTTACGCCTGAGCCGCCGGGGAATCCTCGATGCCTTCCGCTCCCACGTCGAGCAGCTCGTTCCCATTCTGGAATCCATTCTCACGCCCCAGACGCTCGTCGAGCTGCGCCAGGTGGCGCAGCTCGCCGGCAACGACTTTCGCTACCCGGATGAGCTTTGGGTCAAGACGATCTACGAATTCGCCGCCGGCTATCACCGCTCCGCCATCAGCCGCGATCATATGCTCCAGGCTCTGCCCCCGCTCTACCGCGGGTGGCTCGGTTCGTTCATCCTGGAGAATCAGAAAGCCGATCTTGGGAAGATCGAAGAGCGGCTCGAAACCATCGCGCACGAGTTCGAACGCCTGAAACCGTATCTGACGGATCGCTGGGATACGGAGACCGGAGGTGCCCGATGAAGGAACTGGTTCTTGGAAGTCTCGATCAGACGCTTGGCAGGTTTCACGACATGCTGCTCGGTTTTCTGCCGCACCTTTTGGCTACGCTGATCGTGGTTGCCTTCGGCTGGGGGATCGCGATGCTGCTCAAGATCATCGCCCGGCGGCTCATGGCCCTCAGGCACGTCAGGAAGCTATCGGAAGGCTCGGGCATCAGCCTCCTCCTGCGCAAAGCCGATTTGCCGCCCCCGCACGAGCTGCTCGGCCGGTTGGTTTTCTGGGTGGTGTGGATCTCATTCCTGCTGCTGGGACTCGATTCGCTTGGCATACCCGAGCTGCACGCTCAGATCATCCGGCTGTTTCTGTTCCTGCCCCAAATTTTCGTCGCCCTGCTCGTTCTGTTTGTGGGCCTGCTCGCGGCGAATTTCTTCTCGCGCGCGGCGCTTCTGGCCGCGGTCAATGCCAATCTGCCCTCGGCGCGGGTGGTGAGCGGCTTCGTCCGCTTCATCCTGATTCTGCTCACGTTCGCCATGGCGCTCGAGCAACTGGCTCTGGCCCGGCGCACCGTCCTGATCACGTTCACCATCTCCTTCGGCGCGATCATGCTGGGCCTGGCCATCGCTTTCGGGATCGCGGGCCGCAACGTGGCTCAGCGCGTGCTCGAGCGCCTCTTCACGTCTGCAGAGCCGAAGAAGGAAGAGGGAGAGAAGGAAAAGGTCGAGGAGATCCCGCCGCTGTAGGCCAACGAGTGCCGCGCTGAAGGCCGCGGCTCTACGTTTAAACCTTACGGCGTGGTTCAACGGTGGCCTTGGGGCGCAGGAGTGGCGTGGGGCGGAAAGCAGAGATCAGGCGAGGTAGCGCAAGGTCCCGTCCCGAACGTTCGGGATTCGGGACTTGCCTGTGGCAGGACCCGTGCCGCTTGGGCGGAAAGCGCACAGCCAGGAATGGCTGTGCTACGGCGCTCCGAGGCGCAGGTACGGCGTCTGGGCACCCAACGTTCATGGGGTTTACAGGGCCAAAGGATTAAGAGGGCGGGCGTAACCGTGGTTTAATGTTTTCCTGGGAATCTCGGGGAGGTACGGTTTGGCGCCGCGGGCTCGCGAAGAGGAGAAGCCATCTGGGGTCGGACCGCGCGCGGTCGAATACGGCGCGAGTCTGCTGACCGACGACGATCTCTTTCTCTTTAACGAAGGCACCCATGCCCGGCTCTACCAAAAGCTGGGCGCGCACCTTACAGAACTCGACGGCAAGCCCGGCGTTTCGTTTGCCGTTTGGGCGCCCAACGCCCGGCAAGTCGCCATCATGGGAGATTTCAACGGCTGGGACAAGGCCGCGCACGCGCTCCGCCCACGCGGCTCTTCGGGGATTTGGGAGGGCTTCGTGGCCGGGCTGGGCGCGGGCACGCGGTACAAGTTTCACATCGTTTCCGCGCACGCCGGCTATCAGGCGGACAAAGCCGATCCCTTCGCCTTCCGCGCCGAGCCGCCGCCGAAAACCGCTTCAGTGGTTTGGAACTTGGAATACGCCTGGCACGACGGGGAGTGGATGGGCTCGCGGCGCGCCCGGCAAACGCTCGACGCTCCCATCTCCATCTATGAAGTTCATCTCGGCTCGTGGATGCGCGTTCCCGAAGAGAACCATCGCCGGCTGGGTTACCGCGAGCTGGGCTCGCGGCTCGCCGAGTACGCGCGCCGATGCGGTTTCACGCATATCGAGTTTCTTCCCGTGATGGAGCACCCCTTTTACGGCTCCTGGGGATACCAAACCACCGGCTATTTCGCTCCCACGAGTCGGTACGGCACGCCGCAGGA
Source organism: Acidobacteriota bacterium (assembly GCA_021788095.1). GTDB lineage: Bacteria > Acidobacteriota > Terriglobia > Acidiferrales > UBA7541 > JAKASX01. The sequence continues at coordinate 46,889 of JAJYLB010000019.1, read as the reverse complement.
TTTCATGTACCTCGTCGACACGCTCCATCAGGCCGGCATCGGCGTCCTGCTGGATTGGGTGCCCTCGCACTTTCCCTCCGACGAGCACGGCCTCGCCTTCTTCGACGGCACGCACTTGTACGAACACGCCGATCCGCGGCTCGGCTTTCATCCCGATTGGGGGAGCTGCGTATTCAATTACGGCCGGAACGAAGTGCGCAGCTTCCTCTTGAGCGGCGCCCTGTTCTGGCTCGACGCCTACCATGCCGACGGCCTGCGGGTGGACGCAGTCGCTTCCATGCTCTATCGCGACTACTCGCGGCGCGAGGGCGAATGGATTCCCAACCAGTACGGCGGCCGGGAGAACCTGGAAGCGATCGACCTCCTACGCCGCCTGAACGAGGACGTCTACAAGAATTTTCCCGACGTGCAGACGGTCGCCGAGGAATCGACGGCGTGGCCGATGGTGTCCCGGCCCACTTACCTCGGCGGACTCGGATTCGGCCTGAAGTGGGACATGGGCTGGATGCACGACACACTGGAATATTTCGCCAAGGATCCCATCCACCGCAAATACCATCATGGCGGGCTGACGTTCCGCATGCTCTACGCCTTCACCGAGAATTTCCTGTTGCCGCTCTCGCACGACGAGGTCGTGCACGGCAAGGGCTCCCTGCTTTCGAAGATGCCGGGAGACGATTGGCGGAAGTTCGCGGGGCTCCGCCTCCTCTTCGGCTACCAGTTTTCGCAGCCGGGCAAGAAGCTGCTTTTCATGGGAGGGGAATTCGGCCAGTGGAGCGAGTGGCGGCACAACGACAGCCTGGATTGGCATCTGCTCGAGTTCCCGCCGCATCAAGGCGTGGCGCGCTGGATCGCGGACCTGAACCGGCTGTACCGCGAGGAACCGGCGCTGCACCAGCTCGACGCCTCGCCGGAAGGCTTCGAGTGGATCGATTGCAACGACACCCAGAGCAGCGTGTTCAGCTTCCTTCGCCTCTCGCGCTCGGCCCGGGAGAGCATCTTGATCGTTTGCAATTTCACGCCCGTGCCGCGGCCGGGCTATCGCGTGGGCTCGCCACGCGGGGGATTCTGGAAAGAGATCCTCAATAGCGACGCGAGCGAGTACGGCGGCAGCGGATGGGGGAATCTGGGCGGCGTCGAAGCCGATCCCATCCCCACGCACGGCCGGCCGTATTCCCTCTCGCTGACCCTGCCTCCGCTCGCCGTCGTGTTTCTCAAGTCGGCGTAGGGAAGTTTCGCCTCACACGGAGCGAGCGGATGGGCACGCTGCAGCGTGCCCCAAGGAGAACGGACCTCGCGGCGGTGACAAAGCGACAAGGCACCGGCCTCGCGAATTATCCCAGTGATCTCGAGGAAGGGGCCGTAGGCTCGTGGAGGGCGGGCACAAGGCCCGCCCCTACAACGGTTGTGGCCGTGTGCGGACGAGACGCCCGCGCCCCGGGGCCCGACTTTGGTATGATCGTGGCGAATATGTCGCGCCCGCATGCGACACGAATCTCGAAGCAGCCGCACCAGAAGCTGAGCTTGGCTTGAGCCGCCTCCTCATCATCGAAGACGATCGCGACATCGTCGAGCTGGTTCGGTACAACCTCGAGAAGGAGGGATTTCAGGTGACCGCGGCCTTCGACGGGCTGACGGGCCTGGCGCAAATCCAGAAGACGCCACCCGACCTGCTCCTTCTGGACCTGATGTTGCCCAAACTCTCCGGCCTTGAAGTTTGCAAAGCCGTTCGGCGGGAGGAAGGCCTGAACCGGCTGCCCATCCTGATCCTCAGCGCCCGCGGCGAGGAGGCCGATCGCGTCATCGGGCTGGAACTAGGCGCCGATGATTACGTCAGCAAGCCATTCAGCCCTCGCGAACTGGTCGCTCGGGTGAAGGCGCTGCTCCGGCGCGTGCAGCCGGCCGAAGGGCAGGAGAAACCAATCGAGGCCGGCCAGTTGCGGATCGATCCCGCTTCCTACCGCGTCACGCGGGAGGGGAAGCCGCTGCCGCTCAGCACGCTCGAATTCCGCCTTCTCTACTATCTGGCTTCGCGGCCCAATCGCGTTTTCAGCCGCGATCAGTTGCTTGACGCCGTCTGGGGCACCGGCCGCTTCGTCACGCCACGCAGCGTCGACGTCTACATCCGCCGTCTGCGCGAGAAGGTCGAACCCGATCCCGAGAAGCCGCTCCACCTGAAAACCGTGCGCGGCGCCGGCTATCTATTCGAGACCCGTGCGCACTAATGCTCGAGGCAGAGGAAGCAGAGGAGGCAGAGGAACGGCCGGCATCACGGCTTCCTCCCCTGTTCGTTTCTGGAGAGCGATGGCCTCGCAGGTCATGGGAAATGGGCATTAGCACTCTCTTTTTTTTGCTCGTGCCACCTGCCCGGGCCGGTGCGTTGCCGAGCTGGCCTTTCTGGCTGGGCCTGGTGCTGTTGCTTCTGGCCGTCGAGGTTCTCTATTCGCGCCGCTTTTCCCGCCAGATGGAACGTTTAAAGGAGTTCGCCCGCCGCCTCTCGAAAGGCGATTTTCGGCCGCTGCCAGCCGCCGAGTTTCGGGGCGACTTGGCGGACTTGGTGCGCTCGCTCGACGATGCGGCGGCAAACCTCGCGGCCACCATCGGCGCGCTCACCGAGGAAAGGAACCGGTCCGCGGCGATTCTGCGCAGCATGGTGGAGGGGGTGGCGGTGGTGGACGCCGGCGGCCACTTGGCGTTCTGCAACGAGGCGTTTGCCGAAGTCGTGGGAAGGAAGCCCGCGGAGACACAAGGCCGTCCGATGGTCGAAGTGATTCGCCAGCCCGAAATTCACGAGCTGGTGCGCCGAGCGCTCGCAGGGGAAGAGGGGTTGCGCGGAGAGACGGAGGTCGCGGGCGCGCGCCCTCGCATTTTCCTCGTGACCGTTTCTCCGGCCTCGCCCGGCTCCCCGGAAGCCGCGGCGCGGCCCGGCCGGCCCCTTGGCGCGGTGGCGGTCTTTCACGAAATCACCGAGCTGCGCCGGCTCGAACAGGTGCGGAAAGATTTCGTTGCGAACGTCTCCCACGAGCTGAAAACCCCGCTCACCTCGATCCAAGGCTTCGCGGAGACCCTGCTTGGGGGCGCGCTCGAAGACCCGGAGAATGGCCGCCGATTCGTCGAAATCATTCGCAGCCACGCACTCCGTCTCAGCCGCATCACCGACGACCTCCTGAAGCTCTCGCGGATCGAAGCGGGCAAGCTCGAGCTCGAATTCCTCCGCGTTTCGCTCGGCGAACTCCTTTCGAGCGCCGTCGAAGCTGCCCGCCCCCGCGCCGAGCAAAACCGGCTCTCGCTTTCCTTCGCCTGCCCGCCCGATTTGCCTGCCGTGCGTGGCGATGCCAACCTGCTCCGCGAGGTGCTGCAAAACCTGCTCGATAACGCCATCCAGTACACGCCTCCGGGCGGCCGCATCGAAGTCAGCGCCGCGCGCGACGTCCGCTTCGGCCGCGTCACGGTGGCCGATACCGGCATCGGCATCCCTCAAGCCGAGCAATCGCGTATCTTCGAGCGGTTCTATCGCGTGGATGCGGCGCGGTCGCGCGAACTGGGCTCGACGGGTTTGGGCCTGGCCATCGTCAAGCACATCGTCGATGCGCATGGCGGCAGCGTGGGAGTGGAGAGCGCCATCGGCCGAGGCTCCCAATTCTTCTTCGCGATTCCCCTGGACTAGCCGGATGCTGCAAAAGGCCCTTTTGCGGCATCCTGTTAGACCGGCAGTTTGATTGCCGTTCCTCGAATTTCCACGGTTTTGCCGGTTTTTCGCCGAATTGTAGTGAGCGGTATGTGAACCACAGGCCTACGGAGTTGCGGGGGGCCGAACTTTACGGCGAGGCCAGTCGGGCGGCTTGGCGGAGCTTCCACTGATCCGGGAGCCAGGCGTCGAGATCGCGCATGGGCCAGATGGCCGGGTTCAGCAGCAGTTGCGTGAGGAAGAGTTGCGGATCGACCTGGTGCCGACGGCAGGTCGAGGTCAAGCTGTCCAGGATCGCCCCGACACGTCGGGGCCGCGAGCACGCGGGTTGCCGACGAACAGGCTGTTCTTCCGGTTCAGGACCACGCGCTTCATTTCGCGCTCGCTCACGTTGTTGTCAATGGGCACCGCGCCATCCGAGCAGAACACGTTCAGCTCACTCGACTGACCCAGCGTATAGTTCACCGCCTCGGCCATCGGGTGCTTCGGCGGCAGTTGCTCCTTCCAGGCCAGCAGCCGCTTACGCAGCTCGACCAGCCGCGGCGTCGATTGCAGTTGGCGCAGCGCCAGGCGCTGCTCCGCGGAAAGCTCCCGGCCTTGTTTTTCCACGGCAAACAGCGCGGCGATCAATCGGGCCGCCTCGGGCAGCCGTTTCTTCCACCAGTAAAAGTGCGGCGCGCACAGCCCGCGCTCCCGACGGAATGCTGCTACCGTCTCCCCGCTCCGCGCTTGTTCGGCAACCAGCTTCTGCCACATCGCCCATAGCTGCCTGCTTCCTTGCTGTTTCCTCATGCCGCAACTTTGCTACGTTCATGCGCGCCCTCACAAGATGCGGTTCGCGAATCGCTCACCGAATTGCCGACGATTCTGAATCTGATCCGATGGGCGCCTGGTGCCGCTGATAGGTGTCGATTTTCATTCTTGATTTTCCCCTCATGAGATTTGGTGTATTTTCCGCAACTCAAAATTGCGCTGCTGAGCAGATGCATTCGGTCAATCCATCCCGGCGTATCGCATGGTCAACCTTGTGGTGGGATCCCTGGAACCTCGCTCACGAACAGCGGCCGAAGGTGCAAACGGATTTGATATGCGACGATGCACCACCGTGTGAATACGACCGGGCCAGGGGCCATGCCGGCCGGCCACATGGCAATGTGAAACAGAATGTTGGCGATAACGGCCCCTAGAGCATTTCCACAAATCATGTGGCGAGAAAACGAGAACCAACAGCAGATCCCTCGCCGCCATTCCCGGCAAAAGGCGCCGGGACTGGGCTCGGGATGACAGCTAGGCGGGGGCGCGGCAAGCGAGAGAATAGGGCAAGGCGAGCTACCAGAATTCTGGAAATGCTTGAGCTGTTGCTAATGGGGCAAAAAGATTTGCCAGCAGCAGAACGCCGGAGATAAACTGAACGCCAAAGACAAGGGCCGGTGGGAGCACTGGCGTGAAAACCCTAGCAGGACCTTCAGGCGGGGGTACCGAAGAGTGAGCGTGCTCCTGGGCAACACGTGGCGGGCATCCGTGCTATGTGTCGTTCTCTCTGTTGTCGCCCTGCCCTCCGGCGTCGGTGATCAGGCACCGAAGCAATCGACTCGTCATATCCCGGTCGTCGAGGACCTAGTCCACCTGCTGCAGGCGCGACCAGACTTGCGAGCGGCGCTCGAAGGCGCGATTCGGACGGCCGACCTCAAGGGCCTTCGGAACATGGACTCATTCCTGATCTATCTGGATGGCTTCGTCACGTTCGTCCCCACCGAACACGAGTTACCCACGCCGCTGAAGTTCCGCTACATCGTCGACCAGGCGCCGGGGGATCAACTGAACCGCGATAAGAGCTTCAATGCCTGGATGAAGAAGCTTGGCGAGGCCTGGGGTCAGTTCCTGGATACGCCCGCGTCCGCGTCGGGCATCCCTTCGTTGGTGGCCCGACCGAACTACAACATCGGCGATTACTACGTGGGACCGAGCGGCTGGCTCACCTTCAACCAGTTCTTTGCACGTGAGGTGAAGCCCGGCAAGCGGCCTATCGCAGAGCCTCGCAACGACAGGGTGATCGTGTCCCCGGCCGACGCTACATTCGCAGGCAAGTGGGACATCGACGCGAACTCGAAAGTCACGGTCAAGGGCATCAGTTGGCCGGTCTCTAAGCTGCTGGACGGCAGCCCGTACCAGAGTGCGTTCAAGAACGGCATCTTTACGCACATGTTCCTGCACGCCGACGACTACCACCGTTACCACGTGCCCGTCGCCGGTGAGATCAAGGAAGTACGCAACATCCATGGCCACGTGTACATGGACCTGATTCGGCGACCGGACGGCACTCTCAACCCTGTCGACGGTGAGACGTACCAGATCGACCAGGAACGAGGATTGATCGTCATCGACTCACCCGAGGTGGGGCTCGTGGCCGTTCTGCCGGTCGGGATGGGCTTCGTTTCCTCGGTCAACCTGACACCCGAGGTTGGCGCCAGGCTGCAGAAGGGCGACGAGTTCGGCTTCTTTCTCTTCGGCGGCTCTGACATCGTGATGCTGTTCCAGAACAAGAAGGTCGTGATCGACGCTGAGGTTGGGAGGAAGTATCTGCAAGGGCAGCGCATCGGCGAGATCCGTTAACTTCCTACTCTTCCGGGGCGGATGACGGGCCACTCTTCCGTAACGGGATAAGGGAAGATTTGCCGACGACACACCCGGATGCGCGATGCGCGCATGGCTAGCGCTGGGAAGGGTCATACCGGATGAAGCTATCAGCCTGCTTCGGATCGCTTTTGCCGGAATAATGAGCCAAAACTGGATAGGGAAAGAGAGGTCGGCAACGTTCGACGATGCCATTGGCCAAACGGCACGCAATTAGTTTTTCGGGTGGCTGTCCCTTCTCGACCCAGTTTTCCAGCGCGGTCAAAGCATCGAACTCGGTGAGTCCTGGGCCCCCGCCGCCGTGGTGCACCCCGGGAACGAGATACAATCGGAAGAAATCTTCGGTTTGCTTGCGACCGCCCATAAACTTCATCACAGATTCGTAGTAGCCAATCGAAGATGTTGCCGCGATCGCTCCATCGGCCCAGCCATGCCACATCAGCATCTTGCCATCCCGCGCTTTGAAGGCTCGTAAGTCGACGGAAGTTGCATCGTACATTTTTCGCGCCCTATCGAGGGTTGCGGGGTCGCGGTCGAAGTTGAAGCTGAGAGCATCGCCTTTCTCTCTCATCTTTTCATCGACGAAATACCTTAGGAACTGCCGGGGCAGGTCGAGGTTAGCAAACCGCGGCGGATATCCCCCGACAGTTGGACGAATAAAGTACCCAAAGTAATTCCAGCCCTCCCACTGGGTCTCGGTTCCGGGAATGTAAGGGTAAGCGTAGAGGATTTCGCCCTTGGAATTGGTCGCCGGGGTCATGAGTCGCTTGACCGCAGCCACCTGTTTTGCATTCAAGCAATCCTGGCCGCTGCTGCCGGAAGCGCACAGGATCATTTCGGGCTGCCATTTGCAAGACGGTGGATCGGTTACGAGCCCCTCTTCAACACCGGCTTGGGCTCCGCAGTGCTCAAGCACGGATTTGTGTACAGCTTCAGCCGCCGCGGCGTTGAGTACAGAGCCCCCTTGACCGTCGCTCACAGCTTGCGCGAACCAAGCCGCGGCAATCGTGTTGCGCGCGGTGTATTCGTAGACCGGAGCGCTGGGCATCAATCCGTCGAAATCGTCGGGGAACTTCTGTGCTTCCAAGAGCACGGCTTGACCACCTTTGGAGTTGCCGGCCATGTACGAGCGTTTGATGGGCCTGCCGTAATAATGCGTCGTTATGGCCTTGGCGATGAGCGTCACGACATGATTGCTGCGCCAGCCAAAGTCCTTTTGTAATTCGGGCGCGTTGGCGGCCCAAACCCCGTCAAATCCCAAGGCACTGTCGTGCCCGCCGTTTCCTGTCGCTGACGCGTATCCCCGAGCGAGGGCGAGATTACACTTCCTGCCGTCGAGATAGCCGCAAAAGCCGCCGCAAGCATTGAAGAAAAAGTTCTGATTCCAGTCGTTAGGCAGTGGCAGCCTCAACAGGAACTTGTTTTGCGGCGCAACGTAGCCCGCCACTTCACAGTATTGGTGGATACGGGTGGCGATTTGAGAGCTCGTGCTCCCATATCCGCTCGGAATGACGAACCCCTGCTCCAGTCCGCTTGGGGGCACATCGACGAGACGCGCGGACATAATCACGGCGGGTCCTCCCGGGGCGTTTTCCAGGTTCATTTGCGCCAGGGCTGCACACTTCTGGTTCTCCGCGTTGTGCGGTTTGCCGGGTGCATTCTGCGCCGCGCCCAAAGCTGGCAAAATCAAACAAAAGGCCATGAGGATAGCGACTCGGCTCATTCCCGATGTGGATTTGTCTTGCACCAAGTGGCGGATTTCTCTCCACGATCCAAGGGCATCCGGAAAGTTACGCCCCATTTAACACCTCCACGCTTCACGCACTGAAGTGTGCGCTTGCTCGGACGGGACCCTTCTAATGTCGGGGCTGCCCCTAAGACCGACTACTGGCGCTATCGATCCAATGTGGGCCGGCCGAAACGCTTGCGCAGCCGAATCAGCAAGGCCTCGATAGGCTTGCAGGTGCCGAGCGTATTGACCGCGAAATCGGGGCATGAACAGAAATTCTCGAACAGGCCCGGGCCGCGCATGGCCACATGGTACTTTTTGCCGCTGGCCGGGCGGACCTCATAGTCGCCGTACGCTCGTCCATCAGGTTTCGCAAGGATTTTGCCGATGGCTGTGGGGCCCCGCTGCTGGCGAGCGGAAATCTGCTCCTCGATCAACACGTGAGCCTCCGAGACAACGACTGACCTCGAAGAATATCAGGAAACGAAGGCCCGCTGAACCCGGAAAGGTGGGAACTCGGTTGTCAACACCACGACCCGGGATAGCGACCCCGGCACCCAACCGCACCAAACTGACGAGAAAGACAAGGCATAGGGCGAAATGGTTTTGCCCGCTGCGCGCCCCGCAATCGTCATCCCGGCGAAAGCGGGAATCGAGCCTTCCCTCGAGTCCGCGAACTGAAGGCTGCGCGCCGGCGTCGTTCTCCCGGGCGTCGCAGCGCGACGTCGTCACAAATGCGGGATTCGTTTTTTCGCCATGTCATTTCCTATCATGCGGATGCGGAGATTTTATCCGACCCTGCTGTCGCCAGATTTTTGCTCCTTTGCCGTCACGGATCGTGGATTGCTGGTTTTTGTAAGCCTTGCAAGATGGCCACCGCCCGCGCCTGGGAGCTCAAGGAGACCTTCTCCCCTTTCTGGACCTATCGCTCGCTGGTCTGGGCCGAAGCCTTTCTCGATTCTTGGTGCGAGCGAGCCGGGCGCAGCCCCTTGGAGCCGATGAAACGAGTCGCCCGGATGCTCCGAGCCCACGAGGAGTTCTTGCTGAACTGGTTCCGGGCCAAAGGGGAAGTTGCCGCCGGTACGGTCGAGGGCCTAGACAACAAATCCGAGTGGTAACCAGCCGATCCCACGGATTCGGCACCTACGAGGCGATGGAAATCGCTCTCTATCACTCGCTTGGACGGCTCCCGGAGCCGGAATCGGCCCACAGATTCTGCTGAGGAAGCCGGTGGCAAAGCCTTGCTTGGGCGGTCTTCGGGGGCTCCCGGCTTTGCCGGGACGGTCTCGACCGAGAGCGTCGGGGCGCAAACAGAGCAGTTCCGCCCCTGGTTTTGGGCCGCTTCTTGTCGGAGCTTCCCGACCAACCGCGTCGGGACGCAAACAACGCGGAAGCTCCGACCCCCGAAGACGGGGGTTTTACAACAGCTTCGAGTCACGCCGCAACATTGCCCCAGCCACGCGTTTTCCGAGGCAGAGGAAGCAGAGGAGGCGGAGGAACGGCACGAGTCACAGCGTGTTTTCTCAAGGAATTCACAATCCTTTCAAGCGGGGGCAACGTCGGTCTTGCACATTAGAGGCTGCTGCATCGCCTGTTTGCAACAGGCTTCAGAATCTGTGTGGCAACGCGAAAAGGTGCGAATTCCACAGCCCTGGCGCAAATTTCGTGCGTTGTCCGCAAACGACTTGCGCGAATCTATGAAAAATACAAACTGTGGAAATGCCAGTTGCCACACAGACTCTTCAGGGGCTAACGCCCTCTTTTGGGGGCCGGCTTTACGGCACGGCTGATTTCGAAGCTTCGGGACGTGCCCTACAAGGACGGGGGTTAGGCAACAGCTTGTAAGCCTTGCGGACGGGCGGCTGCGACTCCCCCATCCGTGGCACCGGGAGGGGCTTTTGCGGCCGATGCATTTGTCAGGAGAGCGCCATGGCTACTGTCACGCCGACTTCCAGAATTCTCAGCCCTCCGGCCATCGAGAGTTATCTCGTCGCGATGGCTCGCTCCGTCGAGCGGTCCATCAACTCCGCGCTCGACGCCTTGCTTGCCCGCGACGAGCAGGGCGCCAGCGCCGTTTTTCTGCTCGAGCCGCGCATCAACGAGATGGAAATCGTGATTGATGACCGGGCCGTCCGCCTGCTGCGTGAGGGCGGGCTCGGCGAAGGCGACCTGCGGCATATCGTCGCCACGATAAAGATCAACAACGATCTCGAGCGCATGGGCGACCTGGCCGTCAACATCGGCCAGCGAGTCATCGCTCTGGCGCAGATGCCTCGCGTGGCCTCGCCTGCCGAACTCGATCCCATGTGCGCGACGGTTCGCTCGATGGTAGGCCGGAGCCTGGGCGCGCTCATCTACCGCAACCTCACCCTCGCCCACGAGGTCCTGGAAAGCGAAGAGGAGGTGGATAGCTACCGGGACCGTGCTTTCGACCGGCTCATGAGCGCGATCCGCGACGATGCCTCGCTCGCCGGTCCTCACGTACAGTTCCTCCTCGCTACGCGCCACCTCGAGCGCATCGCCGACCACACCACCAATATCGTCGAAGACGTGGTTTTCTGGCTGCGCGGGCTGGATATCCGCCACGGCCGAGCGGGCGCCGGCCCTGCCGATACGCCTGTTCCCCCAACCCCCGACCAGGATCTGTGAGAGCGGACCCCTCCCGGCGGCAGGCGCGGGTGTGGGCAAACAGTCATGGAATTTTCATTCGCGCCTTACCCTCCATTCACCCCTTTCCGCCAGACTTGCCAAGCACTCCGGGGACTTAGGTTGAAATGGCAGGTAACGGCGGAAGGGTACGGACGTGCCCCGGGACCCGCTTCCGGGCGGACGACACTCGTCCTTCGGCATCGGCCGCTGCCCGGTTGCCCGTGGCTCTTGTTCTTGTTCGTTGAGGCATCATCCGCGACATCCTGAAGGGAGGTACGCACCGCATGCGAAAGATGGGGATTCTGTGGTTAGTGATGGCGCTCGTCTGCGCCACGCCGGCTTGGAGCAGTGTCGGGGAAGGGAAGACCACCCCGGCCGCCAAGAAGGCCAGCGGCCCGGCAGCCGCGAAATCGAAAGCCACAAGCAAGAGAGCGCAGCCGGCGGCATCGCCCGTGCTGGCGAACGCCGCCATTGCCTCGGAAGTCGAGCAACTCAAGGGGATGATCGAGGCGCAGTCGAGACAGATTGCGGCACAGCAAAAGCAGATTGAGGACTTGCAGAGCCAAATCGCCGGCCGCACCTCCGCAGCCGCCTCGGCTGTACCTTCCACTGGCGCCTCGGCCAATGCTGCTCCGGCCACGGCGGTTGCCGATGCGGCAAACGCCTCGCCCACTCCCGCGGAAACGATGGCTGGTTTGCCACCGGCGAGCACCGCCGCGGCTTCCGCCGCCCTCGCCAAGCGGCCGCTGCTAAGCAAGGGACAAGTGGCCGGTAGCGAACCGGAATCGCCACTGCAATTCCGTATCGGCTCCGCCTACGTCACGCCCGTGGGATTCATGGATATCACGGGCGTCTGGCGGAGCAAGACGGGGGGCAGCAGCATCGGCACGAACTTCGGCGGCATCCCCTACGGCAACACGATTCCCGCCAATCTGAGCGAATTCCGGATGAGCATGCAAAACTCGCGGATCGGCTTCCGCGTCGACGCCGACGTCAAGGGTGCTCACGTCATCGGGTACATGGAAGCCGATTACCTGGGCGTCGACCCGGGCAACGTCGCCGTGAGCAGCAACAGCAACAGCCTGCGCTCCCGGCTCTACTGGGTGGATATCAGCAAGGGGAGTTGGGAGTTCCTCGGCGGGCAGACCTGGAGCTTGATTACCCCCGGCCGCAGCGGCATCTCGCCCTTGCCCGGCAATATCTTCTTCAGCCAGAATATGGACACGAATTACCAAGCCGGTTTGTTCTGGGGCCGGATTCCGGAACTCCGGTTCGTCTACCACCCCTCGCATAAAGTCGCACTGGCGCTCGCCATCGATAGCCCCGAGCAGTACATTGGCGGTTCGGCTGGCGGCGGCGCGATCACCCTGCCGGCGTCCGCCAGCGGGTATATCGGCACCGAACTGGACAATGGCAACACGACGCTGAGCGTCGCCAACGCGGCGCCCGACTTGATTGCCAAGTTGGCCTTCGATCCCTCCAAGCACTTCCATCTCGAAATCGGCGGCGTCGAGCGCCAGTTCCGCACATACAACCCCGTCTCCAACATCCGCTACTCCGCCACGGGCGGCGGCGGCTTCCTGAATCTCGGCTTCGATCTCTTCCCCGGCTTCCGCATCCTCACCAACAACTACTGGAGCGACGGCGGCGGCCGGTACATCTTCGGCCAAGCGCCCGATCTCATCGTGCGCGCTAACGGCAGTCCGTCGCTGGTGCACACGGGCTCGACGGTGACGGGTTTCGAGTGGGGCGTGCATCACTCGATGATCTTCGCTTACTACGGGGGCATCTACGTCTCGCGCAACGCCGAACTCGATACCAACGGCGCGCCCATGGGTTACGGGTACGCCGGATCGCCCACCGGCCAAAACCGCAGCATTCAGGAAGGAACGTTTGGCCTAAACCAGACCTTGTGGAGCAATCCCCACTACGGCGCGCTCAATTTCATCACCCAATATTCCTATCTCACGCGCAGTCCGTGGAACATCCCCACCGCGCAGCCCAGAAACGCCAGCTTGAACATGGTTTTCTTCGACCTGCGCTACAGCCTCCCGGGATCCGCGCCCGCAATTAAATAGGAGGGCGGGGGGGAACTGAAGCGAGGCAAGAAGCGGACGTGGTGTGGACCTGGGTGCGGGCGGAAACCAGCCGGTTCCCTCCCGCAAGGGACCCGCCTCGGCCGCTTGCCGAACCGGAGCCATTCACGGAGCCGTAACAATTCACCGGCACAATACCGAAGAGGAGGCACGAAATGAGAGGAATGAGGCAAGCAACCGAGAAGAAGCATCGCGGGCTCCTGCTGTGGACCGCTATCTTTGTTGCGACACTTGCCCTCGGCTCGACGAAGCTCAGTTGGGCGGAATCGGGAGGGCAATCATCGGCCGGCAACCTTACCGGTGCTGGCAGCACCTGGGTTTATCCCTTGGTGGCCAAATGGGCCGACGCGTACAAGGCTAAAACCGGCGTCGCCGTCAACTATCAAGCTATCGGCTCGGGAGGAGGAATCGCCCAAATCAAGGCCGGGACCGTGGCTTTCGGCGCCTCCGATATGCCGCTCACCCCAGACGCGCTGAAGAGTGCGGGACTGATCCAGTTCCCCACGGCGGTGGCGGGAGCAGACATGGTCTACTCCCTGCCGGGGATCGGGCCTGGACAGATCGTTCTGAGCGGGCCGGCTATCGCCGACATCTATCTCGGGAAGGTGAAGTATTGGGACGACGCGGAAATCGCGAAGCTGAACCCCGGTTTGCGCCTGCCTCACACTTATATCACGTGCGTGCATCGCTCCGACGGGTCCGGAACCACGTTTACCTTTACGAACTACCTCTCGAAGGTCAGCCCCGAGTGGAAGAGCAAGGTCGGCTCGAACACTTCCGTAGCGTGGCCCACCGGCGGGGTCGGCGGCAAGGGCAATCAGGGTGTCGCTTCTTTCGTGCAGCGCATTCCAGGTGCAATTGGCTACGTCGAGTACGCGTACATTCTGGAAAATCACATGTCTTACGCGCGCATGTACAACAGCGCCGGCAAGGTGGTCAGCCCGAGCCTCCAGGGTTTCCAGGACGCCTCAGGGCACGTGGACTGGACCACCGCCCAGGACTTCTACGTGATCCTCACCGACCAGCCGGGGCCCGACACCTGGCCGATTTCCGGCTGCACGTGGCAAATCCTGCGTAAGAACGCGTCCAAGGCAGCGAACATGCAGGTGATGAAGTTTTTCTACTGGGGCTTCGAAGACGGCCAGAGCATGGCGAAGGCGATCGCCTTCGGTCCGCTGCCCCCAAGTACGGTCGCGGCCATCAAGGCGTACTGGCAAAAGGAACTTGGCTACACTATCTGAACCTCGCGCGGCCGATAGGGCCAAGGTCGTTTGAGGGCGTGCCTATCATGAACGGCCCGGAAACTCTCGCGGGCGCCATGCCCGGAAGGCCCAAATCGGCCGGAAGGGCATGGCCCCTGGCGATTGAATTTCTGTTTCGCAAGGCGGCAGCGCTTGCGGCCTTTTTGGCGGCGGCGGCGCTGTTTGCCACGGTCCTCGCCATCGCGTACGACAGCCGGCTAGCGATTCACACCTTCGGCGTCTGGAAGTTTCTCAAATCGAGCGAATGGAATCCGGTCACCGACACGTTCGGCGCCTTACCCTTCATCATCGGCACCCTGGGCAGTTCCGCGATCGCGATGATCCTGGCCGTGCCGATCAGCTTCGGGATCGCGGTGTTCATCGCCGAGATCGCTCCCCGGTGGCTCAAGAAACCCATCGCCGGCGCCGTCGAGCTACTGGCGGCGATCCCCAGCATCGTGTACGGCCTCTGGGGACTCTTGGTCTTCGCCCCGGCCTTCGCCAATCTCGAGCCGTGGATCAGCCAGTACCTAGGGTCGATTCCGGGGATCGGATTGTTGTTCCAAGGCCCGCCGATGGGGATTGGCATGCTCACGGCGGGGATCGTATTGGCCATCATGGTTCTGCCCTACATCTCGTCCATCATGCGGGATGCATTCATGGCCGTGCCGTCGTCGTTGCGCGAATCCGCCTACGCCATGGGGGCTACCACGTGGGAGGTAGCCTGGCAAATTACCTTGCCCTACGCGCGTTCGGCGGTCATCGGCGGCATTTTCTTGGGTTTGGGGCGCGCTCTGGGCGAGACGATGGCCGTGACTTTCGTTATCGGCAATAGCGACATGATCTCGGCGAGCTTGCTCATGCCGAGCGCAACCATTACCTCCGTCCTGGCCAACGAATTCACCGAAGCGACAACGAAGCTCTATCTGTCTTCGTTGATCTACCTCGGCTTGATCCTCATCGCGGTCACGCTGGTCGTGCAATTCCTGGCCCTTCTGCTGATCCGCCGCTTGGGCCGCCGCGAAGGAGTCGCGGCGTGATGGGCGTTGTCGCCAGGCGTCGCGGCGTCGACGTCGCGAGCAAGATCCTTATGGGCGCGGCGACGGTCGTTGGGGTGATCTTCTTGTTTTGGATCCTCTGGACGACGCTGAAATTCGGCATCGCAGGGATGCATTGGGACCTCTTCACGAAGGATACTCCGCCTCCCGGCACCGATAGCTTCGGCTTGCGCAACGCTTTCGTGGGGAGCCTGACCCTGCTCGCCGTGTCCTTGCTCATCGGGGTGCCGATCGGCCTGATGGGAGGCACGTGGCTGGCGGAATACGCCTTTCGCAGCCGCACCGCCAATGCCGTGCGTTTCCTCAACGACATCATGCTCAGCGCGCCGTCGATCGAGATCGGGCTGTTCGTCTACGCCATCATGGTCGCTCCCATGGGCCACTTTTCGGCGGTATCGGGCAGCGTAGCCCTCGCCGTGCTCATGATTCCCATCATCGTGCGCACGACCGACGAAATGCTCACCCTGGTCACCAGCGACATGCGCGAGGCGGCGATCGCGCTGGGGGCGCCGACTTGGGTGGTGATCACCAAGGTGACGTGGAAAGCGGCGAGCGCCGGTATCCTCACCGGCGTATTGATCGGTTTGGCGCGCATCTCGGGAGAGACCGCCCCGCTGCTGTTCACCGCTCTCAGCAACCAGTTTTATTCGACCAGCCTGCTCCAACCGATCGCGAGCATCCCGATGGTGATCTTCCAGTTTGCCCTGAGCCCCTACGCCAATTGGCAGCAGATGGCTTGGGCGGCGGCTTTCATCGCCGTTCTGTTTGTGTTACTTCTAAGCTTGGTTGCTCGCTGGCTCCTCGGCAGAACGCAGGAGCTCAAGTGAGTCCCGACCAGTCGCAAGGGACACGTATGGTGAAGATCCTGCCACCCGCGAAGGCGCCCGAGGGCTCGCCCAGCGGCGAGGCGGGGGAGTCTGCCGTGAAAATCGCGGCTCGGGACTTGAATTTCTATTACGGCAAATTCCACGCCCTCAAGAACGTCAGCGTCGAAATCCTTCAAAACCGGGTGACGGCTTTCATCGGCCCGTCGGGTTGCGGCAAGTCGACGCTCCTGCGCACATTCAACCGCATGTACGATCTCTATCCCGGTCACCGCGCGGAGGGCGAGGTGATCCTGGACGGCGAAAATATCCTAGCTTCGAAGAATGGCGCCCAGCTGCGCGCCAAGGTGGGCATGGTATTTCAGAAGCCGACGCCGTTTCCGATGTCGATCCACGAGAACATCGCGTTTGGCATCCGGCTTTACGAGCGATTGAGCCGCGGGGAGATGGACGCCCGGGTGCGCCACGTTCTGACCAAGGCCAACCTATGGGAGGAAGTCAAGGACAAGCTGAACCAATCGGCGATCGGGCTCTCCGGGGGCCAGCAACAACGGCTGTGCATCGCGCGCGCCCTGGCGGTCAACCCCGAAGTGCTCCTGCTCGACGAGCCGTGCTCGGCTCTCGATCCGATTTCGACCGCCAAGATCGAGGACCTGCTCTTCGAGTTGCGCGAAACGTGCACGGTGGTGATGGTCACCCACAACATGCAGCAAGCGGCGCGGGCGAGCGATTACACGGCTTTCATGCTCGACGGGACGCTGATCGAGTACAGCGGCACGACGAAGCTCTTCACCACGCCCTCGGATCCCCGCACCGAGGCGTACATCACCGGCCGGTTCGGATAGGAGCCCACGTGGAACGACGCCACTTCGAACAGGAGATCGAGGAGCTGAAGCAGCGCCTGCTGTGGATGGCGGGCTTGGCCGAAAAATCGGTCCATCAGGCGGTGCAAGCCCTCTTTGAGAAAAAGGAGGAGCTGGCGCGCAAGGTGCTCGAGGAAGAAACCGCCATCAACGAGATGCAAATCGAGATCGACGAGCGGGTGCTCGGACTTCTGGCCTTGCAGCAGCCCATGGCCGTCGATCTCCGCTTCATCCTATCGGCCTCGCGCATCAACAACGATCTCGAGCGGATCGGGGACCAGGCGGTGAATATCGCGCAATCGGCTCTGCGCATCCTGCGCCATCCCCAGGTGAAGCCGTACGTGGACCTGCCGCGGATGAGCGCGCTGGCCGAAGGCATGGTTCGCGACAGCCTGAACGCCCTCGTCCAGCACGACGCCGAACTGGCCAAGTCGGTTCTCCTGCGCGACGACCAGGTGGATAATCTCCGCAACCAGATTTTGCGCGAGCTGCTCACCTACATGATGGAGAATGCCGCCGTCATCTTCCCCGCCTTCGAGCTGATCCTCGTCGCCAAGAACCTGGAACGCATTGGCGACCACGCGACCAACATCGCCGAGGACGTGATCTACATGATCGCCGGCCGCGACGTCCGCCACCTGGCTCCCGACCGGCGCTGATCGCGCACGTCCGCGGCACGAGGCGTGCGTCGTTGGCGCGTCAGGGTATCTCCATCTGCTGGTCCACCGATCGCCATCAGGCGCTTACCGGCGCCAAACTTGCGACCGCCAACCCCTAGCCCGCTGCATTCATGAAGAATTCGCTCGGCACCATAACCTAGGGTGTCATTCCGAGGGGCGGTTCGTGCCCGAAGAATCTCTCCGGAAACTGCAGCCACGGGACGCCCGAGCGGCAGTCGCGGGACACGGCGCACAAACCACGCGTCACGGAAGACGGGTCACGGTTATTTCAATGGCCGTCATCGCGCTGACGCCCGCGATCGCGGCCCCGATCGCCATTCCAATTGCCGCGCCATTCCCCTCGGCCCCAGTTGCCGCCTCGCCAATCCGAGAAGATTCGGCCATCCACGGTGCTGCCCTCGGGGTAGTCGAACTCGCGCACGTCGCCATTCGGCCCCCGAGCCCAAATGCGCAGAATCTTGACGTAGCCGTGGGCGGGGTCGATGCCGAAGGTGCTGTTGCCCATACGGAAGATCGGATGGTCGTGCGCCAATTCCCGCAGTTGGTCCGTGACGTCAACATTGCTTTCGGGAATGCCGTAGTAGGCTCTCAGGATGACGTACGCCCCTTCCGGATTGGGGCTGGGACCCTGGCCGCCATTCCAATCGCCTTGCCATGCCCCTCGGCCCCAGTTGCCGCCTTGCCAGCCGGAGAAGATTCGGCCGTCCACGGTGCTGCCCTCGGAGTACTCGAACACGCGCACGTTGCCATCAGATCCGCGAGCCCAAATGCGCAGAGTCTTAACGTAGCCGTGGGCGGGGTCGATGCCGAAGGTGCTGTTGCCCATGCGGAAGATCAGATGGTGGCGCGCCAACTCGCGCAGGCGGTTCGTGACATCGACATTGCTGCCGGGAACGCCGTAATAGGCTCTCAGGATGACGTACGCCCCTCCCGGATTGGGCCCGGGACCCTGGTCGCCGGGGCCTTGATTGCGGTCGCCCCACTGGCCGCCCCTCCAGCCCGCGAAGATCGAGCCGTCAACCGTGTCGCCTTCGCGATATTCGAACGTGCGCTGCTGGCCGTCGGGCGCTTCGGCGAAGATGCGCAGCGTCTTCACGTGTCCGTGCGCGGGGTCGATGCCGAAGGTGCTGTTGCCCATGCGGAAGACGTCGCGATCGCGCGCCAGCTCCCGCAGCCGCTGGGTAACGTCCACGCGCTGGTCGCGCCAACCATAATCGGCGCGAACGATCCGATACTGCTGCGCCGCCGCCCACGGGGCGATCAGAAGCACAAACGCGAAAGCCATCCAAGTGCGGTGGAAAAGTCTTTGGATATGCATCGTTCGATCCTCCCCCCCCAGGTTCTTCTGAAGCGGGAATTCGCCTTTTGGATTCCTGGCCGGTTGGTAGGATACCGCCGGCAGGCGTGGAGGGCAATGACCGTATTCGGCTTCAGTCTGCCAGAGCTTGGCCAGAAACGATGCAGCCTTCGGCATGAACCACACTTTTCAGGGCTGCGCGGCCGGCGGGAGGAATCGGAAGGTCTTTCGCTCGGAGAAAAGAACACAGGCGGAAGCCTGTGCTACGGGTGCCGGCAGCCCGACGCGGGCGAGCCCCGCAACGCGCGCAGGCAGGAGTGCGTGCGCCACCGGCGGCCGTGCGCGGGACACGGGGCACGGGACACGGTCATTTCATTCGTGCTGCGACCGAACTGTGACGGACTGCCACGATCAGGTCTCTCCTGCGAGATACCGGCGGATGCGGCGGAGGACGGCGAGCAGCATCGGTTTGGTCAGGCGGCCGGTGAACGTATTTTGCTGGCTAGGGTGGTAGGAGGCGAACAGGCGCGGCAGATCTGCTGGCAGCCGGTAGCTGGCGCCGTGCCGGAACGGATAGGCTGCGAAGCTTTCGATCTGCCCGCGCTCCTTCAGCATGGCCAGATAGCCGCGCAGGGCGATTCCGCCGAGGGCCAGGACCGCTCGCGGCCGGAGAAAATCGAATTCGCCGGCGAGGTAGGGCCGGCAATTCGTGATTTCCGAGGGCAGCGGCTTGTTCGCCGGCGGCGCGCAGCGGCAGACGGCGGTGATAAAGAGTCCGGCGAGCCGCAACCCGTCGTTGCGATCCACCGAAGTCGGCTGATTGGCGTAGCCCGCCCGGTAGAGGCAATCGTAGAGAAAATCGCCCGAGCGGTCGCCGGTGAACATCCGCCCGGTGCGGTTGCCGCCATGCGCCGCAGGCGCTAGCCCTACGATCATGAGTTCGGCTGCGGGATGGCCGAAGCCGGGGCTCGGCCGGCCCCAATAGGCAACGTCGCGGAACGCTCGCCGGCGCTCCCGCGCCACTTTCTCCCGGTAGCGCACGAGGCGCGGGCATATCCGGCAGTTCACGACCCGGTCTTCGAGCACCCGTAGAGATTCGAACTCCGTCTCGATCTTCATGGCAGGGTAGAATACCCCGAAAACGCCCCTCGCCGACTCCTCATCGGCGGCCCATCCGCGCGCGTTGCGCCCTCTCGAACGGCCGTCGTAGAATCGGAGTGAAAGCGGGACAACTGGCGGTGTCGCTTGCCGCGAGCGGTGCAAGCGGTTGATCCCCCCAAATCCCCGTGACCGACCTAAGTCAGATCGAAACTGCGGAAGCGCCGGCGATGGCGCCGGAAAGCGTGGCCGTTCCCGAGCTGGAGAAAGGGGTAGGCTGCGATATCGACAGCTCGCTGCTGGCGTCGGATGGCTTCTCGGAGGAGCGGATCGCGCGGGCCAAAGCGCTTTTGGGCTCGCGCGTGGTGATCCTCGGCCACCATTACCAGCGAGACGAGGTGGTGAAATTCGCCGATTTCCGGGGCGATTCCCTCAAGCTTTGCCAGCAGGCAGCCGGCACCCGGGCCGAATACATCGTTTTCTGCGGCGTGCATTTCATGGCGGAAAGCGCCGACGTGCTTCGCCAGGCGCATCAGGTGGTCGTGCTCCCGGACCTTGCCGCCGGCTGCTCGATGGCCGATATGGCCGAGATCGGGCAGGTGGAAACCTGCTGGGAAGAGCTGCGATTCGCGGGTGCGAGCGGCGTGATCCCGATCACCTACATGAACTCTTCGGCGGCGATCAAGGCCTTCGTCGGCCGCCACGGCGGTTCCGTCTGCACCAGCTCGAATGCCGCGCGGGTGATGCGCTGGGCCTTCGCACGCGGCGAGCGCGTGTTGTTCCTTCCCGACGAGCATCTGGGCCGCAACACCGGCTGGCAGCTTGGCCTTCCGCTCGACCAGATGGCGGTTTGGGACCCGAGCCGGGAATGCGGCGGCCATGACGAGGCTACGCTGGCGCGGGCCAAGGTGATTCTCTGGAAAGGCTATTGCTCGGTCCATCAGCGGTTCCAGCCCGAGCAAGTCGATGCGGTGCGGCGCCGCACCCCGGGCATCCGCGTGATCGTGCATCCCGAATGCCGGTTCGAGGTGGTGCGGAAGTCCGACCAGGCCGGCTCGACCGACGGAATCATCCGGGCCGTGCGCGAGGCCAAACCGGGAACGGCCTGGGCCATTGGCACGGAAATCCATCTGGTGAACCGGCTGGCGCACGAGCATCCCGAGCAAACGATCGTCTCGCTCGATCCCCACGTGTGCGTCTGCACCACCATGTTTCGGATCAGTCCCCAGCACCTTGCGTGGGCACTGGAAAACCTGGCCGAGGGGCACGTCGTCAACCGCATCCAGGTCGACGACGAGGCGCGTCGCTGGGCCCGCTTGGCGCTCGAAACTATGCTCGCGCTCCCCTAACTCGATGGATCAGCCAGCGGACTCCCCAAAGCTTTTTACGCTCGAAGAAGCCGAACGCGCGCGCTCGCTCATCGAGCCCCTGCTCGGCGAAGCCATCGAGCAGCGCCGCGTCGCGCTCGATTTCGAGCGCCGGCTCGGGCGGCTCTCCCAGCGCATCATGCTGATGGGCGGGCTCTCCTTGCGGCGCGAGAAGGCCCTCGCGCTGCGGCAGGGCCTGGAGGGCGCCACGGAAAAAACGCAGTCGGCGGTACAGCAGATCGAGGCGACCGGCTGCAAGGTCCGGGATATCGATCTCGGTTTGATCGACTTCCCCGGCCGGCTCAATGGAGAGGACGTGTTCTGGTGCTGGCGCCTGGGCGAGACCCGCATCCGCTTCTGGCATCGCCCGGGAGAAGGGTTCGCCGGCCGCAAACCCATTTCGCCCGGCGACCCCGGGGCCACGCCGCCCGTCCAATAGTTTGTGACTGCGCCCAAAGAGAATCGCCTGAAGGACTCCCGCAGCCCTTATCTGCGCTCGGCCGCGCACCAGCCGGTGGAATGGCACGAGTGGGGCGAGGAAGCGTTCGCGGACGCCCGCGCGCAAGGCAAGCCGATCCTGCTCGATATCGGCGCCGTTTGGTGCCACTGGTGCCATGTCATCGACCGCGAAAGCTACGACAATCCCGAAATCGCCGCGCTGATCAACCGCCTCTTCATCCCCATCAAGGTGGATCGCGACGAGCGGCCCGACATCGACGCCCGCTACCAGTCCGCCATCGGGGCTTTGGCCGGGCAAGGCGGCTGGCCGCTCACCGCGTTCCTTACTCCCGATGGCCGGCCGTTCTTCGGCGGCACGTATTTCCCGCCCGACGACGTGATGGGCCGGCCGGGATTCAAGCGGCTGCTCGCCGCCGTCGCCGAAGCCTGGCAGAACCGGCGCGCCGAAGCGGAATCGACGGCAGGGGCGCTGGTGGAAGCGGTGGCGCAGGCGGAAGCCTGCGGCGGCGGCCGCGGCCCCGTCGATCCCACATTCATCGACGCCATCATCACCCAAAGCGCGGAGCTTTTCGATTCCACTCATGGCGGTTTCGGCCAGGCGCCGAAATTCCCCCATCCCGCCGTGATCGATTTACTGCTCGAGCGCCACCAGGCTGGCGGGAAAAAGGACCTCCTCGAGATCGCGCGAACGACGCTCGAACAGATGGCGCGCGGCGGGGTAGCGGACCAACTCGCCGGCGGCTTCCATCGCTATTCGGTAGACGAGCGGTGGCGCGTGCCCCATTTCGAGAAAATGATTTACGACAACGCCCAACTGCTCGCCAACTACGTTCACGCTTTCCAGATCACACGCGAGCCGCTTTTCCGCCAAACCGCCGAAGGCATCCTCGGCTGGACGGGCAGCGTGCTGGCGGATCCCGAGCACGGCGGCTTCTACGCCAGCCAGGACGCGGATATCTCGCTGGAGGACGATGGCGACTACTTCACGTGGACGCCGGCGGAAATTCGCGCGGTTCTCCCGCCCGAGGAAGCGCAGCTCGCCGAGCTGTATTACGGCGTCTCCGAGGCCGGGGACATGCACCACAACCCCGCGAAGAACGTGCTGCACGTCGCGGTCGATTCCGCCGAGGCGGCGCGCCAGCTCGGCCTGGCCCCGGCGGAGTTTTCGAGCAGGTTCGATCGCGCCCGCGCCAAGCTGCTCGCCGCGCGCCTGGCGCGCCCGACGCCGCAAATCGATTCCACCATCTACGTCGGCTGGAACGCCATGATGGTTTCCGCCTGGCTCGAGGCCGCGGCGGCGCTCGGGCGGCCCGACTGCCGCGCGTTTGCGCTCCATACGCTCGATCGCCTCCTGGCCGAAGGATGGAACGATTCGGCCGGTTTCGCCCATCTCGTGGGCGGAAGCGGGCCCGCTACGGGTTTGCTCGACGATCACGTTTTCGCCGCGCTCGCGCTCCTCGACGGCTTCGAGCACGCACTCGAGCCTCGCTACTTCGACGCCGCGTTGCGCGTTGCCCGGCGCCTGCTCGACCATTTCCACGACCGAGATGCCGGCGGGTTTTTCGATCGGCCCGACGACGCCCCACCGCTCGGCGCATTCGATATCCGGCGCAAACCGTTCCAGGATTCCTCCACCCCGGGAGCGAATTCGCTTGCCGCGGTGCTTTTCGACCGCCTGTACGACTACACGGGCGAGCGCCGCTTCCTCGATGCCGCCGAGCGCACGCTTGAGGCGTTCGGGGGCGCCGTAGGCCATTACGGCATGTTCGCCGCAAGCTACGGCCTCGCGCTCGTCGTCCATACCCGCCGCCCCATCGAAATCGTCGTCACCGGCTCGCGGGGCGACCTCGATGCTTACGAACTCGAACGCGCGGCGCATGGCGTCTTCCGCTACGGGAAGGCCGTGTTGCGCGTCACGCCGGAAACGCTGGGATCGGCCGGGGCCGAGGATTCGGGTAGCCGCTCGCTCCCGGCAGCCCTCGCCCAAACGCTGGGGAATCTCGATGCCGGAACGCCGCGGGCGTACGTCTGCGTGCGAAACGCCTGCTACCCGCCTGTCTCGCGCCCGGAAGATTTAGCCGCGCTGCTCCTGCGCCTGGACGACGGAGGGCCGCGCAGAGCGGAGCGTACTCCGTCTTAGGGGCGGGTCCCATAAGTCCGATCGGGATGCACAAACCCGTACGGGGTCGAAAGCTGCCCCACCCGGCCCATCCTTCCGGCCAATCCCGAAGCTTCGGGACGCCGGAAGGATGGGGCCCCGACCAAAAGAATCAGGGCAGGCACCCGAACGACCCACGGGATTTTGCGATCTGCTTGACCCGCAACGGCGGGTTTCGCGGGCCAAGGGCCCTAGGTGGCAGGGTCGAAAGGCCAGTCCCAACCGCGACAAGGGCGGGTGGGGCACCCACTTTCCGAGCCGGGTGCCCCAAGCGCTACCCCTCGGCTGACGCTTGCGGTCACGGCTCCTGAGCTTGGCCAGCCGGAAAAGCATGGCTGAAAGTACCGGAACGGCACTAGAATGCATGACCGGGTGTAGCCATGGTTGGTCTCCTATTCCTCGTGGCGGCGGTTGTCGTCGCCTTGCACGCCTTCTGGGCGCAGCGGCGCCGGCAAGCGGGCGCTCTCACGGCCATCACCGACGGCATCCTTGCCATCGCATTGCTCGTTCTTGTGGCGGAAGGGTCGGGTTTCTTTCTCAACTATTCCTGGTGGAAAGAACTGGGCCAAGGGCAAACGTTCTGGCAGTACGTGCGGATTCGCTGGGAGCCGCAAACCGCGGCCGTAATCCTGGGGTTCGTCGTTCTGGCGGCAGCCTTTCGCCTGGGCCGGTGGCATGGCAAGTCGGCGCTCGGCGGCGCCGGGGCGCGCCTGCTTTCCCTGGCGGGCTATGGAGGGGCTCTTCTGGTCAGCTTCTTCCTCGCCCAGAATCTGATCGATCCCTGGAAAGTCGCGCTCTGGCTGGGCAGCCGCACCAGCGGGCTCTACCGCGATCCGCTATTCGGGCACAGCCTGGCGTTCTACATGTTTCGCCTGCCGTTCTATCGCATGATCTTCGCGTGGTTGGGCTTTCTGCTCGTGTTCGCGCTCGCTTTCTATGGGGTAACGGCGGGGTTGGGGGCAACCAGCGAGCGGTTTGACGCGCTTCGCGACAAACTGGAGGCGCGCGTACGCGGCTACGAGATGCCATCCCTCGACGTCGGATCGGTGGTATCCGGCATTTCCGGGGTGGTCCGAGGGACCCTGGTGCGCACGGCTGTGGCGCTCTTGCTGATCCTGTACGCCGTAAGCCGCTTCTTCGCCCGCTACGATTTGCTCTATTCCACCCACAGCTTTCTCTACGGCGCCGACTACGTGGATGCGAGGATTGGTGTGCGCCTGCTCTGGATCCAGTTGGCCGGCGCGCTCGTTCTGGCGCTCCTGGTGGCCCTGGGCCTGCCGAGGCGGCGCCTGTGGCGGCTGCCGGGACCGTGGTACGTGCTGCGGTCCTTGGGTCTTGCTCCGGAGATAGCGCTGGGCTTCCTGGCGCTGGTGATCGTTCCGCCCATCGTCACCGCGACGGTTCGCAGCGTCTACGTGCGCCCGAACCAACTCACGCTCGAGCTTCCCTACATCGTTGACCACATTGCCGCCACGCGCAGCGCGTACGGCATCGAAGCCAACTCGAAAGAGGAGCTGTTCACTCCCCGGCAGGACGCGACGTTCGACTTGGCCAGCTATCCCGATACCGCCGATAACCTGCGGCTTTGGGACTGGCGGCAGTTCCAGAGCAATATCACCCAACTGCAGGCGCTCCGGCCTTATTACGATTTTCCCGACGTCGACGTCGACCGCTACGAGTTGAACAGCGAGAAGCGCCAGGTGATGATCGCGGCGCGAAGCCTGAATACCAGCCTCCTGCCCGATACCGCGCAAACCTGGGTCAACCTTCACCTCGAGTACACGCACGGCTTCGGCGCCGTGGCGGGATTGGTGAACGCAGCCACATCGGAAGGAGAGCCGCGGCTCATCCTGCAGAACGCGCCCCCGGAAACGAGCTATTCCCGCTTCCAGATTACCCGGCCGCAAATATATTTCGGCGAGCAGACCGATCGCTGGGTGTTCGTGGACACCACGCAGCCGGAGTTCGATTACCCGCGGGGCGAGGACAACGCCTATAGCACCTATGCCGGCGCGGCGGGTATCCCGATTCCCGATTTCGGCATGCGCCTGGTAGCCGCTATCGCGTTGAACGACCCGAACATCCTGCTCACCGGCTACCTGACCACCCGCACGAAAGTGTTGCTGCACCGCCAGATTCTGCGGCGGGTCCAGCGCCTGGCCCCGTTCCTGGTGCTCGATTCCGATCCCTACCTCGTTGTGGATCGCTCCGGCCGCCTCTTCTGGATGCTCGACGCCTACACAGTTTCCTCCCGCCAGCCCTATTCCGAGCCGCTCGACCTGGGCGCCACGCCCATCAATTACATCCGCAACAGCGTCAAGATCACCGTCGACGCCTACAACGGCACCGTGCATTTCTACGTTTTCGACGAGAACGATCCCGTCCTGGCCGCTTATCGCCGCGTCTTTCCCCAGCTCTTCCTTCCCCGGTCGGCCATGCCGGCGGACCTGCTGGCGCACATCCGCTACCCCGAACTGCTCTTCAGCGCGCAAGCGGAGATCTATCGCATCTACCACATGACCGATCCCCGCGTCTTCTACAACAAGGAGGATCAGTGGGACATCGCGCGCCAGGTGGTGACGCAGGGCCAGGCCGAGCAAACGCAGCCTTACTACGTCATGATGCAGCTCCCAGGATCCGGGCATGCGGAATTCGTTCTCTTGTTGCCGTTCACCAGCCATAACCGCGATAACCTCATTGCGTGGATTGCGGCGCGCTGCGATCCCGCCCACTACGGCCAGATACTCTTCTTCCGGTTGCCCAAGGATCAGTTGATTTACGGCCCGCTGCAGATCGAGAGCCGCGTCGACCAGAACCGGGACATCAGCAAGGACCTCAGCTTGTGGAACCAGCAAGGCAGCCGGGTCATTCGTGGCACCACGCTCGTCTTGCCCGTCGGAAACACCTTCGTTTACCTCGAGCCCATCTACATCCAGGCGGTGCAGGCGCACCTGCCCGAACTGAAAAAGGTGGTGCTCGCCGACGGCCAGCGGATCGTCTATGCGGACGATTTGCCACAAGCCATGGCCTTGTTGGCGCAGCCCGAGGCCGCCTCGCCGGGAGCGGCAACCACCGCCGCCACGGCTGCCGCTCCGGCCAGCGCGCCTCCCCCATCGGGCGCGCCCGAATCGGGCGCGCCCGGCGGCGTCACGGCGACCAATCCCGCGGCGGGAAGCGGGATCCCTGCCGGCGTGCTCGAAAGTATCCAGCAGCACCTCGACAATTACGAGAAATTCACCGCTGCGGGCGAGCTGGCGAAAGCCGGCGCGGAACTCGACGCCATTCGCCAGGAAACACAGGGCGCACTCGCCCGAGCCCGGCCCGCCGCCGCGCCTACACCCGCCCCGTCCAAGCGGCCGCGGCGGCCAAACTGATCGGCGCGGCCTCGCGGTTCCCGTGGAGCTTTGCGACCGCTCGTGTTAGGCTCTGAGCCACCGGCGGCGATCGTGGCCGCCGAACCTCGATTCAACCCGAAAAAAAGGTGTGGCGGCAGCGCGCCACCGAGGGAGGAAAAATGTTCCATCGATGGAATGGGGTGGTCATTCTGATAGCGGCGGCGATGCTCGCTCCGGCCGTCGGGGCGCAGGGCAGGCAGATCAATCCGGGAGCGATGAACCCCGGAGCGATGATCCTGGCGCCCACGGCGCAGGATCAAAGGAACCGCGAACGTCCGGGAGCCGCCGTTATGGCGGCCACCAAGGCACCCGGGCCCGCCGAATCGGTGCTCGGGGCGTGGAATGCCGTGGGGAACAAGCTCATCAGCATGGCGAAGGATTTTCCCGCCGACAAATACAACTACAAGCCGACGCCCGAAGTGCGCAGCTTCGCGGAGATACTGTTGCACGTCGCCGCCGTCGACGAGTTCGTTCCCGACGTCGCCGCCGGGCGCAAGACGGGCGCGGAAGACCTTCCGCGATCGGAATACAACACCAAGGAGAAAGTCGTCGCGGAGATCACCAAGGCCGTCGAGGACGGCGCGGCGACTATCCGCAAGGAAGGCGACCGGGGAATCGTGCGGCCGGTGAAGAGTCCCTTTGGCGGCCAGCCCATGGCTTTGATCGCGTTCGCCTACGAAATCGTCGAGCATTCCGGCGAACATTACGGCAACCTGGTCACCTACTACCGCTTGAACCATATCGTGCCGCCGGCTTCCCGGCCCCGGCCAAAGCGGTAGAAATAGTAGAATAGGAACGACGGGAACTGGGGAGTTACTCCAACCGGAGATTTCCGACGAGGGTAAGCCATGGCTTCGAGAGAGACGTGGGTGAAGGAGCGGGAAGCGGAAGCCGCCGCGCGCGGGGATGAGAATGTTTCCCAGATGCACTACGCGCGCCGCAGCACGATCACCGAGGAGATGGAATGCGTCGCGCGCCGCGAGAAGGTCGCTCCCGAACTCGTGCGCGAGGAAGTGGCGCGCGGCCGAGCGATTATTCCCGCCAATATCCGGCACGTGAGCCTGGAGCCGATGGGCATCGGCGTCGCCTTCCGGTGCAAGATCAACGCCAATATCGGCAACTCCGCCACCAGCTCGAACATCGAGGAGGAACTCGGGAAACTCCATGTTGCCGTTCACTACGGCGCCGATACCGCGATGGACCTATCGACCGGCGGCGATATCCCGGCCATTCGCCAGGCCATCATCGATCGCTCGCCCGTGCCCATCGGCACCGTGCCGATCTACGAGGCGGTGACGCGCGTTCGCCGGATCGAGGAGCTCTCCGCCGACCTCATGCTGGAAGTGATCGAGGAGCAGGCGGCGCAGGGCGTCGACTACATGACCATCCACGCGGGCGTCCTGCGCGAGTTTCTCCCGCTCGTCCGCGGGCGCATCACCGGCATCGTGAGCCGCGGCGGCGCCTTGCTCGCCCAGTGGATGAACTATCACCACAAAGAGAATTTCCTCTACGACCGCTTCACCGACATCGCGAAGATCTTCCGCAAGTACGACGTCAGTTTCTCGCTTGGAGACGGCCTGCGGCCCGGCTCGCTCGCCGACGCCTCCGACCAGGCCCAATTCGCCGAGCTGCGGGTCCTGGGCGAACTCGCCCAGAAGGCCTGGGAATACGACGTTCAGGTGATGATCGAGGGTCCGGGGCACATCCCCATGGATCAGATCGAGCTGCAGGTGCAGAAGGAAAGGGAGATGTGCCACGAGGCGCCGTTCTACACGCTCGGCCCGCTCGTCACCGATATCGCGCCCGGCTACGACCACATCACCAGCGCCATTGGCGCCGCGATGATCGGCTGGCACGGCGCCGCCATGCTCTGTTACGTCACGCCGAAAGAGCATCTCGGCTTGCCCAACGCCGAAGACGTTCGCCAGGGCATCCTCGCCTACAAGATCGCGGCGCACGCCGCCGACGTCGCCCGCCACCGTCCCGGCGCGCGCGACCGCGACGACGCCCTGAGCTACGCCCGGTTCCTCTTCGATTGGGAGAAGCAGTTCGAGTTGTCGCTCGATCCCGCCGGCGCGCGCGCCATGCACGACGAGACCCTCGCCGATCCCTACTACAAGGAGGCGAAATTCTGCTCGATGTGCGGGCCGAAATTCTGCTCGATGAACGCCACGCAGCTCGCCGAGTCCTACGCCGGCCAGACGCAGGAGGAGCGCCAGCAGCGCTTCGTCCAGCTTCTCGCCAAAGTGGAAGCAGCGAAGTAGCGGGCGCGGGGCACTCCTGCCCGCCCGTAAGGACCCGCAACAAGTCAATCGCTAGCAGCGTTGGGTACGCCTCCCGATCCCGCAGGTAGTTCGGGTGCCCCATCTTTGCGGCCCGCCACGGCGGGCCGGAAGGATGGGCCGGGCGGAGGCAGCCTCGCCCAGAGCACCCACCCTTGCCAACCGCGCAAGGGTGGGGCACCCGCAAGGCGCGCGGGATTTCGACGCTGGCGAAGGGAGATACGCGCAGCCAAGAGTGGCCCGCCGCCGTTCGTCCCGCAGCGGTGGACATTGGGTCTCGACGCCGCCGCGGCTCGAGATCGAACTTTTCGCTTGCCCTGCGCGTAACAAAGGGAAGAAACTTGCCGTCGGTTGTCGCCGAGGGAGTAAAGGGGGCGCCGCCATGACTTTTCTCGTGCTGGGAACCCTGCTCTACTTTCTGCCTTCGATCCTGGGGCATAACAAGCACAACGCGGCCGGCATCTTCCTCCTGAATTTCTTCCTTGGCTGGACGGTGATTGGCTGGGTGATTGCGATGATCTGGGCGTGTTCGGCGGAGCCGCGCGCGCCCGTGTTCGTCGTCGCGGGCGCGGGTCGCATCTGCGGGCGATGCGGCGCGCCTTGCGTCGGCGGCGCGCGCTACTGCTCCGTTTGCGGCATGGCGGTCTAGTGGGGTGCGTCAAGCGGCCTTTGCATGTGGCCACCATTCTCGTCATCCTGAGCGCAGCGAAGGATCCCGTCACTACCTCTCCCCGTCGCGCCTCAGCCAAGCGTTGTCGGGATGCTTCGCTTCGCTCAGCATGACAGGGATTGGTAATTGTTCCGGTTATTTGTGTTACGGGGGACTTGGAGGGAACAGATGCCAGAAGATCGCAGGAGGTTCTTGAGCACCGCAGGGTTGGGCCTTGCCGCGGGACTTGCGGCCCCCTGGGCGCGGGCTCCCGAACCTTCGGGACCAGACGCGGCGCCGGCCGGAGCGGTGGCCGGGATGTACGACGTCCGCTCCTTCGGAGCCGTCGGCGACGGGAAAACGATCGATACGCCGGCCGTGAACCGCGCGATCGCCGCCGTGGCCGCTGCGGGCGGGGGCACGCTCCGCTTTCCCGCGGGAACCTACGCCTGCTACTCGATCCACCTCGAGAACGGCGTGGCCCTCCACCTCGATTCGGGCGCGACCCTTCTCGCCGCCTCGACGCCGATGAATGGCGCCACCAGCGGTGACCGCTACGACGACGCCGAGCCCAACTCGGGAGACAACCATTACCAGGATTTCGGCCACAGCCACTGGCACAACAGCCTGATCTGGGGCGAAGACCTCCACGATATCGCCATCACCGGCCTCGGGCGGATCTGGGGGCAAGGCTTGAGCCGCGGCTATGGGAGCGATACGCCGCGGGCGGAAGCGCCGGGGGTGGGAAACAAAACCATCGCGCTGAAGAATTGCCATAACGTCGTGCTGCGGGATTTCTCCATCCTGAAAGGCGGCCATTTCGGAATCCTGGCCACCGGCGTGGACAACCTCATCGTGGCGAACGTGACGATCGATACCAACCGCGACGGCATGGATATCGACTGCTGCCGCAACGCGCGCATCGCGGGCTGCACGGTGAATTCGCCTTGGGACGACGGCATTTGCCTCAAGAGCTCCTACGCCTTGAACGAGCCGCGCGCCACCGAGAATGTGACCATCGCGAACTGCTGCGTGAGCGGTTCGTATGAGATGGGCGCGGTGCTCGACGGCACGTTCCGGAAATTTCCGGAGGGCTTTCGCGTGCCGCGCACCGGACGCATCAAATTTGGCACCGAATCGAACGGCGGGTTCCGCAACATCGCCGTATCGAACTGCGTTTTCGACGGCTGCCAGGGCATCGCCCTCGAAAGCGTGGATGGCGCCGATCTCGAGGAAGTCACAATTACCGGCATCACCATGCGCGACATCGCGAATGCGCCGATCTTCCTGCGCTTGGGCAGGCGCATGCGTGGACCCGCGGGCCGGCTGATCGGCACGCTGCGGCGCGTCATCATCAGCAACGTGGCGAGCTACAACTCCGCCTCGCGTATCTGCTCCATCCTGAGCGGGATTCCCGGCCACCTGGTCGAAGACGTCAAGATCAGCGACGTTTACCTGGACGGCCGCGGCGGAGGCACGGCGGCGATGGCTGCGATTCGGCCACCGGAATTCCCCGACAAGTACCCCGAACCCACGATGTTCGGCGCGATGCCCGCGCAGGGATTCTTTGTGCGGCACGTCAAGAACGTTGAATTCACCAACGTCGAAATCGCTTGCGAGCAGCCGGACTTGCGGCCTGCCTTCGCGCTCGAGTCGGTCGAAGGAGCGGATTTCTTCCGCACGAAAACGCCTGCCGGCATAAAGCCGGTCTTCGCGTTGCGCGACGTTTCCGGTTTCCGGGCGCTCGCCTGCCGCGGCGTCAAGGACACCGAACTCGCATCGGTGCAAACGAAGGAGATTTGAGGGCCTTAGCGAGCGACGTTTTCCCCGAGCCTCACTGCTTGCTATAAAGACGTATTGTTATCCGCTCTCGATTGCCTTGGGCCTTCCCGCCATTCCCTGCTATACTCCCGGCAGCTTCCCGCCGGAGGTGTCCCATGCCCGTAGGCTTGATTCTACTGGGGATCGTAGCGCTCTTCGTGCTCCTTTTGATTTCGGGCTCGTTCTTTACGGTGCCTACGGCGCAAGCCGCCGTCTTGCAGGAGTTCGGGAAATTCCTGCGCGTGGCCGGCCCGGGCCTGAATTTCAAGCTGCCGATTCTCGATACCATCGCCGCGCGGATCGATCTCCGCGTGCAGCAGCTCGACATGGAAATCGAGACGAAGACCAAGGACAACGTCTTCGTGCGCATCCCCGTTTCCATCCAGTTCCTCGTCATGCCCGACAAGGTCTACGAGGCCTTCTACAAGCTGAGCGACCCCCGGCAGCAGATCCAGTCCTACGTCTTCAACGTCATCCTGGGCCACGTGCCCAAGATGGATTTGGACGAAGCTTTCCTCCGGCAAGCGGACATCGCCATGGCCGTCAAAGCCGAACTGGACGCCATCATGGCCGATTACGGCTATTCGATCACCAAGGCGCTCGTCACCGACATCAAGCCGGACGACAAGGTCAAGGCGGCCATGAACGATATCAACGCCGCCCAGCGCGAGCAGGTGGCGGCGAGCGCGCGCGGCGAAACCGACAAGATCATCAAGGTGAAACAGGCGGAGGCGGAAGCGCAGAGCAAGGCGCTGCAGGGCGAAGGCATCGCCAATCAGCGCAAAGCGATCATCGCCGGGTTGCAGGAGTCGGTCGAGCTGTTCCAGAAGAGCGTTCCCGGCGCTTCGCCTTCCGACGTTTTGACCTTGGTGATGATGACGCAGTATCTGGACACGCTGAAGGAAATCGGAGCCAACTCGCGCACCAACACGATTCTCATGCCGCATTCCCCCGCTGGGCTTTCCGATTTCTTCGAGCAACTGCGCAATTCCGTCCTCATCGGCATGGAAGCGTCGCACGACACGAGGGCCATCCCGGCCGCTCCGCCAGCGCCGGGCGACGGTCCGGCCGCCGGCCCACACGCGTAGGGTTGCTCCCTACCCAGCACCAGCCGTGTCGTTTGTTGGGGCGATGCGCGAATCGTGGGTTGCGAGCCCTGCCAAGGTGCCGCGCTGAAGGCTGCGGCCCGCCAGCATGCGGCGAGGCAAGCGCTACGCATAAACCCGACAGGCTCCTTCGACGCCCGCGGTGCTGGTCACGGGTCACGAGGCACGAGCCACTGGTTGAGGCCGTGCCGGGCTGAAGGCCCCGGCGCTACGTTTAAACCTTGCGGCGTGGCTCGACGCCCGCGGTGCTGGTCACGAGGCGCAAGTCACGTGCCACTGGCCTGGGCCGTGCCGGGCTGAAGGCCCCGGCGCTACGTTTAAACCTTACGGCGTGGCTCGATGCCCGTGGTGCTGATCACGGGGCACGAGGCACGGGCCACGAGCCACTGCTCCTACGCCGTTTCGATCACGCGATGGATGGCGGCGACTACCTTCTCGAATTCCGAGATTTCCGCGCCGAGCTGTTTGCGTCCGGCTTTCGTCAACGAGTAGTAGCGCGCGCGGCGGTTATTCTCCGACGGGCGCCACTGGCCCGAGATCCAGCCCTTGATCAGCAGGCGCTGGAGCGCGGGATAGAGCGAGCCTTCTTCGACCACCAGCACTTTTTGGGAGAGCAGGTGGATGCGGAGGGCGATACCGTAGCCGTGCATCGGCTCGCGGGCGAGGGTGCGAAGGATGAGGAGATCGAGCGTACCCGGGGGTATTTCGGTTCTCGGTTTCGTCGCGTTTCACCAGTAGGACGACTATGGAAAGATACCCCGCGGCCACGCCGCTGTCAAGTGGGCCGCGAACCCAGGTCCGGAGAGATTCTTCGTCCCACAATACGGGGCTCAGAATGACAGCATGGGCCGAGTTGAGGGGTGACGAAAGGCGCGGCCGCGGCGTCCTCGGCGTCCGCGCGGTGAGTGCAGCCCCGCACCGGGGTTCGTGCCCATGGCATAATGCGCGTTGCGCCAGGGGCGCCGCATCCGTAGGAAATTCGACGGCGTGCAACCGGGCAGGAGCGTTTCGGAATTCGGGCTCGGCAAGGAGGGGCAATGCGTAAGCTATCGGTCGTGCTGATTGGTGTGTTGTTCCTTCCCATCTGGGTTGGCGCGCAGCAGGCGCCCGCTTCCAAGTGGTCCGCCTGGAGCGAGTTTATCGGGACCTGGCAGGGCGCGGGCGGAGGCCAGCCCGGGCAAGGGGCGGGCGAATTCAGTCTTCTGCCGGGACTCCAAGGGGAGGTTCTCGTGCGGCGCAACTACGCGAGCTATCCCGCCATGAAAGCGCGACCTGCCTTCCGTCACGACGATCTGACGATCATCTACAAGGACGGCGCACGCACGCGGGCCGACTACTGGGATAGCGAGGGCCACGTGATCCACTATGCCGTGCGGTTGTCCCGCGACGGGCGCGAACTCGAATTCGTCAGCGATGCCGTTCCCGGACAGCCGCGGTATCGGCTGAGCTACGCGAAGACCGGCCGCGATGAAATGAAAATCACCTTCGCCATCGCGCCACCCAGCGCACCCACCGAGTTCAAGACGTACGTCGTGGCAGCGGCCAGGCGCAAGAAGTGATTTGAG
Organism: Acidobacteriota bacterium; assembly: GCA_021788095.1. Taxonomy (GTDB): domain Bacteria; phylum Acidobacteriota; class Terriglobia; order Acidiferrales; family UBA7541; genus JAKASX01. The sequence continues at coordinate 12,230 of JAJYLB010000019.1, read as the reverse complement.
AGTTCAAAGTTCAGAGTTGAGAGTGCAGACGAAGGCAAGGCGCACAGGCTGAAGAGTCTGTGCCACGGACAATTTCCTGCGGGCTTCGGAGCGTGCAGGCAGCGCAGACGTCACGGGAGGAGCGGAAGAATGGAAGAAGCGGCGCGGGACGAGAATCTCCGGCTCGAATTCAATCGCTGGGCCGCGGAAGGCAAGGGCCGGGGCATGGAGCACGAGCATCTGCCCATCGCCCTGCCCATGCTCGAGCGGATCGGCTTCCGCGACGACGACAGCGTGCTGGAGGTAGGCTGCGGCAACGGCTGGCTCGTTCGCCTCATCGCATCGCTCGTGCCCGATGGCCGCGTGGCGGGCATCGACCTCTCCGACCAGATGATTCGCGAAGCGCGCGAGCTGAGCGCCGGGCAGGACCAGGTCCAGTTCGAAGTCGGCACCGCCGAGCGCATTCCGTTCCCCGACGCTTCGTTTACGCGCGCCGTTTCGATCGAGTCGGCCTACTACTGGCCCGATCCCGCGGCGGGCCTCGGCGAAATCCTTCGCGTTCTCGGGCCTGCGGGCTCAGCTTGGATCCTGATCAACTACTACCGGGATAATCACGACTGCCATCAGTGGGGTCCGCTGCTGCCGCCGACGCATCTGCTTTCGGCTGCGGAGTGGGCAAAACTTTTCCGCAAGGTTGGGTTCGCCGGTGTCGGCCACGACCGCATCCCCGATCTCACGCCGGCGCCGGAGGAGTACAGCGGGCGGTGGTTTCGCGATGCCGCCCAACTCCGCCGGTTTCGCGCCGAAGGGGCGCTGCTGATTTGGGGCACGAGGCCGCTGCCTTAGAGACGCCGCACGGGGTCGAATGCTGCCCCGCCCGGCCCACCCTTCCGGCCAAAAACGCCGGAAGGGTGGGGCACCCGAACGACACGCGGGATTCCACGGTCCCCTCGGCTTTCATGAACTTTTGCGGGCCAGCGGTCCTAAGCGACAGGCAGGAATGCCTGTGCTACGGGCGCGGGGTAGCACAGCCATTCCTGATGGCTGTGCGGTTTTCTTATCGCTCCAGCTCAAAAAGCGCGGGCAAGAGTGCCCGCGCCACGGGGCTGGAACGCGTGTGAGGCACGCTGCAGCGTGCCCCTACCCTGCCGGCACGCGGTTTGCAAAGCGGAAGCTACTCCTCGCGGAGGGCGAGCATCGGCTCGATGCGCATTGCGCGGCGCGCGGGGATCCAGCAGGCGGCGATGGCGACGAAAGCCAGAATCGCGGCGACGCATGCGAACGTTACGGGATCGGTGGGCTTCACTCCAAAAAGTTCCGAGGCGATGAGCCGCGTCAGGCCGTAGGCCGCGAGGATTCCCGCGGCGATTCCGGCTGCCGTCAGCTTGGCTCCGTGGGCGAGAATCAGTCGGAGGACGTCGCTGCGGCCTGCGCCGAAGGCCATGCGAATGCCAATTTCGCGCGTGCGTTGCGCCACCAGATACGCCATCACGCCGTAGATGCCGATGGCGGCGAGAAACACGGCCAGGGCGGCAAAAAGGACGACGAGGAAGGTTTCGAGCGAAGTCTGCCGCATGTTGTCGCTAATGACCTGGGGCATCGTCCTCGGACGAAACACGGCGAGACTGCTATCGAGAAATGCGACGTCGCCGCGCAGCGCGCCCACCAGGCTGAGCGGGGCCAGAGACGTTCGAATCGTCAAGTGTCCGGCGACACCCCAAACTGTTCCGGCGGTCATGGGGAAATAGGCTACGGGAACCGCTCGCTTCGTCAGGCCCCACTCCTTTACGTCTCCTACCACGCCGATGACCCGCTCTTCGCCCGCGCCGCCTTCGAAAACCTTGCCGAGAGGATCTTGATGGGGCCAGAACGCCCGCGCCATCCCCCGGCTGATGATGGCGGGGATGATCAAGTCGGGAGGAACGGTCTGGAGGTTGCCATGGGAAGCCTCGTAGAGCGCCAGGAGCTTCGCCATTCTTGCGCCGGCTTGCTGGAGATCCTCAGGCGTGAAATTACGACCCTCGAACAGCGGAACGCCATACACCCGGAAATAATCCAGCGAGATGAAATTCCATTCCACAAGCTGATTTTGGAGCGCGGGGTTGTTGTTTCCCGGCACCTGGACGTAGCCGTTCGTGCCGCCCTCGAGCGGTATCTCCGAAGAGAGCGCGGCGGATTCGACGCCCGGGGTGCGCCGGGTCTTTTCGAGCAGCGCCTCGAAAAACGCATTCCGGGCCGCTGGGGTGGCATAGCGCGTTTGCGGCAGAGTCAGCCCGAGGGTTAGCAAGCCCTCGGACCGGATGCCGACGCCGGCATTCCGCATGTTTGCGAACGTGCGGAGGAAGAGCCCCGCGCCGACGAGCAGGGCAAGGGAAAGCGCGATTTCCGCCACCGCCAGTGCATCGCGCAGGCGGCGCCGGCCCGCGGAAGAGCTTACGACAGCCTGCCCCGTGGACTTCAGCGCGTCGGCGAGATGCGTCAGCGAAGCTTGGAGCGCGGGTGCAAGGCCGAACAGAATCCCCACCACGAAGCTGATACCCGCGGTAAAAAGCAGAACGCGGAAATCGATAGCGAGCGGATGCACGCGGGGAATGGGGAGCGATTTCACTCCTTCGAGTCCGCGCAGCATTGCCCACGCCGCGGCAAGCCCGAGCGCCGCGCCCGCGAGCGCCAGCGTGACGGCCTCCGTCAGTACTTGACGGATCAGCCGGAGGCGGTCGGCGCCGAGCGCGCCGCGCACCGCCATCTCGCGCCCGCGGCCACTCGCGCGAGCGAGCAGGAGGTTGGCGAGGTTGGCGCAAGCGACCAGCAACACGAACCCAACGGCGCCGAGAAGAATCCACAGCTCGCCGCGAGACTGGCGGGTCAATTGTTCCTGCAGCGGGATCACCACGGCCTTCACGCCAGCGTCGTTATTCGGATAGAGCTTGCCCAGGCGCGCTTCGATGGCGCTGAGGTCGGCCCGCGCCTGGGGGGCGGTAACCCCGGGAGCGAGTCTCGCGATCGCTTGCCATTGGTGATTGCCGCGCTCGCCGAGGTTTTTCGGCGACATGTTCAGCGGATTCCAAAGCTCGGTTCCCGCGGGATAGTTGAACGACGGCGGCATCACCCCGATCACCGTGTAGGACTCGTTATTGAGCCGGACCGCCTTGCCCACGGCGCTCGATTGCCCGGCGAAGTGAGATTGCCAGAAACCGTAGCTCAGCACCGCGACCTTGTTCTTGCCCGCGGCGTCTTCGCCCTTGGCAAAGCCGCGGCCGAGGACCGGCTGAACGCCCAGCAGCGAAAAGAAATTGGCTTGCGTGCTCTCGACGGTCGCGGTTTCCGCGCGCCCCGCGGCACTGAGGTTCTCGTTCTCCGGCCAGGAAACGAGGCAGGTGGCGGCCAGCGTCCGGTTCTGTTTCTGCCAATCGAGGTAGTCCGCGCCGGTCAGGGGATAATTTCCCGGCGCCGACTCCGTCTCCCAAAGCTGAACCAGGCGGCCCGGTTCGTGGAAGGGAAGCGGCTCGAGCAGCACCGCATTCACGACGCTGAACATTGCGGTATTGGCGCCAATGCCCAGGGCCAGCGTGACGACCGCGAGCGCGGTGAAGGCGGGCGATTTACGCAGCAGCCGCAAGCCGTAGCGAACGTCCTGCCAGAGCGTTTCCATGGTAGAGACCCTTTTCGGCGTCCCCTCCACTCAGGAAAAGCAAAAGCCACAGGCTGAAGAGTCTGTGTGGCAACTGGCGGATGCAGCCCTCAGCGGCCAAAGCCGCGTTGATGGGCATAGACTTTCGGCACGGCTGATCCCGAAGCTTCGGGACGTGCCCTTTCGTAAAACCTGGGTTACCACACAGACTCTGAAGCCTGTGCTACAACAGGCCAGCCGGCGCGGCTCCTATGGTATTCGCTTGCGCGATGCGAGCGAGCCTTCGGGGTCTTGGAGCCAGGCGGCCAGGCGCCTCCCGTTGAGACGCATCTCGACGAGGTCGAGTTCGCCGCCATCGAGATCGGCGACGAGCAGACGCATCGTCCCGTCCGTGACCCGTGAATAGACATAGGTGGTATCGCCCGAAGCGATCTCGCGGCCTTCGACAAACAGATGCCAGGGCGGACCCAATCCTTCCCGCAGCGCTCGGCGCAAGGCATCGGGCGTAAGGGAGGGTCCGACGTCGTCGAATTCGGTGACTTGCATCCCCTTCACCCCGCCCCTGGTCAATACGCTCCCGAAGAAGCTGGCGAATCCCATGAGCGGAACGTGCGTGCCGCGAATCCGGAACCGGCTCTCGATTTGCGAGACTACGGCGTGAAATCCGTCGCCGGCCGCACGCGCCGGCTTGGCCAGCGGCGCCAGAGCGAGAGCGAGCAGAACGGCCGCTAGCAAGGCGCGTTTCAATGCGCGTATCCAGGCGCCTTCAGGGGCTGAAGCCCCCGATAGTTCTGGGATCTCATGTCGGAGCTGAAGCTCCGACCCCCGGACGCAGGGTTCAGAAGCAACCTCTGGCGTCCCGCGTCTCATTCGTGGCTGCCTTTCTTTACTCCGCCCTGGGCGCCTCCCTTTACGCCCGATTTGACTCCGCCCACCGGGCCGCCCACCGGGGGCACGCCGAATTGCCCGCTGAGCGAGCGGAGGTCTTCCGGCCTGATCGATCCGAGGATTTGGACGAAGGAGAGCTCGTTGGGTTCGGCGCTCAAGATGAACATCCCCTCTGTTTCTCCGTTCTTCTGATGGACGTAGATGTCCGAGTCTTCGTTCTTCCCGCGCTCGGTGACGATGGAGGTCCACCCCTTGCTCTCGAGCTGCTTCCGCAAGGCTTCGACATCGGCCTTGGAGTATTTGCCCGGGCCGCTGTACTCGTAATCGCGGACGTAGATGCCGTCCAGATGGTTGATGATCTGCGCCGCCGCCTGATTTTTCGAATTTTCCTTCCCCGCCGCTCCGCCCATGAAGCTCTTGGCAAGCTGGAGCATGTTCTTATCGAGCGAGACGGTGCTCACGTTGCTCGCGTTCTGGGCGAATTTTTGCGTATCCAGGGGAAACGGGGCTTGGGCCTTCGCGGCGCAAGCGCCAAAGCCCAGCAAGAACAAAAGCAGGACAGCCTGTCTCCTCATCTCTCCCCTCCTTGTGCGCGCGCCGTTCGCGCGATCTGCGACCGGACGGCGCGCAATGCCGAACCCGTAATCTCAAGCGCGAGAATCACCTGCTGGCTCGCGCGCTCGCCTCGCGCGCGCTCTTGCCTTTGGTATTCGAGGGCGCTGCCCGCCGCCAGGGAGATCACCAAGGCGGCGGCCGCGGCCCAGCGCCAATTCGGCCTCAGGAGCCCGCGGGAGCGCCACCAGGGCTTCGCGGAGGGCGCCGGGGCGGCCTCGATCCGAGCCAACACGCGCTGGGCAAAGCCCGTCGGCGCGGGGCGCCGGCGCAACGCCGCCTGCAAATCTCTTTCAAGTTCTTCCATGCTGTGGCCCCAAAGTTCTTTCCGTTTCGCGGCGCAAGAGCTGCAAGCCGCGCTGCAAATTGCTTTTCACCGTGGCGACGGGCATTTCGAGCGCTTCGGCAATCTCCGCGGGCGTCAAATCCTCCTGGTAGCGCAAGACGATGGCGGCGCGCATAGCCTCGGGCAATTGGGCCACGAGCCGCTCGAGGTGCCGCGCCAGCAGCGCATCGCCATCCCTGGCTTTCCCGGGCAGATCGATGGCCTCGACGTCGGTCTTGGGGAGGCGCGCCGAGCGGCGCGCGGCGTCAATCGCGCGATGCGTAGCCACTTTGCGGAGCCAGGCTCGGGCGTGTTCCCGCGACTCGATGCCATCCAAACGCCGGTGCAATTCGACAAACACGTCTTGAGCTACCTCTTCCGCCGCCGCCCAATCTCCCGTGACGCGCAGCGCGATGCTGAACACCATGGACTGGTGCTCCCGGAGCAGCGCCTCGAAATCGAGTTGGGGTTCGCTCAACAGCGCTCCTCGCCGGGCATGTTCTCGTCCTATTAGCTAATACGTTGGCCGCGGGTCCGGAGGATGCAACTATCTGTCGGCGATCGTGCCGCCGGTGCGACGGGGGCAGGGTCGGGATGCTTCGCTTCGCTCAGCATGACAGTGGGGGGACGGGGGCAAGGTGGGGATGCTTCGCTTCGCTCAGCATGACAGCGAGGGGGCGCGGGACTAGAATCGTGGCCTCGACATGGCGTATTACGTGTACATACTGACGAACCGGTCCAAGACGCTCTATGTTGGCGTCACGAACAAGCTCGTGCGCCGAGTATTCGAGCACAAGGAAAAGCGAGTGCCTGGCTTTACCCGGCGCTATAACCTTGACCGACTCATCCACTACGAAGCTTTCGAAGACGTCCGGGTAGCGATTCACCGCGAGAAGCAAATCAAGGGATGGCTTCGGGCCAGGAAGATCGCCCTCATCGAGTCCTCGAATCCCGTTTGGGAAGACCTCACCGCCGGGCTCTGTCACCCCGAGCGAAGCGATGGGTCCCGAGAACGCTAAGGAGGGGTAGACGGGGAGGCGCAGAGGTAGGGTCGGGATGCTTCGCTTCGCTCAGCATGACAGCGGAGGGTGCGACAGCGGGGGCGCGACAGCAGAGGGCGCTTGTGCCGGTTGCTTCGAGGGGAGGGGCTAGCGCTCGTAGCCGCGGAGGATTTCCGCCATGTGCGCCAAGCGGGCATCGGCCAAGCCGTAGACGGTGTCAGGGGGGAAATGCCCGGCGGGGTCGCGCTCGCCCGGGGCGGCGCCGGTAAGAATCGCGATGCCTTCCTCGACCGTCGAGACCGAATAGATGTGGAATTTCCCCCGCCGCACCGCTTCGATCACGGCCTCGCGCAGCATCAGGTCGCCACAGTTCTCCCGCGGAATGATGACGCCTTGCGTGCCGGTCAGGCCGCCTTTGGTCCGGCAGACGTCGAAGAAGCCTTCGATCTTCTCGTTCACTCCGCCGATGGCTTGGATGTCGCCCTGCTGGTTGACGGAGCCGGTGACGGCGAGGTCCTGGCGGATGGGCAAGCCGGAGAGGGCCGAGAGGAGCGCGTAGATTTCGGTGGAGCTGGCGCTATCGCCATCCACGTTGCCATAGGACTGTTCGAAACAGATGCTCGCCGAGAGCGATAGCGGCTTTTCCTGGGCGAAGACGCGGCGCAAGTAGCCGGCGATGATCTGCACGCCTTTGTCGTGGAACCGGCCGCTCAAGTTCGCTTCCCGCTCGATATTGATGAGGCCGCCTTTGCCGAGCGCCGCCGCAGCGGTCACGCGCACGGGCTTGCCGAAGGCGTATCCGCCAGACTCGAGCACGCTCAGTCCGTTCACCTGGCCCACGCGGCTTCCGCTAGTGTCGATGAGCAGGAGGCTTTGCTCGATCATCTCCCGGATCTTGGTTTCGGCCAGATTGTGCCGCTCGACTCTCGCTTCGAGCGCCTCGTGGACGTGGCGCGCCCCCGCCTGCTTCTCTCCCTTCTGCCGCGCCAAGTACGACGCCTCGCGCGCCAGGTCTTCCAGTTCGCGGAAATGCGCGGTGAATTTCCCCCGGCGGCCGGCGAGCCGGACCCCCTCCTCGAGCACCACAGCCACCGCGCCGCGATCGAGCGGTAACAGCTTCTCGTCCTCGCCCAGTTTGCGCACGAGGCCGCCGAAGTGCAGCGCCAGCCCCTCGCTCCAATCCAGGACTTCGTCGAATTCCACGCGCACCTTGAAGATTCTGCGGAATTCCTCGTCGAGGGCGTAGAACAGCTCGTACAGCCGCGGGTCGCCCACGAGCACTACCTTCACGTCCAGGGCGATGGGATCGGGTTTGAGCGCGGGCGGGGTGGCGAAGGGAAAGAGCAGCTCGAGGGGCTGGATATCCAGCCTGCGGTGATGCAGCATCCGTTTCAACGCGGGCCATACGCCCCGCTCGCTGGCGACGTCGAGCGCGTAGAGAATCAGGAAGCCGCCGTCGGCCTGGAGCATCGCCCCGCCGCGCAAATCCATGAAATCGGCGCGCCAGCCTCCTCCCAATCCTTCGGCGAAGCTGCGCTCGATCGAGCCAAAGAGATTGGCGTAGGTGGGCGCGGTTTCGAGGACGACGGGGCAGGCGGGGGCGTCCTCGTGGGAGAGAACGACGTTGACCCCATAGAGGCGGAAGGGGTCTTGGGAGGGCCGCAGGGGCCGGGCGAGCAGGTCTTCGGGCCGTTCCTGGGCGGGCTCGGCCTGCTGAAACGGTTCGAGGTTGTCGAGCAGGTGGAGGCGGACCTCTTCGAGGTATTCGGCGACTTCGCCTTCCGGGTAATGCTCGCGCAGCTCCTGGAGCATGCCGTCGACCAGGGTCGAGGCAGCTTCCTGCTCGAGGAAGCTGATTTCGTCGGAAAGCTCGCGTGAGAGGGCCAGGGTCTGGCGGTAGACGCTGGTGAATTCCTGCCGAAACTCGTCGTAATGCTTCCTCATCTCGTCGGCTCTGGGGGCGTCGAGCTTCCCCTCCTGCACCAGCCGCGGCAGCTCTTCCATCGGCACGGGCTGGCCTTCGATGACCGGAACGATTTCCGGAAGGGACGCGGGCCCCACCGCCACGCGCACCAGGGCAAACTGGCTCTTACCGATGTGCTGGGTGAACTCGTTCATCAGGTCTTTTTCCCGCTGCGCGTACCGCTCCACGATGCGGCTCTTCCGCCGCTCGAACGTTTCGCTCTCGAAGAGCTGGGGGATACGCCGCCGGAGGAAATCCACGGCCGATTCCATGTCTCGTTGGAAGCCACGGGCGGTGCCGCGGGCGAGCGTCAGCAGGCGCGGCCGGTCGGGGTTCTTGAAGTTGTTGACGTAGCAGCGGTCCAGGGAGGGCCGCAAGCAGGGATTCATCTCGCGAATCATGCGCGCCACCGCGTCGCCGGCGCCGTCTCCCGCCACCCCGCACACGAATACGTTGAAGCCCGGCGCGTCCAGCTCGACGCCGGTGCGCAAGGCGCGCAGCGCCCGCTCCTGAGACCACTCCGCTTCCCTGGGCTCGGCGTCGGCGGTGGTGGCGAAGGGAATCGCCCGGGGATCGCAGCGCCAGCGGAGTTCTTCGGGAACGAGTTCGACGGGAGGCGACGCTTTTTTCACGTTCGTAGACATGGGAATTCGCTCACTCCAGTGCCGCCGCGCGCGGACCACTTTCCCCGGTTTCTGGCCGGGCGGGCGGCTGGGTATAGGCTTCGAGCACGCTTGCCGAGATCGCCACAACCACCGGTCCGAGCACCACGCCAATCACCCCGAATACGAGTATCCCTCCAATCACACCCACCAGCACCAGCAGGCCGTTCATCTTCGCCCGGCCGCTGATGATGAGCGGCCGCATCACGTTGTCGATCAGCAGCACCGCCACCAGACAGATGGCGAGCAGGGCGACGGCGCGGCCCGGGCGCCCTTGGGCCACCAACCATCCCGCCGCAGGGATCCACAGGACCCACTCCCCTACCACGGGCACGAGGGCGGAGAAGGCGCTCGCCACACCCCAAAACACCACCTGATGGATTCCTCCCACCAGAAACGCCACTCCCCCGACGAGTCCTATCGTTCCGGAGGCGGCCAGGTTCGAAGCCACCGTGACGAACACCAGGTCGCGCGCCTTAGCGATCGTAGCCTCGCGCTGCGCTTCGGGGAAGGGGAGGGCGCGGCGAACCCAGTGCATGATCGCCTCGGCATCGCGGAAGAAGTAGAACGTGGCGATGACCGTAATTACCAGATCGAACACGAAACCGATGACGTGCCCCACCACTCCGCCGAGCTGCTGCGCCAGGTACGTCGTGCCACTCTCGGCCTCATCGCGCACGACCGTCCCGAGGCTCGTTCCCGACATCCCGGGAATCCGGCGGGCAATCCACAGCCAAAGCTGATTCAGCCAAGCGGCATGGGCGAGGAACGCGCTGGGATGGACCGCGCCCAGCGCCTGGACCGCCTCCTGCACGAAGGCGATCATCACCAGGACCGTCGGCACGACCAGGATGGCCGTGACGGCGGCCGTGCTCGCCGTGGCGGAGAGCGTCTTGCCCAGATGCCGCTCGAGCCGCCGGTGCCAGGGCAGGAAAAGCACGACGAGCACGGCGGCCCAAATGAGCGGGGTGAGAAACGGCTGGAACAGGAGGAACGTCAGGTAGGCGAGCAGGGCCAGAAAGAAGTAGAAGAGGGCCGTGGTCACCCGCTGCGTTGGTGTTGGTTCAGCCATCGCTCCCCTTCGCCATACTCGCCGCGGGGCGCTTTGTCAACCCCGAGGTATACTTTTGGTAGAGGGCGTGATGACCGAGCCCGGATCCACCCCCTGCCCGCACCACCGCACCCGGCTCATCGCCGTCGACCAGGACGCCGAATTCCGCGAATGTCTGGATTGCGGCGCAATCCTGGAAAAGGCTGTATCGGCCGAGCCGCCTCCTATCGACGAGTCGCTCTCCGACGCCTGATTTGGGCCTCCCGTGGCAGGATTCTGCAAGGCCCAAGCTCGCTTCCCTCAGCGGCTGAAGCCGCCATCATGCCAGAACACTTGCGGCACGGCTGAAGCCGTGCCCTTACGGACGGCGCTGTTTTGCGGCACCGTGCTACGAGATGGTTCCCGCGCAGGACGAGCCCGCTCCCGCCGTGCAGCCGTAGCAGTGGTTTCGCGTGACGATTCGCCGAAATCCTAATCGCTCGGGATCGAACTCCCGGACATGGCGGGGCGCGCCGTAGCCGGTGGGCAGATCCAGCATCTGATTGAAATCGCAATCGTAGAGCGTGCCGTCCCAGCCCACCGAAATCGTGTACCGGCACATCACTCCGGCAGCCGCCACGGGGTTAAATGCATTTGCCAGGCGTTCCATGTAGCCGTCGTAGTTCCCGCTCGCCAGCAGGAAGTCGAGGAACCGGCTGATGGGCATGTTCGTAATGGTGTAGAGCCGGTTGAAGACGACTCCCCAGCGCCGCTCCAGTTCGCGCCGGAACTGCGCTTCCATCGCCTCCTGCTTCGGCGGCAGGAACGCTCCGACCGGGTTCGAAACCAGATTTAGCCGCAAACTCGAATTGGGCGCGGCCGATGCGGGCGCGCCCGATTCGGGCTGGCCCGATGCGGGCTGGCCGTAGCCGAGCCCATTCAGCTTGCGCATCGCGGCCACGGACTTCTCAAAAACGCCGTTGCCTCTCTGCGCGTCGGTTTGCCCCGGCCGGTAATAAGGGAGCGAGGCGACGATCTCCACTCGGTGCCGGGCCAGGAACTCGGCCAGATCGGATTGCGGAGCGATTTCCAGCACCGTCAGATTGCACCGGTCGATCACGTGGCGGCCCAGCGCGCGCGCTCGCTCGACGAGCCAGCGGAAATTCGGATTGAGTTCCGGCGCTCCTCCGGTGATATCGACGGTTGGTATCGCGGTCTTCTCGAGCGCGGCCATGCACAGCTCGGCTGTTTCCCGGCTCATCTGTTCGCGCCGGTCCGGACCCGCATCCACGTGGCAATGGGCGCAGGTCTGGTTGCAGAGCTTGCCGACGTTGATTTGGAAGACGGAGATGCCCGTGGCGTGCAGGGGGCCGAGCCCCGCCTCGCTCAGCCGCTCCTCGAACTGCCGGATGCGGCCATCCTGCCCGAGGATGCGAAGCTGCTCGCCGGCCGCGGCCAGCGGACTTCGACGCGCGATCAGGCTCTCTCCCATGGCTCCCCGCCGGTGGTCTCGCTGCTCCTACATCGATAGCTTCTCGGCCACGTTCCGCATCTGGACGCCATGGGCGAGCGACGCCCCGCCGCGGATGGCGCAGGCCACGTGTACCGCTTCGGTCATCTCCTCGACGTTCGAGCCTTTTTCCAGGCACGCCTGCGTGTAGGCATCGATGCAGTACGGACACTGCACCGCATGGGCCACCGCGAGCGCGACGAGCGCCTTCTCGCGCTCGGTCAGCGCCCCTTCGGCGAAAACCGCCGCATAGTATGCCTGAAATTTTTTCCATAGATCCTCGTTCCCGCGCCCCATCTCCGCGAATTTCCCGAGGTCGGAAGGCCGATAATAAGTTTCCATGGGTGTTTCCCCCTCCTCCGTTTTCCCCTCCAAGGATGCCCGAGTCCCGCCGCGGCGTCGAGTCCGGGCGGCCACAGGCAGCAGGCTCGTCACCGGCCTCGTAAGTTTGAGCTCTGTGTGCCCTGTGGAAGGCCGCGTCGGTTCTGGCCAAGAGCTGGCGGGCTGAAGAATCTGTGTGGCAACGCGAAAAGGTGCGAATTCCACAGCCCTGGCGCAAATTTCGTGCGTTGTCCGCAAACGACTTGCGCGAATCTATGAAAAATACAAACTGTGGAAATGCCAGTTGC
>JAJYLB010000107.1 GCA_021788095.1 Acidobacteriota bacterium | reverse complement strand
TTCGCGCAAGTCGTTTGCGGACAACGCACGAAATTTGCGCCAGGGCTGTGGAATTCGCACCTTTTCGCGTTGCCACACAGATTCTTCAGCCTGTGTCCCTCATGCGGGCTATTCGGTAGCGGGGACGGACCGGAAGGCGTCGAGGGTCCAAAGGTCCTTGGCTTCGTCGTGCCGGAGGATATAGAGGTTGCCGTCGTCTGCCCGCACGCGGAAGTAGATGGCTTCGGGCTCGTACCACCGGTCGTCGACGGCAACCACCGCGAACGTGCGCCCGCGCAGCGTGAACCGCAAGGGCCGCTCGTCGGCGCGGTAGCCTGCGTAGCAATCCACATCAAGCGTGAGCATGCCCCTATCCTAAACCCGCCTGGCCCGCCCTCTTATTTCCTCGCGGCGGTGGCGGCTCGGGTGTTGAGTCCGGTCCGTGACTCCGCGGCTCCAAGGCCGGTCGGACCGCCGGCGGCTGCAAGGCCTACGGAATTGAACGCGACGCCCGCCATCACGACGAGCGCTACGAAATACATCCAGATCATCAGGCCGATGACCGCGGCCATGCTCCCGTAAATCAGGTTGTAACGCATATCGCGGACGTAGATGCTGAACCCGCCCGTGAGCAACCACCAGCACACGGTTGCCAGCAAGGCGCCCGGCACCTGATCGCGCCAGCGGCGGTGAGGCCGCGCGACGTGATACATCACGACGAGAGCCAGGAACGCGGTGGCCAGGGCCGCGCCGTCGTAAACGACCACCCACCCCACCCGAATCAGCAGTCCTCCGCCGAGAAACCCGCTGATCCGCGTGCGCAGCTCGCGACCGAACACCGTCAGAACGCCCGTGCACAACCACGGAAAGATCGTGAAACAAAGCATGCGCACGGCCCGGCGATAACGGCACAAGTAACTGGGCCGAACGGCGTCGCGGCAGACGATCGCGAAGCCATCCACATAGTTGGCCATCGCCTGCGTCACGAACAGAAACGTGCCCACCAGGCCCACGCCGACGAGCCGCCACGGCGTGCCCTGGAACCGAGTCAGGAATTCGGTCATCAAGTGGAGGCTTCCCCCGGGCAGGACGAGCTGAAGACCGATCGGCAACTCGCGGGCGGGTTCGGCGCTCCAGCCGGAAAGGCTCAGAAGCCCCAACGAGAGCAGCAGCACGGGGAAAAACGCCAGGAACATCACAAACGCTATGGCCTGCGCTTGCGTAAGGCCGGCCGGGACGACGCGCAGCACCGTCTGGCGCAATCGATCGAGGAACGCGCCCATGGATTCTGGCCGCATTATACCCGTCCTGGAGACCGGCGCGGCCAGGGAAAGCACGTAGGGTAGAATACGGCGAGGAGAGCGCCAACGCCGACGCGAACCAGAAAGAGCTACCTTGCCGCCGCGGCCCTCGCCGCGGCCGTTCTTTTCGCCTGTGCCGCCGGGAAAGCCGCCGGCCGGAAACTCACTTGGAAGCCGGTCGCCCGAGCTTTATTGAAGCGGGATAACCAACCCGTCAAGGACTGGAGCGTTCTGCAGGCCGTGAAGAATCGCCATTTGCTCCTCGTTCAAGTCGAGCGGAATTGGTTCGTTCTCGACCTGAAGCAAGAGCGCGCCTATCGCGTGGCGCGGAGCGATTTCCAAACCCGCGACGCCGATCTCTGGGGCCCGGAGCCGGATCGGCACACTCCCGTTCTGAAAACCTACGGCTGGGACTCGCAGAACATCGGCCCCGCCCAGCAAGTCACGGTCCGGCTGGCCAAGACCAGCGATGCCATCACCATCGAACTGCCGCATCCGGTGGGTTGGTACTAAGGGGAAGTTGAGAGCCCGGAGGCCGCGGCGGCTAATGCGCGGCCCGCATCGCCGGCCGGACGTAGGGAGTCGAAGGGGACTCGTTCGCGGGGGGTCCGGCTAGCGGGTCGGGAACCACCCGAGCAACCCACGGTACGCCTATCAAGCCGGGATGAATTTCGACCACGACGTCCTCTCCCACGCGGAATCTTGAATACTCGTCTTCGCTCACGGCCACGCGCTCGAATTGCCTGCCAGGAGGCCGCGACACGACCACCAGGCGCCGGGTCGGCACCATCGCCGCCATCGAGAACTTGCCCACCACCTCTGCTCTCCAATCCCGCACGGGAGCGTTGTCCAGTTTGGCGTTCAGCACCAGCATTCCGCCCAGCACCCAGGGAACGGGGATCAGCGTATAGAACAGCCGCTTGCGTATCGCGATCTGGTTTCCGCGCACGGCTCCCCGCTCGACCCACACCGCGATCCCCAGCCCGGCAAAGAAAAGGACTCCGCAGAAGACCAGCATCTTGTCCATCTCCAGCGGCGGAAACCGGTAGATGGCGGCGAGGAAGGCCAGCGACCCGAGGAGGAACAGACCCGTGCGCAAGATGACCTTGCGACGAACCACCAGGCTGGCGGCGGCCGGCGTAAGTTCGCAGCCTTCGCAAACTGGCCCCGTCATCTCCGCGTCGCAGTCCAGGCAGCGGATTACGCCTGAATGAAACATTCCTATGCCGATGCTAGGCAGCGACCGTGGCGAAAGTCAATTGGCAAGCGAATCACTTCTCGAGCGGAGTGACCGACTGCGGCTGGCTGCTTTCGCACACCATCAACTGATCGCGACTGGCGGCCAGAAGGCCGCAATCGATCTCCATGGCGCTCTGGATGGCGTCCTGGGGTGAGCGGCCCTGGGCGACGGCGCAGTGCGAGCGGCCCGCGATGCTCATGCATACCTGGTAGCGCACGCGCGTCGCCTGAAACGAGGAATAGGCGATCACGCCCACAACAACAACCAGGAATACGGCGACCGCCCACTTGATTCGCGCGCTCATCGCCCCTCATGTTGGCGGAAGGCCGTCAAAATTGCAATGCGACCGAACACCCTCGCTCTTCGCGCAGGCCCGAAAGTCGTGATCGCACGGGCTACCCAATCGAACCCCGTGACGGCGTCGAAATCCCGCGGGCAGTTTGGGTGCCCCGCCCTTGCGCAGTTCGCAAGGGTGGGCATCTCGGGGTGTGGCGCTCTGGCCCGGCCCATCCTTCCCGCAAATCCCGACCCGAACGTTCGGGATTCGGGACACCGGAAGGATGGAACAGCCAAAATTATCCGCGGGATTTTGCGATCTGCCTGACTTTCATTGGTAGCACATCTCTAACGAAGCCGGCCGTGTCAAGGGCAAGTGGTTTGTATTTTTCCTTAAACCGGGAAGGCTCTTGTCTTGCCAGCGCACACCGCCAGCGAGGGCCCGCAGGCGCCTCGCGGTTCG
>JAJYLB010000106.1 GCA_021788095.1 Acidobacteriota bacterium | reverse complement strand
TGGGAAAGTCCGTTCTGTGGACTTTTCCACGGAGCGGCTTCTTCCACAGCCCTCTTACCCACAAATTCTGCTATAGAGCCTTAATTCCATGCGACCACGGAAACCGTAGAGTAAGAGCCTGTGATCAACACCTTACAGGGCACGGCTCCGCTTCGGCACGATTCCGTCAGCCTAATAACGGGCAAATGAGAAGGGCTTGCTGAAGAAAATCAGCAAGCCCTTTGAGTGTTAATGATTGCTGGTTGCGGGGGCTGGATTTGAACCAGCGACCTCCGGGTTATGAGTTAAATGGATCAAATCTGTAAGCTGTGGCCCGTCTTGCCCTTACAAGATGTCATAACCGCAAAATGAGGCCGTTTTTGACGGGTTTTGTTCCCAAATCGTTCCCAGCGAATGCAAAGTGTGCCCACGGGAACTGTCTCAACTCAAGGGTTCAGTCCACCTTGCTACTACAGCGTCATCCCATCACAAAGTCAGTGAGCGCTACGTAGACCGCAGGTCTACGAGGCTGCGGGGGCTGCGGCATATAGCGCGGCGAGGCGGGCCGGTTGGCGGAGCTTCCACTGATCCGGGAGCCAGGCATCGAGATCGCGCACGGGCCAGCTGGCCAGGTTCACCAGCAGTTGCGTGAGGTAGACTTGCGGATCGATCACGTGCCGGCGGCAGGAGGAGGTCAGGCTGGCCAGGATCGCCGCGGTGCGGCCCCCGCGCGGGTTGCCGACGAACAGCGAATTCTTCCGATTCAACACCACCCGCTTCATCTCGCGCTCGCTGACGTTGTTGTCAATGGGCACCGCGCCGTCCGAGCAGAACACGTTCAGCTCCTGCCACTGGCCCAGCGTGTAGTTCACCGCCTCGGCCATTGGGTGCTTCGGCAGCAGTTGGTCCTTCCAGGCCAGCAACCGCTCGCGCAGCTCGGCCAGCACCGGCGCCGATTGCTGTTGGCGCAGCGCCAGGCGCTGCTCGGCGGAAAGTTCCCAGCCTTGTCTTTCCACGGCGAACAGCGCGCCGATCAACCGAACCGCCTCGCCGGCGATCTCCGGCGCGGTCTTCTCCGCCTCGACGAACTTCCTTCGCGCGTGCGCCCAGCATCCCGCGCGGGTGATCGCATTGCCCGCCACCACGCCGTTGTAGCCGCCGTAGGCGTCGGCCAAGAGCACCTCGGCGTAGTCCTTCAGGAACTGCTTCGGCCCGTCGCGGCCGCGGTTCAGCGTGAAGTCGAAGACGTTGTAGGGATGAGCGGCATCGCCCACGTAGACCCACATCCGCGTCGGCTGCGCCTTGCCCGCGCTCAGCATCGGCAAGACCGTGTCGTCGGTCGCCACCACGTGCGAGGCCCGCACCCGCTCGGCCATCCGCTGGTAGAGCGGCTCGACCAACTCGGCCACGTCGCCGCACCAGACCGACTGCGTCGCCCGCGAAATCTCGAATCCCTGCCGCGCAAAGATGTCCTCGAGCCGGTACAGCGGCAGGTAATCGGCACACTTGCTCGTCACGATGTAGGCCAGTAGCCCCGGCCCGGCCATGCCCTTCTCGAGCGCCGTTCCCGGCTTGGCGACGACCTCGATCTGCGGCCCTGACCCAGCGGCTTCGCACCGCAGGCAGGCGTACTTCTTGCGCACATGACGGATGCGCTCGAAGCGCCCGGGTACGTACTCGATCTGCCAACTCTCCTCGGCGCCGATCTCCCGGCGCTCGGCCCCGCAGCCTGGACAGACGCGCTCTTCCGCGCTCAGCTCATAGACCTGCGTGGTGACAGGCAGATGCTCGAAGCGAGCCAGATTCCGCCGCCCCGGCCGCCGCTTCACCCGTCGCAGTTCGTAGGCCGGTTCGGTAGCGGCGGGAACGTCCTCAGGATGGATCGGCTTCGACTCCAGCTTCTCGCCGAAGTCGAGCAGCGCCTGCGCCAACTCGCTGGCGCGCAGTCGGTCGGCCCGCGGTCCGTAGTACCACTTCCGGTAGCGCGCCAACTCGACTTGCAACCGCAGATTCTCGACGTGCAGCTCATCGGCACGCTGCTTCTGGCGGTCGCGCTCGGCCAGCACCGAGGCACGTTCCACGAGCAGTGCCGTTAGCATTGCTTTCAGCGATGGGTTGTCCTCGGGAAGATTGCTGGGAGAAATGGGCGTATCCGGCACATCAGCTTAGACGCACGCCGAGGAAGTTGGTTGCATCCTCCACTAAATGTTCTGCGTAAATTTTCCTTCCACCGGATTTTTCTTCGCTCGATTCTTCCGCTGCTTCACCCGGTGCGTTCGTAGCGAGCCACGCGCTTGAGCTTTGACACGTCGATCCCGTCCAGGATCATCGCCAACTCGCTGGCCCGCAGCTCCAGCGAGCGCGCCCCCTCTTTCACCCGCGGCAGCTTGAACACCCCTTGCTCGAGCCGCTTGTACCACAACAAAAAGCCGTCCCGATCCCACGCCAAAATCTTCAACCGGTCGCCCCGGCGTGAACGGAAGACGAACAGATGTCCGCTCAGGGGATCCTCCCCGATCACCGCACGCACCCGCTCGGCCAGCCGGTCAAACCCACAGCGCATGTCGGTGGCCTCGGTCGCCAGCCAGATCCGCGCCGCCTGCGCCCGATCCAGTGCGCGCAAACTCGGCAGCCCGATCACACCCCGCTCTCCACCACCGCCAGCAACGCCCGCAGATGCTCGGCGTCAAATCCCGGCCCCACCAGCAGGCTCCGCCCGTTCCCGAGCCGCACTTCCACGCGCGAATCACCCGCCGCCCCGGGCGCGATGGGCATCGGCGCTGCCGACTTCACTTCGACGAATCTCGTCGCGGCCGCCTCACCCAGCCGCTTCTTCCACCAGTAGAAATGGGGCACGCACAACCGCCGCCTTCGGCAGAACGCCGCCACGGTTTCGCCGCTTCGCGCTTGTTCCGCCGCCAGCTTCCGCCACTTCGCCCACGCGCGCCTGCTTCGCTCCCGCTGCGTCATGCCGCCACATTGCTACAGTTACACTCGCCTCGCAAGATGCGCTTCACGTATCGCTCACGCACCAAGAAACCAGAAGTCAAATCAGAAACCTGAATCGCGAGCGGCGCGTGCCGCCCGGCTCCTCCCCCCTCCGCCGGGCGGCACACCCTCAGCCCAAACACAACGCCGGGGGATACCATGGCAGGAGAGCAGGCTCTTGCAATCAAACCAACTGCTTGACGATTCCGATCACTTCCGCGACGATCACTGCGCCAGCGTCGCTGCGCTCCGATCACTGATCGGAATCCACAGGAACGCTGATCGACTTCCCTCAGGAACCCTGATCGAATTCACAAGAATC
>JAJYLB010000105.1 GCA_021788095.1 Acidobacteriota bacterium | reverse complement strand
CAACCGGGGTTTTTCATTGGTGGCCCCGATCAAAAAGGGGACCTCCAGCAAGCGAGAGTCATCCTGGCATGATCGGCGCCGGTTGTCCAGCGCTTCCTCTGGAAACCGGTGCCTGCGGCCTGTCCCACAGCCTTTCGTCAGCGTGTGTGTCGCTTTCTCGCCTGCAGCGCGGTGTTTTATCTCTGCCGCCATTGCGATCGCGGCCAGCAGTATTGCAGCCCGCGATGCCGCGAAAAATCCCGCCGCCTCCAGCGCCGCGAGGCCAACCGCCGCCACCAACAGAGCCCCGAAGGGCGTGCGGATCATCGTGACCGCCAGCGCGAGTACCGCCAGCGATTGAAAGCCCGCGTGACGGATCAATCTTCCCTCCGTTCCTCTTCCTGTGCGAACCTGAGCGCGCCTCGGACGGCTGAGCCGGTCGAGGCCACACCCGAACCCGAGCCGTGCCCCTTGCCACACCCGGCAATGCCGGCTGGCTGGGCCGTCTGCCAGATCTGTGGCCGCCGGGAGCGCTGGGTGAATCCTTTTCACGAGGTTGCCCATGATTTCCGATGAACAAGTCGCCCGCATCCGCCATCTGTTTCACGCCGAGCATTGGAGGATCGGCACCATTGCGGCTGAACTCTCGCTTCATCCCGACACCGTGCGCCAGGCCCTCGACACGGACCGCTTTCGCAGCCAGCCGCGCCGGCGCCGTCACCTCACCGATCCTTATCTCGATTTTCTGCGCCAGACCTTGCAGCAGTATCCCCGTCTGCGCGCCACGCGTCTCTACCAGATGATCGTGCCGCGCGGCTACACCGGCAGCGTCACCCAACTGCGCCGGGTGCTGGCCGGGCTTCGGCCTCCACGCCGCGAGGCTTTCTTGCGCCTGCGCACGTTCCCCGGCGAGCAGGCTCAGGCCGATTGGGCTCATTTCGGCGACGTGGTGATCGGCCGCGCCCGCCGCCGTTTGTCCGGCTTCGTCCTGACGCTGTCTTACAGCCGCGCCTTGTGGTTGGAGTTCTTCTTCGATCAAAGCCTGGAGAATTTTCTCCTCGGCCACGTCCACGCCTTTCACGACTGGGGCGGAGCACCCAGGAGCCTGGAGACCGACAACCTTCGCAGCGTCGTCCTGGAACGCCGGGGCGACGCCATCCACTTCCACCCTCGCTTTTTGGAACTCTCCGCTCACTACCATTTCACCACTCGCCCTTCGAATCCCCGCGCCGGTTGACCTGACTTCCGCGCTCGGGCGAGTGAGGTATCGCATTGGCAATGAGATAGCATTTCATTCCGTCACTATGGCGAAAGGGCGGACCAACTTTTGACCGGCTTCATGACTTCTGCCGATATTTTCAGCGTCGAGTAAATCTCGCGGTGGATCGCCTCCGGGGTGGTGGCTTTGCGAATCTTCAGCACGTTCCCGTCGGCGGTCGGCAGCACCACGGTGATCACCTGGTGCGTGCGAAGTTGTTCTCGCAGGGTCCACCACGAGGTGTGCACGTCCTGGTCGAGAAAGCGCTTCTCGATAGCCACCAGCAGATGATAGGCCAGCACGCAGAGGAAGATATGCGTCTGGGTGCGGTTTTGCAGATGATGAAAGATGGGCCGCTCCCCGAGCGGACTCTTCATCGCCCGGAAGGCCGCTTCGACCCGCGTCAGCAAGATATAGGTGCGCCAGATTTCATCCGCCGTCAGGTCCTGCCGATCGGTCTTCAGCACGTAGCCGCCGTCGAGCTTGGCTGCGACAGATTTCTTCTCCTGATCTTCTTCCCACGTCAGGCGCTTCTGCTCCCGGTCGTAGTCCATCCGGTAATAGCGGGCCACGCGCGGATAGCGTTCCTGGAGCCGACCGATCGCTTGATAGATTTTCTTCACGTCGGTCAACTGGCCTTTGGCGATCCGCGCCGCGAGCCGCTCCAGATCTTTCTTCAAGCGTTGTTCGTGGGTTTCGCGAATCGCTCGGTCTTTGGCTTGGCGTCCCTCGCTCACACAAAGAATGTAAACTTCGTTCTCCTTCTGCCGCCGCTTGATCCACACCCGCGATTTCTGCTGATCGGGATTGCGCGGCGAGGGCGTGCGGATCACTTCTTCCCACGCGTTGTCCGACTCGAACTCGGCGAGCCAGGCGTTGCGTTCCGGCTGCCGCCCGGCCACCAGGTAGTGGTAGCCGCGGTCCCGGATGGCGGCCAAATCTTCTTCGTAAGCCATGCCCCGATCCACCACCACCGTCGCGCCCGGCTTGGCGCCCGTGCGCTTTTGCAAGCTGCCCAGCATCTCGGCCACGGTGGTGCGATCCTGCCGGTTGCCGTCGAAGACTTCGTGCGCTTTGGGAAAACCCTCGCGGTCGAGCACCAAGCCCACCATCACCTGCTTCCGATCGGGCCGCTTATCGCGCGAGTAGCCGCGCTTTGCCTGCGGATTGCTCATGGCTTCGCCCTCGAAATAAGTCGAGGTCAAATCGTATAGATACACGGTGTCGTCGAGATTAAACAACGTCTTCTCGCGCTCGGCCAACTCCCGTTCGACCCGCTCCCGGTTCGGATGCAGGCGGTCCAGGTTGCGGTACAAGGCGTCGTCGTGAAGAGCGGACAAATCGGCCTGAAGAATATCGGCCAGCGCCGTGCGCCCGATCCAGTCCGGCATGGCATGTTCAGAAAGAGGGAAGATCAGACGGTTCAGCGTCATCGCTTCGCTCAACTGGCAGGCGCGCTCCGCGAACCCCGCCCGGCTCAAGATTTCGCCCAGCCCCAACTGCTGCCACATCTGGTGGCCCACATGCACGGGGCCGGCTTCGCGCGCTTCTTCCACCGTTACGCGCTCGGGATCTACCGCAATCGTCGCTCCGGTTCGGGCGCGAGTCGCCCCAGGCTCGGTGCGGGCCTTCGGCCCTCGACGTGTTCGTTCGGCCAGAGCCTCGAGCTGCGCGTCGGCAGGAGGAAGCGAAGCTTGCCCTTCCAGGCTGGCTTCGAGGCGATGAGCCAGGCTCAGCCACTGGTCGCGCGGCGCGGGAGCGAGCGAGCCGAGCGAGCAGATAATTCGCTGGCGGGGACCTTTGGGGGTGTGGACGGACTCGACGAGCAGATAGTTGGTGTAGCTTTTGCCCTTGTGGGTCTTGGTGGTCCTACGGATATACATGGGACACTACATAAACATCTATACGCACCCATGTCAAGATAAATGTTAAATATATTCGTCACTATTATGGCCTTTCGGAAAGCCCCCACTGAAAACAAACCGTTTGCTGGCTAAAAAAATCAAAATCTCGCTTCCGAGCGCGGAAGTCAGGCTAGGGGGCTTCTTGCATAAACGCACA
>JAJYLB010000018.1 GCA_021788095.1 Acidobacteriota bacterium | reverse complement strand
CGTGATTTCGGAGACGCCGGCTTGAAAACAAACAGCTTGGCACATCACTAGGCGCGAAAATAATCAGAAATCGGACTCCCGTGACGAAGTTGGGCTAGCCGCGTCCACGGATCATTCCAGGCAAGGCAATGGCCATCCTCCCGCCATCCTGCCGTTGCCGTCGTGACACTCGACTTCCCTCCGGCGGCCGGTCCGTGGCGATCGCGGGACGGTGCGGGTACCCGAAAAGAGAGTTTGCTGGCGAGGAGTGCTCTCTTTTCTCTTCAGATGGGAGACGCGAAGGCCGCTGCGGGCCAGGGTAGGGTCTCCGTGTCGCCGAGCGGCAGCGTTTGCGTCAGCGCTGAAGCTGTGGCCGGGTGAAAAGGAATGCAGTTTACGGAATTTTGGTGCTTAGAGTGCAGTTAGTTGCATGGGAGTCTGGCAGCGCAACGGGCAGGATTTGCGCCGGGACGGAAGCCACAGCACCCGATTTTGGAACGGGAGAAGACGCCGGCGCGCTGGGGCTATCCCATGAAACCCGTTTTCGGCGTCGAAATCCCGGGCGTTGGTTGAGCCCGACCGTTACGCAGTTCGCAAGGGTGGGTGTGGCGGGGTGTGGCGCTCAGGCCCGGCCCATCCTTCCGGCAGGAAACGCCGGAAGGATGGGGCACCCAAACTACGCGCGGGATCTTGCGATCTGCCAGACCCGCCACGGCGGGACGAAAGGCGCCAGGCGCTAGGGCTGAAGCTCCACGCAGGGCAAACGATTGCTGGGGAGTGAAAACGGCGAAATTGCAGTACTATGTCGGGGTTTCCCCCTATGGCATCACCAGGTTCTTACCTGCCCCTGCAAATCGGGTGCAGGAAGCCCTTTGCACCGGCAGGCCGGAGAGCGTGCCAGGGCGGCCTTCCAATAGGTGTAAAATGCGCTGCGCCATGGACGTTGTCCTCTCGAGCCGCATCGCGCGAATCCTACTGGTCGTCGCCGCGCTGGCCTCGGAAGCCATCATCGGCCTGGCCGCCGGCCGCAATTGGCTGGCGGCGCACCTCTACGGGACGACGAACCCGGCGGATTGGAAGCGAGCCGTGCAGCTCGAGCCGGGCAACGCGGCGTATTGGGACCGTACGGGCCTCTACGAGCAATGGGATTTCATGCACGGTAACGTCGAGACGGCAATCGGGGATTTTCGGCGCGCCACGCAACTCGATCCTCGGTCCGCCCATGAGTGGATGGCACTTGCCGGGGCTTTCGAGGCCGCCGACGAGTTGAATCAGGCGCAGCAAGCCTATGAGAGGGCGCAAGCCGCTCACCCTGTTTCCGCGGAAGTGGCATGGCGTTACGGGAGCTACCTGCTGCGGCGCGGGAATCTGGACGGCGCCGCCGCGAAGGTCAAGCGCGCCCTCAGCGACGACCCCAGTCTTGCCGGCAGCGCGATCAGCCAGTTCTGGGAGGCGGGAGCGGGAATTCATTTGATCCTCGACCGCGTTCTCCCGCCCCGCCCCGACGTCTATCTGACTGCCATCGACTATTTCGTGGCCCACAAGGAGAACGGCGCCGCGGTGGCCTGTTGGGAGAAGCTCGCCGGGCTCGGCCAGAAGGTTCCCCTCACCCGTTCCTTTGACCTCATCCAGAACCTCATCGACGCCAATCAGATCCCCGATGCCGACCGCATCTGGCAGCAGGCGCTGACCCTGGCGGGACATCCCGGCGAGGCCGAAGCCGGCGGCTCGCTGATTTTCAACGGCGGATTCGAACGCGATCTGGTCAACGGAGGCTTCGGCTGGCGCCAAACACCGGCGGCGGGAACGGCGTTCGACCTCGTGACCGACGTCGCGCAGGCAGGGAGCCAGTCCGCGCGCGTGGTGTTCGATGGCAGTGCCAACGTCGACTACGGGAATCTGGTCCAGTACGTTCCGCTGACTCCGGGTGAAGGGTATCGTCTTACCGCGTACATGCGCACCGATTCCATCACCACGGACAGCGGTCCCCAATTCCAGATCCAAAGCTGTTCGAATCCGCCCCAAGTCCTCGCGGAGACGCCCCCCATGACGGGAACTCACCCCTGGACCGAGGTGCAGGCGGAATTCCGCGCTGGCTCGGCTCTCGATTGCCTCCGGGTTGTTCTCCGCCGCAAACCGAGCGAGCTGCTCGCCAACAAGATCAGCGGAACGGTTTGGGTGGACGACGTGCGCCTGGAGCCGCTCGCTCGAAGCGGAGGCCAACCCCGTTGAAAACCATCCGGCTGGGTGTGCCCGCGCTGGTCGCCTTCGCCGTGCTGGCGCACGGCGCGGTCGAGCCGTGGTCGGAAGCCGTGCTGGAAATCGGTTCCGGCTTGCTGCTGGTGATTTGGGCCCTCGGGGCGGCGAGGCGCGGGGAATTCGAACTCCGATGGAACGCGCTGCTCGCGCCCTTGGGAGGCCTCCTGGCCCTCGCCCTGGCGCAATGGGCCGCCGGTTGGACGGTCTACGCCTACGACACGAAGCTGGAAGCCCTCCGGCTGGCTGCGGAGCTGATTCTGCTGTTCCTTACCGCGCAGGCATTTCGGACGCCGAGGGAGTGGAGGAGTCTGGTCTGGTTCCTGCTCAGCCTGGCGTTCGCCGTGTCTGTTTTCGGGATCATTCAGCATTTCACCTGGAACGGAAAGCTGTATTGGCTGCGCACCCTGCACTATGGCGGCGAGCCCTTCGGACCGTTCGTCAATCGGGACGACTTTGCCGGCTTCGTGGAACTGATCCTGCCTTTAGGGCTGGCGCTTTTGGTGCTGGATGGGGAGCGGCGCGACCGCCGGCTCCTCGTCATCCTGTTCGCGGTATTTCCGGCGGCGGCGTTGGTCCTCTCCGGTTCGCGGGCGGGCTTGGTGGTTTTCGGGACCGAGCTGGTGATGCTGACTGGTCTGGTGTGGGCTTACGGACGGCGCTCCCAGCGGTGGCTGCTGCTGGGAGTGACGGGAGTGATGGTGGTGGTGGCGGCGTGGCTGGGCGTCGGCTACACTCTCTCGCGCTTTCAGGGACCCTCCGGAGCCGATGTCACCTTGCTACAGCGGTTCCAAATAAGCCGCGATGCCTGGCACATCTTCCTCGCCCACCCCCTCGCGGGAACGGGCATGGGAACCCTGGAAGTCGCCTATCCCCTTTACGAAACCCACTACATCGGCCTGATCGTCAATCACGCGCACGACGATTACGTCGAACTCCTGGCCGACGGCGGGATACTGGGTGGCGCGCTCGGGTTCTACTTCCTCTTCATCCTCTACCGGCGAGGTTTGCGGCATCTCCGGCGGGCACGGACGCCCCTCACCCGCTCCCTGTACGCAGGGGGCCTGGTAGCCTTGACGGGCCTGTTGATCCACGAACTGGTGGATTTCAACCTTCATATACCGTCGAACGCGGTGATCTTTTTGATCATAGCCTCTCTAGTAACTACCTTGATTCCCGAGCCAATAGCTAACCCAATCCGCCGCTCCTTCCCCCACCATCTTCCGTCTTGACTCGCCGCGGAGCGGTGATTAGGCTTACCCAGTCGGGTTCACCCAGCGAATCGCCAACCGTTTCGCTCATTGCTTTCGAGGAGGCCCTCGCCACCCATGAAAGCCAAGAGTTTTTTGGCTGTCGTGTCTCTGCTAGCATTTGCCGCCAGCACCGCTTTGGCGCAGCAGAAGGCGCCCCAGTCCCAGGCTTCCCCCGGCCTGGAAACGGTCCAGCAAACCAACCAGAGGCTGAGGCTGTTGGTGGGGACGCCTGCGCCCGCTCCGGCCGAAGATTACACGCTGCAGCCAGGCGATCAGATCAAGGTCGATGTCTTCGACATCCCGGAGCTATCGCAGCAGACGCGAATCGATCCGAGCGGCTACATCTCCATGCCCTTGATTCCCAATCAGATTCGGGCGGCGGGACTCACCCCCACCGCGCTGGCTTCGAGCATCGCCGGGCTATTGAGTTCCCGCGGGCTCGTTTCCCATCCCCAGGTGAGTGTGTTCGTGGTGTCGGAGGAAGGGGCGCCCATCACGGTAATTGGTGCTGTCGAGCGACCGATGGTGTACAACGCCGTCCGGCCGACGTCGCTCTTGCAGGTGCTGTCGGCGGCTGGGGGCCTGAGCGATACCGCGGGGTATTTCGTCACCATCACGCGAACCGAAAAGGACGGTCAGAAGAGCTCGCAAAAGATCAGCCTCCAGCGGCTGATCGATCAGGGCGATCCGAAGGCCAACGTGATGCTCCAGGGCGGCGACGTGGTGGCGGTGCCGAAATCGGGAGTGGTCTACATCGCCGGGGCGGTGAACCGTCCCGGAGCGTTTGTCATCCCCAACGACGTCGACCAGATGACCGTGCTCAAGGCGCTCGCCCTGGCCGGCGGGACGGCGACCGCGGCCAAGCTCGACGACGCCATCATCATTCGCAAGGTGGCGCCGGGAAGCAAGAATCAGGAGATTTCCGTCAACATCAACAAAATCCTGAACCGCAAGACGGCGGATGTTCGCCTGGCACCCAACGACATCCTGTTCATCCCCACAAGCACGGGCAAGAAGGTGCTGGCCCGGGCGATCGATTCGGTTCTGGGGATGGGCAGCTCGATCACAATCATGCGCAGCGCGGGCTATTGAGATGTCTCCGCTATCCGAGAGAGTGAGGTTGGTCGCGTATGTCGGATGACCGTTCGAAGCTCGTGCGACGCGAAATCCCGTGGACGGAACCGCTTCCCCTGCCCGGTTATCCGAGCGCCCCGGCCGGATGGTCGTCCTCCCAGACGCGGGAGATGCACCTGATCGACTACGTGATCGTAGTGCGCAAGCACCTGGTTCTCAGCCTGACTTTCCTGCTGACCCTCGTGACGGTCGTAACCATCGCCACCTTCAAGATGAAACCGGTCTACGTGGCCACCGCGCAGGTGGAAGTGGACCGCGAGACTTCCAACCTGCTCCCCTTTCAATCCTCTTCGGTGGACTACGGATACTACGATCCCGACTCCTACATCGAGACGCAGGCGAAGGTGCTGGAGAGCGATACCCTGGCCCTTCAAACCATCAAGTCTCTCCAGTTGTGGAAGTATCCCGAATTTCGCTCCTCCCAGCGCACGATCGCGGAATTGGACGGTATCTCGAGCTCGAGCCAGCCGGGGCCGAACCAGGCGCCGCTCAGCAGGCCTGCCATCCTCAGCGCGTTTCTGGGCCGCTTGAGCGTCTCGCGCATCCCCAACAGCGACTTGTTGAAAGTCAGTTTCGAGTCCGAGGACCCGCGGCTGGCCGCACTCGTCGTGAACGCGCACGTACAGAACTTCAGCGAGTATCAAACGCAATCCCGGTACGACTCGGCCCAGCGCGCCTCGCAGTGGCTGGAAGACCAACTGGCCACGCAGCAAGCCAAGATGCAGCAGTCGGAAGACGCCAGGATCGCCTACGAAAAGCAGAACCAGATTTGGACGGTCTCCGAGGGCCAGGACCTCGCCACGCAGAAACTGGCGGATCTGAACACCCGGTTGACCGCCGCGCAGGCCGAGCGCATGAAGGACGAAGCCAGCTACACGATGATCAAGAACGGCCAAGTGGCCGATTCGCAGGCCGTTCAGCAGAATACGGTGGTCCAGGACCTCCACAGCCAGCAAGCCCACCTGCAGGACCAATATGCGGCCGCGCTGAGCAAGTACGGCCCGAACTACCCCACCGTCCAGCATCTCCAGGCGCAGCTCGACTCCGTCGCCAGCTCGCTCAAGAAGGAAGAGGAGATCGTCGCCCAGGAAATCACCACCGAGTACGAGACGGCTCGCAAGAACGAAGAGTTCCTCCAGGCGGCCGTCAACGCCCAGAAGAGCCAGGCGAGCGAGCAGGCGCAGAAGATGGTCCAGTACAACATCCTGAAGCGCGAGGCGGATACCAATACCCAGATGTACCAAAGCCTGCTCCAGAAATTGAAGGAAGCCAGCCTGTCGGCGGGATTGCGCTCGAGCAACGTCCGCATCGTCGATGCCGCGATGATCCCGCCCTCGCCGGCGAGTCCGCAAAAAGCGCGCGACATCGGCCTGGCTTTCATCGTCGGCCTGGTGGGAGGAATCGGGTTGGCGTTTTTCCGCGAGTATCTGGACAATACCGTCAAGACTCCCGACGACATTGAAACCCTGACGCACCTCCCCTCCCTGGCCATCGTTCCTTCGCTGCCGGGCAGCACGTACATCCGGCCGACCTCCCGCATGCTCAAGGGCGCCGACGCCCAGGCCGCTCGCGAAAATGGCAAGCGCGTCGCGTTGATCGCTCACGAGCAGCCGCAGTCGCAGATCGCCGAGGCCTTTCGCGCCCTCCGCACCTCGCTCCTGCTCTCGCGCGCCGATCAGCCTCCGCAAGTGATCCTCGTCACCAGCGCGCTGCCCAAGGAGGGGAAAACGACGGCTGCGGTGAATCTGGCCATGACCTTGGCGCAGTTGGGCGACCGCACGCTGCTCATCGATTCCGATCTGCGGAAACCGGGCATCGGGAAGCTGCTCGGCACCAATGGCGGGCCGTCCACTGGCTTGAGTTCCTACCTGGCCGGGGCGTGCGATCTGCCGGGTTGCACCCATTCCTGGCCCGGAGCGCCGGAGCTTTCGGTGATCCCGTCGGGCCCCATCCCGCCCAATCCCGCCGAATTGCTCAGTTCGCAGCGGTTGGTGGACGCCATCGAGGCCCTGCGGCAGCAATACAAATTCATCGTGGTCGATTCCCCGCCCATCATGCTGGCCACCGACGCCGTGATCGTTTCCACGTGGTCGGACGGCGTACTCATCGTGGCTCGCAGCGGCGAGACCCCCAAGGGCGCCTTCTCCCGGGCCCACGAACTGCTCGGGGGCGTCAAATGCCGTCTCCTGGGCGTCATTTTGAACGCCGTCAACACGGCGGCTCCCGAATACTACTATCGCTACTATCCGTATTACGGCGATTACTACGGGGTGGAGCGCGGCGAAGATGCCGCCGGAAAAGCGAAACGGTCGAGCTAGCCGGATCGAACGGAGGGAAAAGTGCGCTGCCTGATTACCGGCGGAGCGGGATTCATCGGCTCCCATCTCGCCGAGCACCTCTTGGCCCGGGGTGACCGGGTGATCCTGATCGACGACCTCTCGACCGGTAGCATCGAGAATATCCGCCATCTCAAGAACGACCCCCGGCTCAGCTACTACCTCGAACCGATTGAGAACCGCCACGTGCTCGCCGAGCTGGTGGACGAGGCCGACGTCATTTTCCACCTGGCCGCCGCGGTCGGCGTGAAACTCATCATCGAGCGGCCCGTCCATACCATCGAGACGAACGTCAATGGCACCCAGTTGGTGCTCGAAGCGGCGTCGAAGAAGCGGAAGCCGGTTTTTTGCGCCTCAACCTCCGAGGTCTACGGAAAGAACGGCAAGGTGCCCTTCGCCGAAGACTCCGATCTCGTCCTCGGCCCGACCTCGAAGTCCCGCTGGAGTTATGCGGCCTCGAAAGCGGTGGAGGAGTTTTTGGCCCTCTCGTATTGGAAGGAGAAACGGCAGCCGGTGGTCATCGGAAGGCTCTTCAATACCGTGGGCCCGCGGCAGACCGGCCGCTACGGCATGGTCCTGCCGAATTTCGTCCAGCAAGCGCTCGAGAGGCGGCCGATCACCGTCTTCGGTTCCGGCGAGCAGTCTCGCTGTTTTTGCCACGTCAAGGACGCGGTGGAAGCGATCATCAGGCTGATGGCGGCCGACGGCGCCGTGGGAGAGGTTGTCAACATCGGCAGCCGGGAGGAGATCTCGATCGCCGCCCTCGCCCGGCTGGTGAGAGAGCGTGCCGCGAGCGATTCCCCGATCGACTTCGTCCCTTACGACAAAGCGTACGAACCCGGCTTCGAGGATATGCTCCGCCGCGTTCCTTCTATCGAGAAGCTGGAGAGGCTGACGGGTTTCACCCCTCGCACACCCTTATCGCGGACGATCGATGGCGTCGTTGCTCACTTTGCCGAAAGGCAGAGGCAAGCGGCAGTCGAGGCCGGAGCCTCCCTCAGAGTTTGACCCCGATCCCGAAGCAGGGAGCGCCGTTTCCCCCACTCCCACCCGCGGCGCCGTTCCTTCGCCGCCCCCGTTGCTCATGGGCCAACCTCGCATCGAAAACTCCCCCGGATGCCCCGCTCGCTGGAGAAGATAGGAAGCTCGGGAGCGAGCCATGACCGCCACGACCACACTCTCCATCATCGTGCCGGTGTACAACGAGCCCTACCTGGTCGAAGCCAGCTTGGCCCGGCTGGAAAGTCTCGGCGATTGCCCGCTGCTCGCTCGCGTTCGCGTCATCGTCGTCGATGACGCTTCCCGAGACGCCACGCCCCTCGCCTTGGATCGCTTTCGGCAGTCCCTCGTGGCGCGACCGTGGAAAGAGACGTTCGAGTGGGTTTTCCTTAGGCATGAGCGGAACCTCGGGAAAGGAGCCGGGATCCGAACGGGGCTGGCGCAAGCCGACACGGAATTGGTCGTGATCCATGATGCCGACCTCGAGTATTTCCCTGAGGATATGAAGCGGATGATTCCGCTCTTCCTCGAGCAGCAAGCCGATGCCGTTTTCGGCTCTCGCTTCCTCGCCGGCGACTTTCGCAGGGTCCTCTTCTATCGCCACGCCATCGCCAACCACTTCCTGACGTTCCTCTGCGACGTCGTCTCCGACTTCAATTTCACGGATATGGAAACCTGTTACAAGATGGTGCGGACCGACCTGCTTCGCAACATTCCCCTGGAAAGCCGCGATTTCCGCATCGAGCCCGAATTGGCCATCAAACTGGCCAAGCGCGGCGCCAGAATTTTCGAGGTGCCCATCCGCTACGCCGGCCGAAGCTACCAGGAGGGCAAGAAGATCGGGTGGCGCGACGGCCTGAAGGCCCTCGGCGCCATCGGCTACTTCGCGATCTCCGACCGCATCTACGCCGAAGACCCGCACGGGGGCGAAATCCTCGAGCGCCTGGCTAGGGCGCCGCGCTTTTCCCGCTGGATGGCCGCGACGATCGCGCCGTGGGTTGGGCAGCGGGTGCTCGAAATCGGGGCCGGAACCGGCAACCTGACGGTGAATCTGACGCCGCGGGGGCTCTATTGCGCCACCGACGTCAATCCTCACTATCTTGCCGCTCTCGGCAAACTGCGCGAGAGCCGGCCCTATCTGCGCGTCCACCGCGCCGACGGCTCGTCGCTCGAAACCTTTCCCGAGGAGCGCGACTTCGATACGGTGGTTTGCATGAATGTGATCGAGCACATCGGCGACGACGTGGGCGTCATGCGCAATCTCCGCGAATCGCTCGCCCCGGGCGGCCGCGCCATCATCCTGGTTCCCGGGGGCCGATGGCTCTTCGGCACACTCGATGTGGCCCTCGGGCATTGCCGCCGGTACTCCCGGGAGGAACTGGAGGCTCTCGGGCGTCGCGCGGGCTTCACGTGCGAGGGGGTGCTCGCTTTCAATCGGATAGGGGTTCCGGCTTGGTGGCTGAATGGAAAGATCTTGCGGCGCCGGACCTTCGGCCTCTGGCAGGTGAAACTGTTGAACCTGCTCGTCCCGCTCCTCGAACGGGTGGATCGGTGGCTGCCCCTCCCTTCGCTCTCGCTGATCGCGATCTTTCGCAAGCCTGCCGACCCCAGCGAAGCAAATGCGGAAGCTGCCGGCCAAGCGATCTCGGTGTCGCGGGATGCCTGATGCTGGCCAAGCGCCTCCAGTCCTGGTCTTTCTCCGCGAAGCTACTGCTCCTGCTCTGGCTGGCGACGCTTCCCCTCGTTAACCCTTGGGTTCGAGGCGACGGCGTGGGTTACTACGCCTACGTCCACGCGCTGCTGATTCGCCACGACCTGAATTTCCAAAACGAATGGCAGCACGCCAACCCGTCCTTCCGTTTGAGCCGCGTGAACCCCGAAGGCCGGGTCCTTCCCTCCCAGTTCACCCGCACCGGGCACGTCGGTAATCATTTCGCCGTCGGTGCCTCGATGCTGTGGGCGCCCTTTCTGATCGTGGTCCACGGCGCCGTTCTGGGTTTCGACCATCTGGGCGGGAGCGTTGCCGCCGACGGCTACTCGAGGCCTTACCTGCTCGCCATGGCTTTGGCCACGGCTTTCTATGGATTCCTCGCTCTCTGGCTGAGTTTTGTGCTGGCTCGTGAATACTTCGGAG
Source organism: Acidobacteriota bacterium (assembly GCA_021788095.1). GTDB lineage: Bacteria > Acidobacteriota > Terriglobia > Acidiferrales > UBA7541 > JAKASX01. The sequence goes on along the minus strand of JAJYLB010000018.1, from coordinate 61,571 downwards.
ATTCGGCGTCCAGGATAGCCACCCTGGGGATCTGGTTCGGTTCGTCCTTGCCCGTCTATATGTACTTCAACCCTTCCTGGGCCCACGCCCAGGCCGCCTTCACCACCGCGCTCTTCCTCTGGTATTGGCACCGCACGCGGGCATCGAGAACGTTCCGGCAGTGGATCCTCCTGGGATTCGCCGGCGGACTGATGCTGGACGTCTATTACCCCAACGCCGTCTTCCTGCTGCTTCCGCTGGCCGACGCGCTCGGCGCCTACAGAAGAATGCTGCCGGAGCTAGGGCTGAAAGCGCGAGAGCTGGGCCGGCACTTTTGCTCGCACCTCGCGTTTGCCGTTGCCGTGGCGGTTTCCTACCTGCCCACGCTCGCTACTCGAGAGATCCTTTACGGCAATCCATTCACCTTTGCCGCCTATGGCGCCCAGCGCTGGTCCTGGTGGGATCCGGCGTTTGCTTCGGTGCTCTTCTCCCGCGATCACGGCCTGCTCAGCTGGACCCCCCTTCTCGCCTTGGCCCTGGCCGGATTATTCGTATTTTGGCGGAAGGACCGGCGCACAGCGGCCCTGCTTCTCTTGATCTTTCTGGCCTTTGATTACCTCATCGCCTGCTACCAGGATTGGGACGGAATATCGAGCTTTGGCAACCGCTTCTTCATCTCCCTGACGCCGCTTTTCGTGATCGGCTTGGCGGCGCTCTTGGACGCCACGCGCCGCTGGCCCGGTCGCCGCCCCTGGGTCTGGCGGGGAAGCTGCGCCGTGGTGGGCTTGCTGGTGGTTTGGAATTTGGGCTTCATTTTTCAGTGGGGCACGCAGCTTGTTCCCGAGCGCGGTCCCGTCTCTTGGCGTCGCGTGGCCGCCAACCAATTCGATGTGGTGCCGCGGGTCGCCTCCAAACAGCTCGTCCGCTATTTCCGGAACCGCAGCGGCATGATGCGGCAAATCGAGCGGCGGGACGTGCGCGGGCTGAACGCCCGCCCGGAGGGCTCGCCCCCGGCCCCGCCCCGAACCCAAGAGCCGCCCAAGGCCACACCCGATTGAGCGGCCGGCGATGAACCCCACCCTCCCATCCGTCCCCTCCGCCTCTGGGCCAAAGCCGGCCGACTCCGCCGCGCCGGCGGCGCCGGAGTTGAGCTTCGGCCGGTCGTTGCGGCATGTGGTGTGGATGTCCTCGGCGGGGATCATCACCCGGATGTTCAATCTCGTTCGGGGGATCCTCCTCGCGCGCTTGCGACTGCGTGCCTCGGGGCCTGCCAGACTTCTGGCGCGGGTTTCAGTTTTGGGCGCACTCTTGCACAAAATCGCCGTTCGCCTCGTGCCGCCAGGCACCTCCGTGTGGGCCAAGATCGAGCGTGGAGGCGCCGCCGGCCTTTGGATCCAGATCGATGCACGTAGCGAGGCCGACTTCCGCGGAGGGAACAGGGAACCGGCAGTGCAAGAGGGTCTGAAGCAATGGCTCGCTCCCGACGGAGTGTTTTACGACATCGGGGCCAACGCAGGCTTCTTTTCTCTGCTGGCTTCGCGGCTGGTCGGGCCATCCGGCAAGATATACGCTTTCGAAGCGGAGCCCGACGCGGCCGAGCGCCTGCGCGGCGCGGCCAAGCGCAACAACCTGCCCCAGATCACGATCGTCGAGGCTGCCGTCTGGTCAAAAGCCGGTACCGTGGTCTTCGATCAAGGTTTCGGCTCCCCGGACCGGATGGTGGGGCATGTAGTCGAATACTCGCCCCAACGGGACCACGTCCTGCTTTCTGTCGCCGCCATCGCCTTGGATGGTTTCGTGCTCACAGCGCCCGCGCCGGATGTTGTGAAGTGCGATGTGGAAGGGGCCGAGGTGGAGGTCTTCCGCGTCGCTCTCGCAAACGCGCATGTGCGCGTCTTGACGGACGACACCTTGCGGCTCGCCCTGCGGGAGCGAAACCGGCAAGCGCACTCAAAGTATTTCAGTTGGGATGCCATCGCCGGCCGGTTCGCGGAGGTCCTCCTAAGTTAAGTGCGGCGACCGGTTCCGAAACCTGCGGCTCGCGCAAACGCGACTTTCGAGGCTGTGCTAGGATGGCCCGGGGAAACCATGGCCGGCAAATCCACCATGGCGTTCGGCGAAGCGGTGCGCATCGCGCTGGATAGCCTATGGGCACATAAGCTGCGCAGCCTGCTCACCCTCGTTGGAGTGGTGATTGGGGTGACCTCGGTGATCGCCGTGGTCAGCTTCGTTGACGGCGCGAACCGCTACGTGGCCGAAAAGGTCTTCAATCTCGGGGCCGATGTGTTCCTGGTGAGCCGCGCGCCCGTCGTCATCACCACCTACAAGCAGCTTCAGGAGGCGCTGCAACGCCGCAAATTCACCCTCGAAGACTACTCCGTCGTTCGCGACGCCTGCGGCATTTGCGCCGACGTCGGCGCGGGACTCACTCGTGGCGGCGCCGAAGTCAAGGTCGGCAACAACTATCTCCAAGACACCAACGTGCGCGGCTGGACGCCCTCGGTCACCCGCATCTACGACGTCGGACTCGCCTTCGGCCGCCAAATCACCGATCCCGACATGGAGCACGCTTCCCCCGTCTGCGAGGTCGGTTGGGACATCTACAGCCAGCTCTTTAACGGCGTCAACCCGATCGGGAGCGAAATCCGCCTGGATGGGTTGCCCTGCCAGGTGATTGGCGTGGGCAAGAAACTGGGCTCCGTCCTCGGCCAGTCGCGCGATAACTGGGTCATCCTTCCCCTCACCACGTACCGCAAGCGGTACGGGACCGACGACTCCGTCACGCTCTGGATCCGCGCGCGGTCGGCCGATGCCCTGAATCCCGCGATGGATGCCGTTCGCCAAATCGTGCGCGGCCTGCGCCACCTGGCCCCTCAAGATCCGGACGACTTCGAGATCATGACGAATCAGTCCCTGCTCGATATCTGGTCGAGCGTCAGCTCGGGATTCTTTGGCGGCACCATCGCTTTGGCTTCCATCTCGCTGCTCGTCGGCGGAATCGTTATCATGAACATCATGCTCGTCTCCGTCACCGAGCGGATGCAGGAGATCGGACTCCGGAAATCGCTGGGCGCGCGCCGGGTCGATATCCTGCTCCAGTTCCTTGTCGAATCCGCTACGATCTCCACCGTCGGCGGGCTCATCGGAATCGGGATCGGCGTTCTCTTGGCGGAAATGGTGAGTTGGGTCACGCCCCTGCCCAGTTCGATCGAGCTGTGGCCGATCCTGCTGGGTTTCAGCGCCTCCACCATCGTGGGCCTCTTCTTCGGCGTCTACCCCGCCTCGAAGGCCTCCCGCCTCGATCCCATCGCTGCCCTGCACGCGGAATGAGACGCTCATGAAACGCCCGCGCATCGGGTCCTGGTGGGGAGTCGCCGGCCTGGCTGTGGACGCGCTGCGCCGCAACCCCCTCCGCTCGTTCCTCACGGTGCTGGGCATCGTGATCGGAGTGGCCACGGTCATCGCCGTCAGCGCGGTGGTTAGCGGACTCAACACCCAGGTCATGGGCTCGGTCGAGTCGCTCGGCTCCAACATCATCATGGCCTATCGTTTCCAGTGGGCTTCCCTGGGCCGGCCGCCGAGCGATTGGCTGAACCGGCCCGAACTTCAGCCGCAGTGGGCCGACGACATCGCGAAACTTCCGCACATCGTCACCGCCGGCGCCGGCTTGCGCGTCTTTCAGCCGCAGTTCGGCGCGGGCATCACCACGATCCGTCACGGCGGCCGCGAGGCGGAAAACGTGATTCTGGAAGGCGATCCGCCCTCCTACGACAGGATCTGGAATATCAATCTTGCGCGGGGCCGCTGGTTCAACCAGACCGACGAGGACCATCGCCGCCTCGTCACCGTTCTCGGCGCCGACACCGCCCGCACCCTGTTCCCCAATCCGGGCGACGACCCCGTAGGTCAAGAGGTGACCCTCCAAGGGCACGTCTTCACGGTGGTAGGGGTGGCCGCGCGAAGCAAGGACATCACCTTCGGAGGAAGCAATCCGGAAGACAACAAGGCCATGATGCCGCTCTCGGCCATGCAGAAGCTCTATCCCGCCAATCACGATTACGTGATTTTCGCCAAGGCGGACACGGCCGGCAACGTCACCGAGGCAAGCGAGGAAATCCGCGAGCTGTTGCGCCAGAAGCGGCAATTGCTCCCCGGCCAGCCCGACAACTTCGCCGTATTCACACTCGACGTTTTCGTCGACCTGTGGAAACAACTGACCGTCGCGCTCTTCGCGGCGATGTTTGCCGTGGGTTCGGTGGCGCTGATGGTGGGCGGGATCGGCGTGATGAACATCATGCTCGTGTCGGTCACCGAACGCACCCGCGAGATCGGCTTGCGAAAGGCGGTCGGCGCGCGTCGCGGCAACATCCTCGCGCAGTTTCTTCTGGAAGCAGCCACGCTCTCGACGATCGGCGGCGTGCTCGGCGTCGTGCTGGGAGCAGGCCTGGGGCTCTCCTTGCGCTGGGTATTCCCCTCCTTGCCGGCGCGCATCTCCCCGTTTTGGGTGATGTTGGGTCTGGGGGTTTCGGGCCTGATTGGAGTCTTCTTCGGCGTCTACCCGGCTTGGAAAGCGTCCAAACTCGATCCCGTGACCGCCCTGCGCTACGAATGAGTGCCGCTCAGGCCTTGCCTGCCAGCCGCCGGAGCGATTCCTCGTAGGGCGCCCGCGCCACGCCGCGTTCCGTAATGATCGCCGCGATCAACGGGTGTGGCGTCACGTCGAAAGCGGGGTGCGCGGCGCGGACGTCGGGCGCGATCCGCACGCCACCGATGTGCGTCACTTCCTCCGCCGGCCGCTCTTCGATGGGAATGCGGTCTCCGGAAGCGAGCGCCAAATCGATCGTTGAGACCGGCGCCGCCACGTAGAACGGCACCCCGTGCTCCCGCGCCAGCACCGCCATCGGATACGTTCCGATCTTGTTCGCCGTATCCCCGTTCGCGGCGATGCGGTCCGCGCCCACCACCACGGCGCCCACTTTCCCCGTCTGGAGGAAGTGCCCCACCATGTTGTCGGTGATCAGCGTGAGTGGGATTCCCTCTTGCTTCAGCTCCCAGGCGGTCAGCCGCGCTCCCTGCAGGTACGGCCGCGTTTCCGGCACCAGCACCTCGAGTTGCCGGCCCTGCTCGACCGCCTTGCGGATCACCCCCAGCGCCGTGCCGATCCCGCCCGTGGCCAGGGCGCCGGCATTGCATTGGGTGAGCACGCGGCCGCTCTCAGGGAGCAGCGCAGCTCCCAAGATCCCGATCCTTTCATCGGCTTCCCGGCGCTCGGCGTGAATCCGCAGCGCTTCTTCCACCAGCCCCGCGCGAATGCGCTCCACGCGCGCCGGCTCCGATTCGGGCGCTTCCGCGCTCTCCGCTCCGGCCAGCGCGTCGAATCGCCGTTGCATCCGTTCGAGCGCCCAAAAGAGATCCACGGCCGTCGGCCGCGTTTTGCGAATCGCGTCGGCAACCTTCTCGAACTCCGCGCGCAGCTCGCTCACGCTCCGCGCGCTCGCGCACTTGATTCCGAGCGCCACGCCCATCGCCGCCGCCACGCCAATGGCCGGCGCGCCGCGTATCACCATGTCGCGAATCGCAGCGGCAACATGGCGGTAATCCGTGTAGGTGTGGTACACCACTTCGCCCGGCAAGCGCCGCTGGTCCAGCATCACCACGCCGCTTTCCGTCCACCGTATGGGCTCGACTTCCGCCACGCTCTTCTCTTCCTCCTCCCTCTCGCGCTGTAGCTCGCCGCGGCGAGCCGTTTGCCGTCCCCTGTAACCTGTCCCCTGTAGTTACGGCGCCGGCGGCAAGTGGTGCAAGCCGCTGGTGGAAACAAATAATCCCGCGAACAGGAAGGTGTTGTAACCGAGGTGCAACAACCAACTCGCGAGCACGGTCCCCGCGCGCGCGCGCGCGTAAGTCAGGACGATGCCCACCACTACCATCAGCCCGATCTGACCCCAGCCGCCCCACAACTGCTCCGCGTGCATCATTCCGAAGAGAAAGCCGGTCACCAGGACGCCGCCTCCCACCCCCAGACTTCGCGCGAGTACGGGATACAAGTAGCCGCGAAAAATGGTCTCCTCGACTGCCGGCGCCAGCAAGATTCCCACTCCCATGAGCCACAGCACCCCCTGCCGGCTGTGGAAGAGCTGCTCGATCGGGAGAGTGCCCTTCGTGGGAAAGGCCTTCGACCCCAGCCCCACAAGCACCGCCAACGCCATCCCGGCGATCACGCCTGCCCCGTACTTCGGCGCACGCGGCGTATTTCCCTCGGGGAAATCCCGCCAGCCTATCGTTCGCCAGAAGGGGACGTGCCGCGTCAGTGCGAGCGTCGCGAAAAGATACGCGATCACCATCACGTACCAGATAGCGATGCGAATGGATAGAAACGTCGCGCTGGTCTCGGCGAATTTCATTACGCCCGCCTGGCCGAGGTGCAGCCAGTACATCGCCCCGAGCGCCATGACGTTCGTCAACAGAAACAGCAATGCGAAGGCGACGAGGCAGAACAGAACCACCTCTTTCCAGCCCCAGGGCGTGTACACGTCGGCCGGTAGAGGCTGTCTCCGCCACGCTTCGAACCTGCCCGGCCCCGGGCCGGTCTCCGGGAAAGCGGGATACTCGCTCCCTTCCGGCGCCTTCTGTTCCCCTTCGCTCATCGTTGCTTCCTGAGACGCTTCCCGCGGCCTCGATCGGCTTCGGCAAGCGCCGCCGCTACGAGCGGCAGCAGGATCTCATGATGGCCGGTCACCGCGTAACCCCGCGAGCCGCCTTCGCGCGTGGGCCGCCGCACCACGTTCTCGCGCCCGCGATAGTGTTGGAGGAAATCGAAATTGGCGGTGGTAATCGGCCGCAGAGGAACACCCAGATTGCGGACGGCGGTAACCGCTTTCAAGAATACTTCGGGCAAAACCACCGCTGAACCCCAATTCAGGTACAAGCCACCCGGCTGCATCTTCCGCACCAAAGCGCAGAAAAGCCGGAAGTCGCGCAACGAAGCTTCGCCAAGAGCCGCGCCGTCGGCCGAGGGATGCATGTGCGGCGTGTCGGTGCCGATGGCCAAGTGAACCGTGACGGGCACGCGCGCGCGATACGCCGCCACCAGAACGCTCTGTCCCGGGTACCGCGCTCTCCCTCGCCCGACTCGGGCACGCCCGAATCGGGCGAGCCCGCCGAGAAACCGCCCTGCGGCTTCCCCCATCCCGATACCGTCCCGGCAAGCTTCTCGCGCGATGTCGTTCGCGTACCGGCCGGTATCTTCCGCCATGCCGAATCGGCCTCTTCCTAATCGCGCTTCCACATCCTCGGAAGTTTTTCCCGCCAGCGCGATCTCGAGGTCGTGGACCAGCGCCGCGCCGTTCATCGCCAGCCCGGAAACATACCCCCGCGCAATCAAATCCCCCAGCACCGGCCCCAGGCCCACTTTGATGACGTGGCCGCCGATGCCCCAAACAATCGCGCGGCGTCCCCGCCGCGCCTTCACGACCGCCCGAACGATTTCCCGAAGGTCCTGCGCCCCGAGTATGCGCGGCAGGGTATCGAGAAAACGGCTTACCGCACGCACGCCGCTCCACGGCTTCCCAAACTGCCGGACGCTGACTTTCCCCGGAAGTTCCGAAAGCGGGAATCGGTGCAGCCGATCGAATTCCAGCGGGACGAGGTCGTAGCGGCTGGGCATGTTCCGTTGGTCACTGTACAAGTGGCTAGCGGTCAGTGGCAAGTGGCTGGTGACCCGCCGTGGCCCCTGGCCCGCGACCCGTGTCTCGTGACCAGTGGCCCGTGGCCCTGGGCCGGAGGGCCGTGCGGCCCGTTGTTTGCCTCGACCAGCCACCAGGCACAGGCCATTCGCCATTGGCCACTCTCTCTCCTTGACATCCTAGGAGGAGGGGGCGTGAACTCCTAGAGAATCTAGGAGGAACACCGCCGTGGACAAACAACTCGGACTCCTGCAGGGCACGCTCGATATGCTCATCCTCAAGGCCGTCTCGCTCGGCCCCTTGCACGGCTATGGGATCCTCTTGCGCATCGAGCAGATTTCCAATTGGCGGTGGTTGTAGCCGCCGCGTCATATCTCCCCGCGCGGGGCGCGATGAAAGTGGATCCCACGGTGGCGCTAAGGCACGAGTGAGGAAAGCAGTGGCTGGTGGCTAGTGGCAAGGATCCGTGGATCGTGGCCCGTGGCTCGTGAGGGGGCAGGTCACCGCGGCGGGTGTAGCACAGCCGTTCCTGACTGTGCGCTTTTATCTCGCCCCAGCTTGAGCGCTGCACAGGCTCGAAAGTCGCGATGGCAATGGGGCCAGCCAATCAAACCCCGTGTCGGCGTCGAAATCCCGGGCAATGTTTGGTTGCCCCATCCTTGCGCAGTTCGCAAGGGTGGGGGTCTCGGGGCGTTCTCTGGCGCTCTGGCCCGGCACACCCTTCCAGAATCTGTGTGGCAACGCGAAAAGGTGCGAATTCCACAGCCCTGGCGCAAATTTCGTGCGTTGTCCGCAAACGACTTGCGCGAATCTATGAAAAATACAAACTGTGGAAATGCCAGTTGCCACACAGACTCTTCCAGCCAATCCCGAAGCTTCGGGACGCCGGAAGGATCGGGCACCCAAACTACCCGCGGGATTTTGCGATCTGCGTGACTTTCACGAGCTTTCGCGGGCCTACACAGAGTCGAAAGCCCAGTCCCCAGGCGCAAGTACGGTGCCTAGGGCACCCAGACGGCCTTCACAAGGTTTCGCCGGCCAACGGCCCCAAGTGGCAGGCAAGTCCCGAGGGTTCGGGAGCTTGTGTTACCGGGCCGGGTCCGCGCGCTCAACTCACCGCCGTTTTGGCTCGGCCGTTCGTCAGGACCGGTTTGAGCGACTGGCCGGTCCACGATCGCTTGTTCCGCGCCACGTGTTCCGGCGTGCCTTCCGCGACGATTCGCCCGCCGCCTTCGCCGCCATCGGGGCCGAGATCGATGATCCAGTCCGCTTGCTTGATGACGTCCATGTGGTGCTCGATGACGAGGACGGTGTTGCCCAAATCGACCAGGCGATTCAAGACGTCCATGAGTTTCTTCACGTCGTCGAAGTGCAGACCCGTGGTCGGCTCGTCGAGGATGTAGAGCGTGCGGCCCGTTTGCCGGCGAGACAACTCGCGAGTCAATTTGATTCGCTGGGCTTCGCCGCCGGAAAGCGTTGTCGCCGATTGCCCGAGTTGCAGGTAGCCGAGGCCGACGTCCACCAGCGTCTGGAGCTTCTGGCGAATCGCCGGAATCGTTTCGAGCAGCGGCAGCGCATCTTCCACCGTCATCTCGAGGAGATCGGAAATCGACGCGCCTTTGTAGCGCACCGCCAGCGTCTCGGTGTTGTAGCGCTTGCCCCGGCACACTTCGCAGGTGACGTAGACGTCGGGCAGGAAATTCATTTCGATGCGGCGGAGGCCGTCGCCCTGGCACGCCTCGCATCGCCCGCCTTTTACGTTGAAGCTGAACCGCCCCGGTCGATACCCGCGCTCGCGCGATTCCGGCAGCATGGCAAAGAGCTCGCGGATAGGGGCGAACAAGCCGGTATAGGTGGCGGGATTCGACCGCGGCGTGCGGCCGATGGGCGCCTGGTCGATTTCGATGACCTTATCGATGGCGTCGGCGCCGAGCAGCGCGCGGTGCGGGCCGGGCTGCTCGGCCGACCGGTAGAGTTTGCGCGCCAGGGCGCGATAGAGAATGTCGTTGACCAGGGTGGATTTGCCCGAGCCCGAAACCCCGGTCACCAGGATCAGCAAGCCGAGCGGAAAGCGCGCGTCGATATTTTTCAGGTTATTCGCGCGCGCGCCGGCGACGACCAGTTCCTTGCCGTTTGGCGACCGCCGGCGCGCGGGCACCGGAATCTCCAAGTCTCCGCGCAAGTAGCGCCCGGTGAGCGATTCCGCGTTCTGCTCGACGGCCTGCGGCGTTCCCGCGGCGACCAGGTAACCGCCGGCGCGCCCGGCGCCGGGTCCGAGGTCGACCACGAAATTCGCGCGGCGAATCGTCTGCTCGTCGTGCTCGACGACGAGCACGGTGTTTCCCAAGTCCCGCAGCCGTTCGAGCGCCTCGAGCAACCGCTCGTTGTCCCGCGCATGCAGACCGATGGAGGGCTCGTCCAGAACGTAGAGCACGCCGCGCAAGCGCGAGCCAATCTGCGTGGCGAGGCGAATCCGTTGCGCTTCGCCGCCGGAAAGCGTCGAAGCCGAGCGATCGAGCGTCAGGTAGCCCAAGCCCACCGCAAGAAGGAAATCGAGCCGCTCCTCGACTTCTCTGAGCAGCCGGCCGGCGATCTCCTTCTGCCGGGCCTCGAGCTGATTCCCCAGTTCGCGCACCTTCACCCGCGCCTGCTCGGTGGAGAGCGCGGCAAACTCCGCGATGGATAGCCCGCCAACGCGCACGGCCAGGCTTTCCGGGCGCAGGCGCCGCCCGCCACACGCTGCGCACACCGTGGGCGACATGTACTCGTTGAGCCAGTCGCGATAGCCATCCGTGCCCGCTGAGTCGAGGTTTTCTTCGAGATAGCCAATGATCCCGGAAAAGCGAGGCCGCTGCTCCTGGCGGGCGCTTCCGTACAGAATCAAATTCTGCAGCCGCCGAGGCAGTTTCCCGAAGGGAGTGGCAAGCTGGAATCCGTAGGCTTCCGCCATGAGTTCGAGCATACGGCGCAAGTACGAGGAACCCGCGCCCGGCCCCAGCCCGCCATCCAGGAGCGGCTTGCTCCAATCCACAACGATTTTCGCGGGATCGAACTGGTATTTCGCGCCGAGCCCCTTGCACTCGGGGCACGCGCCGTAGGGCGAATTGAAGCTGAAAGAGCGCGGCTCGAGTTGCGGCACGGAAATCCCGCAATCCGGGCAGGCCAGCTTTTCCGAGTAGACGTGCTCCCGCCCGCCCACCACGGCTACCGTGACCAGCCCTCCAGCCAGTTTCAGCGCCGTGGTCACCGACTCCTCGAGCCGCTTGGCGATTCCCGCTTTGACGAGCAGCCGGTCCACCACGATTTCGATGGTGTGGTTTCTTCTACGGTCCAAGGCGATGGGCTCGTCCAGATTCCGCAATTCGCCGTCGATTCGCGCCCGCAGGAAACCGCTGCTCAGGAATTTTCCCAGCTCCTTGCGGTATTCGCCTTTCCGCCCGCGCACGACCGGCGCCAGAATCATGATGCGCGCTTCGGATTCCAAGGCGAGGATGGCTTGCACGATCTGGCCGACCGACTGGCGGGAAATCTCGCGGCCGCAGCGGGGGCAGCGCGGCGTCCCGATCGCGCTGTAGAGGACGCGGAGGAAATCGTAGATTTCGGTGATGGTGCCTACGGTCGAGCGGGGCGAGCGCCCGGTGGTTTTCTGTTCGATGGCGATGGAAGGAGAAAGCCCTTCAATCGAATCGACGTCCGGCCGCTCCACCTGATCGAGGAACTGGCGGGCATAGGCGGAAAGCGACTCGACGTAGCGCCGCTGCCCTTCGGCGTAGATCGTGTCGAAAGCGAGCGACGACTTCCCCGATCCCGAGAGCCCGGTGATCACCGTCAGGCTTTTCCGCGGGATCTCCAGGCTCACGTTTTTCAGGTTATGCTGCCGCGCGCCCCGAATGATGATGCGGTCGAGTGGCATCCGAGAAAGGCAAGCCGCTACACGTGTCCTCCCCACGGAAGGACGCAATACGGCCAGACTAAACCACCACGTTAGCAACCGCCGAAAGAACCGGTCAAGGCGGACCCGGCTCACGTCGGTTCGCAAATAGCGGCACATCTATGCGGAAGAGCGCGCGGAAGAGCGCCTGCGAAGAGGGGCGCGAATGTATACAATATGAGTTTGTTCCCATTGGGGCGTGGTCCAATTGGTAGGACACCGCACTGTTAATGCGGATGGTGGAGGTTCGAGTCCTCCCGCCCCAGCCAATCTCCTGTCACCGGTACCGATGCGCTCCGCCTGGAGTGCTTCTTTGGTTGTGGGCGGGCGCCGTGCCTGCCTATCATCCGTCGGCCGCGACAGAGGAATGAACAACAGTCAAAGGAATCTCTTCGCTTCTATCCGCGCACATCCGCGCAAATCCGCGGCCTGCGACTCTTCGCGGTTCGGAGATCAGCGGCTTCGGGAGGAGGGCCGAGGGTCACAGCCCTGCGGTGCTGTGACCCTCGGCGGTGTGAGGGGCCTGAGGGGCAAACGGGGGACCTAAGTCATCTCTGTTGCGTGTCGAGAATCGTAGTGTTCAACCACGGCGGGTACTGTACACTTTCGTGGGGTTAGCGTCAAGAGGATTAACGGTAAAGTAAACACTGTGCCGAATTGGATAATAGGTGCGCCGGTCTAGAACTGCGCCTCTCCCTCCAGCACCTTCCCAGAATAAGTCCCTCTAGGACAATAAGATCGGCTCCATGTCGCGCCAGTTCCTTCCGCTCTTGACCTCGACGGCGAGGGGAACCTTGAGAGGGTGCGCTTGCTCCATCGTTTCTCTTGCCAAATTCCGAAGCGCGCGGATCTCCTCATCGGGAACTTCAAAGAGCAGTTCGTCGTGAACTTGGAGGATCATCCTGGCGCGGAGTTTCTCCGCCGCCAGCCGCCGGTCCGTATCGATCATCGCGAGTTTCATCAGATCGGCCGCGGTGCCCTGAACAGGCGTATTCAGCGCCGTGCGTTCCGCGAGGCCTCGCAGGGCGGCTTGCGTGGCGTTGATTTCCGGTATCGGGCGGATGCGGCCGAAGAGCGTACGCGTGTAGCCGGTCTTCCGCACCGTCTCGAGTTGCCGATCGATCCAACGCTTCACGCCCTGGTAGCGTTCGAAGTATTTCGCGATGAACCGGGCCGCTTCTTTCTGGTCGATCTGGAGCTGCCGCGCCAGCCCGAACGGGGAGAGGCCGTAGAGAATCCCGAAATTGATGACCTTGGCGACGCGCCGATGCTCGGCAGTCTGCGCCAGCGGGCCAACCCCAAAGACCTCCTCCGCCGTTCGCGAATGGATGTCTTCGCCGCTTTGGAAAGCGGCGGTCAGGACGGGATCGCCGGAAAGGTGCGCCATGACGCGCAACTCGATTTGCGAATAATCGGCGGAGACCAATTGGCAGCCGGCGGCGGCGACGAATCCCGCGCGAATCTTGCGGCCGAGTTCCGTTCGCACGGGGATGTTCTGCAGGTTCGGGCTCGAGCAACTGAGCCGGCCCGTGGACGTCCCCGTCTGGCTGAATCGCGGATGGATGCGGCCGGTTTCCGGGTGCACCAGCCGCGGCAGCGCGTCGGCATACGTGGATTTCAGTTTCGCCGATTCCCGGTATTCCATCACGAGCGCGGGGAGGGGATGGAGCGGAGCCAACTCCTCGAGCACGTCCGCCGCGGTCGAACGCACCTTGCCTTTGCCGCGGCGACTGGGCACGGGCAGGTTCAGCTTGTCAAAAAGCACTTCACCGAGCTGCTGCGTGGATTGGATGTTGAATTCGCAGCCGGCCATTTCGTAGATCCGGCGTTCGAGCCGGTGGATTTCCTCCTCCGTGGCCGAGGAAAAGGCTTCGAGCGCCTCGCGATCGACTCCCACGCCATGGCGTTCCATGCGGGCCAGCACGGACGGCAGGGGTAAATCGATTCGGTCGTAGACATCGGCGAGTTTCTGCTCATCGACTTCGGCGCGGAGCAGCGGCGCCACCCGGAGAAGGTAATCGGCGCGTTCGCCGGGCTTCCCGCCCGGCGTCACGTTCAGCCGGCGAATCACGATCTCTTCGAGCCCATGGCGCGCCGTGGCCGGCCGCAAGAGATAGGAATAGAGATCGACGGCGTGGCGCACGCCTTCGAGCGACGGTCGGCCCTCCTTCCCCGCCAGCAGCTCGATGAGCTTGGGATCGTGCACGACTTTCGGGCGCGACGGGTCGGCAAGCCAATCGCCCATCGCCGCGAGCATCGCTCCTTTGTCGTCGGCCAGCGCTACGGCGCCGCTTCCGGCGCGCGCCGAAACCTCCACGCTTGTGACTCGGCTGCCGTAGCCGGGTTCTTCCTCCTCCGGAGCGGTTTCGAGCCACAGGGCCGACTCCTGTCCCGGGGGAATCTTCGCGAGGAATTCCGCGAGCGCCGCGGGCGAATCGAGGGTGAGGTATTCGGCGTGGTCTTGGGGGGCAGGCGGGGCGAGTTCGCGCAGCAAGGAAGAAAAGCCGAGTTCCCCGTAGAGTTGCCGCAGCGCTTCGACGTCGGGCTCGCGAGCGCGCAGCGCATCCAGGTCGAGCGCGACGGGAACGTCGGTATGGATGGTGGTGAGCTGCTTCGAAAGGAGAACTTGGTCTCGCTGGCCGAGCAAGGCTTCGCGGTATCGCTTGTTGGCGACCTCCTGCGCGCGCGCGAGCGCCGCTTCCACCGAGCCGAACTGCACGATCAGCTCGCGGGCGCCCTTCTCGCCGATTCCTTTCGCTCCCGGCACGTTGTCGATGGCGTCTCCCATCAGCGCCATCACGTCGACGACGCACTCGGGCGGCACGCCCAGAAGCTCTTTCACCGCGTCTTGGTCGACGACCCGATCGTCTTTCGTAGGGATCAGCACGCGGATGCGCCCGCCCACCAGTTGCAGGAAGTCCTTGTCGCTGGTGACTAGGAAGACGTCGAGCTTCTTTTCGGCCGCCTGCCGCGCCAGCGTTCCAATCACATCGTCGGCTTCAAAGCCGGGGTATTCGAGCTGGGCTACGCGCATCGCTTCGCAGTAGCGGCGGACGTAGGGAAGCTGCAAGGCCAGCTCCTCGGGCATGGGCGGCCGCTGGGCTTTGTATTCGGCGAAGAGCCGATCGCGAAAGGTCGGCGCGGCGACGTCGTAGGCGACGCCGAGGTATTCCGGTTGCCAGTCCCTCACCAGGCGCCGGAGCATGCTGGCGAAAAGGTAGGGAACCTTGGTAGGCACACCCGCCGGACTCCGCAGCCGCTCCATCGGCGCGTGGAACGCGCGGAAGATGTACCCCATGGCGTCGATCAGAAACAGCCGGGGTTGGCGCGCCTGGATCACTCGGCGGCGATGCCCATGGCGTGGCCGACGCGGCCGATCGTTTCGAGCGCCGTATTCAGGTCCTTGCGTTTGTGGGCGGCAGTGACGATGGTGCGCAGGCGCGCCTTGCCCTGGGGGACGGTGGGATAGCCGATCGCTTGCGCGAAGACCCCTTCTTCGAAGAGGGCGCGGGAGAATTCGAACGCCTTCGCCGCGTCGCCCACCATGATGGGGGTGATGGGGGTTTCGCTGGCGCCGGTGTCGAAGCCCAGGCGCTTCAACCCTCGCTTGAAAAACTTGGTGTTGGCCCAGAGCTTCTTCACCAACCGCTCGCCTTCGGGGGCTTCGAGCATGGTCAAGGCGGCCTGGCACGCCCCGATGACCGATGGCGGGTGGGAAGTGGAAAAGAGGAACGGGCGGGCGCGCTGGTAGAGGAATTCGACGAGGTCGCGCGACCCGCAGACGTATCCGCCCATCGAGCCGATGGCCTTGCTCAGCGTGCCTACCTGGATATCCACGCGGCCGTGGCAATGGAAGTGATCGATAGTGCCGCGGCCGCCCCGGCCCAGCACGCCGGAGGAGTGCGCGTCGTCGACCATCATGATGCAGTTGTACTTTTCCGCCAGGTCGCACAACTGCGGCAGGGGCGCGATGTCGCCATCCATGGAGAACACGCCATCGGTAATCAGCAATTTCCGGCCGGCCCAATTCTCGGTTTCTTTCAGGATCCGCTCGCAATCCTCGACATCGCGATGGCGGAAGATCTTGATCGTGGCCTTCGAAAGCCGGCAGCCGTCGATGATGGAAGCGTGATTCAGCTCGTCGGAGACGATCAAATCGTCCTTACCCAGCACCGCGGCCACCGTGCCGGCGTTGGCGGTAAAACCCGACTGGAACACCACCGCGGCTTCCGTCTGCTTGAATCGGGCGATCTGCTGCTCGAGTTCCAAATGAATGGTCATCGTGCCCGCGATCGTGCGGACGGCGGCGGTTCCCGCGCCGAACTTGCGCGTCGCGTCGATGGCAGCGCGCCGCAGCTTGGGGTGGGCCGCCAAGCCCAGGTAGTTATTGGAGCTGAGGTTGATCGCCTCGCGGCCGTCCACCACGGTGACGGCTTTCTGCTCCCGCGAGAGCACCGGCAAGTGGAAGTGGAGATGCTGCGACTTCAGCTCCTCGAGCGTGTCGTGCAGATAGCCCATCTGCGGGCGTACGGCAGCGGTCATGCATCCTCCTCCTGATGTTCCGAACGAAAAACCCATTATAGGCCCGCGCCCGGCGGGAAAACGAAGCGAGGTGTCAGTCGACGGCGCTTCACTCCACCTTTTTTCCCCGAGTGTGACGTTTCCGAGTCGCGTTTATCCGCCATGCCGAGCTAAAGCCCGGCGCTACGCCGGCTTGCCGCCCATGCCTAGGTTGAAGATATTTATGATGCACCACACCAGGCCGGGGCGATCCGGACGGCGTGGCCGCCCTCGCGGGGACGGAATACGCTGGCGAGACGCCGGCGCTGCAACAGGCCGCGCAGCGCGCATTCTTTCCCCCTCGGAGAAGCCTTTTTCCGTTACAATCGCGGCCGGCTTGCGAGGGAGGCGTCCGTGGACTTTGGTGCTGGGGTCGAGAAGCTCCGCCAGGGATTCCAACCTGCGTTCTGGGTGGCGAACTCCAGCGAGCTGTTCGAGCGGGTGGCGTTCTATTCGCAGCAGGCGTTCCTCTCGTTGTTCCTGCTGGACAGGATGAAGCTGGGCGACGTCGCGCAAGCCCACCTGATGGGCTATTTCGGCTTGGCGGTGTACCTGCTGCCGGTGGTGGTGGGCTCGCTGGCCGATCACTACGGATTCCGGCGCGCGCTGGTCGTCGCCTATCTGATCGATGGGACGGGCTATTTTCTGCTGGGTTCGGTGCGTTCCTCGTGGATGGCGCCCGTGCGCGCGGCGCTGCCGGATTACTGGTTGCTACTGGGGATTCTGCTGCTGGGAGCGCTGGGGCCGGCGCTGGTGAAGCCGTGCGTCGCAGGGACGGTGGCTACGGGGTCCACCGACGAAACGCGTTCGCTGGGCTACGCGATCTACTACTGGCTGGTGAACATCGGCGCGGGGTTGGGACCGCTGCTGGGAACGGCGGTCGTCGCGGCGCTGGGGATGGAGGCGAATTTCCGGTTGTGCGCGCTGGTGGCGTACGCGATGGCGATTTTCGTGGGGATTTTCTACCGCGAGCCGGCCGCAGCGAGGGCAGCGCGCGCGGGGGCTTCCCTGCGCAAAGCGCTGGCCAATAGCGCTCTCGTTTTGCGCAACTGGCGATTCGTGCTGTTCATGCTCATTGTTTCGGCTTACTGGCTGGTGTTTTACGCGTTTTTCGTCGTGATGCCGGGCTACGTGCACCGCTACGTGGCGCCGACGCTGCCGGACGCGTACATCGGAGCGCTGACCAGCGCTGACGCCATCATGATTGCCGTTTTCCAAATCCTCATCAGCCGGCTCACCCGCCGCGTAGCCGCTTTCCGCGCCATGATTTTCGGCGCGCTCATCGCGGCGGTTTCGATGGTGACGGTCTCGCTCTATCCCTCGTTCTGGATGGCCGCGGCGGGGATGGCGGTGTTTTCGATTGGGGAGATGACGCAGGCGCCGCGCTACTACGAATACATTTCCCGGCTCGCTCCTCAGGGGCAGGAGGGAGTCTTCATGGGCTACGCTTTTCTGCCCATCGCTTTGGGCTATTACTTCGAGGGGTTGATCGGCGGCCACCTGCTGCACTATTACGGCGAAGTGGTGCATCGGCCGGCGGAGTTGTGGTGGGTGCTCGCGGCGATCGGCGCCCTGGCGGCCGTGCTGATGGTGATCTACGACCGCGCTTTCGTCCGCGCAGGCGCCGCAGCAGCCGCCTAAAGGCTCGTTTCAGCCGGCTCTGGCACGTTCCGCCCCTCGAGCGGCGGCGAGGACTTCCTCCGTAGTCGCCAGGCGCGCGCCGCGCGCCACCAGTTCGTCGAGCGTTCGCCGGCCGTCCGCCTGTGCCAGCGTCTCGATTGCATCGGACACCAGCGCGACGCGGCAGCCTCGGTCGAGCAGTCCCTTCGCCGCCAGGCGCACGCAATATTCGGTGACCACGCCGAATACGGCGAACTCCACGTCCTTGCCCAGCCGCTCGAGGATGCGATTCGTGTGGGGATTATCAAAATCATCCAGCGTCTGCTTCTCGAGGATGAGCTGCTTGTAGGAGCGCAGGTCTTGGGGCAGGCGGAAGCGGGGATCGTTGGGCACGAGCAGGAAACGATCGGTCAGCGTCTCGGGGATCTTCTGCTGCCCGGGCGTTCCTTGAACGCAGTGCGGCGGCCAATCGCGGAATTCCGGGTCGTCGGGTGTGTGGGCGTCGGTCGTCGAGATCAGGAAGACGCGCCGGTTGCGCGCCAGGTCCACCAGCCGCTTCAGGTTGGGAATGAGCTTCTCGGCTCCCGGGACGTACAACCGTCCTCCCGGCAGCAGGAAGTCCCGCTGGGTATCCACGTCCCAGAAAATCAGTTCCCGAGTCATTTTCACAGCGGCTCCCACGCACCTGCAGCACTAGCTTACCGCTATTTTAGCGCGGCCTGTCGCCGGGCCAGCCGGCGCATGCGCTGGAAGGTGCGCGCGAGCCGCTCGCTGTAGCTGACGGGGAACGCGACGCGCTTGTCGATACGCTGGTAACGGGCGGGGAGCAGCTGGAGTTGCTTCCGGCAGCGCGCTCGCGCCTCTTCGAGCGTTTGAGCCGGCTGGAGCCGTTTCCCGTTGCGCATGGCCGGAACCAGCAGCGGCTCGCCGCCACGCGGCCGCTCGTCTTCCAGAGCGATCACGTCCCGAGCGAACCGCCCCGACCGGTCGTGAAACCGGAAAACCTGCTTCGGCCCGGGATAGGTCGCTTTCTCGGGGCTGAATTTGGCTACGGGAACGGCCCGCCCTGCCCGCCCCACAGCGACCAATTTGTAGATCAAGCCGAGCGAGGGCGCATCCGAAGAGGTCACGATGGCCGTTCCCACACCGAACCCGTCCACTTCCGCGCCGGCTTCGAGCAAGGCCTCGATCTTGCTTTCGTCCAGGTCGCCCGAGGCGAAAATTCCGACGTCGTCCCAGCCTGCCTCGCGCAATCGCCGGCGCGCCCACCGGCTATCCCGAGCAAGATTCCCGCTATCGAGCCGCAGCCCCGCCGGCTTTCGTTTCCCGCGGAGGATTTTGTCGATTCCCCGCCGCGTATCGTAGGTATCGACCAGCAGAGTCGCCGCCTGCGGAAACACATCCAGAAAGCGGTCGAAGGCTTCCGCTTCGCTGGCGTGCGCCATGACCCAGGAGTGCGCCTGAGTCCCGAACGCGGGAATTCCATACCTGCGAGCCGCGTAGGTGTTCGAAGTGCCGCTCGCTCCGGCCATCCACGCCGCCCGCGCCGCCAGGACGCCCGCCTCGATCCCGTGCGCCCGCCGCGACCCGAATTCCACTACCTGCCGGCCGCGGGCCGCCAGCACCACTCTCGCGGCTTTGCTCGCGACGAGCGTTTGGAAGTGGATGGCGGCGAGCAGGTAGGTCTCGAGCAGTTGCGCTTCGGCAATCGGCGCCTCCACGCGCAGCAGAGGTTCGCCCGCGAACGCGAGCGTGCCCTCGGGCAGCGCCCACACATCGCCGTGGAAGCGGAACCTGGCCAGGAAATCGAAGAACTCGCGTCGCACGTTCCGGAATGCCGGATGTCGTTTCAGGTATTCGATCTCCCCGCGGGTGAATCGCATGGATTCCAGGTAATCGAGCGCCTGCTCGATCCCTCCCACCACCAAAAAATTCCGGGTTTCCGGCAGGTGACGAGCGTACAACTCGAAGGTGGCCCGCGCGTGGAGGCCGGTCTGGAAGTATCCCGCGGCCATGGCGAGTTCGTAGAGGTCGGTGAGGAGTCCGGAATCGTGGCGCATGGCCAGAGAGATTATGGCACGAGAGGACGGCACATCGCGCGACCGGGGGTAAGGAGAGGCGGGAAGCAAGCCCGCGGGCAGGCCGCCCGCGCAGAAGCCATGGCGAGCCGGGGGTGGCGCGGACACTCCTGTCCGCGCTCTTGACGCCTCCTCGCCACCCGCAAGCGGAGAGCCCGATTTCGGGCGAGCCAGGGGCCCCAAAGGGGGGAACTGGGGCATGCGCACCGACCACACGACACCGCCTGGGTCGAGCTGCGCGG
The DNA here is from genome assembly GCA_021788095.1 of Acidobacteriota bacterium. Lineage (GTDB taxonomy): Bacteria > Acidobacteriota > Terriglobia > Acidiferrales > UBA7541 > JAKASX01. The sequence goes on along the minus strand of JAJYLB010000018.1, from coordinate 41,476 downwards.
AGAAAAGGCGCGCGGACAAGAATGTCCGCGCCACCGAAAAAAGAGGCGCCGCCGCCGGAGGGCTCTAGGAAAGCCCTCGCGGCGTGCGGCGCGGTGGGTGGGTTGGGTCGGTTACTTCAGAACAGCGTCTTTTAGCTGTTTCGAGGGACGGATCCGCACTACCGTCTTCGCCTTGATCTTGATGGGCTCGCCGGTTCTCGGATTACGGCCCATGCGTGGCTTGGTGTGCCTCTTGACCACGCGAGCAAGACCCGGAACGACGAACTTCCCGGATCCTGCTTTGCACTCTTTGACGGTGAGCTTGAACAGCTCTTCGAAGAACCCGTTCACCGTCTTCTTCGGAACATCGCACTTCTCTGCCAGATAGGCCACTGTCTTGGCCTTGCTCATCGGGTTGGCCGGCATTGAGCTAAATCCTCCTCGTATCTGTACACACGCCTACCTCTTTGGGCATGCGCGTCTCGCGGCACTATAGCACCCCTCCGAGCAAAGGCAAACAAAAAAAACCGCGAAATCCTGCGAAAAATACGATCCCTGTGTCCTAAACCCCGCTGTCCGGGCCGAGACCCGTCCGCGCCGGCTCCCTCGCCTCTACAGTTCGGCCAGCCCCTCGTAAAACCGGGCCACCGACCGGATGCCCCCGAAGTAATGGTCGAGGGAAAGGTGCTCGTCCGGGGCGTGCGCGTTTTCGTCCGGCAGGCCAAAACCCATCAGCACGCAGGGTATGCCGTAGAGATCGTGGACCTCGGTGACGAAGGGGATCGAGCCGCCTTCGCGAATGAACACCGCCTTCCGGCCGAATCCCTCTTCCAGGGCGCTCAAAGCCGTCTGAAAGATCGGATTGTGGCACGAGGCAAGCCACGGCTTGCCTTCGCTCAGCGTCTCGAACCTGCAGGTAACGGTCTTGGAGAGCAGGCGCCTCACCTGCCGCTCCACCAACCGCGCAATCTTGCCCGGATCCTGGTTCGGTACCAGCCTGGTGGAAAACTTGGCGTAGCCCTTGGCCGGAATCACGGTCTTGGCGCCCTCGCCCATGTACCCGCCCCAAAGCCCATTGAGTTCGAGCGTTGGCCGGCACCAAATCCTCTCGAGCGACGTATAGCCCTTCTCCCCGACGAGCCCCGGCGCTCCCACGAACCGCCGAAACGCCTGCTCGCTCCACGGCAGGGCGCGCAAGGCGCGCCGGTCCCCGGCGGCGAGAGGCTTCACGTCCCGGTAGAAGCCGGGCACGGCCACTCGCCCGTCACGGTCGTGTAGCCGGGCGAAAAGATCCGACAGCACCTGCAAGGGATTCGGCACGGCTCCGCCAAACACTCCGGAATGCAGGTCCTGTACCGGGCCGGTAACTTCCAACTGGTAGTAGCTCAGGCCGCGCAGGCCGTAGCTGATGGAAGGAACGCCCGGGGCGACCATCGAGGTATCGGAAACGATCAGGGCGTCGGAAGCGAACTTGCGCTTGTGGTTGCGAACGTAGGCGTGGAGGTTTTCGCTCCCGACTTCCTCTTCCCCTTCCAGAATCATCTTCACGTTCACCGGCAGCCGGCCATACACCTTCATTAGGGACTCGAGCGCGGCCAGATGGATGTGCACCTGTCCCTTGTCGTCCGCCGAGCCTCGAGCGAAGAGCTTGTTGCGGCGAACCGCGGGCTCGAAGGGCGGGGAAGTCCACAGCTCCTCCGGCTCGGGCGGCTGCACGTCGTAATGGCCGTAGACCAGCACGGTCGGCTTCCCCGGGGCGTGCAGCCATTCGGCGTAGACCAGGGGATGCAGCTTCGTCGGGATGATCTCCACGCCTTCCATTCCGATTGCGCCGAGCTTGTCGGCAAGCCACTTGGCCGCGCGCTCGATATCCTTCTTGTGCTCGCTCTTGGCGCTGATGCTCGGAATCCGCAGCAGGTCGCACAGCTCTTGGAGGTGCTGGTCTTTGTGCTCTTCGATGTAGTCAAACAAGCTCATGCGTCGTCTTCTCCCTTTTGTTTGCCCGCCTACGCCAAGGCTCCGGCGAGACTCGCGCGCCGCGAGGCCTCCCCGCGCGGCCACCCATTGTAGTGCAGATGGCAGTAAACTCAGGCACATTGGCGCTCCAGTCGAAGTCGCGCCGTTCGTGAGGAGGCTCGATGCAAGAAACGCCGCAGCAGTACAAGCAACGCATCCTCGGCTACACACGTGGCCGCGATCCCGTCAAGATTCAGCGCGCGACGCCCGGCCGTCTCGCTCGCCTGCTTCGCGGGGTTCCGCGGCCGCGCCTCGCGCGGCGGCCCGCGCCGGGGAAATGGACTGTAGGAGAGATCGTCGCCCACCTGGAGGATGTGGAACTCGTCGCGGGCTATCGCCTTCGGCTCGTCGTTGGCGCCCCGGGCACGCCTATTCAGCCTTTCGATCAGGACCGCTGGGCTGCAGTGGGCCGTTACGGCAAGCGCGATCCGAAGAGGTCCCTAGCGCACTTCTGCGCCTTGCGCGAAGCCAATTTGGCGTTCTACCGCTCCCTCACCCCGGCCGAGCGCAAGCTCCACGGCATGCACGCCGAGCGCGGCCGGGAATCCGTGACCGACATCTTCTCGCTCCTCGCCGGCCACGACCTCAACCACCTCGGGCAAATCGAAACCATCCTCTCGCCCTAGGCCACCGCGTTCGGCCGGCCGAGCCGTTGCGGCTGGCGCGAAGCGAAAAAGCGGCGCAACTCGCCGAGCAAGACGTTGACGTCCACCGCGTCCGCTTCGGCGGCTTCGGCAAGCGTGAGGGACCGGGGCACCTCGCGGGCCGCGCCGAGCGTCTTCAGGCCGGCGCGGACGAGCAAAGCGCGCGTCTTCGGAAAGCTCGTAATGTAGAAATAGAGTGGAATGTCGGCGCGCAGGCTGCTTTCCGCGAACCAGGCGGGCGGCGGCCCGAGCAGGGTGAGCATGAGGTTGAGCGCGAAGAGCAGCACCGCGGCCAGTTCGATAAAAGCGGAAATCGGCAGCAGTTTCCAGGCAAGCCCCCCCGCCGAGGAATAGGCCACGGATTCGGTGGAAACGCGCAGCGTGCAGCCGAGCACGAGCAGCCACAGGCTCCAGGCCATCAGCCGGGGACTCGCCAGCTCGCGGCCGTTCAGGAACGAGGGTAATAGCCGCGGACCAATAGAAAAGATCAGTAAGGCGATAAACCCGACCGTCGCGGCATGGCGAGAAGCTCCTTCTAGCCCCGGCAGCGAAGGCGTAAGATCGGCCGCGAGTCCGAGCGCCGCCGCGATGACCAGCCAGACGTAACTGAGACGAACGAAAACGGGGTAGTGGCGATAGACCCCCGCGAGTTTCGGCGGCCGCGTGGCGGGGCGGAAGATGCGAAGCGCCCAGATGGCGCCGAGCGTTGTTCCGAAAGCCGCCAAATCCAATACTAAGAACCAACGAGCGAAAGCGAGGAGGAGCATCGCCACCACTCCGGCCCCCAGCCAACTCGCCGCGCGATGGGCTGGGGGAGCGAGCCCGAGGAAAACCGTGACGAACCGCGAGCTGTAGCCCCAAGCCATGGGCGCAACGAACACCCAGAGACTCAGGAGGATCAGTAGCCGATCCGAGGCAAGAGGGTAGGCGGGAGAGACGCCAGCCAGCGCCACGCGTAGCGAGATGACGAAATTGGTGACGAGAGCGATGCCCAGCCCGCCGAAGCCCACAATCCCCAGCCAGGAACCCAAATCGCTGGGAACGGACTTCGCTCCGGGGCGGGTGGCTCGGCCGGGAGCGAAGAGAACCCAAAGCACCATTCCATAAGCCGCCAACTCCAGTATCCCCGAGCCAACCAATGCCGCGCGCCAGCCGAACCCGTAGACGATACCGGCCCAATGCCAAGCCACTCCCGCCGTCCACAGCGCCCAGGCCGCCCATGCCCGGCCAAAGCTTCGCAGCGACCGGCCGCGGAATTTCGGCAGCACGTACAGCGAGATGCCCAAGATGAACGAACCGACCCAGCCGAAAACTTGCGCCTGGCCGTGCGCCTGAATCCAGGCGACAGCCGGCGCGGCGGCGTTGTGGTGCTGGGAAATCGCCACGAGATTCCAAACGCCAAGCAGCGTCCCCGGCAGCGCGAGGAAAACGAGGCCGGTGGCAATGAACCCGGCAAGCATGCGGCCGGCGCGGCGCTCGGGCGCGGGATCGGCGTGGCTCGCGGGTTCGCTGCGATCGCGGAGAAAGGCCTTGCGCCAGGCTTCCGGAAGCGGGCCCGAAGAAGAGCGCGTGACCGAAAATCGCTTCACTCCGCCTTCCCCGCTCGCAGCCGCTGGATTCGCTCCCAGCCCTGCGGATCATTCATATTCTCGAAGATGGTTTCCGGGAGCCCGGCAGCGGCCAAGTCCTCCTCGCCGATCGTTTCCACCCACAGCCTGGGCAGAGCCTGAATTACGGCGGAGTCGCCCGCATCGAGCGCCTCGCGGATGCGCCGAATCGCCGTTCGGCGATAGGCGGCGCAAAGCGGTTGCGGTTGCCAACTGAGCCGGCTCCGGGCCGCGGGCAACATCAACATCGGGGCCACAGCGGGTCCCAGACCAGGACCACATCGACCGATCTCACTTGTGGCAGGCGGGCCAGAACCGCCTCCTGCACTGCTCGCCAAAGGTGGGCGTGAAGCGGGCAGGCTGGCGTGGTTAAGGTCATCCCGATTCGAATGGAATCCCCCTGCATCTCCAGGCGATAAATCAGGCCGAGATCCACAATGCCGATACCGAGTCCGGGATCGGGCACGGAAGCGAGAGCGTTGAGCACCGCCTGCTCGCTGACGCCTCCCCTATCTTGCAGTCTCCCGATCGAGATGGGCTCTCAGAGTAGGAATTTCCGGCGAATCCTCCGATGACTTTTGTCACCGTCGGAAAGCGCGATCGTTCGTGACCTTCCAGGGAATCCGCGTTAGGGAATCCGCGTTTGGCGGGAACTGCGCGGCAAGCGATAATAGGCGCGGCCTGCTTTAGCCTCCCGCCAAATCCCTAGTGTTGCGTCCCAGGAATATCGGGCGTATCTAGGGCGGGGCTTCAGGGGTTGAAACCCCTGATTTGTCAGCGGCCTGGATGTCGGAGCTGAAGCTCCGACCCCCGCGAACAAACGCGAGTTACTTTTGGGACAGAACGCCAGAAGCTGTTGCACAACCTCCGTATTCGGGGGTCGGAGCTTCAGCTCCGACAAAATGTAGCCCGAAAATAGGGGCTTCAGCCCCTGAAGACAGCCCGAACGAGCTTTTGCAACAACATCCGCGGCAACCGACCCATGGATCGCAGATTCCGCGTAGTGCTCGCCGGAGCCATTGGCAATCTGCTCGAATGGTATGACTTCGGGCTTTATGGACTGCTGGCGCCGGTGCTGGCCTCGGAATTCTTCCCGGGCCACAACCGCATTGCTTCGCTGCTGGCGGTTTATGGCGGATTCGCGGGCGGATTTGCCATGCGGCCGATCGGAGCGGTGTTTCTCGGCCGGTTGGGTGACCGGGTTGGGCGCCGGTTCGTACTCGTGGTTTCCGTCCTGCTCATGGGCCTCAGCACGGTTGCGGTGGGTCTTCTGCCCGGCTACCGCGCGATCGGTATCGGCGCGCCCGTTCTGCTGATCCTCACGCGCCTGTTTCAAGGATTCTCCGTGGGCGGTGAGTTCGTCGGCTCCGTCACGTATCTGGTGGAGACCGCTCCCTTGGCCCGCCGGGGACTTGCGGGGAGTGTAGCGAACTGGGGCGCGACCGCCGGGATGCTACTCGGAGCCGGTGCGGCGACCGTTGCTACTTCTCCCGCCATCCCGCGATACTTCGACGTCTCCGCTTGGAGAGTTCCTTTCCTGCTGGGAGGTGTGATGGCATCCGCGGCGTATCTCCTGCGCCGGGGGCTGCCCGAAATCCCCGGCTCGCCTTCGGAAGCGGGCCGCAAGTCGCCTCTCAGGCAGGCCATCCGGGAACAGCCAGGCGCTCTTACCGCAACGCTTCTCTTCACCTCCGGCTATGGAATCATCAATTACATCACGATGGTGTTTCTGCCGACTTTCGCTCATAGCTTCGGTCGCATAGCCGAGCACGTCGCGCTGCGGATCAATACGGCAGGTCAGGCCCTGGCGCTGGTTCTCGTGCCGGTGGCTGGGTGGGTTTCCGATCGCTGGCTAAGCCGGCGAACGATCATCGCGGCGGCGTGCCTGGGAGAAGCCGTAGTGGCATGGCGCGCTTTCTCGGTGGCAGGCGGGCCCGGCGCGAGCGGGCTCTGGTTCGCGCAATTATCCTTTGCGCTTCTTCTGGCCCTGGTGATGGGAACGGGTCCGGCAATGCTCGCCGAGCAGTTTCACGTCGGTTACCGAGTTTCCGCCCACGCGGTTGCCTTCAACTTGGGTATCGGCATCGTCGGCGGTACGGCGCCACTGGTGGCCGTGGCGCTGATCAAAACCACGTCGAATCCTATGGCACCGGCAGGCTATCTGATCTTCGCTGCGCTTCTCTCCCTGGCTGGCATCCTCGCCCTGCGCGACCGCAGCCGCCTCCCGCTGGACTAGCCCGCGCTTCGTGATTAGCTCGCGGCCGCGCTAACGCTCCGGAGCGTCCGAGAACGAGTTTTCACTGCCGGAGGGGGATTGCGGCGGCTGCTTCGCCGAAACGACGAAATTCTCGAGAATCCCTCCTACGATGTCCTCGGCATAGGACTCGGGACACGCGAACTCCACGAGGTACCGTGCCACAAGCTCCTTCAGTTTCTCTTCTACGGTTTCCATTGGATGCAGTCTCTCGGTTCCGGCGCTTGTTGCGGCCGATTTCAACACCCGTCCAGTAAATGGTAGGCGCTATTCCATCGCAATGCATTCCGAAATTCATCGAGGCGCGTACGGTAGTCAATGTGAAGGAACTCGATCCGATCGGTCGCTCATTCCCTTTCGAGCGTTCCCCTCGCTTCCAACCCCTTTCATCTGGCAGGATGCTGCAAAAAGCCCGCGAAAGCGTATGAAAGCCTGGCGGCAGACGAGCGCGGTGGTAGCACAGGCCTCAGACTGTGGCATGGTCTTTCGGGCTCCGGAATGCGCACAGGCTGAAGAGTCTGTGTGGCAACTGGCATTTCCACAGTTTGTATTTTTCATAGATTCGCGCAAGTCGTTTGCGGACAACGCACGAAATTTGCGCCAGGGCTGTGGAATTCGCACCTTTTCGCGTTGCCACACAGATTCTGAAGCCTGTGCCACGGGGGCCCGGCCCGATCGCACGCCGGATTCAGTACCCGCCGAATTCCTCGGTGCGGATGTCGTCTTCGCTTACCTCATTCCTCGCGAGCAGCTCGCGCATCGCCGCAACCATCTCCGGCGGCCCGGCAATGTAGAAAATCGGGCCTTTCCAGTCGCAGAGGTGCTGCGCCAGCATGTCGCGATCGATGAGTTTGCGTTCCCCGCTCCACTCCGATTTCGACCGGTCCATCTTGGTCATGGTGGGGGTGAAGAGGAATTGCGGATTCCGTTTGGCCATCTCGTTCAGTTCTTCCAGGAACGACGCGTCTTCGGGCCGCCGGTTCGAATAAAAAAGATAAATCGGATGCGAGAATCCCTCCTGCGCCGCTTGTCGCAGGATGCTCCGGAACGGCGTGATGCCGATGCCTCCGGCCAGGCACACACCCGCTTTGGCGGGATTCTTGTGCATCAGGAACGATCCCATGGGCCCTTCCAGCCTGAGCGAGGCGCCTTCGGAGAGGCCTGCCAGCACTCGCTTATAGGCGCTGTCGCGGATCCTGGTAGCTACCACCAAATCGCCTTCGTAGGGCGCGCTCGCTAAAGTGAAGGTCCGGATCGAGCCTTGAGAGTCCATCTCCGGAGGGTCGGTCAGGGTCAGGTCGACGGCTTGCCCCGCGCGAAAATCGAATCCGGGCGGCTTTTCGAGATGAAACGCCATCGTGCGCTCGGCAATCTCCTCTCGCTTCTTCAGGTGGACAACGTATTCCTCCATCGCTCCTCCTCAGGCAACGGCGCCGGCATGCCGGTCCGCGATCCGCCGCCGGTGATAGAATCAACCGGCTGGCTGCGCCGCTCAATGATTCCTTTATACCCGACAGAAGCACATTCATCACGCCAACCCGCGCACGAGCCCATACCCGCTCCCATGATGCACGCGCGATGCCCACCCAGGGCGAATCGGCGGAACTCACGGCGGTGACCATGGAGCTGATTCCCATTCCACCCTTCCGGCTGGATCACACTGCATGGGCGCTGCGGCGGCGTTCTGAAAACCTGGTGGACCGATGGGATGGCGCATGCTACAGCCGCGTGCTGCTGCTCGGAGGCCGGCCAACGGAAGTACACGTCTCCCAGCGAGGAAGTCCGGAAAAGCCCCGTCTCGCCGTACGGGTTATCGGCGAGCACGTGACCTCGCAAGCGAAGAGTGAAGCTGCTCGCATTCTCCGGCGCATGCTCGGCTTGGAAACCGATTTGACGGCCTTCTATCGGCTGGCCGCCAGGGATAACAGGTTGCGCCCGCTCGTAGAGAGGTATCACGGCCTGAAACCGGTGCGCTTTCCGACGGTCTTCGAAGCCTTGGCCAATGCGATTGCGTGCCAGCAATTCACTCTCGTCGCGGGCCTCCGCCTGCTCGGGGAATTGGCGCGGCGGGGAAGGGTGCGGCTCGCCACCCCGACCGGCGTCCACTACGGCTTTCCCCAACCCGGGGATATTTTGCGCCTGCCCCCTCGCACGTTTCGACGGCTCGGTTTCAGCCACCAAAAAACCGTCGCGCTCAGGGAACTCAGCCGAGCCGTTCTCCAGGGCCGCTTCCCGGGGGAAGCGCTCGACGCCCAGGACAATGATTCCGCCATTCATGTTCTACTCGAGTTCCACGGTGTCGGCCGATGGTCGGCGGAATATGCGCTCTTGAGAGGCCTCGGCCGCTGGGACGTTTTCCCCGCCGACGACGTTGGCGCACAGAAGGGCCTCGCCCGCTGGCTCCATCTCCCTCGGCCGATGGATTCCGACCGGGTCCGCCGCGTCCTGCGGCCTTGGCAGCCCTACGCCGGGCTCATCTACTTTCATCTGCTGTTGGAATCGTTGCGCGCCAGGCAAGCTGGTGTCGCATCCCGGAGATAACTGCGCAATACCCGCCCCTCCTTCAGGGGTTGAAACCCCTGATCTATCAGCGGGTTGAATGTCGGAGCTGAAGCTCCGACCCCCGCAAGAAAATGTGGGTTACTTTCGATATTCGACACTGCCTGCGGAGTGAAGTGCGCCCTTCAACCAAGCTCGACCAGCAAGTCCGCCCACGCCTGGCGCTCGCGGGAAACGGTCACCAGGGGTTGTAACTTTTCCCCCCATTGCTCGAGACGCCGATAATACCCGTCACCAGACTCCGCGCGCTCGAGCTGCTGCCGTAGGGCCGCGCTGTCGCCAACGGGGAAGTATCCCGGATAGTCTGCCCCCAAGATTCCCACCGAGCCTGGAATGAGCGAGGAAATGACGGGGACGGCCGCGGCGATCGCTTCGCTGACGACGTTGGCTCCCCCTTCCTGCCGCGAGCTGAGCACCAGCAGGTGAGAGCGAGCCAGCAGGTCGATGGCATCCTCGTGGGCTAGAGGTCCCAGCCATTGGTAGCGCAGATTCGAGCGCTGCTCCGCTTCCACCTGCCCGGCAAAATCCGGGTCGAGCACGCCGCCGGCATGTTTCACCTTGATCCGGGAAGATGCCGGCAGATCCCGCACGGCAACGGCGGGGAGCAGAGGGTCCTTGACCCCGCGCAGGTGCGCCAGCACGCAAACCTGGAAACAGCTTTCCTCGCGAGGCGGTGGTGGCGAGAGCCGCTCCGCCGACTGGTAGATCACGCGCACCTTTGGGCGCGCGCCCTCGGGGATCGCCTCTCGGCCGAGCGGCTGCAAGATGACGATCCGGGAGGCCAGTTCCAAAGCACGGATGGCATCCGGGTTGTTCTTCAAGTCGATGTACAGGTCGGTTCCGGTCAGAGCGACAACGAGCGGGGCGAGTGAACGCCCTTGGCGGAAACGCTCGATGGAAGGGAAGCTGCGCCGCGCGTGCAGCGCGATCAGCAAGTCGCATTCCTCTCCGTTCCACTCGCTCCGCACACCGACTTGGTTCCCCAGTTCCCGGAGGAAGCCTGCCCAGCGCTCCGCGGTCGTTCGATTGCCGGTATGAAGCTCGGCAGGGGTGGGCGTAACCAATACGATCTTCATGGCCGAGTTCACGCCCGGCAGGTGCGGAATCCTGCCCATACGTCGCGGCGATCCGGGGTGTAGAAGTTCCGCCAGGTATTGCGGAGCAGACGCGGCTGCGTCGGCCAAGCCCCGCCGCGAAGCACCATGTGAGTGCTAAACCAGGGCTGCGAGTACTCCCGATAGGGATCGACCTCGAAGCCGGGGTAAGGCTCGAAATCGCTGGCAGTCCATTCCCACACGTTGCCGATCATCTGGCGGCAGCCGAAAGCGCTGTCGCCGCCCGAAAGCGCGCCGACATCCACCGTGCCCATGGCGCGCCAACCCAAGTTGGCTCGCTCGGGTCCGGGCGCTTCATCGCCCCACGGGAACCGGCGCTTTCTTTCCGCGAGTTCCTTGCCGGAATCTCCCGGAACGGCCGAGGCCGCAACCTCCCACTCCGCCTCGGTCGGCAATCTTCGTCCCGCCCAGCGGCAGTAGGCCTCCGCTTCCCACCAATTCACGTGCAGGACAGGGCGGTGCCGCTCCAAAGGCACCCACGTGTCGAAATGGCGCCGCAGCCAGCGCCCCGCCGCCTCGCGCTTCCAATACACGGGATGCTCCGCGCCTGCGCTCTCACGCCAGCCCCAGCCCAACTCGCTCCAAAATTCCCGGCGGGCGTAGCCTCGCCCCTCGACGAACTCCAGGAATTCCGCTTGCGTCACCGGCGCGCGCGCGATCGCGAACGGCTGCACGCCAACGGCGTGCGCCCATTTCTCGTTATCGAAAACAAAGGGCTCCTCGCGGCCTGCTCCCAGCAGAAAACGCCCCCCCGGGATCTCCGCGTCTGCTTCGAGCGGGCCAGGCTCGCCGGCGCGCAGGGGTTCCAGCCCCGAGAAGGCCGGCGCGCGCCAGCCATGCGTCTGCCGCGTATAGGTGAAGGCTTCCGTATGCATGTCTTCGTGGAAGACGCCCAGCGTAACAAAGTAGCGGTCTTGCTCCGTGAGGTTACCTCGCTCGATGCGCTCCAGAACGCGGTCGCGTACCGCGGTCATATAGGCCAGCGTTTCCGCGCGCGAAGGCAGCGGCAAGCTCCAACGCACATCGTGGGGGATGGCCGCTGAATCGTAGAGCGAGTCACCGTCCGCCCGGACGGGAGCCGCGCCGCCCGCGTGCCGCAACGCCCATTTTTCCTGGAACCAGGCGACATGCCCGATCTCCCACAAGAGCGGATTCACGATCCGCAGTTGCGGTCCCACCAGTTGTTCGTCCGACAAATCCGACACCACTTCGAGCGTCTTTCGCCGGGCGTCACGCACCCAGCGAGCGAGTTCCGCGTCGCGCTCCCTCGACCTCTCGATAGCCGATTGCTGGGAAGTCCCCACGTATCCCCTTCCCGAAGTGATTCCTGAGGGAAATTCTATCCGATTTGAGCTCGTTCCTGCGGCAGGGTGGTCAGATTTCCCTTACTCGTCTCCGCCACAGCCATCAGAAGCTGCGCCCCCAAGACGCGGCTCCCTGGCGCTGCCATCGCTCGTTGATTGCATACGCGCTGCTGGCCCGCGGATACCAGGCGGCGGAGAGCGCCAGCTTGAAAAGCGAACGCCCCCATCGGCTCACCCCTTGGGCCCGCGTGCAAGGATCCCGCGTCACCTATCCGCCCGAGGCCGCCAAGGAGCGTCCAAGCCGGGACAGCCTCGGTGCAACCGGCTACCCGGACGGAACTTCAAGGCATGGCGGCGCGGAGGACAACGATGTTAGCGGAGACGTGCTCGCGGAGGATGGCGAGCCGCTTGCCGTTGGGCGACCACCCGAACTCCCCAATCGCTCCGCTGGTGAAATGAGTGATCTGACGGCCGGGGGACCCGTCGAGTGGCTGAATCCAGATGTTTCCCGCCGCGTTTTTCCGAACAGTATAAGCGAGCGCCTTGTCGTCGGGCGTGAAGGAGGCGCCCCAACCGATTTGCGGGTTAGGATCGAGCAGGCGAGAGAGCTTGCCCGAGGCGAGATTGACAAGGGCGAGCTTGAGCGAAGGGTGCCCCGTGACCGGGTTGGTGATGTCCGCGAAGAAGGCGAGTTTCTTGCCATCCGGAGAGAGGCCGTACCAATCGACGACTGCGTGGGGGACGACCGATCCAGGGACGGCCTCGGGCTTGCCCCCCTGCAGCGGCACGCGGTATAGGCCCCGACTCGGAAGAACACTCAGGTAGTAGGCCCATTTACCGTCGCCGGAGCAGGCCGGCGAAGCATCGAGCTTGCCCTGGGACAATCGGACCGGATGCGAGCCGTCAGCATTGGTCAGCCAAATGTTTTCGGCGTTCCTGCCGCCGCGAAGCGGCCAGGCAACGAGGAGCCGGCCGTCGGGGCAAGCGGCCAGGGCATCGATGGAGGTGCCAGGGTCATTAATCAGAAGCGTTCTCGACGCGCCATCCGTCGAAACGCGAAGAACTTTACCTCCTGCTTCGCCCAGGAGCAAGTCGGCGTTGTCGCTCCAACTAAAAGCCCAGACTTTTTCGCGGGCCGTGAAAGCAGGTGTGGGCGAAGGCGTCTCGGTTCCGGCCGCCGGCATGAGATCGAGGAGGGTCGAGGACTTCGCCTGGACGGCGGCAAGAATCTTTCCGTCGGCCGAGACGCTAAAGGAGGGATAGGAGTTGGTGTCGCGGGTAATAGTGTGGAATTTGGCGCCCGGGTAGGACAAAAAGCCGAGCTGGAAACCCGCAGCGCCGACCGGGGCTGCCCACGCGACCAGCAAGCCGCTCCCGTCCGGCATCCAAGCCAGGCCGGAAGCGAACCCGTGCCTGAACGTGGCGAAGGGCCCTGCTTTGCCCGAAGACGTGTCGAACATCGTGATGCCGCTGAGGGCGCTGCCAGGCATGACGGACTGCCAAGCGATGCGCTTGCCATCGGGAGACCAGGCAAGCCCCCCGGAGGACGGGCTCAGCAGCCCGCCAAACGGGGCTTTGAACAGCGTTTTTTCCCCGGTACCGTCCGCGGCAGCCGAGAGCACGCGAGCTTCGCCCGCCACGGGATCGTTCGACCGAATATAGGCGATGCGCTTGCCGTGAGGCGAGAAAGCAATGTTGCTGATGATGTCCTTGACGATGAGTTGCGGTGCCCCGCCGAGGACCGGGGCGCGGTACAGGTCGTACCTTCCAACGGACACCGACGCCACTTCCCCGAAGTAGATGTAGTTTCCGTCCGGCGAGAAAGCGAGGCTGGCGTACTCGACCGCTGCAGGAGGGATAATTTGCGTGACGCTGGCGGTCGGGATGTTTCGCAGCCAGAGGCTCTCGAGGCCATTTTCCTTTTTCACGCTGAGGATGAATTTTCCATCAGGCGAAATGGCCGCAGCAACCACGTTTCCGGAGTTTGTAATCTGGCGGATGGTGAAATTTTGGAAAGGAATGGCCGGCGGTGGCGGAGCCGGCCGGGCAAAGAAGGAATAAATGCCCCAGCCCGCGGCGGCAAGGATGGCGAGCGCGATCACCGCGCCGCTCGCGACGGCCCACTTGTGCCGCCGCGCGGCGGCCACAAGCGCTGAGCTGTCGGATGCGGCAGCGGGCGTGCCGGCGGAAGGCGTCTGAGCAGGCGCGGCGGAGGGAGGAGCGCTGGGGGCGGGCGCGGGCGAGGCAACTGCCAAGCGAGCTGAGCTTGTGTCGCGCTTGAGCCGCTCGAGGTCCGAGCGGAGATCCGCGGCGTGCTGATAGCGCAGTTTCGGGGCCTTTTCGAGGGATTTGGCGATGATGCGCTCGAGTTCGGGAGGGATTTCCGGATTGAGCCGCAAGGGCGGGATCGGAGTGCGATTGAGAACGGCGTCAAAGATTTCCGCTGTCGTCTCGCCGGCAAAAGCCTAGCGGCCGGCGGTGATTTCATACAGCACGGCGCCAAAGGAGAAGATGTCTGTGCGGGCATCGACTGCCCGGCCGCGAGCCTGCTCGGGCGACATGTAGGCCACCGTGCCGAGGGCCACGCCGGGGCTGGTGAGATGGGGCTCGGCGAGGGTCGGGGCAGCGGGAGCGGTTGCCGTTTCGCTTCCGGCTGGGCCGGCCACTTTGGCGAGGCCAAAATCGCGGATTTTGGCCTGGCCGCGCTCGGTGACGAAAATATTCGCGGGCTTGATATCGCGATGGATGATGCCTTCGCCGTGGGCGGCATCGAGGGCGTCGGTGACGCCGATACCCAGATCGAGCACAATATCGAGCGGGAGCGGGCCGAGCGCAACGCGGTGCTTGAGCGTGTCGCCCCGGAGCAGTTCCATGGCGATGAAGGGCTGGCCCTCGAACTCGTCCACGTCGTAAATCGTGCAGATATTCGGGTGATTGAGCGCCGAGGCGGCCTGGGCTTCGCGCCGGAAGCGTTCGAGAGCTGCCGCGTCGCGCCGGGCAGCTTCAGGGAGAAATTTCAGCGCGATCGAGCGGCGGAGTTTGATGTCCTCGGCCTTGTAGACAACACCCATGCCCCCTGCGCCCAGCCTCTCCACGATGCGGTAATGGGCGACCGTCTTGCCAATCAGGGGATCGTCGCCGGCCATCTTTGCGGCATCTTATTCCAGGATTTCCATCTTGGCGCAGTGGCCAAGCGCAGTATAAACCGATTGGCGCGCTGACGACCGCATTTTCGCAGTCCGCACGCCAGCCGGGCGATTCGGCGGAACTCTAAGCGCAACTCAAAAGTTGGGGATCAGCCAAACGTTGCTGTCCCAAGTCAGCGCTCGGTAGGCCAGATATTTCCCGTCGGGCGACGGCAGCGGCGTCGACATAAACTGCCTGTGGCCGTTGCGAATCAAAGGCGTCGCCTTGCCATCCGGGCTGACATGGAGAAGGTTGAAGGAGTCCGGCAGCCAGGACGTCACGAAAAAACCCTTCCCGTCCGCCGTCCATGCCACCGTCTGAAGATCTCCCCAGCCCGGCTCGACAGAAATTTCTTGCCACTTCCCGCTGAATAGCGTCAGGACTTCGATTCTCCTAGGGAATTTGTTGAGGCCAGCCACAGCAACACGGGAACCATCCGGCGATAGTTGCCAGCTCCAGATGGTGCCGCTCGGGGAAGCTTCAATCTTCCCCAGCAGTTTCCCCTTGCCGCGCATCGGATCCAGCGTGTAGAAGACGATATCGTTGCCTTCGCGCTGGCTCATGACGCAGCCGCCGCCAGGCTTCTCCGCGCACCAGAAGTCCGCATCGGAGGGCAGCTCCGCCACCTTTTGCGGCGTTCCGCCGCCCACCGGCCGCCGCATCAAGCTGTAAGTGGCACGATTGGGGGCGAGCCTCGCAAATTCCCGGTACAGCATCCACCCTCCGTCAGGAGTCGGCACGCCGCGGGCGACGTTATCCTGCGCCTCTACCAGTGGTTCCGGGCTGGACCGGCCCAAACCCTGCTGGAAAATCTGAATCCTGCCACCCCGAAATGCCGAGAAGAGGATTGCGTGGCTGTCAAGTGTCCAACTGCCAAAGCTCGCCACTCCGCGATTGTCCAGCGTAAAACGCCGCGGCTGCTCCAAACCGTTGTCGCCTGGTTTGAGTTTTGCCAAGTACACGTCGTCCCAGTAGCGCTTTTTCAGGAACGAGAGTTGTTTTCCATCTGCCGAGAAGGCCGGCTCGAACGGAAAGTAGTCTGCCCATTCCGCCCGCTGCTTCGGCTTCCCCGCCGCCTCGCCCGTCCTCGGGTCTACCGGGACCTCCCAGAGGCTGTACTTCTCATTGGTTAGGCCCGCGGGAGCTGCACTGTGCCGGCTGGCAGAGAAGACCAGATGCCAGTCTGGCGACCAAGCGAGTTCGGCAGCGCCCGCATAAACGCAACAAATCGAGGACGATCTGGGCAAATCTGCCCCGGCGACAAGCGTCCTGGCCACCCCGCCGCCGGAGGGCTGAACTTCGACGACCAAATCGTGGTCGAAGCCTTCAGTCCTCGCAGCCTTGAGGTATGCAATCCAGCGGCCGTCGGGAGACCAAGTTGGCGAATAGACATCCTGCTTGGCTCGCGCGGGCACCAGTTTCCGTGCCGACCCGCCATCGGCATCGCCAACAAAAATCCCCTGAAACCCCGGTGACGGTAGCAGCAAGCCAGTAAACGCGACAGACCGACCGTCCGGCGATATGGCCGGCATCACGGCATTTCGATAGAGCAACTGCGGGGAACCCTCGCCGAGGGCGGGAACCGCCCAAAGATCCGCCTCCCCTCCGGCGCCCACCGTCGTGACTAGCAGCTTGCCCCCATCGGGGAACCATTGAACATCCCAGACCCACCCTTCGAGGGATGCGGGCAGGGCCATCGCCCGCGTCTCTCAGGAGGCAATCGTGCGAACGTAGAGCCCGGTCTGGTCGAGGTAGGCAATGTATTTGCCGTCAGGTGAGACAGCCCCTCCGTCCACGTAGTCTTCGACTGGGTTCGCCGTCACTTGCACCGGGACAAGCAGCCCCGGGCCGCTCGCGCGCCGCTCAACGAGCCATGCCACCGCCCCCCGGCCAGAACGACCGCCAGTGATGCGGCGGCCCAGCGCGCCCATCGGCGTCGCGCGGGCCGCTGGGACCTCCGCTCGCCCATCTCGGCCCCTGAAGCCGCGACAGCAGGAGCGGTCGCCGTCGATGGCATAGCCGCCGGCGCGCCGCCCGAACTCGAATCGCGCTTCAGCCGCTTGAGATCGGCGCCCATGTCCGCCGCGTGCTGATAGCGCAGGGCGCGATCCTTTTCGAGCGCGTTGGCGACAATCTCACCGAGCTTGGCGGGCAGCCTGGGATTGAGCTGGAGAAGCGGCTGCGGAGCCTCGGCGAGGATTTGATGGAAAATCACCGCGTTCGTGGCGCCGTCGAACGCAGGCAGGCCCGTCGCCATTTCGTAGAGCACGGCTCCCAGGCTGAAAAGGTCCGTTCTCGCGTCCAGATCCTCGCCGCGCGCCTGCTCCGGCGACATATAGGCGACGGTGCCCAGCACCGTGCCAGGACTGCTCAAGTGCTCGGCGTCAACGGAAGCGGTCGGCATGCCCGTCACCGCTTCCAAGCCGTCCGGCCGCGAGGGAGACGCCGCAGCGATCGGACGGGTCAGCTTCGCGAGGCCAAAGTCCAGAATCTTCACCTGGCCGCGACTGGTGATGAAGATGTTGGCCGGCTTGATGTCGCGGTGAATGACGCCCTGGCCGTGCGCGGCGTCGAGCGCGTCGGCAATTTCGATCGCCCAGTCGATCAGCGTGCCGAGGGGAAGCGGCCGGCCGGCGATGCGCTGCTTGAGGGTTTGGCCCTCCAGGTATTGCATGGCGATGAAGGGACGGCCGTCGCTCTCGCCGATCTCATAAACGGTGCAGATGTTCGGATGATCGAGCGCGGAAGCGGCGCGCGCCTCGCGCCGCAGCCGTTCGAGCGCCTGGGGATCGAGCGCCAACCGCTCGGGAAGAAATTTCAAGGCGACGCGGCGGCCGAGATTCAAGTCCTCGGCTTGGTAGACCACACCCATTCCGCCGCCGCCCAACCGCTCCTGGATGCGGAAGTGGCCGACCGTCCGGCCGGTGAGGGACTCCAATCCCATGCCCGTGCCAGCATCTTAGGCCGCGGCTCAAACCAAGTCAACACGGCGGAGATGCAAACGACGCACGTCCCGCGCCACAAGGCGGCGGAGATTGCCAGCTTGAAAAGCGTACGCCCTCTTCGGCTCACCCCCGACTTCGTTGCCGATGACACCAGTATGAGGACAAGAGTCTGGGGCGGCCGTTTCGCCACCCCCGAGATGAGAAATCAAAACGTCGGTCAGAACGCGTAGTTGAGCGAAACGGTACCGGTGTTGGCGCGGAAACTGCGCGGGACGAGCGGTCCGGCATAACCCCTCTCGTTGTAGTCGAAATAAGCCCATTTGGCCTTGAGCGCGATGCCTTCGGCCAGCGCGACCTCGACGCCCGCGTACGGTTTGTGCCAGTTGAAAGTCTGCGGGCCCGAAGGCACCAGCGGGTTGGGGCCAGGCAGGATACCGGTGGCCGACGGCGAGCCCGGCGCTACGATGTCGAAGAACCGATCCACGGGAAACAAAAGCGGCTGGCCGTTATCGCCGCGGATCCAGTTGTTGGCGCCGGCATCGGCAGTGATCGAGTACCCAAACGTCAGCGTCACCCGCTTCACCGGCTTCACGGCGACATCGCCGGAGAAGCTGGGGGTGCGCTCCGTGTAGTCGAGAATCAAAGGAAAGCCGCCAGCGATGGTCGGTTCGCCGGCCGTCACCGGCGTGTTGGCTTGGGTGAACGCAATCACGGGGCACAAGGCGCTCAGCGGCGAAGCGAGCCCGGTGCCGGTGACTGGCATCACTCCGCCACCCATCGGCAGACAGCTGGCGGAAGCAATCTTCTGGTCCAGATAGGTGTAGCCCAGATCGAGAATCAACCGCGAGCTGGGACTGACGCTCACTCCCGCGGTGTAATAGCGGTAATGGTCTTTGTGCCCGTAAGGCGCAATATCGCCCGCCGGGAACAGGCCGATGGCGTTGGCGAAATCATTGCGGGATTCGATGAGACGCACCGAACCGTTCACGCTTGCCCAGCGTCGCAAGGCGTACACCGTGTTGGCTCGAAAGCGCTGCTGGTGACGCGGCGTGATTTGCGTAAAGGCATTGTCAAAGTACGAGATTTCCGCGTCGGCGTTGATCCGCCACCGATCGATCGGCAACAGATTCACGCCCACCAGGCCAGTGTGTTCGTTGAGTCGGGGACGGAAGGCCCCCCCCGGTCCGAACGAAGCCGGCACCACTACCGGGGTATCGACCCCGCCGCTGGTGGCGGTGATGAAGTCTGTGCCGGCCGTCTGGCCGTCGAGTTCCCGCAACTCACGCCGGCCATAGCGATAGCCGACGAAGCCGCCCATACGCCGACTCGACCGCCGGTCTATGCGGATGGTATTAAAGAAGGAACGCTCGCCGATAAACTGTGAATAGGGAGTGAAGCTGCCGAATACATCGCCGCTGGGCACGACGGCATCATCGGCGCCCACCGTGGGCCCGGGCAAGCCCCTGGCGAGCGCCGTCAGCGGACAAGGCGCGCCGATGCTGCTCGACAGCGTCGCGCCTGCCGGCGGATAACAATTGAGTTGCGAGGCGTCGAAATTGCCCTGCTGGTGCCAATTCAGGTAGCGGAACTTATCCGACACTCTCCAACCACCGGTGAAGTTATAGGTCAGTCCCAGATCGGCGCTGGTGGACACCCGTTTCGTACTCGCCGGACCGGTGATCTGGTAGAGGTCGTATCCGCCCTGAGTTCCCAGGCCTTTCCACGTATCGTTCAGGTGACGCAGGTCCGAGGTCGCCGAACTGTACGCGGCCTGCGCGACGATGTCCAGATTGCGAAAATAATTGGATTCGAGCGACAACTGCCATGTCGGGATGTCGGTGCGGACGTCGTAACTGCGCTGGTAGAAGAAGGTGCCGTTGTTGCATTGCGGATTGACAACGCCGCCGTTGGACAACCCCAGCGACCCGGAAACCAGGCAGCCGGAGGTGCCCATGGTCATTACCGTTTGCAAAGCCACGCCGGGATCCACCGCCGTGGGCACGCCGTTGACGGTCAGCGAAAATCCGTAAGGATTGTCGGACCAGTTGTCGTCGTTGATGTCGTGCTCGAAGAACTGATCGAAGCTGATGGTGGTTCGGGTGAGGCCCTTGAAGTCCAGCCCGAACTGGTAGCGATCGGAACGGCTGCGGTAGTTCGGGTTGGTGAGGCTCAGCTCGTTGCTCTCGTGCAGGGTGGAGTCGATTCGCCCCTGGTTGTTATTGCGGGTAAATCCCAGGCGAATACTGATGACCGACTCCGGAAACAAGGCGAGGCTGAAATCGCCCATATTCCGCGTAGTGGACTGGAACTGCGGAGTGTTGCTGATGAACGGACTTAGCTGGCCCAAATTATTGGTGACCCGGGGCGGAATGGCGGGGGAACCGGAGGTGAGGAAGGCCGTGTTGTTCAGCGTTAGGGGATTGGCAAACAGGTTGTAATCGAAAATGCTCTTATCGCGCCGGTAGAGCCCAACGAAGTCGTAAATGCCGCTCTTGTGGATGCGCAAACGCGCCAAATCGTTAGGGTCGCCGCCGAAGCCGAAGCTCTCCAGGTACAGCTGGTCGAATAGCGGCTGCGTGCCGGGCGTGGCCTGCATGGTGAGATCCTGCGAGAGCAAGCGGGGACCGCTATTCAGGTTCTCAAACGTATCGTAGACCTGCCGATTGCCTGCCACATCGACGATACGGCCGCCCAACTCCACGGTCTGATGTACGGTGTAGCCGGCCAAGTTGCGGCCTTTGCTTTCCCCTTGGTCCTCGCTCTGGGCGAGGGCGGCGAGCGGCAATGCGAACAGGAGGACTGCAAGCAGAACGGCCAGCCTGCTATTCATTGGCAATGCTCCATGGGATTCTCCCGCGGCGCAGCGTGGGCGGGCCGGTCCGTCGTCGAGCGACTCTCCGCGCGAAAGGAGAGGCCGCGGCAAAGGGAATATGTCGTGAGCCGTCATGCGCTCCTCCTCCCTACTTGAAGAACAGGTCGCTCAAATTTGACCCGTGGATCTGCGAGTGGCACAGCGTGCAGTCCTGACTCTTGGAGTTCTGGTTATGCGTCCCCGCGGGCGCCGCGTGGCACTGCAAACACAGGGAATTCACCCGCGCGGTGATCAGCATGCGCGGATTGGTGGAACCGTGCGGCGAATGGCAAACCATACAGCCTTCGGTGGACTCCGCGTTGTGCTCGAAGACGAAAGGTCCGCGCTTGCCGCTGTGACACTTCAAACAGACCAGCGACGCATCCGGCATGGAGCGGACCTGACGTTCTGCCCGGGTGCCGTGCTCGTTGTGGCAATCGGAACAGCGGACCAGGCCTTCCAGCACACGGTGGCGAAACGGCTTCTGGAAATCCGCGCGCTGCTCGGCGTGGCAGGAAAAGCACAAGTCGGGCTCCTTGCTTCGCAGCAGGTATTCCAAATGGGTGCCGTGGATGGAGTGGCAACTGGTACAGGCAATGCCGCTCTCGTTGTGAGTGGAACGAATGAACTGCCGCTGCTCGACCCCAGCTTGGTGGCACCCGAGGCAGCGGCGGCTGATCTCGTCGGGCCGGGCCGTGGTAAAGCGGAAAATCTTGCTGGGGTCTCCTCCTCCTGCCACGTGGGCCGAACCCGGGCCATGACAGGATTCGCAGCCTTGGGCGCCGTGCGTCATCCTGGTTTCCTTGGTGGTCAACCAATGCGGCGAAGCCATGAAATCGTCGTAGATTTTTTCGTGACAGGCTTTGCAGGTCTGTGACCCGACGTATTGACGGCCGGCTTCGCCAGCGCTGGTCGGCGCGACCTTGGCCTGCTCCTTGGCTGGTTTAGGGGGCGCCGCCAATCCGTTGCTCGAGAACAGGACAAAAATCGCAAGCGCCAGCCCACCTCCCAACCGCTTGAAAGAAGACAAACATTGCATCGGGAATCTCCTTCAAAGCCCTGAATCGCGCGCATCTTCCGTTCACGAGCAAACTGGAAACTCCCCCGCTCCCACCTCCCATGGAAACCGGGCGATCCCGTGCCCTTTTGCGATTCACCGCGTCATCAGGTCGGGCCGCAGCCATATCTCCGCAATGCTGCTTTCGACCTCACTCTCCGCCGACTCGATTTCCACAGCTTGGCCGATCTCGGCTCGCTACACGGGACAACAGCGTTATTTCCCCGCAGCATCGCAGCGAACCGCACCCGCGGCGGACGACCCTCCGCCGGGAGCCTTGCGACTCTCCGGGCAGTGTTACGGCTCAACGGCGGGAGGGCTCCGCTCGACGCCTCTCGAAACCCATCTAGTTCATGGTCACCGGAATGGTGGAGAACACCGTGACCGCCGGGCCCGATGTTGCGGTGACCGTGACGGTGAACGATTGGGCTTTCGCCGTGCTGGTCACCGGCGTGCGGCTCCCGCCACCGCAACCCACTCCCGCCAAGCCGATCAGCAGAACGGACCCCAGCACCACCCGGAGGGCGCGCTTCTTCTTGTTGCCGCCCAGCATGACCGACCAAATCGCGATCCCAAACATGGGCAAGAACAACGCGAGGAAAGGCCGGAACCCCCGGGGGGGGACAAGTAGAGCCGTGGTTACGGGCACGGTGATTGTCAGGGTACTGGTCACGCCACCGGTCGCCGGGATCACCGGATTGGCCGACCAGGAGGAGGTCGCGTTCGCCGGCAGACCGGAAACGCTCAGGGTGACCGGGTTCTGGGCGGTGACGCCGTTCCGCGGCGTGAGGGCGACGTTGATGTTCAGGGGCTGGCCCAGCGTGCCGGTCGCGCTGGAGGGGGCGGTCATCAGGAATGTCGCATGGATGCCCATCGCGTACATCGCCAGCTCCGCTCTGCTCATCATGGGTGCATCGCTGGAGGCTGGGGCGATACTGTACGTGTTCGTCGCGCCATTCCCGCCTACGTGGCACTGACCGCAAGCGATATCCACGTCCAGAGCAACCGCTGGGTAGGTTTCGTGGCCTGGTTCCGCGTACGTATTGGGCTGTCCGTTGCCTGGGGTGTCGCTCTGGGCATACCAGACAGACGCCGGCCCGAACGTGTAGTAGGTGGGATCGGGGTTGATTCTGAAATAGTGGTACGTGGGTTGCCCACTGGCAGCCCCCATGTGACACACCACGCACGGCGTGCTGTCGGAAGAACTCAAGCCGTAGGGAAGTGGCGTTCCCGCGCCTGTCGGGTGGTTGACTACCTTGATGCTGAAATCGTAGCCCGATGTCTCAACCTTATGGCAGTCCTGGCACTGCCTGACGATCGGCGTGGCGGCTACCGGTGTCGTGGTTGCAATCGTGCTGTAGTGAGGATTGTGGCATCCCGTGCAGCCGCCGTTGTTGCTGTTGGCTTTACCGAGGCCTTCGCCCCAGTCGCTAAAGGCGCTGCTGAAAGTTCCGTTCAACTTAACGGAAAGGTCCGGGGAGTTCTGCGCGTTCAGCTCCAAGGTGCCGGTAAAGCGAGCGTGCGGGCTGTTCAGGAACGTTTGGGCCCCATTGGCGCCGTGCGACATCGAGGGCGCAAAGTTCCACCCCTGGCCGGCTGCGATGCACGCCGAGTAAAGCTTTTTCGACCCGTCGGAGCATTTGCCGCCGTCGGTGACTGCTCCCAGGCTGTTAGGGCCGGGTATTGCCGGCCAACCCGATAGGTTCTGACCGGGAAGCTGGGCAGGTTCCACAAGATGGTTGGTGTTGTCGGTGCGCTCCTGCCGGTGGCACTCGACGCACAGCGCGGTCGCCGCGACGTTGGCCACGGCATGGGATTTGGCCACGTGCCAAGCGCCGTTCCCGTCCTGCCATGCGTTGCAGTCCGTAACGGTCTGGCCGCCGATCTTCGGGTAGGCTATGCCGACACTGGCGCAATCGGTATGGCTGCTGCCATGGCAGCGTGGGCACTGGATGCCGGTCAACTGCCAGGAAGCGGTTCCGCTGGTCCACCCGCTGGGGGTCCGTGGGAACTGGGCGTCGGTAAGCGCGGTGTAGGTACCGTCGGCGTGGGACACGGTGGGCTCAGGCCCGGCACCGTCGAACCGGTAGCCGGTGGTATGGCAACGGGCGCACGAGTAGGGCATGTTCGCGCCGTGAAGGTTAATTCCGTTGCCGGTGGTCGCGGTCGGCCCTCCATTCAGATACGACATGTAAGGGGCTTGGCCCGAGGGTAGCCAGCCGAGAACGTACAAAAGGGAGTTGCCGTTATACGTTCCATTCGCCCAATCGAAAAGCGGGTCACCCGTATACGTCAGGCCGTCGTTGCCGGTTTCAGCCATGGGAGCGCCGTCTTGGGCCTGCGTCGGCAGGACCTTCCGCAGCATGTTCTTGTGGCCGGTCATCAGGTAGCCGTTGGTGTCGAGCGGTCCGCAGTCGTGGAGATCTGCCGAACAGGGGTCATGCGTGACGCCGGTGGCGACCGTCAACGGGTTCGGATAGGCGGCCGGCATATTGGGCGACGTGGCGTGGCATTGCATGCAGCTCGTGTCGCCACCGTAAGTTTCGCCCGGCCGAAAAGTGACCTTGTCGGCGCTGATTAACGTGATTGAGCCGGTAGCGGCAGTGCTGAGCCCCGGCGTAAACGTGCTCCCCGGCGGTGGAGTAACCACAATTTGCGTCGCCGTAGTGCCGGCCGCAACGAGCAGATTCTTGCTCAACGTGCTGTCGGTTACCCCGGCGACCTTGAGGCTGACGGTCACCGTGTCGCCCACCAGGTAGGCGACGCCCCCGTTGTTGTTAACGAGTGGGTTGATCGTGATGGTTGCCGAACCGCCGCCAGCGGCGGTGGTCACGGCGGTGATTGCCCCCACGTTGTTGTTATCGCTGGCGTTGGTGGTGCCGTCCGCAATGTTGTTCGCGCCTTGCCACTGCGCGGCGGCATTGAGTGAACACATCAGTGTGAACGTAAGAAACAAGACAACGGGAACGGCGTACTTCGTCCCCCTGGACGTGTTCATATGGACGGTCTCCTGGCTCTGTAGGGAATTTCGACTGATACTGCGAAGGGATACCGGAAGCTCTCTCATCTCGCTTAGCTTCCACACGGAAACCGGCAAGCTTCTGCCCACTGGTCGCGTCTTGCGTTTGTTTGACCCCACCCGCTACTCTGCCGACAAATACTCCTAGCGGCCCATCGACAGAGTCCAGCCCCTAAACTCCACCTTTGCACGGGTCAGGCCGTTCCTCCTCTGTCGGCCGGGCATTGTCACAAGCAAGAAACGCTTTCGCAGACAGGTACTTAGCTCAGAGGTTGTATCGCGGATACGCCGGCGCTCGAGCGGAAACGGGTCTTTTCCCGCACCCGCATCGTGAAATCACCCTATGGGGAGACCTTCGCGCGGTCGCAGGGCCACCCTCTGGTGGCAAAGTCGCGCCTAGATCCTCAAATCGTTCATTCGCTATCTTGTGATCTAAGAGAAACGATTGTTTGAGACTTCTGGCCTTCAGCGATACAACCCTGGGTCGAAACCAATCGCCAGCCTTCTAGCCGGAATTTCCAGGATTGGGTTCCGGACCGACCACGTACCACCATGCCGCCCGATCTGAAAGCACGAGTCGTTTCGGACATTGAAGGATGATCGAGCAGATTGGCTTTTGTTCCTAGCCAGCCTCCCGCGCGATCCGCGTAGGGCACGGGTTCGGTCCCTGGGTGTGGCGAGCGTGGCTTTGCGCACGGCCGCAACCCTCCCGGAATCGTTCGCCATGCGGCTCGCCAGTTGCCAAACCACGCCGTGGTGAGGAAGAATTTCTCAGTATGAGGGGCAGAGCTTCCCTTACCGCGATTGCGATCGTCCTCCTGCTGATTCTTTTGGGAGTGGCGTACGGCTTGATGCACGCTGATATCAGCGCGCTTCCGCGGCCGGGGCGCCTGGAAACTTCCGCCATGACCAAGGCCAGGGATTGGCTGATTCGGCGCGCCGCACGGACCGTAGCCCGGCCTCCGATCGACGACAACGCCGATGCCGTTTCGAAAGGCAAGGCGCTTTACGGAATGGAATGCGATTCCTGCCACGGTCAGGACGGCCGCCATCCCTCGCCCATCGGCCATTCCATGTACCCGCGCGTTCCCGATCTCGGCTCGCCACCGGTCGAAAGACTCTCCAGCCAGCAGCTTTTCTGGGTCGTCAAGAATGGGATTCGCTTGAGCGGAATGCCCGGATTCGCCCGAATCAACTCGGACAAGGAAAACTGGGAGTTGGTCTACTTCGTCCGCAGCCTCGCTCAGCCGGCGAAGCCCTGATCGAACCTCGCCATCGACTTGCCGGCCCAGCTTCCCCCGTCCCCAGCTACACCGGCCCCCGAGTAAGCAAGAATCCGCCGCACAGGATGAGGAGCGAGCCAGCCCCGATCATTTCGTTGCCAACGAAGAACCCGACAAACGGAACGGTGAAGATGGCTTCGATCAGCACGGCAGAGCCGCAGATCAGGACGAGCGGCTTTGCGAGTCTCGTCTCGCGGAGCGTCGCGATCCAGGCGATGACTGCCAGTACGAGCCAATTCCAGGCCATCGAAAGGAACGCGACGCTGTAGACGGTCTGCAGGTTCGGCGCCAGGTTCGATGCGCTCACAACAGGCGACACCCTCGAATAGGCGACTATGTGCAGAACCGAGCTTGCGAGAAGCACCACACATCCAAGGCGGACGAGTAAGTTGGCCGTCTTCGAGCGGCTATCCATCCCGCGCCTCCTCAACGATTCGCTTGGGGGATAGCATACGCTTTGCCGGCCAATGGCGAAACAGGCAGGCCACTTCAGGTCGGCCGGCCGCTCGCCAATCAGAAAACGAAGCGGGCGAGCAGGTAAACGGTGTCGTTCCCCTTTGCGTTTCGGCCCGCGCCGTCGTAGTTGAGCCGGGCGCCGTTGAAGCGCAGATAGCCCGTGTACTGAAAGGCCAGATCGATATTTTGTATCGGCCACCAGGAAAGGTTCGCGATGTAGCCGTTGCTTCTCGGGTCTCCGTTGGCGTTGCCGCTGACCGGAGCGGGGGGATAGAGCAGCGGGTCCGTGGTACCGGTAATGTTGAACCAGCCGAATGTGGTCGAGATGCGGTTGCCGAAATGGTATTCGGCGTTCGCAAGCAGGGTATTGAGATGATGGCCTGGCTGCGCGGCGCCACCGAGGGCGAAGGTGGCGTCGAGCGCCGAATTCTCGCGAATGTAGGTGCCGCGGAGCGAGAGGATGTCGTTGCGCAACTGCGGAATCGTCCAATCGTCCTGGAAGTCCACGGCCCAGTCGGTGTAGCCGTCTTCGAGGCCGGTGATCGCGTTCGGCGAGGATTTCATGTGCATGCCGTAGCCGCCGATCTCGAGGTAATTGTTCTTGCCCAGGCTTTCCTGCCAAGCCAGGCGCCAGTACGGGGCCAAGCCGCGTATGTTGTAGCTGTAGCCCTGGCCGTCGGGAGGCTGCGAGCCGCCGATGTGTTCGGAACGGTAGAGGGTCGCGGCGACGTAGAGATGGTTGTTCCACATGCCGTAGCCGCCGACTCCGGCAACGTCCTGCGCCAGCGGCCCGTCAATGATGGCCGCGGCGGTGGGAGACGGCGCCACGTTGCTCGAAACCCACGGGAAGCCCCAGGCGGGCGAGCTATTCCAGAGATCCTCGACGGTCGGATTGTTGTTCATCATGACCCCGTACACGAAATCCTTCCCGGCGAGCTTGGTGCTGTTGGCGTAGCGGATGTCGGTATTGTCCCAACTGAACGTGTCGGCTTGGGAGTCGTAGGTCACTTGCACGAAGCTGCCCACGTGATCCCCCCAGGCACCGGACAAGAAGAGTGAAACCGCCTGCGGGAACTCGATGTTGCCGTTCTGCGTTCCCGGTTGCGGCTGGCTGGTGGAGCTGAAGGAAGTGTCGAACAAGACGGAGAGCGGCAGCCACTGCAGCAGGTTGAGCCCCGCGTCTCGCTTCGTCGGCTTCGTTTCGATCTTCTGGATTCCAGTCATGGTGTAGCCGTTCAATTTGAAAATGCGGCCGAGTGGCGTCAATTCCGGCGGAGTGGTGTGGCAGGACTGGCAGGGAAACCCCGTCTGGCGAGAATAGCTCGGCACGGCTCGAGCCGAAGGCGCCAGCAATGCCGCTCCCGCCAGGACCAAGGCGGCAGCGATCCTCCTGGGTTGTATCCGCTGGGACAACCGACGAATCATATGCTCCATCGCTCTGCTCCCTTTTCTTTCCTCTCGGAATGTTTCACTTAGGCTGTCTTCCGGCTCTTCGAATCCCGTCCCTTCCGGATAAGCCGACCGCTTCACTGCTTTTCCACGGGCCGAAAGCCCCGCCAGGCGGCGCTCCCGCGCCTCTCACGCAGTCGAGAATTGGCGGACGCGCTCGGCTCCTTGCTCGTAGAGCGTCTCTTCCAGGTCGCGCCAGGCGTTGACATCGGAATCGGCGACGCCGACCAGAATCATGCCGTCGGAAACCGCCGCGTCGTAGACTCGCTGGCCGTACCGTGGCAGCCGGGCCGTCGCCAGAAACGCGACGATCGTCGTGAGAATCGCTCCCAACATGGTGAATTCGTAGGTGACGACGCTCGCCGGCCAAAGCGCCACCACCGGCATGCCGCCGGTGGGAAGCGGATAGGTGCGTTGAGTGAACGCAGCCAGCGCATAGCCGGCCGTGCCGCCCACAATTCCGCCGCAGGCCGCGATCCAGGGCATCCACGTGTGCTGCCGCGGCAGCCCCATTTCTCGATCGTCCAGCGGTTCTTGCGAGACGACGACGATCTGCCGCGGCTGGAAGCGCAGGCGCCGGCTGACTTCGCCGAGCGCCTTCACCGCGCGCCGAGCCGAATCGGTGTCGGGAAAGAGCCCATAGATGGCGTTCATCGTATCGTTCCCCTCAACTGCCGGCGCTCGGCAACGTGCCTTCCCAAGGATCGGAAGCTTCGTGGCCGGGCGCGAGTTCCGCCGCGGCCGCCGGCTCCGGGTGCTCACCGCCCTTCAGTTCCCACATCGAGATGATGGGCACGAATTTCACGAAGAGCAGGTAGAGCAGCGGCATGGCGGCAAACGTGGCCAGCGTGATGGTGATTTCGACCCAGCTCGGCCGATAGTTCCCCCAGCTGAACGGGAGATATTTGAATTCGAGCGAGGGAACGACGATCAGGAACCGTTCGAGCCACATCCCCACGACGATGGTGCTGGAAGCGATCACGGTGCCCGTGATGGTTCGCAGCCGCTTGATCGCCAGAATGGGAAACGGAATCAGGAAATTGCAGCACACCATCGTCCAGAACAGCGGCAGGAATTTGCCGCGCTGGGTGGCCAGCAAGACGGCCACTTCCGGCGTCGCGTTTCCGTACCAGACGGTGAGCCGCTCGGCGACGATGAAATAGACCCACAGCAGGCTCATCACCAGCAGGAGCTTGCCCAGATGATCGAAGTGGATCGGCTTCAGATACTCTTCCAGATGCAGGATTTTCCGCAGCAGGGCCATCGCGATGATCAGCGCGGCGATGCCGCTGAAGATCGCTCCAGCCACGAAATACGGCCCGAAAACCGTCGAATGCCACATCGGAACCGGCACCATGGCGAAATCCCAGCTCACGATGGTGTGCACGGAAACGGCGACCGGAATGATCACCACCGCCATGATTCGCATCGCCATTTCGAGCCGGTGCCATTCCCGCGGCGTTCCCCGCCAGCCGAGCGCCAGCACGCGATATAACTTCTTGCGCCAGCCGATCGCCCTGTCGCGAAGCGTGGCCCAGTCGGGAATGATCGGGAGCAAGAGGAAGGCCAAGCTTCCGGTCAGGTATGTGGTGATGGCGCAGAAATCCCACAGGAGCGGCGAGCGAAAATTCGGCCAGATGCCGCGCTCGCTCGGGTAAGGAATCAGCCAGAAGAAAAGCCACGGCCGCCCCAGATGGATGATGGGGAAGGACGCGCCGATCACCAGCGCAAAGACGGTGATCGCCTCGGCGCAGCGCGTTACCGGGCGCCGCCATCGCGCGTTGGCCAGCCGCAGAATGGCCGAAATCAGCGTGCCGGCGTGGCTGATGCCGATCCAAAACACGAAATTGGTGATGTAGAAGCCCCAGAAAACCGGCCGGTTTAGGCCGGACACGCCCATTCCCCAATAGGCCTGATACACAAAAGCCACTAGGCCGGCCAAAACGAACGCGCCGAGCGCCATCATCGTCAGGTAGATGCGAGGCGAAGTGTGCAGCACGGGCCGGAGCAAGTCGCGCGTAAGCCGGTCCCGGTCCTGCGGGGCTGCTTCGAGTCGTTGTCTCTCGCGGGTCGTCATGCTAGGACTCTCTCGCCAAGTAAGTGATTTTCGGGAACGTCCCCACTTCCTCGAGCAGCTTCACACCGCGATCCAGGCCGGCCAGGCGCGAAACCGCGCTCGCCGGATCGTTCAAGTCTCCGAACACCATCGCCCCACTTGGGCACGACTGCACGCATGCGGGGCTGACTTCTCCGTCGCGCAACGGGCGCTTCTCGGCTTCCGCCTGGCTCTCGGCCACCAGCGCTCGCTGATAACAGAACGTGCATTTCTCCATCACCCCGGCCTCGCGGATCGAGACGTCGGGGTTCAGTTGGAGCTGGAGCGGCTTGTCCCACGACGGCTGAAACCAATTGAAGAACCGGCCGGTGTAGGGGCAGGCGTTGGCGCAGTAGCGGGTGCCGATGCAGCGGTTGTAGACCTGGGCGTTGAGTCCTTCGGCGTTGTGGTAGCTGGCATAGGTGGGACAAACCGGCTCGCAAGGCGCCGCGTCGCACTGCTGGCACGGCACCGGCCGAAACCGCACGCGCACGTTGGGAAATTCACCTTCCCAAGACCGCTCCACCCGGATCCAGTGGATCGCGCGGCCCTTCGCCGCTTGCGATTCGCCGGCGGTGGCGATGTTGTTTTCCGCGCTGCAGGCGACCACGCAGGCCTCGCAGCCGGTGCAGCGATCCAGATCGATCACCATGCCCCATCGACGCGACATCCGCTTCCCTCCCGACAGTTTCTCCGCCCTCGGCTCACCGCTTCAGTTGCTTCGCACCCCACTCCAGCGGCCCAACCGAGAACAGACACAACTCGCCTTTGCCGATTCGGCGCACGCTCACGCGAGTCGCCGCCCATGCCAGCGCTCCCGTCTCCGGTTCCGTTTTCGTTCCGAGGATCGCCATCGGATTCGCTCCGCGGCCGCTCGCGTATCGCCCGTACCGCTCGTGTCCCTGGCCCACCGGCATGGCCACCACATCGGGAGCGATGCCGGGCGAAAGCACCGCCGGCGCGCGCAGCACGCCGTGCGGCGAACTCACTTCCACCAGATCGCCTTCCGCGATCCCCAACCGCTGCGCCGTCCCCGGATGGATTTCCACCCAGCTTCCCCACATCGCCGTCGAGAGCAGGTCGGGCATCTCCTGCAACCACGGCAAATTGGCGTGGCGGCCGTCGCCAAATTGCTGCGAGGGGAAGGGCAGGAAGTGGAACGGAAAATCCTGCGCCGGTCCGTCGAACTCCGGCTCCTGGTTCTTGACGGGCTGCGAGCGCCCACGGGCAGCGGTCGGCTTCGTCTCGGGAACCGGGCCCGCGCTCCACCATCCGCCCTGGTCCTTCACTTTCGACCAGAATTCGTCGTCGCTCGCGGCGCTGACGGAGCCCGGCAGATGGCGCAGAGGCGTATAGGCGTCTTGGAGCATCGCCTCGTAGGTTTTCCAGGGCAGCGCCTTGGCCACGGGACCGCCGAGGCGATGAGCGAGGTCGAGCAAGACGTCGGGCGTCGCGCGGGTATGGTGCAGCGGTTCGAGCGCCGGCGGGGCCAGGCTGAGGACGGCTTCCGCCGCGCCCGATTCCGGCAGATCATCCACCCACGATTCCAAATAGGAGTGATCGGGCAGGATCAGATCGGCAAGGCTGCTTGTCTCGTCGGTGAAGCTGCCAAAGCTGGCGATGAAGGGAACCTTTACGAGCGCCTCCTTCACCTGCCAGTCCGGCGGCGCGGCAAAGACGGGATTGGCCTGGTAAATCAGAAGTGCGCCAACCGGCTTCGGCTTTCCGGTCCGGATCTGCTGCGCCAGCGTTTGAATATTTCCGGAAAGGTTTGCGGCATTCGATTTCGACTTCGCGGGGGCAGCCGGTCCGATCGAGCCGAGCTGGGGCGTGAACTGAAGCCCGCCGGGCTTGCCGACGCTGCCGAGCAGCGCATTGAGCGCGTTGACAGCCAGTGCTGTGAACAAACCATTGGTCTGAGCCAGCGGCGCGCCGCCAACAATGGCGACAGCCGGCGAATGGGTGGCAAGCTGCCGCGCCAGTCCCCGGATCGTTTCCGGGGCAACGCTGGTCTTCCACGCCACCGCCTCGGGCCGGTACTCCGGCAAGCCGTCGCTCCATCCGGCAATCCACCGGCCGGCACTGCCCGCCGCCGCAGCCGGCCGCAGATGCTCGCTCATCAGCACGTGCGCGATGCCGAGCGCCAGCTCGCCCTCGGTTCCCGGCCGCGCCGGAATCCACTCGTCGGAACTGGCGCCCGTCTGCGAAATGCGCGGTTCCACCTGGACGAATTTTCCGCGCACCCCCGAGCGGCCCTGCCGCATCGTTCCATAGCTCAGGCTCTGCGCCACAGGCGAATTCCACGTGCCCAGGAAGTCCGCGCCAAACGAGAGCACCACATTCGACTGGGCCAGATCGAAGGTGGGAAGCTGGGCGCGGCCGAAGCTGAGGCGGTTTGCCTCGCGAAGCACGCGGTCGTCGAAGAATTCGAACGAGACCAGCGCCGAGCCGTCGAAGCCGGAAAGGAAGTTCTCGATCAGCGCGCGGCGCTGTCCGCGCAAGGGCGGCGTCAGAAACGCCAGCGACGAAGTAGCCGACGGCGACGCGAGCGGCCCGAGCCGTGCGTGCAGCTCGCCCAGCGCTTCCTCCCACCCCACTTCGGCGTATTGGCCCGATCCACGGGGACCGGTGCGCCGCAGCGGGTGCGAAAGGCGATCGGGATTGTAGGTGACCTGGAGTCCGGCCTGGCCGCGGGCACACAGCTTGCCGCGATTCACCGGATGGCCAGGATTTCCTTCCAGCTTCTTCGCCAATCCCACCTTGATCAGGCCGCTCTGGCCTTTGCGCACAACCTCCGCATCCCCTTCCACCACGCGCACGGAAAGGCCGCAACCCGCGGCGCACTGCGCGCACACGCTTGGCCTCCACACCGTCACGCCGGGAATTAGTTTGGTTTCGGGAATGAACCGGACGAGCTCCTTGCCCGGAGCGCCGTGCTCGACCGCAACGTCCCACATCGCGCCTGCCGCCGTCGCTGCGGAAAACATGAGGAAAGTCCTGCGTCTCATCGTTTCAGGCCCTCTCGGCCGGGAACGGCCTCATCGAAATTTCCCGGGCGCTCATTTCCTGCTGCCGCGCCGCTAGTCATGACAAGTGGCGCAATCCACCGAAACTTCCTTCTCCCGGTGGCAGCTCAGGCAAAAGTGCATGTTCAGGTCGCTTTGCCGCACGGCAACGGTCTGTTGCGAGACGTTGCCGTGACACGTGGTGCAATCGACTCCGGCGCGAATGTGCGGCGCATGCCAGAACCGCACATGAGCCGCGGGATAAAACCAGTTCACCGGCTGCCACGGCACTTCCCGGCCTTCGGCGGCGTAGGAAGCCAGCTTCTGAATCTCCGGATTGTTCGTCGCGATCACTTGATGGCAAGCCATGCAAAAAGTCACGCTGGGGATGCCGGCCTGGGGCCCCAGCGCCGCCCCCGCGTGGCAGCTCAGGCACTTCATTCCCTTCGCGATGTGGATTTTGTGGTTGAACGCGATTGGCTGGACCGGCGTGGGGAAGTAGTCGAAATAGTCTTCCATGGCCTCCAGCAAAGTGCGGTGTGCCGGCGTGAAGACGCCCGACGAAAGCCCGCTCGCTGCCGCTGGCGTGGACTCGCCGGCCACCGAACCGGGAGCGCCCCGGGTGTCGGCCTTAACGAGGGCCATCCCCAGCACTCCCAGCCCCGCCACCAGCAGGGCAGCCAGGAAAATCACCTCCACTCTGCCTGACGACGCGTCACGCCGACCGCCTGCGGTCGCCGGCTGATGGCGCGATTCGCCACTCTCTGTCCTCTCGCGCCCCTCTCGAGGAGTCACGGTTTCTTCACCGCTTCCTTTTGGCGGCGGGTTTGTGCTTGGCTGCCTCGGAGGTCTTGGCCAGCGAGCGGACGAAGGCGACCAGCCCGTTGATTTGCACTTTGCTCAGGCCGGACCCGAAGGGGGGCATGTTGCCCTTGCCTTGATCGATTTGAGCGTAAATTTGGGCATCGGTCAGCTTCTGCACCACGGGAGTACGGAGGTCGGCCGCGCCCAGCGCTTTTCCCACCGCCGTGTCGCCGCTCCCGTTATCGGCGTGACAACGAACGCATTTATCCGCGAACATCTTCTGCGCTTCCGAATTGGGTCCTGCCCAGGTGAGCGGTGCGAAACCGATCACGATTGCCAGTCCCAGCGAAACCGTCCAAGCAGCCTTATGTTTGCGCATCGTCTCCCCACAAATTTCTTCCCCTGTCGGTCGCCCCATCCGGGCGGGCGCAAGTGGCACAGCGCGCCGCCGAGGACGTGGCGCTGGCTTTCTCGCACGCGTCGGCCCAGTTGCTCAGGAAAATCGATTTTTCGAGCGAATCGGGAAGGGTCGCGTTAAATCATGCCGTTGCTATGGAATAACTCGCACGTCACGAAGGGAGGCAAGCGAAGGCTGCCCGGGCGGACCATCAGCCATCGTACGAAAATCGGTCACTGCCGGAAAATCGGACGCCGCCCGCCGGTCCTTCCGGGTTCAAGGCTGATGCTTTTCCACCGGCGCATTCAGGAACGCAAGGAGATCGCCCATGTCGCCTTCTTGCAACCTCGGCCATCGCCGGCCCAACTGTTCGCTGCGTTGGAACATTTTCTGTCCGTGGTTCCAGAACGCCGTGGCCAATGAAATCGAGTTGTAATTTGTTCCGTGGCCGCGCAATGCGGGCGCGACCCGCGTTCCCTGCGCCTCCTCGCCGTGGCAGCCGCTGCAGCCGCGCCAGCGAAAAACGCTGCGGCCGACGATCGCCGACCCCGTGGGATCGAAATACCGCAACGCGTAGACGAATGCCGCCAGATCCGCCATTTCTTCTCCGGTGAGACGGGGAGGCGTCTGGCCTTTCTCGCGCATGGCCTGCGCCATGGCCGGCGCCTGGTTCCACATCAACTGGCCCACCTGCGTGAACGTTTTCGATGGCCAGTTCTCCGGCCACGAACGGCTCTGTTCCCGCGGCGTGTGACATTCGATGCAACCTTTGGATTGGAAAACCCGCCAGCCTCGTTCCGGATTGCCTGGAAATTGCTGGGGGACGACCGGATCTTCCACGTCCTGCCGTACGAAGGCGAAGAGATCGTTCGAATCGGAATCGTTCAATATTGGCCAGGGCAATCCGGCCTTGCGCATGGCTTCGTTCATGGCCGGCGCCCCATTCCACATCGCTTGCGACCACGCCATCGGCGATTCGAGAGCAGCAGCACCGGCGAACTCCAGCAGCGGCTTGCCTTTTTCTCCGGCGACGCTGTGGCAGCGGTCACACCCGTCCGCTGTGAAGAGCAGGCGTCCTCGCCGGGGGTCTCCCTCCGAGTCCAGGTGACTGGCCATGTAGAGGTAGGCGACCAGTTGGGCGGTCTGTTCGTAGGTGAAAGTGGGATACGGAACGTGTTTTCGCCGCATGTATTCCCACATGTTCGGCGCGTGGTTCCACAGGGCGGTGACCAGGAACGAGAGGCTGGAAGGTTCGGGCTGCTCGCCGAGATCGGGACCGACTTTCCCGCCGACACCGTTGATGGAGTGGCAATCGATGCATGGTTTGTCTTGAAAAAGGACGCGGCCCTGATCGAGATCGGTCGAGAGGAACACCGACCATCGCAGCAGCGTGCTGCGATCGTGCCGCACCAGCACTCCGCCCAAAACCGCCATGGCCGACACCGCCAGGATCAGCCAGAGGATCAGGTAGCGTCGTTGCGAGTTCCTTCGTTCGTCGGTCTCGGACATCGAGCCGCCCCCTGTCGGAACGGGCACGTCAGAGGCCAGACCGCTCGCGTGTCACCGTGCGGCGGCTCTCCGATAGAAACGCGTAGCAAGGTGCGGAATGTCAAGTGGATGCGGCCCTCCGGCCGTTTGGCCCGTGCGGAGGAACCACCCCTCGGGGGAAGAGCGATGGACTTATGGCGTCGGATATTCGGACGCTCGCTCGCGTTGCCCTGACGAGAGGGCGCGAGCTCACGCATCCTCTTTGAATTCACGCAGCTTGCGGTAGAGCGTATCCCGGGAAATACCCAGCAGCGAAGCCGCTTGCGTGCGATTGCCCTTCGAGCGGCGGAGGGCGCGTTCGATCGCCATCCGTTCCCACTGCTCCAGAGTCAAGGTCGGCCCGATCGCGCTCACGTCGACCTCTTCCTGCTTATCGCTCGGCAAGAGCGGTCTCAGGTCCCGCTCGGTGATCACCTGCGGATCGTCCCGCGAGAGCGCCGCCACGCTTTCCAGCACGTTCATCAGCTCCCGCACGTTCCCGGGTAACGAATAGTGCAGCAGCAATTCCAGAGCCGGCCGGTTCAGCGAGATCTCGCGCTCGTACCGCTCGCTGAGCGACCGCGTGTAGTGATGGATCAGCGCCAGCAGGTCTTCCGGCCGGCTCCGTAAAGGCGGGATCTCGATAATGACGGTGGCGATGCGGAAATAAAAGTCGCTTCGCAAATCCTCGTTGCGCAGTTGCGCCAGCGGACGGTTCGTGGCCGAAATAATCCGGACGTCCACCGGCAGGGGGCGCGGGCTGCCGATAGGCTTCAATTCCTTCTCCTGGAGCACCCGCAGCAATTTCACCTGGATTTCCTTGGGCATCTCCCCGATCTCATCCAGAAACACCGTCCCGCCGTTGGCCGAGGCAAACAGCCCCGTCGCGTCGTTATAGGCGCCGGTGAACGAGCCTCGGCGGAATCCGAACAGCTCGCTTTCCACCAGTTCCCGCGGCAGCGCCCCGCAATTCAGCGGAGCAAAGGGCGCGGAGCTTCGCCCGCTGGCGCCATGAATCGCCCGCGCCAGCATCTCCTTCCCCGTTCCGGTTTCCCCGATCAGCAGAATGGACGCGTCGGTTTCCGCCGCCGTCCGCGCCTGTTCCACCACCTGCTGCATCAGCGGCGAGATGTGCACGAGCGATTCAAACGAGGGAGCCGCCCGGCTGAGATTCGATTCCAGTTCGGCAACGCGCCCGCGCAATTCGAACACTTCCATCACTCGGCCGATCTTCTTGCGGATGGCTTCCTGGTCGAACGGTTTTGTCAGGTAGTCTTCCGCTCCGCGCTTCATGGCTTCGACGGCCGTCTCGATGGTGCCGAATCCGGTCATGATCACGACAGCCAGTTCCGGATTTCGTTTGCGAAGTTGATCCATCAAGGCCAGCCCGTCGGTGAGCGGCATGATCAGATCCACCAGCGCCAGGCAGATGCCGGGCGTGCGGGCCTGCACCGCCAGCGCTTCCTCGCCCGAAAGCGCCACCTCGACCGAGTATCCTTCCCGGGTGAGGAAACTTCGAAGCGCATCGGCCAGACTCTCGTCGTCGTCCACCACCAGAATCCGGCAGGGAGGATGGGTCTTCACGCGCGTCCTTTCCGGTCAGACGACTCTTTGTCCCAGCAGGGTAGTTCGATGTGAACTCGGGTGCCTTTCTGCGGCGTGCTGTCGAGCCGGATCAAACCATCATGCTCCTGCAGGATACTGCGGGCGAGCGCCAAGCCCAGCCCGGTGCCCTTGCCCACCGGTTTGGTGCTGAAAAAGGGCTGAAAAACCCGGGGCAGATCCTCGGTGTGAATTCCGCACCCATCGTCGGCAATCTCGATGGCGATGCGTTCCCCTCCGATGTGCCACGAACGAATGGAGATATTTCCGTCGGAGGAAATGGCGTCCAGGGAGTTGCTGACCAGAATGATGAATAGCGCCTCGAGCTGGCTGCGGTCGGCCAGGACCGCGTCGCCGTTGGTGGCCGATAGGTCCAGGCTGAGCCGGGCGCGCTTGGCGTGGAGTTGCGGGGAAAGGAAGCGGACCACCGATTCCAGCGTGTTGCTCAGCGACTCCGCCTGCTTGCTCGATTGCGGCCTCCGGCTGAAATCGAGCAGGCGCCGGACGAACTGCTGGCAGAACTGGATGCTGGCTTCCAGGTGTTCGAGTTCCGCCGCCACGTCTCCTCTTGCGCCCGCTCGCATCATCTGCACGCGGAGCAGCATCGAGGCCAGCGGCGTGTTCAGATGATGAGCCGTGCCCGCCGCCATCTCTCCCATCGTCGTCAGTTTCTCCAATTGCAGAAGCGCCTGGCGCAAGCGCACGCGCTCGCGGATGTCGTTGGTCACTTCCAGAAAGTAGTTCTGGTCGGAAACGCCGTGGAACGGGAGCAGGCTGAGCTGCACGTCCAGCGCCTCTCCGCTCTTGCTGCGGCGCCGCGTCTCCACGTCGAGCACGGCGTGGCCCTGCCTCGCCCGATCGAGAAAATCCCTCAGTTCCGGTTCTTTCTCCGGAGGCACCGTTGCCAGTCGGCAGCCCAGCGCTTCCGCCTTGGTGAAGCCGTAGAGCCGCTCGGCCGCCGCGTTCCATTCGGTGATCACCAGATTGCCGTCGTAGAGCGCCACCGCTCCCGGCGACGCCTCGAGCAATCCGCGGTAATGCTCGCGCGATTGATGTAACTGCAGCTCGCTCGCTTTTCGCTCGCGCAGCACGTACCAGGCCGCCCAGAATGCCAGCAGCAGGGAAGAAGCGATCCCGCGCGTTATGTAAAGATAATGGAGCGTGCGGTAGTCGAGGTTGCGGAAATAGCTGTCCTCGATCAGTTCCCAGACGAGAAACACGATCGAGACAACCGTCGTGCTCGATAGAGTCAGCGTCAGCCAGAACCACGGTCCCGTTCGCGCCCCTGGCTCACTCCAGGCCGGCTGCCGCCCCCTGGTGGCAACGCCGCTCTTGCCGGCCGGCTCGGCACTCGGCTTGCGAATTCCCTCCACTGGCTTCAGGCCACTCCCGTCGGCATTCGGCGCAAGTCTACCATTGCCTCTCTCCCCAGAAGTCAGGGATTCTGAAGACCTCAGAGAGGCACGTCTGGGTCCAAAGGCGGGGCCATTTGCGCAGATGGCGTGAGCCTATCGTCAGGGGCAAGACCCCTAACCATTCCGTTTTAATCCCGCATTCCCAGCCCTTCATCTCGATATATTGTTCGCGGGAATGGGGATACGTTGCTTACGTACGCTACAACGCCAGCATTCGCCCGGAGGAGTGGGTGAGTGGTTAAAACCGGCGGTCTTGAAAAGCGATTTCGCCGCTTGTCCAAAGCGTTGAAAAATCAGCTAAATCCCTTTGCCAGCCGTCATTTAGCTGAGGAATGGGCTTCCCTTCCCTGCTTTTCGATTGTACTGCTCACTGCATTTCCTTCAATATACGTACCGGCTGGCGAGGCGATGATCCGGGGCTCTGCGCTCGGTCCAAGCCACGACGGGCACGCACGGCTAGGGAGGCAGGCCAAGCTGCGCGAGAAGGTTCCGAAAGCGTGGCTCGGAGTGCAGCGACTGGAATCGGTCGTCGATCTTGATATATATCACGCTCAGATCCCGTTGGTGCACAGCGGTGCGGAGCCATCGCAGCGAAAAGCGGGTATTCCCGAGTAAAGCGTAATCGGCAGCAATTTCCAGCGCGCCCAGCGGGTGGCCGACAGCGGCAAGGTGCTCCCGATCGCGAATATCACCGCGCAGATAGACCCTGCGCGCGGCAGAGTAGCCCCCTGAGCGGTACGCTCGCTCGACCGAGGCGGCCAGGGGCTGCTTATGGGCCAAACGGAGAGAGGTGAGCAGCTCCGCCAGGGCGCTTTGGGGCATCCCTTTTCGCTCGTAAATCAATGCCATGCGCTGGTGGCGCCGCTCGGAGTTGGCGTCAGGGTCGGGCACTTCGCGGAACTGGGCAAGCGCCTCGTCGTCGCGGCCGGCCCAGTAGTAAACGGCACCGAGGGAGTTCTGAGTATTGGGAGATAGCGGGTCGAGTTCGCACGCTCGTTTCATTTCTGCGATGGCGTCATCGAGCCGGCCCGACGCGGCCAGGTGGTACCCGAGCCATTGGTGGGCGATGGCATCGTTTGGATTGAGGGCGATGGCTAAGCGCAGCTCCTTCTCGGCGTCGGCGTAGGCCTGCCGAGCTCGGTAGGGCGACACGAGGACCGACCACTCGAGAGGCCATGTGGAGCTGGCAAGGAAGACATGCGCTTCAGGGAGTGACGGATCGAGTGCGAGCGCTCTTTGAGCCGCGGCGCGGGCCTGCACGAGTGCGGCGTGCCTGGGTGCATAGTCGAACAGGCCCAGAAGGGAGTAGGCTGCCGCCAGTCCCGCCCAGCCCGGGGCATAGCCTGGGTCAGCTTCTGAGACCGTCATGAAGTGTCCGATGCTGCTCTTCAACCCCGCCTCGGTCCACGTGTTCAGCTCATAGCGGCCGCGAAAGTACTCCTCTTCGACGGCCAGATCGAGGGGCCCGGAGGGCGCAGGGCGTCTTTGTTGCAGTGGCCAGACGCGGACCTGCACCTCCTCCGCAATGTCGCGGGCGGCTTCGTCTTCTAACCCGAGAGCGTCACGGGCGTCCCCCTCATAGCTTCGTGACCACAGGTGGCGGTCGCTCCGCGCCTGAATAAGCTGCGCAGTAACGCGCACACGACCGCCGAAACGGGCGACGCCTCCTTCGACGACGGCATCCACACCCAACTCCTGCGCGATCTGTGGGAGCATTTCACTGCTACCCCTGTAGTGCGATGCTGAGGTACGCGAGATAACCCGCAATTCACCAATCCTGCCCAGGTCAGTGGTAAGAGCCTCAGTTATTCCGTCGGCGAAGTATTGCTGAGAGGAATCCCCCGAGAGATTCTGGAACGGCAGCACCACGAGTGAGCGAATGGCGCCCCTGGCGATTTCCTTTTCGCCGGTGGGTTGGCCGCGAAGCCCAGCGGAATCGTGCAGCCACCAAAGCAGAAGCGCTAGCAAGGAGAGCATTCCCACTGCGCCTAGCGTCCGCACAAGCCTGCGGCGATGGCGCGGCTGGGCGCTTTCCGGGAAAACGCTCGTAGTTAGTCCACCAGGCGGAGCAAGGTTGTCGCTCGCCCCCGCGCCGCGTGCGCGCAAACCCGGGCCAGGGGCGGCTTCCGCATCGAGGACGACTTCCTCCTCGAGATGGCCAACGAAGCGGTAACCGCGGCGAGCAAGGGTTTCAATGTATTTGGGGTGCTCGCTGGAATCGCCGAGAGCGCGGCGCAGTCGATAGATAGCGGCGTCAAGACTTTCCTCGAAATCCACAAACGTGTCGCTACTCCAAAGAACTCGCCGGAGTTGCTCGCGTGTAACCAGCTCACCGGGATGCAGGAGCAATTCCGCCAAGATCCGGAAGGGCTTGTCTTGTAGCTTGACCTTAAAGCCGTCTCTTCGCAGTTCGCCCGTGCCTATATCCACCTCGAACCGATCGAAGTGGACGACGCATCGCGGCAGTGGGTCGGTGACCGCCACGCTAGCGCGCCTGTTGCGCAGAGCTTACCACACCCGAGAAACAGCAAAAAAGGGGGGGGGTTGGGCGGACAGGCCAGCGGTTCAGGGGTCGTCCGTGCGTTAGCCCGTCAGCAGGATTTCAGGCACAAGTCAGTTCCCGTCCATTGACCTGAGCGCACAGGAAACCGATAGTGGCGCACTAGGCGATTTGGAGCGCCTTCGCGGGATTCGGCAGCGCTCCTGACTGCCATTCCCCCGTTCCCGAATCAGGAGTACGGCCCGAACGAGACGAACCTGATGAAAATTGCAGCATGGAGGAGACCATGAGGCGAGTCGTTAGCCTGAATAATTCACGAATTTAAAATACGAAAAGCCTCTTTCATGGTACAAAGCCGTTGTTCACGCGGTTTTGAGACCAATCGGAGGCTTTCGCTTGGGTCACGA
>JAJYLB010000104.1 GCA_021788095.1 Acidobacteriota bacterium | reverse complement strand
AGCACGGCTTCGCGCGCCGACGCGGCATCGTCGTTGGGCCGCGCAGCCTTGAGCCAGCCATCGATGTGGAAGTGCTGATCCTGGAGGGCGTGCGTAAGCTCGTGCGCCATCACCATGCGCTGATCGGCGACGGGAATCCAGTCGGCAATGAAGAATTCGCCCTGCTTCGAGTCGTAATAGCCGGCCACTTGGTCGGTGAGCAGATTCACCATGAAGCCGTCGAGATCGAACCCGCGCGGAATCAAGCCGAACGCTTCCAGGGCTTTCTGGTCGGCGTAGCGCTTCGCCGGGCGGGTATCCGTCTTCTCCTCCTGGACGAGATAGGCGCGGATTTGCGCCTTCGAGCGCAAATCTTTCTTCAGTGGCTGAAGGACCGGCAGGTCGATGAGCCGGCTCATTTGAGCGAGAACCTGGTCGGTGGCGCGCAGGAAATCGGCGGAAGTGGGCGGCGCGGAGGTCTGCGCGGCGGAAGACTGCCGGCGGGCGAAAGCGAAGGAAGGCGCCAGCAGCAGAGCAAGGAGGATGTAACGGGCGAAGCGTCCGAACATGCCACCTAGAGTAACAGGGCAACGCGAGCTGGGGCGAGCGAGGGGAGGTGACGCTCTTGTCACAAACCACCTCCCGCTCGGTGGTTCGCGCCCCGGCCCGCTCCGTATGATGGGAAGGGTGGGGGAACCTGGGTGAGCGGTTGGCTGCCGAAAGAATCCTGATCGTCGACGATGAAACCCCTATCCGGGAAGTCCTCTCGGGCCTTCTCGAAGCGCGCGGCTATCGGTGCGTGGCGGCCGAGCACGGCGCCGCGGCGCTCGAATGCCTCGACCGCGACGACTTCGATCTCGTCCTCAGCGATATCCTCATGCCGGTCATGGACGGCCTGGCGCTGCTGGGGAAGGTGCGCGAGCGGGAGCCCGACTTGCCGGTGGTGATGGTGACGGCGATCGACGACATCGCGGCGGCGATTGGGGCGCTGCGGAATGGCGCCTACGACTATCTGCTCAAACCCTTCGACAAAGAGCAGCTCTATTTCAGCGTGCGGCGAGCGGTCGAGCACCGCCGCCTGGTC
Source organism: Acidobacteriota bacterium (assembly GCA_021788095.1). Taxonomy (GTDB): domain Bacteria; phylum Acidobacteriota; class Terriglobia; order Acidiferrales; family UBA7541; genus JAKASX01. Next base: position 2,430 of record JAJYLB010000104.1, on the reverse strand, counting down.
CTTGAAAACCGGAATTACCAGGAGGGTCTCGAGCGCCTGGTGGCCGAGCGCACCGCGCAGCTTTCCGAGACGCTGCGCGAACTCGAGTTGTCGTACGACTACACGCTCGAGGCGTTTGCCGGCGCGCTCGACCTCAAGGACGCGGAGACCGAAGGCCACTGCCAGCGCGTTACCGGCTATACGATCCTCATCGCCCGCGCCATGGGTGTCGAGCCGGCCACGCTCCGCCACATCGCCCGCGGCGCCTTCCTCCACGATATCGGGAAGATGGGCATCCCGGACGATATCCTGCGCAAGCCCGGCCCCCTAACCGCCGAGGAGCGGCAGGTCATGCAAGGTCACTGCGAGATCGGCTACCAGGCCCTGCGCAAGATTCCCTTCCTCAGGCAGGCCGCGGAAATCGTTCTGGCGCATCAGGAACACTTCGACGGCGGTGGCTATCCGCGGGGACTCGGCGGGGAAGAGATTCCGCTCGGAGCGCGAATCTTCGCCGTGGCCGACGCCTTCGATGCGATGATCTCCGACCGGCCGTACCGGAAAGCGCTATCGCTCGAAGCCGCGCTCGAAGAGATTCGGCGCCGCTCGGGAACGCAATTCGATCCGAAAGTGGTGGACGTGTTCTTTTCGTTCCCGCCCGACACGTGGCTGCGTTACCGCCATAACGGCACGGGCGCCTTCCGCCTGCCGGAATTCGAAAAGGCCACCGTCACGAGCGGCGGGCATGGCATTCTCCGCGGTGGGCGCCAAGCCGGTAAGGTCTAAACGTAGCACGGTCTTCAGCGCGGCACGGCTGGGGCGGGCCGAATCGCGGAGATAACCTTGTCCGGGCTGGGCTACAGCTCCAGCACGCCGCGGACGACGCCGGCTTCGAGGTCGTGTTCCAGGGAAAAGCCCAGCCGCTGGCACATGGCGTGCATCTCGAAATTTTCCGGCAGGATATTCGCCACCACCCTCTTCAGCTTCTCGACGCGAGCTACGGCGATGTTCCGGCGCACGAGTTCGGTGCCCAAACCGCGGTGCTGGAATTCGTCCAGCACCACCACCGCAATCTCCGCCGAGTCGGCGCCGGGAATCTTGCTCAGCCGCGAGACACCCAAAATCTCCGCGGCGCCTGATGCCGGATCCCGCCGCTCCGCCACCAAAGCCATCTGGCGGTCGTAATCGATGAAGCAGATGCGGGTAAGCCGTTCGTGCGCGGTGCGCGTGCTGAGCTGGAGCGGCTGGAAATAGCGCAGGTAGACGCTGCGCTCGGAGAGCCTTTTGTGGAATTGGATGACCAGCGGCTCGTCTTCGGGACGGATCGGGCGGATGGTGACGGGGGTGCCGTCTTTGATGGTCCACTCGCCGACGTAGTGGATGGGATACGGACGAATCGCCAGCCGGGGAAGTTGGTCTTCCGCGGTTTCCGGGGGATGGAGAACGACGCGGGCGTCGAGGGCGATCAGCCGGTCGGGCGAGGCGAGCAACGGGTTGATGTCGATCTCCTTGATCCAGGGCTGCTCGACCACCAACTCGCTGAAATGCACGAGAAGCGCTTCGAGCGCGGCCAAGTCGATGGGCTGGCGCCCGCGAACTCCCCCGAGCGCGGTGTAGATGTGGGTCTGCTCCATCATCCGGCGCGCGAGAGTGGAGTTGAGCGGGGGCAGCGCGAGCGCGCTGTCCTTGAACACTTCGACCAACTGGCCTCCCGCGCCGAATAGGAGCACAGGGCCGAACTGCGAGTCGATCGAGCTGCCCACGATCAGCTCGTAGCCGTCGAGCTTGGCCATGGGCTGCACCGTCACGCCCAGAAAATGACCTGGCCCCTTCTTCTCCTCCACCTGCCGGCGAATCTCTTCGAAGGCGCGAGCGACCTCATCGCCGGAATGTAGATCGAGCCGAACCCCGCCCACGTCGGTCTTATGGCTGATCGTCTCCGAGTGAAGCTTGACCGCGACCGGAAAGCCGATTTCCGCCGCGAGGCGTGCGGCTTCGCCCGCGCTCGAGGCGATCTCCGTGCGGACGCAGGGGATGGCGTAGGCGGCGAGCAATTCCTTCGATTCGTATTCGGTGAGCAAGGTCCGGGCGGAATCGCGCACCTGCTTGATGATGCGCTCGGCGCGGGCGCGATCGAGCCGCTCCTCCTCCCCGAGCGACGGCGTTTCGTACAGGCCTTTCAGGTTGTAGGCGTAGCGCCACATGTAGCAAAACGCCTTGACCGCGGTGTCGGGAAAGGGGAACGTGGGGATCCCCGCGCGGTTCAAAATCTCCTCGCCGGCTCTCGCCTCCGTTCCTCCCATCCAACTCGCCAGCAGGGGCTTGCCGGTGGAACGGCCGTAAGGCCGCAGTTGCTCGGCAATCTGCGTGGGATTGGTCATGCCCTGCGGGGTCATCACGACCAGGATGGCGTCGGTGCCGGGATCCTTCGCGGCGATATCCAGCGCCTTCGCA
>JAJYLB010000068.1 GCA_021788095.1 Acidobacteriota bacterium | reverse complement strand
ACACGTCCCGCACGGTCGGCGGCAGCAGGTAGGCTTGCTCCGGGTTATATTCGAGAAAATTTGGCATCGCGCGTCCTCCCGCGCGCAGTATAAGGCTGGTGTCAAGCCGAGTTGCCACACAGACTCTGAAGCCTGTGCTACTTGGCACGCGGGGCGAGCCAGGCAGGCTTCGACGGAGGCGGATTGCGTAGGTGGCGCGGCGGAGTGGTGGCAGAATGGAAGAGCGCTGTCCGCCAGGGCCGGACGATGCGAGACCTACTTCGGGAAATTGCCATTGCGCTGAGGGCGCTGCGACGGAATCGCGGCTCGAACGCAGGGATCGTGTTGACCTTGGGGCTGGTGATCGGCGCGAGCGCTGCCCTCTTCGGCACGCTGTACGCCGTCGCGTTTCCGCGGCTTCCATTCCGCCATTCCGGACGAATGGTAATTGTTCAGGAAGTCGACCCAATCGTGGGGCCGGAGGGTGTGAGTGAGGGAGCGTTCCGCGCCGTTCAGCGGCAAGCGCGCGGATTTGAAGATCTGGCTGGCTTCGAGGGCCCTATCCCCCCGGATTTGGTCTTTTCTACCCGGCTGTGGGGCACGCAGCAGACGGTGGCTGCGGCCGGCTGCACGAGCGGTTTGTTTCGCCTCCTAGGTACCGCGCCCATCCTCGGCCGGCCGATACTACCGAGCGATGAACGCGCGGGCGCCCCGCCCGTTGCCGTTCTCGGTTACCGCTTCTGGCACCTGCAGTACGGGGGCAATCGCGGCGTAATCGGAAAAACCATCTCGGTCAACAGTATCGGGCGGGAGTTTCAGTACACCGTGGTTGGCGTGATGCCGCCAGGAGTGGATTTCCCCTATCCTCTGTCTTCCGACCGGCCTGACTTTTGGACTGCCGAGCATGCGGATGCTTCTTCGCCCGTCTCGCTGCTCGGCGAAGACCTCCACGTTATCGGGCGGCTTCGGGCCGGAGTCGGCATGCGGGATGCTCAAACCGAGGTGCAGGCGATTGCGGAACGGCTCCGGGAGCGCTACCCGCAGTATTTCAGGAACAAGACCATGCGGGTTGTGTCGCTTCGGTCGGAATTAGTGCGGAACGATGAGACGGTGCTCATCGTTCTTGGCTGCGCGATGTGCCTCATCCTGCTCCTCGGCTGCGCCAATGTCGCGGGCATCCTGCAGATTCGAGCCATGTGGCGCGAGCGCGAAACGGCCGTGCGCGCGGCCTTGGGCGCCACGAGGTCCGCGCTCGCTCGCCAGTTCTCGATCGAAACTGGTTTGCTGGTCCTCGCCGGCGGCGCACTGGGGACACTCGTTTCTTACGGGGCGCTGCGCGCCTTCGCCGCGGCCGCACCCCAAATACCAGGGCTTGGAGATTTGGGCAGGACGGCGGTCGCCTTCAGGGTTCTCGCAGGCGCGGCCATCGTTTCGGCTGCTGTCGCGTTTCTGGTAGCCCTCGCCCCAGCCCTCTTTCGCTCAAATCCTGACTTGAATTCGCTTATCAAGTCCGGCTGGCGCCGGGCGCCAAGCGGTGGCGTTGGCGTATTCCCGTGGTCGGGAAGCCTACTCCTGGTTCTGCAGGTTGCGCTCGGCCTGACTCTGGTGGCGGGAACCTTCGCGCTGGGCGCCGATCTCCAGCGCCTGCTTTCCGCGGACGAGGCATTATCTCCGGGGAAACTAGTGACGTTGGAAGTGGGGCTCTGGAACACGGTTCTGAACACACCCCCCTACGTAAGCCAGTTGTTTCGCGGATTTGCTGACCGAGCGAGGACGATTCCAGGAGTTCGCGCTGCCGCCCTGACAGACGGCCTTCCTGAACCCACTTACGTCTACACGGGCCTCGAAGCACCTGGAAGCAACGGAGCCATCGGCAAGTCCTACCAGCCCGCCGAAGTGCATATCGTGACCCCGGGATTTTTCCAGTTAATGAGTTTCCGTTTGACGCAGGGACGCTATTTCGGCGAGGGCGATATTCTAAGTTCGAAGCCAGTGGCCGTGATCAACACCGCTATGGCCGAGCGCTACTGGCCGGACGAGGACCCGATCGGAGACGTTCTGAAAACGAGGTTGGGACAGGGGGTGCCGGACCACCACACCTACCAGATCGTTGGCGTCGTTCGCGAGCCGAGGCGGTTTGGGACCGGCAAACAAGCCGCTCCGGCCGTCTACGTGTCTTACTGGCAGGAGCCCGCACGGGGGGTGACGGTGGTCGCGCGGACGGCGGGAGATCCGGCGAGCGTTGTCGGCGCGTTGCGCGCTGCGGCGTTGGAGATCGCTCCCGGTGAGACAAATCTTGGCGCCGACCACACGGGCGAGGACATCGTTGCGGAATCCAGCTCTCGCGTGCGATTCACCACGGCGCTCGTGGCCTCCTTCGGCGTGTTAGCGCTGCTTCTGCTCGTTGCGGGGACCTATGGAGTCGTTTCCTACCATGCCGCCCGGCGCACGCGTGAAATGGGCATACGCATGGCGCTTGGCTCGACGCCTTTGCGAGCCCGGTTGCTCGTCGTGCGGCAGGGGCTACTGCCGGTCTCCGCCGGCCTCGTGCTGGGACTCGTGGGCGCGGTCATGTTTGCCAAGAGCATCTCGAGCCTGCTCTATGGCGCGCAGATTCGCGGTTTCGGAGTGTTTTGCGGCTCGGCGGCGCTGGTTCTCGGTGCCGCGCTGCTCGCCTGTTACCTGCCTTCGCGAAGGGCCACCCGAGTTGATCCTGCGACCACGCTGCGCGAGGAATGACGAGAGGCCGTGGCGCGTGGATCGTGACCTGTGATCCGTGGGAAGTAGCACAGGCATTCCTGCCTGTGCCGAAAAGCGCACAGCCAGGTCCCGAAGGTTCGGGAGGCTGTGCTACGAAAAGCGCGCGGGCAGGTCCCGATTCCCGTCCCGAAGGTTCGGGATTCGGGACGGGAGCCCGCGCCACTGGGAATTGTGGGACGGGCTTCAGGATGTGTGCGCTTCGGCACGGAAAACCAAGGCCACAGGCTGAAGAATCTGTGTGGCAACGCGAAAAGGTGCGAATTCCACAGCCCTGGCGCAAATTTCGTGCGTTGTCCGCAAACGACTTGCGCGAATCTATGAAAAATACAAACTGTGGAAATGCCAGTTGCCACACAGACTCTGAAGGCCGTGCTACTGGCTACTTGGGCCGCAGGGTGACCCAGACGGGCTTCGACGCGAGGGGAATGACGTAGGCGCCGCGCTCGGAGTTGTAGCTGCGCTCGGGGTGGTATGCGCCGACGGCGGAAAGCTTCGCTGGCTGGGCGACGCGCAGCAGGGCCGCAGGAGTGAAACTGGAAGCCGGCGCAAGCTCGACTCGCACCGCCTTCGTTGCGGTATCGAGTTCGGCGCGAAGGAATTTTCCCGCATCGAGCTTGAGCCAGAGGCCGTAGGGCGCGATATAGATGCGCCGGCGGACGAAATCGAGTGGAGTGACATCGACGCGGCTACCCCGCGCTCTGAGATTGCCGCCGAAAACCAGCCAGCCGAATTCGGGATGATCCACGACGTAGGCGCCCGTGCCCATGGCCAGACCGTAGAAGTTCGGCCCGTAGTCACCCGAGTAGGAATCGAAGGCGAGCATGTCGGGAAACGCGTGGAAGGCGCAGGAAGCGAAGCCTTCCCGATCGATGTTCGTAAGCGGGCCCATCATCCCGCCGTAGGCCACGCGCAAAAGATAGAAATCGCCGGGATGGAGCCGGTATTCGGCGAGCAGGGGCAGGGCATTCAGGCTGGAGCCGTAATGATGGAGCTGGCGCTCGAGCCGCTCCGTTTCGCCCGCGTATTGGAAATCCCAGTAGCGGCGCGCGCTGCCGTTGTAGCCCCAGCTTGGGATCGTCGGGTCGTAGCCGAGAACGGCGTTGAGCGTGATTTCCGCTTTGTCGTTATAGCCAAAATAGCGCATCCAGGCGTAAACCTCTTCCTGACCGGTCGAGTCCCAAGGCATCTCGCTGCCGAAGGGATACGCCTTCGCACGCCAGATCTGGGCGCGCTCGCGCATGGCGGCTTCGAGGGAGCTGGCTTGGCCGCTCATGCTCTCCCGCTGAAGGCTCTTGAGGATTGCGACGAAGATGTCGCCTTCCATCTGGCCGAACTGGGCGAGGCCGCGCGCGTTGCGCGTCATCGCCATGGAGGTTTCGTAGGCGTGCTCGAGATACCAGCGCCAGGGATGATCGGTGACCAGGCCGCGGCGATCGCGCGCCAGGCGGTAGAGCATCCAGTAGGCGGTGGCGACGTGCGGGTAGTCGTAGGAGCGGTCCACCGCATAGGCCTGCTTCTGGTTCCAGGCCGACCAGGTGTTCCAGTTGATGCTGGAATTGTAGTAGTTGGGCGGGAGAAGGTCCGGCTGATGGAAAAAGAGGCTCTTGCGTACGCCGTAGATTTGCGGGCCGCTGCTGACTTGCAGGTGCCCCCACATCACCCCATCCACGAACTGCTCGAATTTCGCGACCTCGGCCGGGTTCGGCGCAGCGAACTCCTTGGCAATCGTCGCCAGCCACGATCCCGCGCCGCCTTCATCGCTCAAGCCGGCGATCCACACGCGGGGCTCCTGGGTAACGATGCTATGGGTCTTGATGTCGTAGCTCATGATCGACGGACTGCGATGGAACGGGTCCTGAGGATTCACGTACCACTGCTGGGTTGTGAGGAAACGGCCGAGATCGGCGACGGTCTCGGCTTCGGGTTCGATCGTGAAATAGTGGATGGTCTGGACGAGGCCGTTGCGGTAGGTAACCGTCAGGCGCGAGCGGCCCCAGGTCTTTCCGCGCAAAGTAAACGCTTTCCAGCCGCCCGCACGATTCCCGTTCCGTCCGATCGAGATCGCTCCCTGCGGCGCCACGCGCATCGAAGCGATACCTTGCCGATATTTCAAGAAGAGCTGCACATTCATGTCCTCGGGCAGGACGTAGCCGGGCACGCCAACGGCTACCGGGCGCCCATGGGCGGCCAAGGTGTTGTCGATGGCGCGTACCGACGGCGCAACCAGGAATTTCAGGCCATAGGTTTTCGACTGACCCGGCGAGAGAGTCAGGTCGGTGGGCGGATTCCACGGCTCGGCGTTCTTCCACTCGTCCTGCTGGTAGGCCAGGCTGTGCACCATCCAGTCGTAGAACCCTTCGAACGTGTTGCTACGCAGCGTGGGATCCTTGAAGACTTCGGGTTTAAAGCCGAGGAAGCGGTGAGTCTGGGGATCGAACAGCACGGACCCTCTACCCGGATTCAGAATCGGCTTATACGCCTCGAAGGGAGTCCGGCCGTCGGGCACAACCAACAACGCGGGGCCGACGCCGCGCAGCGGAGTCACCTGCAAATAGCCGGCGTCTTCGCCGATATAGGGATCGTAGAAGGAGCAAGTGGCGTAAGCCTGATCGAGGTTTCGACCGCTCAGGATGTTGTCGAAGATCATCGGGATGCCGAGCGAACCCACCTGGACGGCTTGGCTGCTCTTATTCTTCAAAACGAAGCGGAGCACCAGTTGACCATCCTCCACCGACCACGTGCGGGTGATCTGGAGGGGGATATTCGCCGGGAGAGTAGGAGCCAGGTTGGCGGCAGCGAGCACGCCTGTCGCAGCGGGGAGCGCCGTCACAGGCTCGCGCGCAAGGGCCGTCGAGAAGTCTTGCCACGGTCCCTCGTTCCCCACGCGCAGACGCAAGTCGATGTCGCCGAGGTGGTAATAGCCGTTTTGGGAGCGGGCAATCAGGCGATCGCCTGGGGTGAAATCGAATCCGGGCTCCGCTTTGGGATCGAGGGCGGCGACGGTCTGGGAGGAGCGAACGAGTTTCAGGTCCAGGTCCGGCGTCTGGAAAGTGAGATAGCCGCCGGCCAGCATGGGGCCGGGCTTCGGAGAAGGCCGACGCGCGAACCTCTGGGCCCGGCTATCGCCGGCAAGTGCCAGGGCGGCAAGAGTTGCACAAAGCAGAAGAGAGTTTGCCGAACGCCCGAATCGTTTCCGCATTCCTGCAATCCTTTCAATCGTTTGGAGTTCCGCACGCGCCATTCTCCGCTTCTCCCGGACGAAAAACAACCGAATGGCCGTGGAGAACGTCTAAGTTCCACAGGGGATACGAACCTGCCCACACAAAGGGGATTTCGCAAGGCGCCACCGGCTACCCTTCGGCTTCACTCAGGGCAGGCCGCCGGCGGTATTGAGGGCGGAGCCAGCCGGGCGTGGCTGCCAAGCAGTGCGGCCGTGGCGCGGCAAGGCAGGGGTTATTGATAATGAAACGCGGCTTCCAAACGGGCTACCGTAGCGCAACCATGCGAGGTCCAATCGGGTTGAAGCCGAAGGAGGCGAATCATGAGCGAACGCGATCTGGCCGTGGAACAAGGGAAGAGCGAAGAGGTGAGGCCTCACGGCAGGGAAATTGCCGGTAAGAGGCGATTCACCCGGAACATCGGGTTCGGCGTAGCTAGCGCACTTCTGCTGGCGGCTTTCCTGGCCCTGGGGTCAGGTCAAGCCAAAGCCAGCCCGAGTGCAGGAGCGCAGGTTGCTGTTGGTATCTCGGTGAGCTTTGGCCCGCCGCCGATCCCTGTCTACGAGCAGCCTTGGTGTCCGGGTCCGGGATACTTTTGGACTCCCGGCTACTGGGCCTGGGACCCGGACTATGGGTATTACTGGGTGCCGGGGACGTGGGTTCTAGCGCCATTTGCCGGAGCTTTGTGGACACCCGGCTATTGGGGTTGGGATCCGGGCATTTCGCTGTTTATCTGGCACGGGGGCTACTGGGGAACTCGTGTCGGCTTCTACGGCGGCATCAATTACGGATTCGGCTATTTCGGCAGGGGATACGATGGCGGCGAGTGGCGCGGGCGCGAATTTTTCTACAACAGGGATGTGACCCGCATCAACGTAGTCAACATCCGGAACGTCTACGTCAATCGCGTTTCGATCCGGAACGATTCCCGCGTGAGCTATAACGGCGGGGAAGGCGGCATCGATGCTCGCGCCTCGCGCGGAGATATGAGGGCGTACCAGGAACGGCGCCAGGGGCCTGTTGCTATGCAAAACCGCCAGGAAACCATGGCTCGCCGAACACCCGATGCGCGCTGGTCGCAGAATCACGGCCAGCCACGAGTCGCCGCTACGCCGACGGCAGGACGTTTCATGGGCAGGGACGTGGTGCGGGCGACGGGCGCGGGAGGCAACTACCGCTTCGAGCAGCAAGCTCGGCAGCCGCAGCAGCAGCGCGGTGGGTACAGGCCATTCGGTCGGCCGCAGCAGCAGCAACAGCAGCCGAGGCAGATGCAGCAACAACAGCAGCGGGGCGGGTACCGGCCGTTCGGCCAGCAGCAACAGCAGCCCAGACAGCAGCAGCAACGGCAACAAGAGCAACAGATGCAGATGCGGCAGCAGCAACAGCGGCAACAGCAGCAACGTGGGGGCTACCGCTCCTTTGAACAGCAGCCACGGCAACAGCAGCAGAGGCAGATGCAGCAGCAGCAGCGGCAGCAAGAGCAGCAGATGCGCCAGCAGCAACAACAGCAACGGCAGATGCAGCAGCGCCAGCCGCGGCCACAACGCCAGAACCAGATGGGCGGCGCGCCCAAGCAGCAGCGCGGGAATCCCGGCCGGCAGGCAAAGCCTGAGAAGAATAAGGCCGGCCACGGCGACGGGCACGGCGGCGGGCACGGCGGCGGACGGAAGTAAGTCGCGCGCAGGCTCGGAAGTCGCGATGGCACTGGGGCCAGGCAAGGACACCCCGTGAGGGGGAGTGGCGTGGCTGGCTCGGCCCGGCCCATCCTTCCGGCAACAAACGCCGGAAGGATGGGGCCCCGACCAAAAGAATCGGGGCAGGCACCCGAACTACACACAGGATTTGGCGATTTGATTGACCCGCCGCGGCGGACGCCCGGGAGCTGCGGGCATGGATCCCCACCCGCGACACCAGCGGGTGGGGCACCCACCCCTGAGCAGGGCGCTCCGCCACGGTAATCGCCGGGGCTCGGGAAGCGGAGGCGACACCCACGAGCAGCTATGGCGCGGCGCTAGGGGCGGCTCTCGCGTGGCGAGGGGCGGCGTTGCGCCGCTTGGCGCTGGGCAACCCAGCGCAGGAAGCGGCGGAGGCGCGACCGCTCGCGCCAGAGAAGCCCGAGAAACGCTCCGGCCGTAGCGGCGTCCGCGGCTGGGCCGCCGAAAAAAGTTTCCAGGCGCCAGCGAATGTAGGGACTCCGCCACGGGCGCAAGCGGTAGCCCTTGGCTGTGATCCAGTAATACCGCAGCGCGGTCAGCATCCCTTTCACTTCCACCGATAATAGCCGGGACCCACCCGGAGATTGTGCAGCCATGCCGCGGGGAACGCCCACGCCAGGAGCGATCCCACCACCGCCTGCCCCAGCGCCAGAGTCAGGATATTGCGATTCCGGCGAAAGAGCCAGGCCATCCCCACGCCGCCCACTAGCGTGACAGGCAAAAGCACCGGATTCGGCCAGTGGGCGGAGGCGAAGATGACTCCGGCAAGGAGCGAGGAGAGCCATGGCCGCGAGAGGAGCGAAATCGCGCGGTTGTTCACGAAGGAATTCAGAGCTACCTGCTGGAGCAGGCAGAAGGCGAAATAGGTCCACAAATGGTCTGCCACCGCGTGCCACGCCAAGTGGCGGGGCATGCCGCGCGCCAACGCCAGCGCGATCAAAGCCGCGACGACGATACCGAAAAAGATCCCGGATTCGATCGCAGCTTGCCTGAGGTTGTCCGCCCGCCATCCAAGCGTCTTGGGCGTATCCCCGTGCAGCAGGAAACTGGCCGCGAGCCAGATGGGAAATACGACCCACACGTGGACGTGGGTGAATTGCCAGCGCCAGATGAAAAGCAGAATCAGCAAGGGGATGCCCACGAGGTCGGCGATCGAGAGCCACCGCGCGAAGCGCGTGCCGGGCCGGAATCCCACTCTCATCGCCATCCGCCTTCGCCCTCGTCCAGGTGGCTGCGCAGGACGAGGTCGGGCGCCGGAAGCGGAGAAAACAAGGCATCGAGATCGACGTCGGGAAATCCGGCGCGGGTGAGTCGAGCGGCAAGCGGAAGCCGCTCGATGCGCGCTCCCAAGCGCGCCAGTTCCGCGCAAGACTCGAAGATGACTTCGTGCTCGACTAGCGCCCAGCGGTGACGGCGCACAGCCCGGCAGGCGAGGCGCAGCAGGGAGCGGTCGGACGTCTGGCAAAGGGCCTGAAGCAGGCGGAGATCGTTTTCGGCGGCGGTCATCGCTCTATGGTAAAGTGCGGCAGGTTGGAAAGGAACGAGGCGATCATGCCCATCGTGAAACAACTGGTGGTAACCCTGGAAAACCGGCCGGGAGCGCTGGCCACTCTTTGCAGCGAACTCGCCAAGATCGCGGTGAATATTGAGGCCATCCAAGCGAGCGAGGCCGGTCCTTTCAGTCCGGTGCGCTTGCTGGTGAGCCATCTCGATGCCGCGCAAAAGGTGTGCGAAAGGCTCGGGCTGAAGTGGGTGGTCGAGCCAGCGCTGGCGGTCGCCATGAGCCACCGGCCAGGCGCGCTCGGCCGCGTGATGCGCAAGCTCGCCTCGAAGGGGATCAACGTCGAATACGTTTACGGCACGATCGGCCGGGGTCACGAGCGCGCCATCGTGGTGATGGGTGTCTCTCATCTCGAGGGTGCGGCGAAAGTCGTCCACTGATCCTCGAGGCGCGGGATAGCGCAGCCGCGCTGGCGGTAGCGCAGGCGCTCTTGCCCGTGCAGAGTTTCAGTGCCGCTAGAGCGAAAACGCACAGCCAAGTCCCGAATCCCGTCCCGAAGCTTCGGGATTCGGGACGGGATTCGGGACGGGAGGCTGTGCTACGGAGAGACCCGGCATTCCGACTCGAAGCGTTATGATACGAAGCGAATTGCGGAAGCACCGCGGAGGATGGGAAGGGTGGACTTCTCCCTGACCGACGAGCAGAAGCAACTCCAGAAGACCGTGCGCGAATTCGCGGAGGCGGAGATCGCTCCGCACGTTCGGGAATGGGACGAAGCGTCTTTCTTTCCCGCTGAAGTGGTGGCCAAGCTGGGCGAGCTGGGGCTGATGGGCGTGATCTATCCCGAGCGCTACGGCGGCGCCGGCTTCGGCTACGCCGAATACGTGCTGGCGCTCGAGCAACTGGCACGGGTGGACGGCTCGGTAGCCCTGATCGTCGCCGCGCATACCTCGCTCTGCTCGAACCACATCTACAAATTCGGCAGCGAAGCCCAGCGGGAAAAGTATCTGACGCAGCTGGCGCGGGGCGAATGGCTGGGCGCATGGTCGCTCACCGAGCCGGAAGCGGGCTCGGACGCCGGTGGCACGCGGACGGTGGCGGAAGAGCGCGACGGGGGGTGGGTGCTGAACGGCGCGAAAACGTTCACCACAAACGGGCATTACGCCGATGTGTGCGTGGCCATGGCCGTCACCGATCGCGGCCAGGGGCACCACGGCATCTCCGCGTTCGTCGTCGAGAAAGGCACGGCCGGCTTCCAGCCCGGGAAGAAGGAAGAGAAGCTGGGTCTGCGCGCAAGCGACACCAGCGAGGTGATTTTCCGCGATTGCCGAGTGCCCCAGGAAAATCTGCTGGGCCGGCGCGGACACGGGTTTATCGATAGTTTGTCCGTGCTCGACGGCGGCAGGATCTCGATTGCGGCGTTCGCCCTGGGAATGGCTCAAGGCGCGTTCGAAACCGCGGCGCGCTACGCCACCGAGCGCCGGCAATTCGGCCGGCCCATCGCCGATTTCCAGGCCATTCAATTCAAGCTGGCCGATATGGCCACCCAAATCGATGCGGCGCGCCTGCTTACCTATCGGGCGGCGTGGCTCGCCGATCTCGGGCGAGCCGAAGGCGATCCTCCCCGCCATCATACGAAGGAAGCCGCGATGGCCAAGCTACACGCCAGCGAAACGGCGGTGCGGGTGGCGGGCGAAGCGGTCCAGGTGCTCGGCGGCTACGGCTTCATCAAGGACTATCCCGCGGAAAAGTACTATCGCGACGTGAAACTGGGGACGATAGGCGAAGGCACGAGCGAAATCCAGCGGTTGGTGATCGCCAGGCACCTCCTGGGGCAAAGCCCAAGATGACCTCCTGGGCGGAGCGGGTGCTGGCGGGGGACGTGCGAGCGATCTCCCGAGCCCTATCCGCCATCGAGGACGGACGCGCGGAAGCTGAACACCTGCTCCGTCAACTCTTCCCTCACACCGGCCGCGCGGCGATTGTCGGGATCACTGGCGCGCCGGGATCGGGCAAGAGCACGCTAGTGGATCGCCTTGCGGGACGCTATCGGCGCGAGGGCCGGACGGTGGGCATCGTCGCGGTCGATCCCTCGAGTCCTTTTACCGGCGGGGCCATTCTGGGCGATCGCATCCGCATGCAAGGCCACGCAGCCGATAGGGGGGTCTTCATTCGCTCGATGGCCACGCGCGGCTGGCTAGGGGGCTTGGCCGAGCGAACGGCGGAGGCGGCGTGGGTGCTGGACGCAGCCGGCAAAGACGTGATCCTCGTCGAAACCGTCGGCGTGGGCCAAGATGAGGTGGAGGTGGCGCGGCTGGCGGATTGCACCGTGGTGGTGCTGGTGCCGGGAATGGGCGACGACGTTCAGAACCTGAAGGCGGGATTGATGGAGATCGCCGACGTGTTCGTGGTGAACAAGGCCGACTTGCCGGATGCGGGGCGATTCGAGCGGCAACTGCGCGCCATGCTCGAGATGGCGCCCGAGCGCGATGGATGGCGGCCGCGGCTCCTTCCGACAGTCGCCATCGAAGACCAAGGCACGGCGCCGCTCGCGGAGGCGATCGACCAGTTCGCCGCGGCGATGAGAGGGAAGGGAAGAGAATCGCAACGCCGGATCGAGCATTGGAAGCGGCGGCTCGTGCTTCTGCTCGAGCGCCGGCTCGCCGAACGAGTGAGCCGCCAAATCGACGAGCGCGCGCTCGACGCGCTCGCCATCCAGGTGGCGGCGCGGGAAAAGGATCCCTACGCCGCCGTGGACGAAGCGCTGGCGAAAGCGGGGATCGCATGAAAATCGGCGACTGGGAGCTGACGCTTGTAACGGACGGCCGGTTCGGCCTGGATGGCGGGGCGATGTTCGGCGTGGTGCCCAAGCCTCTCTGGGAGAAAAAGATGCCCGCGGACCCTCGCAACCGCATTCGGCTGGCGATGAACTGCTGGCTCGCGCGCGGGCACGGCCAGACGGCGCTCATCGAGACAGGCGCCGGGGATAAGTGGGACGCGAAGCTGGCCGAGATTTACAACTTCGAGCGGGAGGCCAGTGCACGGCTCATTCCCCAACTGGCTCGATGCGGCTTGCGGCCGGAAGACGTCACGGCCGTCGTCAATACGCACCTGCATTTCGATCATTGCGGCTGGAACACGCGCCGCTCGGGCGAGGCCGTCGTTCCCACCTTTCCCCGCGCGCGATACTTCGTGCAGCGAGGCGAGCTGGAACACGCGCGTCAGCCGAACGAGCGCGACCGCGCCAGCTTTCTGCCGGAGAATTTCGAGCCGATCGAACTCGCTGGGCAGTGGGAAACCGTCGAAGGCGACCGGCAGGTTTTCCCCGGCTTCGACCTGATCGTCGTCCCCGGACACACGCGCGATATGCAAGTGGTGAAGATCTCCGGCGGCGGCAAAACGGCCGTCTTCCTGGCAGATTTGGTTCCGACGCGGGCGCATCTGCCTTACCCCTGGATCATGGGTTACGATCTGTATCCGGTGACGACGCTCGAAAACAAGAAGAAATGGCTGCCGGAGCTGGCGCGCGAAGGGTGGCTGTGCCTCTTCGCGCACGATCCCGAAGTCCCCGCCGCCTATCTGCGCGAGCGCGACGGCAGATTCGAGGCGGAGCCCGCGCCCATCGATTGAGCCGAGGCGCGGCGGTCGTCTATCCTGTATCCCTGACTCCGAAAGCGAAATCTCGAGCGAGACACGAGCGAGGAGACATGGCGAAAAAGACGCGAAGCAGGAGCGGAAGCGAGCCGGCAAAGGCGGAGGTGGGCATTATCGGCGGAAGCGGGCTGTACTCGATGCCGGGGCTCGAGAAGGCGCGCGAAGTGAAGATCCGGACCCCGTTCGGCAATCCTTCCGACGCGCTGGTGGTGGGCAGGCTCGAAGGGCGGCGGGTGGCGTTTCTGGCGCGGCACGGGATCGGGCACCGCTTTCTGCCCAGCGAAGTCAACTACCGCGCGAACATCTTCGCGCTCAAGCTCCTGGGTGTCGAGAGAATCATTTCGGTGAGCGCGGTCGGCTCGCTCCGCGAGTCGCTTCAGCCGCTGGAGTTCGTCGTGCCCGACCAGTTCTTCGATCGCACGCGCGGGCGGCCGTCGACGTTTTTCGGCCAGGGGCTCGTGGCGCATGCCCCGTTCGACAAGCCGACCTGCGGCGATCTCGGCGCGACGCTGGCCGATGCCTGCGTTCGCGCCGGCGTCACCGTCCATCGCGGCGGCACCTACGTTTGCATGGAAGGCCCGCTCTTCTCCACGCTGGCGGAATCGCTTTTCTACCGGCGGATGCAATTCGACATCATCGGCATGACCAACCTCACCGAAGCCAAGCTGGCGCGCGAGGCGGAGCTGTGCTACGCCAGCATCTCGATGGTGACGGACTACGACTGCTGGCATCCCGGCCACGAGACCGTGACGAGCGATCAGGTGGTGGCGAACGTGAATAAGAACGCGGAAAACGTGCGCCGGGTGGTGCGCGCGGCGGTCGGCTTGCTCCCCACGGCCCGCTCGTGCCGCTGCGGCCAGTCGCTCGCCACGGCGATCGTGACCGAAGCTTCGCGGATACCGGCAGCGACGAAGCGGCGCCTCGCGCCTATCGTCGGCAAGTACGTTCGCTGAGCCGCGGCAAGATGCTGCAAAAGCCTCTTAGTGTCCCGAGTTGCAAGTTCCATGTAAAAGTCGCGCTGCTTCAGGGGCTGAAGCCCCTTGATTTGGCGGGTCTTAATGTCGGAGCTGAAGCTCCGACCCCCGAAAATCTATGTTGCGAACTTCTGACTCAGGACACTAGCACCGTCATCCTGAGCCTGTTCGCTTCACTCAGGGTAAACTCCGCGAAGGATTCCAGCCCCGGTGCCTGCGGAATTGACGGGATGCTTCGCTTCGCTCAGCATGACACCTGGGCCTTTTGCCGGGTTCTAGTAGAGGCGCAATGTCTGAAATTCGCTTTGTCAAAGCCCATGGGCTCGGAAACGATTTCCTGTTGATCGAGGAAGCTGCCCTCGCCGGGCGGTCGCCGAGCGCCGTGGCTCGTAAGATCTGCGAGCGCCATACGGGCGTCGGCGCCGACGGCATCGTAACGCTCGCGCCTGCCGGCTCGCCCGATCCGGGCTCGCCCGATCCGGGTGAACCGCGCTGGAAATTCCGGATTTTCAACGCCGACGGCAGCGAGGCGGGGCTTTCGGGCAACGCCATGCGCTGCGCCGCCGCCTGGCTGGTCTCTCGCCGGAATTCGCCGGCGCCCGGCCTCGAACTTACTCTCGAAACCCGCGTCGGGCCGAAACGCCACATTTACCGAGGCCGGCACGGCAGCGAGTACATCTTCCAAGGCGAGATCGAGCGGCCCGTATTCACCGCCGAAAAGATTCCCTTCCGCCCCCCGAAACCGGCGGCCGAACCGGCAACGGAGTTTCCCCTGCCCATTGGCGACGACCTGCTCCCCGTCACCCCGCTTTGGATGGGCAATCCCCAGTGCATAGCTTTGGTAGACGATTTGCGCCAAGCGGATTGGAAGGCTTTGGGAGCGGAGATCGAAAATCATCCGTTTTTCCCCGAACGGGCCAATGCGGGCTTCGTGCAGGTGATTGGACCCGATCGAATCGAAGTGCGGTTCTGGGAGCGAGGAGTGGGGCACACGCTGGCCTCGGGTACCGGCGCTTGCTCAAGCGCCGTGGCTGCGGCCATCAACGGCAAGACCGGCCGGCGGGTAACGGTGGCAACGGAGATGGGGGAGATGGAAGTCCACTGGCGCGAGAGCGACGACGTCGTCGAGCTGGTAGGGCCCGCGGAACTCACGGCGGAAGGCGCGTTCTGGTGGGTGGGCCGGTGATGGCCGCGGACGAAGCGACGAAACCCCATGCACTCGCTCCGGCATCCGCCGTGCGCATCTTGTCCCCCGCAGGGCCCGTGGATGAAGGGAAACTGCGGCGAGGCGCCGCGGAACTCGGGCGGCTGGGATTCCAGCCGCGATGGAACGAGGCAGCGCTCGCGCGCCAAGGTTATTTCGCGGGCTCCGCCCAAGACCGCACTGGCGAGTTGACGCAAGCTCTCGAGGAACGGGATACGGCAGCAATCATCGCGGCTCGCGGCGGCTACGGCGGTCAATACCTCCTCGAGGATCTGGATCGGCTCGATCCCCCGCGCCCGAAAGCCCTCGTCGGCTTCAGCGATGTGACGGTGCTCCATGCGCTCGCGTGGCGGCGCTGGCGCTGGGTGTCGTTTTACGGTCCCATGGCTGCCGCGGGACTCGATTGCGGAGCCGGCTTCGCCAACGGTTATGACGAGTCCTCGTTTCTTTTGGCGCTCACGCGAACGAGCGGCGGCTGGAATTTGCCGCTCCAGGGCGAAGCGCTCATTGAAGGCGAGGCCGAAGGGCGCATTGCCGGTGGGTGCCTGACGCTCCTCGGAGCGCTTGTTGGCACGCGCTGGGAACCGGAAACGCTCGGCGCGATCCTCCTGATCGAAGATTGCAACATGCGCCCGTACCAAGTCGATCGCGCGCTTATGCATCTGAAACTGGCGGGGAAGCTCGCAGGCGTGCGCGGGATCCTGCTCGGCGACTTTCCCGGTTGCGAGCCGCCGGCAGATGACGGGCCTACGGTACGGGAAGTGGCGTCGCGCGTGCTGGGCGCGCTGGGCGTTCCCATCGTTTGGGGCGTCCCTGTGGGCCATACGCAGCGGCCCCTGCTCACCCTGCCGCTCGGCGTACGCGCGCGCTTGGTGGCGCGGGGCGAAGGCCGGCTCGACATCCTGGAACCCACGGTAGCGCTTTGAAACCCGGCGACAGCGTCCATTTGGCGGGAATCGGTGGAATCGCCATGGCTACGCTCGCCGGGATGCTTGCCGAGCGCGGATTCCAAGTGACCGGGTCCGACGCGGGTGTCTACCCGCCGGCGTCGGATATGCTTGCCACGGCGCGAATCGCCTGGAGGGAAGGATTTCGCGAGGAGAATTTGGATCCGCGGCCCGACTGGGTGGTGATTGGCAACGCGCTCTCCCGCGGAAACCCTGAAGTCGAGCGAGTCCTTGACGACAAGATTCCCTACCGCTCGCTTCCCGCGATTGTCGAAGACGTTTTCCTGCCCGGCCATCGCTCGCTCGTCGTTGCTGGTACGCACGGCAAGACCACCACCACCTCTCTCCTCGCCTGGATTCTCCACGTCGCGGGTCGCCAGCCGAATTTCCTGGTTGGCGGGTGGGTGCAGGATTTCCGGTCGAGTTACGGGCTGGGGGGTGGCGAGGAATTTGCCATCGAAGGCGACGAATACGATTCCGCGTTTTTCGACAAGGCGCCGAAATTCCTGCATTACCATCCCGACGAACTCATCGTCACATCCCTGGAATTCGATCACGCGGATATCTATCCCGATCTCGCGGCTGTCGTCCTCCAATTCCAGCGGCTGGTGAACCTCGTGCCTCGGCGAGGCCGGATCGTGGCTTGGGGGGAAAGCGCGGAAGTGCGCGAGCTGATGGCGAAGGCCTACTGCCCGGTGGAGACTTACGGGCTCGGAGCCGAATGCGATTGGGTGGCTGGCGACCTGGAGCTTGCGGAAGGCGTTACGCGGTTTCGCGTATCCCACCGCAGCAGGCAGCTCGGCACTTTCGAGATGCGCCTAGCGGGCAGGCACAACGTGCTCAACGCTCTCGCCGCCATCGCGATGGCCACGGGCCGCGGCGTTCCCGCCGAGCCGATTCGCGAGGCGCTCTCGATTTTTCGCGGAGTGCGCCGGCGGCTCGAGCCGCGAGGCGAAGTGTGCGGCGTGCTCGTCGTCGAGGACTTCGCGCATCATCCCACCGCCGTTCGCGAAACGATTGCGGCAGCGCGTTGGCGATGGCCGGGACGGCGGGTGTGGGCTGCATTCGAGCCGCGGTCGAATACCATGCGACGCAATCTGCTCCAAGAGGAACTCGGCGACGCTTTGGCAACCGCCGACGCCGCAGTGCTGGGGGCGGTGAATCGCCCGCAAATGTTGCGAGACGACGAGCGGCTGGATCGCGGCCGCGTCGTCGCCCGCATTCGCGCCGCCGGGCGGCCGGCATGGGCCCTGGACGCTTCCGCAGAAATCGCCGCCTTGATTGCCCGCGAGGCCCGACCGGGCGATTTGGTCCTGGCGCTCTCGAATGGGAGTTTCGACGGCCTGTGCGAGAAGCTGCTGGCGGCGCTTGAAAGCCGAGGCCCGTGAGCCGTGGGGGGTAGCACAGGCTTCAGAATCTGTGTGGCAACGCGAAAAGGTGCGAATTCCACAGCCCTGGCGCAAATTTCGTGCGTTGTCCGCAAACGACTTGCGCGAATCTA
>JAJYLB010000017.1 GCA_021788095.1 Acidobacteriota bacterium | reverse complement strand
TCCGATCTAGCCCTCCGCTTAGAGCGGAGTAGAGTGAGGCGCGGAAGCGTGGGACGTAGCCGCCGGGGAAGGGTGCTGCGTCTTAGGCCAATCCGGCCCTGTGCAGTAGGTGCCCAGCGCCGGCTGATATCCGCGGTCCAGCGCGGCCACTTGAGTCATCGTCTGGCCGGAAGTTTTGCCGAACAAGATGCTGTTCGCGCAGTAGTAGACGCCGCCCGCCGTGTCCACCCAGACCGTGGCATTTTGATGAGGAACCTTTTGCACCGGGTGCGAAATGAACCTTCGGAAGAACGAGGTAAAGTCCAACGGGGCAATCGCCGCCATGAAGACGGCAAAGCACACCAGCAAGACCACTGCCGGCAAGGCAGGATGTGTAGCGCCGGTCTCCCCCCGCTGCAACGAACGGCGCATGCTGTTCAGCATCGATCCATCTCCCCTGGGCATCGGACTCAGGCCTCCTCCTCGGATCGAGATCGGCCCTCGGTGCGCTCCATCATGCGAATCCGCGAATAGGGAAAGCGTTGCCTTTCTTCGCTCCTCAACCTCAAATGCGTTGCCCCAGTGTCGCTCATTGGCGCACAATAGACAAGGCCGAACCACAGACTGTACCTCTCCCGATACAGTAACTCAAGAGTACTCTTCCCGCCTCCCCATCCTTCCGGCCTGTTCATCCCTAGTTAATACCCTCGCCTCCCTCGACGCGGCTCCCTCCCCCGCGGAGTCTACCGCAGCGGTGGGCGGGCTCGTTCGTGAGGGGCTGGTCCCGGGGCTGATGGCGAACCGGGGCGCTTGAGGGTACGCCGCTGCCCTCCAGCAACCGCTCTGGAATCAGTCGGTTGTGTTTCCGGGCAGTATTGGCTCAAATCCGGCTGATAGCCTTCGGTCAATGCTTCCCCCTGCTTCAAGTAGCTCCCGTTGCCATGACCGTAGAATCGGCTGCGGGAACTATAGTAAATCCCAGCGCTTCGCGTAGCCCAGACCATAGCGTCGGGGGCAGCGGTTCGTTGTTTCGTATAACTAAATACCTTTTCTAGTTGGCGTCTCAATGTGGGCACGAAAAGCACCGCCTAGATCGCAGCGAGGCCGAGCAAGAGAAGTGCTCAGGCGAGCGCGCCGCTGTGGCGCTTGGGAGGGTGTAGGGGGTCTGAGAGGTTGGTGTTGTAGGAGGCGGGGTGTCTCGGCATTGGCGGCTCTCCCAGTTTCCACCGTCACGGACACCCCGCTGTCCAGGGACTTCGCGGGCTCGCGACGTGATCACGCTACGGAAAAAACGTCTACCAGTGTGAGCGAATTACCGCGGGAGAACAACGAGCAGCAGTCCCGAACGAAGTCATGGACTGTTTACTTTACGAACGCAAAATTTGCCGGCGGCTGCTAGTGCTGCTAGTACGGAGAAATTCCTTCAGGCTGCCGCAGACACTTGCACGACACCCGCGTCTTGCAAGGCGGAGTCGGGCCGCCGTCGATCCAGACCCCCAGCTTCGGAGGGTCTGTGGACGCCGGCGAGTGGCTCGCCGGCTATTCCTTCCGGGCGATAAGGGAATTTGCCTTGCTCGGTTAGTGAACCGTGAAGGGAACCGAAGCCTGCTTGTCTTCCCAGGTCAGCGTGAGGGTGCCCTTGTTGCCGCCGCTAGAGGTGAGCGTGTACTTGAGGTCCTCGGCCGTTGCGGGCGGTTTGCTCATCTGCATCGGGGTGCGCCCAAGATCCTTCGCGGGGTTATAGCTGAGGCCCCATTCGCCAGTGTCCTTGCTCACGATCAGGCTCCATTGGTCGGGATTGGCGATATTGACAAAAAGCGTGTAGGTTCCAGCCGGCACCTGAAGCGTGCCCAAGGTCAGATTCGCGGCGGTGTGCAGCGTCGTGGCGGCATTGGCTCCCCCGCGCCAAACTGGGTAGTGCGGGTCGTGGCTGATGAGGCCGCCCTGGGTGAAGATTTTGCCCTCGCGGCCTCGCACCCGGGGCGAATTGTAATCAATGGCGATGGTCTTCCCGTCGATGGTGACGGAAGCCTTGGCAGCCGGGCTGGCCAGTGGCTTCTTCTGTTGTGCGAGAGCCGGCAGCGCCAGCAGGGCCAAGCCGAAGGCCAGGGCCCCAAACGCCGCAACGTGTTTCCTCATCTCTTTCCTCCCGAAGCTTCCGCCCCGGCTGCCGGAATCGCGCGCGGAAAGTTCTCTCCCCACCAAGCTTCGCCCCGCGAGACATACTGGCACCGGTTGGCAGCGGGTATTCTAACCCGATTTCCTTGCGAAACGATAGTTCCCGAGTTCGTAGCTGTGGGCAAGCTCGGCAGCGCCACGGCGAGGCAAGCCGCCAGTGGCCAAGGCTCCGGAACCCTCGGAACTCGCCCACACCCCTATTTCGGCGGCGGGAGACACGGGTAGTCCGTCCGGTCCACGGCGGTTCTGCGAACCGATACCAGCTACCAGCGAGCGGCCATCCGCTGTGCCGCCGTCAGCAGGAGCTGGCGGTCGTCTTCGGTCAGCAGAGTAAACAGCCGAGCCATATTGTGCAGAAAGCGCACCTGCTCCGGCGAGTCACCGAGCGCGACTTCGCTCTCGGTTACCCGGTTGGGAAGATTCGGCAGAGCGGGCACCTCTTCGCCATCCCAGAAAACCTGGTAGAGAGGCACCTCGAGGGCCGTAGCCAGCCGCTCCACCGTGTCGATCGATGGAATCGTGTGGCCGTTTTCCACCCGGGAAATGTAGCACCGCAGCAAGCCGGTGCGCTTTTCGATCTGTCCCTGCGAGAGGCCCTTCTTCTCTCGCAAGGACCGCAGGCGATCTCCAATAACCATGATGGAGGGATTCTTTCAGAGATGCTGGAGTACCTGCAAGCACAATACGCACGGAGGCATTTACGCCTAAACAACGATACGCGCGCCCCGGTTACAGTACGAAAGTGGCCCGTCCAAATTGGCGTCCGGCGAACCGTGCCGTGCCCGCGCGAAATGGTGTGCGGCGGAAGCCGGACCTATTGCCGAACGTCCGGAATTGGCACGGAAGACGGATACATGCAATAGCGGTACTTTCCCGGCGGCGGGGTGTTCGCCGCCGGCACGGGGATGACGTAGGGGGGTAGCGGCTTCTGATCGAACTTGAAAGCTCGCATCATGTCGCTGGCTTCGGCGTCTCGGGAGGTCAACTGTGGCAAGTGCCAGCGCGTTTCGATGAACTTGAGGATCGAGGAGAATTCGTAAGTCTCCCGGTCGATGTGGCCGCGCCTGGCGTACGGGGAGAGCAGCAGCGCGGGGACGCGCGGACCGAAACCGAACGCATCGAGTTGAGGGGGAGGAACGTGGTCGTAGAACCCGCCGTAGTCGTCCCAGGTCAGGAAGATGGCGCTGCTGTGCCAGTACCGGCTCTGCATGATGGCGTTGATGAGCTTGGTGACGTACCACATGCCGCTCCCTATGACGGCGGGCGGGTGCTCGCTGTCGTCCCAGTCGGGAACGAGGTAGGAAACCTGCGGCAGCGTGCCGTCGCGCAGGTCGCGCAGAAATTCTTCCTGGGCGACCAGGTGGCCCATGAGTTTCGGGTTGTCCCGGATGGACGGGAAACCAGGCAAGGGATTCCAGACGTAAAACTGCTGCGGCTCGGGATTGCTGATTTCCTTGCTGTTTCCGAAGTCCAGCGTGGTGACGGGCGCGTTGGGGTTGGTTTCGACGTAGTACTTCCAGCTCACGTTGCCCGCAGTCAGCAGCGTCACGATCGATTGGAACGTGAACCCTTCGGGATTGTGCAATGCCTGTTCGAGTTGCTTCAGGGTGGCGACGTTCACGATCAAACCACCCGACTGCGCGGCGACGGTGTAGACGTGATTGGGCAGGCTCGGCCCCTCGAGCGAAGAGAAGAAGTGGTCAAAAAGAGTGAAGTGACGGGCGTACTTCCAATAATTGGGGATGTCCCGCCGATCGTAGTACCCCATCGTGTAGGGTGAACCCTCGGCCCACACAAAGCCGGCCATCGTGCCGTGGTCGTAGGCGGCGTGCGCCACGTTCCATTCGTGGGAGAGGTCGCAAACGGGCTGTTCGGCGGGCATGTGAAACGGCTCGACGCAGTCCTGGCTTCCCGGCAGCTTGGGAAGGCAGGTGGAGGGAGGGATGCCGTCGACTCCCGGGTAGGTGCCGAAGTAGTTGTCGAAACTGTGATTTTCCTGAATGATCCAGATCACATGCTGAATCTTGTCCATGCCCTGCGTCTCGGCGGCGGATGTCCCGGCCTGCGACGCGGCCCGTGCGGCCGCGTCGGGGGGCGTCGAAGGACGGCTTCGCGCCTGACCTGCTCCCCAGACGCCGAGGAGCAAGCCTGCCGAGAGGATCAGCCACGGCGGTTTCGTCCATGTCCTGCGGGTTACGCCCTTCATGGGTTTGGCTCCTCTCTTCGATTGCATTCGCATGAAAACGAAGGATCCCTTCGGTCTGGCGCCGCCGCCAAGAGGATCCTGCAAAAGGCCTCTTACCACGGTCATCCTGAGGCCGCCGCGGCGGCCGAAGGATCCCGACCCGAGCTTCCGCGAAATTGGCGGGATGTTTCGCCTCGCTCGGCATGACTTTCATGCCCCGTGCAGAATCCTTTTAATGTCGCACTTCCGCGGGGCCGGGCACCTGCGCGTAAGGGAGGTTCGGCGGCAGGGCCACCGACGCGGGGTACACGCAGTACGGCAGGGGACCGGCAGGCCCTGGCGCCGCCTTCGGCACGGGAATGAGGAGCGGGGAGAGCGGCTCCTGGCTGAAATCGAACGCGGCGAGCAAGGGGTGGGCGCGGTCGTCGCGGGCTGTCAGATGCGTCAGATGCCAGCGCCTCTCGATGAATTTCAAGATCGAGGAGAATTCGTACACGTTCCGGTCGATGTATCCGGGCCGGGCGTAGGGCGAAATCACAATCGCTGGCACCCGCGGGCCCAGACCGAAGGCGTCGAGTTGAGGCGGGGGAACGTGATCGTAGAAGCCGCCGTAGTCGTCCCAGGTAATGAAGATCACGCTGCTTGCCCAGTATCGGCTCCGCATGACGGCGTTGATGAGCCCGGTCACGTACCACATCCCCACCTGGGGAGTGGCTACCGGGTGTTCGCTGTCAAGGTACGTAGGGATCAGGTAGGAAACGGCCGGCAACGTTCCCTGCTGGAGGTCGCGAAAGAACTGGTCTTCGTCGACGAGGTGCGCCATCAGCGCCGGATCGTCCCGGATTTGCTTGAATCCCGGCAGCGGATTCCACAGGGTGAACTGTTTGGGTTGCCGGCTCTTGCGCTCGGGGTTTGCGATGCCGTTCGTATCGATGTAGTACTTCCACGTGATCGCGGCGTTCTTCAGCCGGGTAACGATCGAGGCGAAGCTGAATCCGTCGGGGTCGTCCATCGCCTCTTTCAGTTGGGCGAGCGTATTGACGTTGACGACCAACCCGCCGGATTGCGCTGCGACCATGTAGACGTGGTTCGGCAGGCTCGGCCCGTTCAGCGAAGAGAAAAAGTGGTCGGCGAGCGTGAAGTGCTTGGCATACTCCCAGTAATTCGGGATATCTCTCGCGTCGTAGTAACCCATCGTGTTTGAGCTGCCTTCGGCCCACACAAAACCGTCCATGCGCCCGTTGTCGTAGGCCGCGTGGGCCACCGGCCACTCATGGCTCATGTCGCAGGGAAGGGATTCGAGTTTCTGGTGGAAAGGCCGGATGCACCGTTTCGATCCCGGGCGGACAGGCAAGCAGGTTCCTTCCGGCAGGCCGTCGGCTCCCGGATAGGTGCCGAAGTAGCTGTCGAAGGAGCGGTTTTCCTGGCTGATCCAGATGACGTGGCGAATCTTGTCGAGGCCCGCTGCCGCTCCCGCAGGGGATTGCTTCTCGGACGCGGCCACGGCGCGGGGTGTGGGAGCGGTCGCAGGCCGAGTGCGGGTCCGCGCGCGGACGGCGAAGAGCAGGGCCGCCCCGGCGCAGAACGTCAGGCAGAGCATGCCGCCACGCGCCCGGTGCGTCATGCCCGCTCCGGCGAAGCGGCCACGGCGTCGGGGACCGGGGTGCCTTGATTTCCGGTGATTCTCCGATAGAGGCTGGAAACGCGCAGCGTCATGGGACCGGGCTTTCCGGCGCCGATTCGCCGGCCGTCCACCTCGATGACGGGGACGATCTCCACCAGCGTGCCGGTGAGGAAGACTTCGTCGGCTGCGTACACTTCGGCGAGCGAGAGGTTCCGCTCGACGACGGGCAGGCCCTCGCCTCGCGCTTCGCGTATGACCAGCCCGCGAGTGATTCCCGCGAGACAGGCGGAGGCTAACGGAGTTGAGATTTCTCCGCCTTTCACCAGGAAGAGATTCGCGGAATCCGCTTCGGCTACGAAGCCGTGATGATCGAGCAGGAGGGCGGCTTCCACGCCGGAGCGGTTGGCCTCGAGCTTCGCCAGGATGCTGTTGAGCTGATTGCCGTGGTGGATCAGCGGGCTCAGGGAATCCGGCATCGGACGCCGCAGGCTCGAAGTGACCAGCCGCACGCCCCTTTTGTCGAACAGGGGCGGCTTGCGTTCGGCGATGATCACCAGGGTGGGCCCGCCCTCGACGAAATTCGGATTGATACCCGAAGTTCGGCGTTCGCCGCGCGTGACGATCAGCCGTACGTGCGTTTCGTCGTAGAGGTGATTGGCGCGCAGCGTGGCGAAGATGGCTTCTTCCAGCTCCCGCGCCCCCCACGGTACGCGGATCTCCAGCGCCTTGGCCGAATCGTAGAGGCGGTCGAGATGCGCCTTCAACTCGAACACCCGCCCGCCATACACTCGTATCCCCTCCCAAACGTTGTCTCCGGATTGAAAGCTGGCGTCGAAGACGGAAACCCGGGCTTCGCTCCGGGGAAGGAGCTGGCCATTGATGTAAATCAGAAAATCAGCGAGGGACATCATCGCACCTTCCCTCTATCCATCGGACCGTGCTGGCCGGGGAGCGAGCGGCGGCCGTAAGGGCCAGAATTTCGTATACGAAAATCGCTCCCATGATATGGTACAGTGCCGTGGTGTCAAGGCGTAAATCTCCGCTATCTCCTTCGCCAACATTCCCCGCGGCTTGTGGTTTTTCCGCCCATCCGCCTCGCCTCTCCCGAATCCTGAAACCGGAAAGCCGTCTCCCGGTCTCGACCCAGTTCCACCTCGCCGCAACTTTCTCCCCAGCCTCCGGATGAACGGCCCGTCACTCAGGCGCGATTTGGGCCGCTGGGACTTGACGGCCATAGGCGTGAACATGGTCGTGGGGGCCGGCATCTACCTGGTTCCCTCGGAAGTGGCGGCGCAAGCAGGGACGTGGTGCCCGATGGCGTACCTCGCCTTGGGTTTCTTCTCCTTGTTGGTGGGCCTCTGCTTTGCGGAACTCGGCAGCCGATTCGAGGGAACGGGCGGGCCGTACCTCTACGCGCGAGCGGCCTTCGGCCGATTCGCCGCCTTCGAGGTCGGCTGGATGTACTGGTTCACGCGGGTATGCGCCCAGGCCTCCGTCACCAACGGTCTCCTGCTCGCCCTGGGCTACTACTGGCCTTCGCTGGGGGCGGGAGCCGCCCGGATCGCCGTGATTACCGGGGTCACCATTGCGCTCGCCGCCGTCAACATTCGGGGAGTGAAGCAAACGGCTTGGCTGGTCGATTTCTTCACCCTCGGCAAACTCTTGCCCCTGCTGCTTTTCGTGGCCGTGGGCATCTTCTTTATTCATCCGGGCAGGCTGGTGCCGGTGGGGCCGGTGCCCTGGTCCCACCTGCCGGCGGCGCTGTTACTCCTGCTTTTCATTTTCAGCGGCTACGAAGTGATCGCGGTGCCTGCCGGCGAATCCCGCCAGCCGCGCCGCCACGTGCCCTTCGCCGTCATGGCGACCATCCTCGTCATCACGGCTCTCAATACCCTCGTGCACGTGGTGGCGATGGGCACCGTTCCCGATCTCGCGGCGACGGCCACTCCGCTTGCCACCTCGGCGGCGATTTTTCTCGGTGTCGCGGGCGCGCTGCTCGTGGGCATCGGGTCGGTGATCTCGATCGCGGGCAACGCCGCCGGCCAGATCCTGACGAGTTCGCGCATGTTGTTTGCCCTGGCGGAAAGCGGGGATCTGCCGCCCTTCTTCGCGAAAATTCACCGGTCGTTTCGCACCCCGGCCAATTCCGTGATTTTCTCTTCGCTGGTGACCTTGGTCCTGGCCTTCTCGGGTTCGTTCGAGCAGTTGGCCGCCGTCAGCGCCATGGCGCGCCTGATCGTTTACTTGGCGGTGTGTGGCGCGACGCTCGTGCTGCGCCGCCCGCGTTACCGGGACCGGGTCGAACCCGCGCTCTTCCGCGTCCCTCTGGGCTCCCTGATACCTTCGCTGGGCCTCGTGCTCTCCGCCGCGATCTTCTTCGGCGCATCCCGCGAAGAGTTGGCGGTGGGCACGCTCGCCTTGGCGGGGGGAGCGGCGCTCTTTGCCGCTGGCGTGCTGTGGCGGCGAAACGGCGGCCCGGTATCAGATTGAGACCCGCGCACGGGTCCGGATGCCACGGGCGCCCGCCCTTCGACGCTTACCGGGATCGCGGTAGAATGGCGGGGATGGCGTGGCGGGAAAAGGGGAAGTTAGGCCGGTGACGGAAATCGAAGGCGCGCTCTCCAGCTATCGCACGAAAGCGCATCTCGTCTACGAGGCGCTGCGGCAAGCGATTCTTGCCGGCCGCTACCCGCCCGGCAGCCGCGTCAATATCGATCAACTCGCCATCGAATTGGGCACCAGCAAGGTTCCCATCCGGGAAGCTATCGGGCGTCTGGTGGGGGAAGGCTGGCTCGAGACGAGCCCGCACGTGGGCGCTGTCGTTCCGGAACTCTCTCCCGATGACATCATCGAAACCTCCATCATTCGCTCGATCGTCGAAGGCGCCGCCGTCCGCTATTCCGCCGGCCATCTGTCCCGAGCGAGTTTGAAGTCGCTGCGGAAACTATTGGCGCGCATGGACGATGCCGCGAAAACCGATGCGCCCGAATATCCCCAGCTCAATCGGGAATTCCATTCCCTGGCGTTCTCCTCCTGCCCGTTCCCCGCGCTCAAGGCGATCGCCGCGTCTTGGCTCGATAAGAGCAGCCAGCTGCGGACGGTGCGTTTCCTGCCGGAGTATCTCCCCGAATCGCAGGCCGAGCATCACAAGCTCGTTGACGCGCTCGAGCGCCGGGATGGCCCGGCGGCCGAACGCGTCACCCGCCACCACATCGAACGCGCCGGCCAGCTTCTGGCCCGCTTCGCGCTCGAGCGAGCCGGGCGCGACGCGGCAGCTTCCCCCGGGACCGAATAGCCATGCGCGGAATCTATTTCGATCACAACGCCACCACTCCGGTGGATGCCGAGGTACTGCGCGCGATGCTGCCGTTTCTCTCCGACACCTACGGCAACGCCAGCTCGATCCATTCCTTCGGCCAGGAGGCGCGCGCGGCG
Organism: Acidobacteriota bacterium; assembly: GCA_021788095.1. GTDB lineage: Bacteria > Acidobacteriota > Terriglobia > Acidiferrales > UBA7541 > JAKASX01. Next base: position 65,515 of record JAJYLB010000017.1, on the reverse strand, counting down.
GTCGAAAAGGCCAGGGAAGAGGTGGCGCGGCTGGTTGGCGCGCGTCCCGCCGAAATCGTGTTCACCAGCGGCGGCACCGAATCCGACAATCTGGCGATCTTGGGAATCGTGCGCGGCGCGCGAGGCGAGCGCAAGCACGTCATTACCTCCGCCATCGAACACCATGCCGTGCTGCACACCTGCCAGGCGCTCGAAGCGGAAGGCGTCGAAGTCACCTATCTCCCCGTGAGCGCCGCGGGAGTGATCGATCCCGCCGCCCTGCGGAATGCGCTCAGGGCACATACGGTTCTCATCACCGTGATGATGGCCAATAACGAGCTGGGCACGATCCAGCCCATCGAGGAAATCGGCCGCATCGCCGCCGAAGCCGACGTCTGGCTTCATACTGACGCCGTGCAGGCGGCCGGCAAGTTGCCCATCGACGTCACTCGCTTGGGCGTCGATCTTCTCTCGCTCTCCGGCCACAAGCTGTATGCGCCGAAGGGCGTCGGCGCGCTCTACGTCCGTTCCGGCGCTCGCCTCGCCCGGCAGTCTTTTGGCGGCCATCACGAGCGCGACCGGCGACCCGGCACTGAAAACGTTCCCGGGATTGTCGCCCTGGGTCGGGCGGCGGAACTGGCGCGAGGACATTTGGCGGACGAGCCTCTTCGGCTCGGCGCCCTGCGCGACCGTTTCGAGCGGGGCGTGCTCGATCGGATCGGCTCGACGCGCGTGAACGGCGCGGCCGCTCCCCGCGTTCCGAACACCGCCAACATCACGTTCTCGTTCGTGGAGGGGGAATCGCTCGTCATCGCGCTCGATCTCAAGGGGCTCGCCTGCTCCACCGGCGCGGCCTGTTCCGCCGGAGCGATCGAGCCCTCGCACGTGCTCACCGCCATTGGCCTTCCCCCGCACGACGCCCATGCCAGCCTTCGATTCAGCTTGGGTCGCGCGAACACCGCCGACGACGTCGACGCCGCCCTGGCCCTCCTCCCCCCTACCGTTGCCCATCTCCGCGAGCTTTCCCCGCTCGCTCCCAAGCCCGTCGCCATCCCTTAACCGGATATTGCGTCGGTACGGCCGGCGGCCTGCCCTGATCCCGCCGCGGCGGGACGAAGGGTAGCCGGTGGTACCCGCCGTACGCGGCATCATGCTTGCGGCGCGCTCCTGCTAGAATGATGCGAATGTCCGAAGAAACCATCGCGGTAGCCATGAGCGGAGGCGTGGATAGCTCGACGGCGGCGGCGCTCCTCTGCGCCAGCAGCGAGCGTGTGGTCGGGCTCACGATGCAGCTCTGGAACCAGCGGCGGCTGCCGCAACTCGCCCCGGACGGCCCCGTTGCGCACCGTTGCTGCTCGCTCGACGACGTCTACGACGCGCGGCGCGTGGCCGAGCACCTCGGTTTCCCCTTTTACGTCGTGAATTTCGAGCGGCAATTCGAGGATTCGGTCGTGGCGCCGTTCGTCAGCGACTACCTCTCCGGCCGCACCCCGCTCCCCTGCGCCCGCTGCAATACGTCCGTGAAGTTTGAGGACCTCATTCGCCTGGCGCGGCAAGTGGGCGCCCGGCGCCTGGCCACCGGTCACTACGCCCGCGCTCGGAGGAACGAGCAGACCGGCCGCTGGGAGCTGCTGCGCGCCAGGGACAGCGGCAAGGACCAAAGCTACTTCCTCTTCGGCTTGACGCAGAGCCAGCTTGCAGGTGCCGAATTCCCGCTCGGAGAAATGACCAAACCCGAGGTACGCGCCGCCGCGCGAGCCGCGGGGCTCCCCATCGCCGAAAAGCCCGAAAGCCAGGAAATCTGCTTCGTGCCGAGCGGCGACTACGCCGGCTTCATCGAGGCCTACCTCGCGGAACAGGGAACAGGCGCCGGAACCTCCGGAGAAATCGTGTCGTCGGACGGCCGGGTGCTGGGCCGCCATCGCGGACTGCATCGCTACACGATCGGCCAGCGCCGCGGACTCGGACTCGCCGCGGGCCGGCCGCTCTATGTCGTGGGCATCGATACCGGGAGCAACCGGCTCGTCGTCGGCGAAGACGCCGAGCTTTCGAGCGATAGTTGCGAAGTGCGCGAGGTGAATTGGATTCCTTGGGAATCGCCGGCGGGCGCCGTCGAAGCCGAAGTGAAAATCCGTTACCGGCATCCCTCCGCTCGCGCGGTGGTCGAGCCTGCGGGCCCCGGGCGGGCTCGCGTGCGATTCGAATCCCCCCAGCGCGCCATCACTCCCGGCCAAGCCGCCGTGTTCTATCAGGAAGAGAGGGTGCTCGGCGGCGGCTGGATCGCGTAGTCATGTTTAATCCACGCCGCCAAAGCCGGCGCGCGCCCCGGATGCTTCCGTAGCATAGCCCTGGCACGTTCGAGATCTTCCCAGCGATCGAGATCGAAATCCGGAGGCAGGAGGCGGTAGGAGGCGCGGGCGCTTTCGAGCGCGCGTCGCGTCGCGGCGAGCACCGTTCCCGTGCCCCAGCCCACTTCGCGGAAAACGCCGGAGGCGAGCCCCCTCATGCCAATCAGGTAATAGCCGCCATCGGCGCAGGGACCGAGAACGACGTCGGCACGATCGAGCCAGTCGAAGGCCACACGCAGACGCCCGCGGCCCATCCAGGGAGTATCCACGCCGATGGCGATCACTTTCCTCGCGCCGCGCCGAAAGACTTCGCGGAAAGCGCGTTCGAGCCGTTCGCCGAGGCCCCGCCCTTGCTGCCGCTCCCGCTCCCAACCCGCGGGGAGGGCGATGCCCGCGTTACGCCAGTCCCCAAAGTCGCCCGCGAAAAACAGGTAGCGCCGGCAGACGCCGAGGGAATCAGCCAATCGCAGGGTGTCGAGCGTGCACGCGCGGTGCGCTCCAAGCGCCTGCGCCGTGCCGATGCGTGCCGCCAGCCGCGTTTTGACGTGGCCGGCCGCCGGCGCTCGCGCAAAGACGAGCAGCGCCGAAGATGGAATCAGATGAACAGCCCTTCGTCTTGGGTTTCCCGGCTGCGTTCGGGCATTCGGCGGCGGCCGCGGAGGAAATCGACTCCCGCGCGCACGCCTCGAACGAAAGCGACCGCCGTGCGCACCGGCCCGAGCACGGTCTGGCGCAATTCCGCGCGGGTGTCTTCGGCGGCTTCGAGCACTCCCGTCACCAGGCGATCGGCGCGGGTGATTTGCCGCCGGAGGCTGTCGGCAGCCTCCTCGAGCACGCGGTCGAACCGCTGCCCGTTCGCCTTGATCACCCGCAGGATCTCCGCCGTGTCGTTGATGATGTCGCGCATCTGCCCTTCCGTCTCATCCAGCAGCCGCTCCATCCGCCCGAGAACGGGAGTGAGTCGCGTCTCGAAAATGGTGGCCACGCGCCCAATAGCCTCGCTCAGACGGCGCAACTGCACGTAGAGCGCAATCAGGACCGCGGCTTGCAGCACGATCGCCAAGCCGGCGATCACGATGAATACCGCCTCCCACGTCTGCATGCGTTCCTGCGGCCCTCCCGGCCGTTCTTTCTTTGCTCTTAACTGTTCGTTTTGGAGCGTTCCCGCTGGTAAGCTTCCTTGCCGGCGTCAAACGCCGCGCCCAGCGATTCCCGCTGGCGATCCATCAGATTCTTTCCACGCTCGATCGTATCTTCGGCCCGTTCGCGCAGTTCCCTCGCTTTCCGTTGCGCGTATTGGCGGCCCTCTTCGGCCTTCTGAGAGAGGTATCTCCGCGTCTCTTCTCCCGACTGCGGCGCGAAAAGGATACCCACCAGCGCGCCCACTCCCAAACCAGCCAGGAAAAAAGTGAATTTCGTTCCGGTGTTCTCGCTCATGGTACCGCCTCCCTGTTCAACGTATCATAGCTTCCCGGGTGCCGCAAGATCGGCCGTCGCCGATCTCGCGGATCGGCAGTCGCGGGCGTTCCCATTGCACGCTGTCATCCCGCCCTGAAAATTTGGGTCAGGAATATTTTCATGCTTCCGGGTGTCGCAAGGCGACCTCAACGACCGAGGGGCGTATTGTGTCCGCCGCGGAGGATTCCCGAGCCACGGGCGCAATTCTCGTTTCGGGAGCCCGGGGGACCTCGCCGGTCGTGAGAAACGCGGCTCAAGGCTCCTTTGCCGGCGGCAGCCGGGGCAGTGTCTCAGTTTGGATTTCTCAGCGCAGTCCGTGGGGGCGCGTCGCGCGATTAAGCAGGAACGTACGTCAACTGAATCAAATCATCGGCGATTAAATCGCTGGCCACCAGGTGGAGCGGCGGCCGGGGGCCGGCGAAAAATGGCTTGCCACCACCAAGCACGACGGGGCGGAGGTAGAGTCGATACTCATCGATGAGACCGGCATCGGTCAGGCTTTGCGCCAGGACTGGTCCGCCAACGTGAATCTCGCCAGCCAATTCAGCCTTCAGCCTGCGTATCATCTTTTCAAGGTCATCTGCGACAAGAGTGGCGTTGGGGCCGGTTGACTTGAGGGAACGCGACACAACCCACTTCGGCTGGCTCCGCCACGCCACCGCGAAGGCTCGATCGTCCGCGTCCCAATCAGGAAGATCTTCGTCCCAATAACGCATGATCTCGTACATGTGGCGACCGTAGATGAGGCCCGTCATGCCACGGACCATCTCGAGGAAGTGACGAAAGCCCGCGGGTACAGGCGGCCCAAGCTTCATGTGGTCAACGTAGCCATCGAGGGACTGGCTCAATCCGTAGACAAGCTTTGCCATGCCGCCAATCCCCCCAGGCGCTTCAGAATAGCATGAGCCGACAGTCGCGCACGGGGTGAGGTTGAACGCTATCTGCGCGCCGCATTGTCGGTGTGACCAATAACCAGAGGCCCGTTTCCCAATCCCGAGATTCAAACTGAGAGACTACCGCAGCCGGGCCAGCAGCCGGCCCCTCCTTGACGCCACGTGACACAGCTTGTAGATTGGCTTCTTACCTGTTTTTATGCAGGGCGCCTTTCTCCACTCTCCTGCCGCGGACCGCCCCTTCCGCCCACGATGGCCGGCCCGCGGAGCATCGAGGGCCAGCGACCAGAAAATGCCTCGCGGCCGCGTCGCGCGGAAGTGCGTCTGCCCGCCGGGGCGCGCCGGCTTGGCCGTTCTGCTGATGGCCATCCTGATCCCCTTCGCCGGCCGGGCGCTGGCGCAAACCCCTCAGGCCGGCTCCGAAAAGCCGGGCGCGATTCGCGTTCAGCCGGACGAGCAGATTTTCGCCACGTTGTGCGCGCTCTACGCCGCGGGCTACCCGAACGCGCCGGCGAATCTTCCGCCGCAACTCCGGCCGGTAGTCGATAAGGTAACGACGCTCACCGGTCCCGGTATTTCCGCCTTGCAGGCGTTCTACCTGCAGCATCGCCAGGCGTCGCCGGCGGCCACGCTCGCCCAATACGTTTCCTTCGCTCTGGTCGTCGGTCCGCCGCCAAACTTCGACTACATCGTTCCCGATGAGGGCATTCCGCCCGACGTTCGCGATTTGGAAGGCTTCCGCAAACTGCTCGTCGATTTCTACGCGCAGAACGACATCCGGCAGCTTTGGATCGGCGTCGAACCCTACTACCAGGCTCAGGCCGACGGCCTTCGCGGCTCCGTCTCCCAAATCGTTGCCGTCGCCACCGGCTACGCCCGGCGCATGGAGCGGTTCCAGGGGGCGCGCAAGTTCGTGGTCAACGTCGACCCGCTCATCGGCGCGGTCACCAATTTCCGCATCTACAGCGAGCGGTACGAGCTCGCCGTCAATCCCGCCGTGGCCGGCGCTCCCGAGGAAATCCGTCACGCGTTCCTGCACTTCCTGCTCGATCCACTGCCGTTCGACGATCAAAACGTTGTGGATCGGATCCAATATCTCCAGTATTACACCCGCCAGGCGCCCCGCCTTCCCGACCAGTACAAATACGATTTCACGGCGTATACGGATGAGTGTTTCGTCCGCGCGGTCGAATTGCATTTGGAAAGCCTTTCCCTGCCGCAGCGCGATGCGCGGCTCCGGCAGAATGACCGCGAGGGCTACCTGCTCGTGCGGCCGCTGTATGATGGCCTCGAAAAGTACGAGCGCTCGCCAATGACCCTGGCCGAATACTTTCCCACGCTCCTTGGCTCGATCGACGTGAAAGGCGAAGGCCAGCGCGAAGCGCACGTCGCTTTCCTGCCAGCCCCGAACGAGCCCGTGACGCCGAAAGAGGCCGAAGCCGATCAGATCGCGCGCCTGCTCCAGGAAGGCGGTCGCGATATCGCCACGCAGCAGGACCGGCAAGCCATCGGCATCTACGAGGGCGTTCTCAAGCTCGACCCGAAAAACGCGCGCGCCATGTACGGGCTGGCGGTGGCCTCCGCGCTCGCGGGTCAGGCCGAACGCTCCCATCAGCTCTTCGATCAGATCGTTCACGCGCCGGCGGGCACCTACGTCGCGCCGTCGGTATTGGCCTGGTCGCACGTGTACCTGGGCCGCATGGACGATCTGGCGGGACGGCGCGCGCAAGCCGTCGATCATTACCGCGCGGCGCTGGCCGTCCGCGGCCTGCCGGAGCCGGCGCGCGCCGCGGCCGAAAGCGGCGTGAAGCAGCCTTACACCCCGGGGCAAGCCGACCCTGGAAAGAGCGGGAATCCCGTTCATCCATGAAACCCGGAATCATGGAAGTCGTTTCGAACTGTCAGAGGAGATGACCCCGATGAAACTCCCCTATCGTTTCACCTTGCTTGCCAGCCTGGTGGCGGGTTTGGCGGCGCTTCCCGCAGTTTCCCTCGAGGCCCGCCAGTCCGCGCAGGGCGGGCAACAGGCGCAGAACGCCACGACCACCCAGTCGCAGCAGAAGGGCCAAGCCGCCCAGCCGCCCGCCGGCCAGCAGCCAACGCAGCCCGGAGCGCAGCCATCGGCCCAGCCCGCGGCTCCCAAAATGGATCCGGCGGAAGAGAAAGCCTACCAGGATTTCTCGAATGTGAAGCCGACCGATATCCAGGGAACGATCTCGGCGGGCGAGGACTTTCTGAAGAAATACCCGAGTAGCGCTTACGCCGGGGGCGTTTACTCCCGGCTCACCCGGGCCTATATGGCTGCCAACGATTCCGATAAAATGATCCCGGCGGGCGAGAAGGCCTTGCAATTCGATCCGAAAAACGTCGATGTGCTTTCCCTGATGGCCTACGCGCTACCGCGCACCTACAGGTCAGACCAGCTCGGCGCCGCCGATAAACTCACCGAATCCGAAAAGGATGCTCAACAGGCCCTGAGCCTGCTCCCTACCTTGCCCAAGCCCCCGAATATGACCGACGAACAGTTTGCCGCCACCAAGAGTTCCGAGGAAGCGGCGTGCCACAGCGGGCTCGGCCTCGACGATCTCTACCAGAACAATGTTCCCGGCATGGTCTCTGAACTCGAACAGGCGGTGAAGCTGGAGGCGACTCCCGATCCCATCGACCAATTCCTGCTGGGCGTGGCCTACGTGAAGGCCGGCCGGTGGAACGATGCCGTCGGCCCGCTCCAGCAGTGCAGCACGGAGACCAGCGCGATTACCGACCGTTGCCAATCGCTCTTGGCCCAGGTGAAGCAGCACGTCACTCCTCCGGCGCCTCCGAAGCCCAAACCGTGAACCGATGAACGAAGACGAGCGAGCGGAAGTCGAGGCGAAGATTAGCCACCGGTTTGAGAGGCCGGAACTGCTCGACCGCGCGCTCACACACCGCTCCTTCCGCGCGCGCGATGCCGCGGCCGGAGATAACGAGCAACTCGAGTTTCTCGGCGACGCCGTGCTCGGGCTGCTGCTGGGCGAGTACCTGGTCCGCCAGTTTCCCGGCTGGAGCGAGGGGGAGCTGAGCAAGACTCGCGCGCGCCTGGCAAGCGCCTCGGCTTTGTGCGAGGCGAGCCGGCGCCTGGACTTGGGGCGCTTCCTACGGCTCGGCCCGGGCGAGGAAAAGACCGGGGGCCGCAACAAGCGGACGCTGCTCGCGAACGCCTACGAGGCCCTGCTCGCCGCCCTTTACCTCGACGGCGGGCTCCCGGCTGCACGGCGCTTCGTCGAGCAGTGGCTTGTACAGCCGGCGTTCGAGCGGCCGGCGGAGACGCTGGCCGCTTCCGACTACAAGTCCGCGCTGCAAGAGTGGCTCCAGGCCCGGGGCCAGCGTCTGGCGAGTTACCGCGTGGTTCGGGAAACGGGGCCGGAGCACGCGAAACGGTTCCTGGTGGAAGTCGATGCTGGAAACCGCGTGCTAGGACGCTCGGAAGGCGCGAGCAAGAAGGAAGCGGAGCAAGCGGCGGCCGCCTGCGCTCTCGAGCGGCTGCGCCAGGAGGCGGAAACGGAGACCTTGATTCGTGGTTGAGACAGAAACCGAAAACGCCGCTGCCAAGGCGCCTGCCGCGCGCCCTCCCGATCGCCGCGCCAGTTGGCGTGAGTCCGTCGAATCGCTCCTGGTGACGATCGTTCTGGCGCTGTTCGCTACCTGCTTCGTCGTCCAGGCCTTCAAGATCCCCTCCGAATCCATGGAACCCACACTGAAGGTGGGCGACCACCTGCTCGTCAACAAGTTCATCTTCGAGGCGAACGGCGCCTGGTACGATCGCTTCCTCCCCTACCGCCCGATCCGCAGGGGCGATGTGATCGTATTCAAGTTCCCGTTCCAAAATCATCCGCATTACGTGAAACGGGTGATCGGCGTGCCAGGCGACCGGATCAAAATCGTCAATTCCGTGGTCTACCGAGATGGGCAGGCGCTCCGCGAGCCTTATGCCCACCACGATCCTTCATCCTACGATCCGTTCGCCGAGAACTTCCCGCCGGCGAACGACGAATTCCTCGACGCCGAGGTCCTGCCCCAGTGGCGAAAGGAGCTGCCGCAGTACGTGAACGCCCAAGACGAGTTGGTGGTCCCTCCCGGCGAGTACTTCGTCATGGGAGACAACCGCGACCACAGTTGGGATAGCCGGTATTGGGGTTTCGTGCCGCGCGACGCCATCATGGGCCGGCCCGTGATCATCTACTGGTCGCTGAAGGAGCCCGCAGAGGCATCGCTCGACGAAGAAACCGGCGAAAGCGGCCCGTCGCGCAACTGGTTGCTGAGCCTTTTGGACACGCTGATTCACCTCCCCGTCGACACCCGCTGGGGCCGCATGTTCAAAGAGGTCCACTAGAAGCCATTCTCATGAAACGATGGGGCAAATGGCTGCTTGGGGCGGCCGTGGTGGTCGCGCTGGTTCCGGCAGCCGATGCCGGTGTCTCCGTCCTGCTGCGCAACGGAGATGTGCGCCGCCACCTCACGGCTCGCCTCGAAACGGCTTTCGGCCGGCGGGTGGAAGTCGGTGGGTACAGTTTCAGCCTTTGGGAAGGGCCGCGCATCGAAGCCGATTCGGTCACGGTCGAGGAAACCCCGTCTTTCGGCCATGAGTATTTCCTCCGCGCCCAGTCCCTGGCCGCCACGCTTCGCTGGACCTCGCTGCTCGGCGGACGCATCGAGTTCTCTTCGTTCTCCCTTTGGCAGCCGAGCCTGAATGTGGTGGACGCCGGCGGCCGATGGAATCTGGCCGATTGGCTGGCGCGGACTTCGCCCACTGCGGCCGGCGGGCCTGGCGCCGGGGGCGCTGCCGTTCGCGCCCCGTTGCTCTACCAGATCACCGTCTCCGGAGGCAGAATCAATTTCAAGCACGGTGAGAACAAACTTCCCTTTGCCCTGGTGGACGTGCAGGGGAGCGTGGAAGAGCGCGCTCCTGGCCGCTGGGCCATTTCCCTCGAAGCGCAGCCGATGCGCGCCGCCGTCGATCTCCAGAATGCCGGCGTTCTGCATCTCTCCGGCGAGGTTGGTGGCGCATCGGCGCGCCTGCGTCCTGCTCGCCTCGAGCTGCACTGGGGCGAGGCCTCGCTTTCCGATACGCTGCGCCTTCTGCTCGGCAACGATTACGGCGTGCGAGGACGCGAGAGCCTCGATATCGCGGCCACCAGCAACGGCAGCGTATGGCATTTCAACCTCGGCGCGCGCGTCCGCGGTATCCATCGCTGGGACTTCGTTACCGAGTCGGGCAATCCCGCGGTGAATGTGAATATCGCCGGCGCCTGGGCTCCCGAAGACGGAACGCTCACTCTCGCCCAAGGCCAAATCGCCGCCTCGGGGACGGCGGTTGACGCGAGCGGCGAGATGAGTTGGCCGGTCGCCGGGATCCATTCCGCTACCAGCCCGCAGGTTCGGCTGGATTTCACCTCCTCTGGAATCGCGGCCGAGGACCTGCTTGCCTGGTACCGCTCTTTTCACCCGGGCATTTCCCCGAATCTGCGCGCCGCGGGATGGCTGCGGGGTTCGCTCGAACTCTCCGGTTGGCCGCCGCGGCTGCGGCAAGCACAGGTTTCGACTCAAGATGTGCGCGTGGAAGGCGCCGGGTTGCCTGCCCCGGCGGCGCTCTCGAAGGCCAGCCTGAAGTTCTCTTCGGCCGGGGCATCGCTTGTGGCCGATGCCGATTTCGGGGCTCGCGCAGGCAGCTTCCGGGTGGCGGGCCGCGCCCGCCCTCTGGCTTCCTGGAAATATCAACTGGTTGCGGAGGGTCACGCAGCCGATTTCGCCGCGCTGGTGAGCGCCGCGGACATCCTCGGCGCGGGGGTGCCAAGCTACTGGAAGGAGTTCGAAGGTGGCGTGGGCCTGCGGCTCGAGTGGAACGGAAACCTATCCCCGTTCGAGCATACGGTGCAGGCCGTGGTCGATCTTCGCGATGCGCGGTGGCGCGGGCCGTCTCTTTCGGCTCGCGTGAGCTTCCCGAACGCGCGCATCCAGGTTACTCGCAGCCGCTTGCGGATGGACATTCGGCGCGGCGAAGCCCTCGGCGCGCATTGGCATGGATGGCTCGAGCGGCCCTTGCCGGCGGGGCCCTGGCAGTTCGACCTGGCGGCGGATCGGCTGAATTTGCGGGGGCTCGCGGCGAACTTCGAGCCTCTCCGGAAGCAACCCAGCCTGTTCGATCGGATCTTCGGTCTCGGCACTTCCCAGGGATCGCCTCCCGGGTGGCTTGCCTCGCTCGATGCCTCCGGCCACGTGGAGGTGAGCGAACTGGATGTCGCACCCCTGAGCCTGGAAGGGTTGGATGGCCGGCTCGTCATCCGCGGGAACCGTCTCGATCTATCACGGGCGCGCGGGCGATTTTACGGCGGCCGCGCCCAAGGTCTGCTCGTCGTTTCGGGGCGAAACCATGCGCCGGTGTGGCATGTGACCGCCCGCGTCCAGGGCGTGGACCTCGGCGCGGTCGCTCGAGCGATGGAAGGCAGGTCCTTCGAGCGGTTTTCCGGGCGCCTTTCGGGTCAGGTGGATGCCTCGGCGCGCGGCACGACGGCCACGGCCTTGCTCCATTCGCTGGATGGCCAGGCCAAAGTCGCCATCGTGGGCGCCCGCGACAGGGGGATGGACTGGCTCGCCGCCTTCGAAGCGGGCCACGCGGTCCGAGGCAGCAGCAATTTCCCCAGGGCGCTCGCCGAGATTCGCCTCGCGCCGGGAAAGCTGGCATTCGAGAGTTTGCGTCTGTACGCGCCGCGAGAGGAACTGCTGGCAGCCGGGACACTCGATCTCGCTCATGGCAGCACGCTCGAGATGGAAGCGCGGGCGGTTTCCGGGCGGGGGACTGGCAGCGCCGCCGGGCAAATGCCCGGGCGCAGCTATCACTTCCACGGCAGCGCCGCGAGCCCGCCTTTGCGCGGGCGATCCACCGCCCTCGGGGCTTCCTCCGTACCTCGCTGATCGTTTGTAGAGCCGTCCTGCCGGCGCCCCTCGCTCTGTCCCGGCCGCGTTCCCCCCGAGCGGGCCCTTCGGGCCTGGGTGCCCCACCCGCCGTCCCGAATCTTCGGAATGCGGATGGGGACGGTGGGGAAGGGTTTGGGGGGGAAGGTACGTTGCTGCTAGCCACCCGCCGTGTTAGCGTCGAATCGGGATGGTACCGCGCAGCGCGAAAACGGGAATACTCGGCCTACTTGCGGCGCTCGCATTCCTTCCTGCGTGGCTGTCCCACCCGCCGTCCCGAACCTTCGGGATGCGTGTGGGGACCGGAAGCCTCGTTCCTTCCCCACTCCCTGCCGCCCGCCGCGTGGCCTCTCCAGTTCCCGCGCTCGTTCCCGGCGAGGTGCTGCGCTACCAACTCGAATATCGCAGCACGATCCAATCGGCGAGCGCCGGCCCTATCTACACGCCCGAAGCCGCTCACCAGATGGACGTTTCGCTTAGCTCGCGCTTGCGTCTAGACGTGCTCTCGGTGAAGGCGGATCCGAAATTTGGCCCTCTGACTCGCCTCCGCGTCACCTATGAAACTTCCGACGCCCTGGTGCACACCGACGCTTACGACCCTGGTGCGCAGGCGCTCGAAAAGCAATACAACTCCCTCGCCGGCCGCTCGTTCGAATTCTCTGTCGACGGGGAAGGCCGGGTGCTCGAGGTTGCGGGCCTGGGGCGGCTCGAGCCGGACGAGCGGGCGCGCAGCGCCGTGCGGCAGTGGCTCGGCACGCTCGCTCTCCCCCTCGGCCTTTGGCGCAAGGGAGTCAAGCCGGGCAAGAGATGGTCTCGAGTCGTGCCACTCGCTGACGCGCCGCTTGCCGGGCTCGCCTGGCGCACCAAGTCCTTTTACAGCGGCAATCAGCCTTGCCCCCGGACGCCTGGCGCCCCTGCCTCGCTCGCGCGAGAAACCTGTGCGGTGATCGAAACGCGAATCGATACGGTTCGCGAGCATGGGTCTCACGACCCCACGCCTCTCGCCTACAGCCGTCAGGGCCTGCGGACGAAGGGCTCTTGGACCGGGCGCGGCGAGAGCCAAAACTACCTCTCGCTGGCGACGGGCCTGGTCACGAACTGTACCGCCACCGATACCAACGCGATGAATTTAACCATCACCGCCGCGCTCGGCGGCTCGGCCCTGCATTACGCCGGCCGCTGGCGGAGTTCTTCGCAACTCACCCTCGTCGGTTTTCACGTTCCCGCGCCAGCGCCCCAGGCGCCGTAGTTGGGCCTGGGGTTTGTGGATGCGAATCCCACCCGCGACGTCGGCGGGTGGGGCACCCAAGCGCGCTACCGCAGCTTGTTGGCTTTGGCGATTGCCGCTTCGAGTTTCTGTTCGCCCGTTTTGGCTTGGCGATCGAGATCCTCGAAAACGGCCGCTTGCGCGGGAGTGGGATCGGCGTAGGCGAGATCGATGTCGGCAGCCAGGTAGGCGAGGTGGCTGCGAAGCTTCGTTTCATGAAGCAAGCTGCCCTCGCTCGAATGGATATCCAACTGCACCAGATCCCCGATTTCGTTGCTGAGAGCTGCTATGGCCTGGCTCGCCTGCGTTTCGGTCAACTTGCGGGCTCGCACCGCTGACGCGAGCCGGCTGCGGGCGGCGATAGCTTCATTAATCGTCTTGTCGAGCGCGTCGAGCGCGGCATGAATCTTGAGTTGAAGCGCCAGGCGGCTGGCGAGCGCCTGCGGACTCGCCTGAATTCTCGGATCGAGCGCGACCGAGAAGCTCCGAGTCGTTTTTTGTCCGCCGTAATTGAGGACGACGGAATAGGTTCCCGGCGTCACGAGTGGTCCTGCGACCGTGTCGTCCAGCCCGCCCGCGGCGATGGGCGGCTGGAAGCCGGTGACTTCCGTCGCCTCGGAATACCGCAAATCCCACTGGAACCGATTCATGCCCGGAGCGATGGAGGTGAGTTTCTCTTCCTGCCGCTTCTTCAGTTCCCGCGGCGTCTCATTGGCCCCGCTCGGCACTTTCGGCCCCGGCTTCTGGAGATGCAAGGCGAACCGGCGAATCAGCGCGCCGCTGGGGCCAGTGAATTCGAGCGACACCGGCGTCTTCCCCTTGTAATCGGCCGGAATATGGAAGAAGACCGTCGCGCCGAAGGGCGGGTTTTCACCCGTATTCCGGCGCGCGAATCCCTCGTTCGGCGCTCCGTAGGCGTGCGTGAGCCAAGCCTTCTCGGGAGCGAAAAGGTAGGCATTCCCCGCTTCGACCGCGGGGTTGCGCGCGAGCTGCTCGAGCAAGGCGAGATTGTCGAGCACCCAGAACGATCGGCCGTGCGTCGCGATGGCGACTTGGCCCTGGCGAGCGTCGAAACGCAGATCGCGCACCTGGACGGGCGGCAAATTCAGCGCGAGCTTCTGCCAGTTCGCCCCGGAGTCGAAGCTGGCGTAGACGCTGCTTTTCGTTCCCAGCAGGAGCAGTTGGGCGTCGCGAGGATCCTCGCGAATCGTAAACGCATATTCGTTTTCAGGCAGCCCCGCGGTGATGGCGGTCCATTGCCGCCCGTAGTCGGTGGTCTTAAAAGCGTACGGATGGAAGTCGTCCCACATGTAGCGTTGCGCCGTCAGGTACGCCGTGCCTGCGGCCGTGTGGGAAGGCTCGATCGAACTGATGTCCGACCATTCCGGCAAGCTCGGCGGCCTTACCGATTCCCAATGCTTGCCGCCGTCGGTGGTCACGTGGACGCGACCGTCGTCCGAGCCGGCCCAGATCACCTGGCCATCGAGCGGAGAAACCGCCAGCGCGTCGAGGCAGGGATAGATTTCCGCGCCGGACGCGTCCAGATTGATCGGCCCGCCGCTGGGCGCTTCGGTGCGCGGATCGTTGCGCGTGAGATCGGGGCTGAGGGTCTGCCAGGTGCGGCCGTAATCGTCGCTGCGAAGCACGTATTGGGAACCGACCAGCAGCTCGTGCGGATTCGCGGGCGAAAAGAGGATGGGGTGGGTCCAGGCGAAGCGGTATCGCAATTCGCGCGAGGCCGAGCCTTCCTGGTAGTTCGGCCAGGGACTGACGCTCGCGTATTGACCGATCGCCAGGTTGTATTTCAAGAAAATGCTGAAGTAGCCGCTGCCGTACGTGATGTTCGGATCGCCGGGTTGGGGAACGACCACCGTGCTCTCTCCATACGCCACGCTGTGCCAATCGCCGAGAGGGATATCTCTCGCCGCAGTGGCGCTCGGCCCTTCATACGACCCTTCGTCCTGTTGCGCGCCGTAGACGCGATAGGGGAACTGGTCGTCCAGATTGATGTGGTAGAACTGCCCGGTCGGCTGATTGTGCTCGGTGCTCCACGTCTTTCCGCCGTCGGTGGATACGGTGGCGCCGCCGTCGTTGCCCTCGAGCAGGATTTTCGGGTTTGTGGGGTTGATCCAGAGCACGTGGTTGTCTCCGTGCGGGGCGCGCAATTTCCGGAACGTTTTCCCGGCGTCCCGCGAGACCCACAGGGCGTCGACTTCCGGCGCGTAGACGGTGTTCGGATCTTTCGGGTCGACGAAAATCGTCATGTAGTAGAAAGCGCGCTGGCGCAACATCCACTCGGAATCCACCCGCCGCCAGCTCTTCCCGCCGTCGTCGGAGCGGAACACCCCGCCCCCCTTCGCCTGCATGATGGCGTAGACGATGTTGGGCTGGCTGGCCGATACCCCCACGCCCACGCGCCCCAGCGGACCCTTTGGCAGACCCGCGTTACGAGTCAGGTTCGTCCAGTTCGCGCCGCCGTCGGTGCTCTTGTAGATTCCCGAACCCGGGCCTCCGCTCGAGAGCGACCACGGCGTGCGGTACGCCTGCCACATCGCCGCATAGAGCACCTGCGGATTGCTCGGGTCCATCACCAAGTCGATCGCGCCTGTCTTGTCGTCCACGAACAGGATCTTCCGCCAGGTCTTTCCGCCATCCTCGCTCTTGAAGACGCCCCGCTCGGGATCGGGCGTGAAGACGTGACCCATGGACGCGGCGTAGACCACATCGGGATTCCGGGGATCGACCACGAGGTTGCAGATCGTATGCGTTTGCTCGAGGCCGGCGGCGTGCCACGTCTTGCCGGCGTCTCCCGACTTGTAGACGCCGTCGCCGGTGATCACATCGGCGCGGATGTCGCACTCGCCCGTGCCCGCATAGAGAATTTTCGGGTTCGAGGGTGCGACGGCCAAGGCCCCGATACTCGAACTCGATCCGCCGAGCGTGCCGTCGGTGATGTTCTTCCACGAAACGCCGTAGTTGGTGCTTCTCCAAACGCCTCCGCCCACCGCGCCCAGGTAGAAGAGGTCGGGCTCGCTTGCCACGCCTTCGACCGCCACCACGCGCCCGCCGATGTACGGGCCAATCGGCCGCCAGCGCAATTTGGCGGCGAGGTCCTTCGCGGGGAGGGTGTTCGCGCTCGTCACCGCACCCAGCGCGCCGAGCGTCCCGACGATGACGAGGAAAAGGAACGACCACGACCGTGTCCTGCGGAAGAATGGCTTCATGGCTCCAGCTCCTAGAATTCGTGAAAAGTACGCGCCAGCCCGCGGCCTCAACTCGCCTTTAGCGGATCCCCACCCGCGACCCCGGCGGGTGGGGCACCCGGGGGCTGTCCCGGGCAAGAATCTACGTGCCCCGCTTCTCCCGGTCAAGCCCAAATCCGCGACTTAAATCCGCTCGCGAGAAAGGAACCGAGGATCGGGTGGGCTCAGTGAAGACTTGCGTACGCCGCCTTGGCTTGCTTCAAGACGGGGATGTCGGGGTCGGCATCCTTCCAGATGGCGAAGAGGTCTTGATACGCTCTGCGCGCACGCGCCCGGTCACCCTGAAGGGTCTCTGCGCGCGCAAGTCCCAGATATGCCAGCGGAACGATGATTTCGTTTAGCGCGATTCCCGGGTGGCCGAGGATTTTCTGAAATTCGGTTTCCGCCTGAGAACCTTGCCGCATGGCCAGATACGCCAAGCCGCGAAGATAGACGGGAAACAGGCTCAGATACGGGTACCAGGGCGTGAATTGGAGCGTCCCCAATTCGTACGGGGTGGTCGACTGCAACTCGGCGATGGCCTGCGCGGGGGAATGCCGATCGAGCGCGATTGCGGCCTGCACCGCGGGCAGCAGATTGAACTCCAGAATCGTGGCGTGGGGAAATCGTTTGCCCAGATCGTCGGAGAGCTTCTGCGCCCGGGCTGCGTCGCCACCGAGCGCCAATGCCAGCGCCGAGGCGGCTTCGGCAAGGGGGCTCTTCGTCGACTGCAAAGCTTCCGCAACCTGTTTTCGGGCGTCGGCGACGTTGCCCACCGCGGCTTCGTCCAACGCGGCGGCCGCTTGATAGAGCGTCGCGGTTTCCGGGCTACCCGCCGACCGCAAGGCAACGATGGCGCGCCCGGTCGTGTCATTGGCCTGGCCGAGTTGCCCGCGGTAGGCGGCGGTGTCGATTTGCAAGCGCGCGAAGAGCAAGCGCGTGTCTAGCGACTGGTTCTGCGCCCACGCCAGTTCACTCCGCATGGTCGCCGGGTCGTGCCGCAAAAAACCGAGTTCATACGCCAGGTAATGCGGGGCGTCGGCGCCAATCCCGCTTGCGGGCATCTGGTGCATGGTGGCCTCGGCCTCGTCCAGGCGGCTGAGTCCAACGTAGGTCCCGGCCACGCTCAGGACGAAAAGCGGGGCCGTGGGGTCCAGCGCGAAAGCCTGCCGGGCCGCCGCAAGCGATTGCTCGTACTGCCCAAGTTCGCGGTAGCACACCGCCAGGTTGTTGAAGGGTACCGGATCGCGGGGATAAGTCTGCGTCCACAGCTGGTAGACCTCAATCGCCTGCTGCAAATCGAGCGTCGCGAAGTTTGCGTAGTGCGACGCGATGTAGAACTTCTCGCGCTCGCTCACGCGGTCGCGCAGTTCGTACGCTTTCTGGATATTCTGCACGGCCAGGCTGCTCTCCCCGGTGTCGGCGTAGACGGTGCCGAGCGAGGCGTAGGCCATGGCGAAATTGGGATCGAGCGAAATCGCCCGCTGGAACGAAGCAACGGCGGCCCCAAGATCGAGGCCCGCGATCGCCTGCGAGCCTAGCGTGTAGGCCTGGAGCGCTTCGAGCGAAGGCGTGGTCACGTCCTCGAGCGGCTTGTTGAATTTCTGGATCGAACCAAGCGATTCGCCCAGCTTTCCCCGAATCGACGTGGCGACGGCGCCCAGCGCCTCCAGTATGTGGTTCTTGTCGCTCGCCACCGCTTCCGCGCTCGCCACCGAATCGCCTGTCGCGCAGTTTTCGGCGTTGAGCACCAGGTTGTATTGACTGCCGATCTGCGCTATGGATCCGTCGAGCGTCGCCGCCGCGCCGGTCCGCTGGCAGACTTGCCGGGCCAACCCGCGCGTTAGCCGCGTTCCCGCCGGTTGGCCCATCAGCCGCAGCGTCTCAGCGACGCGCGCGTCGGAGACGATGTTCAGGAAAGGAGACTGCGCCAACTGCGCCCCCAGGCCCTCGCGCAGCGTTCCGTCGAAAACGGGATCCCCCGTCGTGTTGGTGAAGTCGGCCAGCACGATCGAATCTTTCGAAGTCAGCGCGGGCCCGCGACGAAGATATAGGTAGGCGCCGACGCCCGCCGCGACAACTATTGCGGCCACCGCCCCGACCCAGAGGAATCGCTTCTTCTTACCCTCCGCCGCAGCCGCTGCCGCAGCTACCGTAACCGGTGCGGTCCCCGGCGTTCCCACCGCCGCCTCGCCCGTCAGTGCCGTGGAATGGGTAGGCGGTGACGCCTGACCCGCCTGCGCGGCTGAGCCCGCTCCGCCGGCGTCGTCTATCTCGTGCACCGCCGACCGGCCCGAATCCCAGTCCCGCTTCAATCGCGCCAGATCCACGCGCATCTCCGCGGCCGATTGGTACCGCATCTTTCTGTCTTTTTCGAGCGCCTTGCCGATGATCTCGACGAGTTTCTCAGGAACTTCCGGATTCAACCGCACCGGATCGCGCGGCGTGCCGTGCAGGATGGCATCGAACACCACCGCGTTCGCATCGCCGCGGAACGGCATGACCCCGGTGGCCATTTCGTAGAGAACGGCGCCGAAGGAGAAAAGGTCGGAGCGCGCGTCGACTTCCTCGCCCCGCGCCTGTTCCGGCGACATATAGGCGACCGTGCCCAGCGCCACGCCGGGGCTGGTGAGCGGTTCCGCGGCCATCGGGCCGGGGGCGTCTCGCGTAAGCGTTGCGCCCGTCGCGCCGGCCAGTGGCCCCGTCTGCTTCGCCAAGCCGAAATCCAATATCTTGGCATGGCCTTCGCTGGTGACGAAGATGTTCGCGGGCTTGATGTCCCGGTGGATGATGCCGCGACCGTGCGCCCCTCCCAACCCATCGGCAATCTCAACCGAAAGTTCCAGCAGCAAATCGAGTGGAAGCAGCTGGCCGTCGATCCGGTGCTTGAGCGTTTGGCCCTCGAGATACTGCATCGCCAGGAACGGCTTCCCCTCGTGCTCCCCGATTTCGTAAATCGTGCAGATATTCGGATGGTCGAGCGCGGAAGCCGCCCGGGCCTCGCGCTGGAATCGCTCAAGCGCGCGGGGGTCGCGCACCAGCTCCTCGGGAAGGAATTTCAGCGCGACGAACCGGCCGAGCTTGGTGTCCTCGGCCTTGTAAACCACGCCCATTCCCCCGCCGCCAAGCCGCTCGACGATGCGGTAGTGAGAGACAGTCTGTCCGATGGGTGAGGTCGGCTCCGCCACGTTCCCCGCATCTTAGGATGGACTCCCAACCACGTCAACGCTCGGTGAATCCGTCATTGATTTTCCGGCCCGATCCGCGCAACGCGCGGCCGGCGGCAGACCCTTATAATCTATGCTTGGGGAATTGCCTCTAGGGATCGGGGGAGCGCGTGGGGAGATGAACTTCGAACTAGCCAGCCATTTCGAGCCGCGAGGCGACCAGCCGGAAGCGATCGAGCAGCTCGCGGAGGGTGTGCGCGCGGACCTGAAACACCAGGTGCTCCTGGGGGTCACCGGGTCGGGCAAGACCTTCACGATGGCCAAGGTGATCGAGCGAGTGGGCCGGCCGACGCTCGTTCTCGCGCACAACAAGACGCTTGCCGCCCAGCTCTATCACGAATTCCGCGGCTTCTTCCCGCGCAACGCCGTCGAATATTTCGTCAGCTACTACGACTATTACCAGCCCGAGGCGTACATCGCTTCGACGGACACCTACATCGAGAAGGAAGCCACCATCAACGACGAGCTGGACAAGCTCCGGCTGGGGGCGACGCGCGCCCTCTTCGAGCGCAAAGACGTCATCATCGTTGCCTCCGTCTCTTGCATCTACGCGCTGGGCGCACCCGAGGAGTACTACGCGATGCTGCTCCCTCTCGAGAAGGGCCAAGCCACGCCGCGCGAAGCGCTCTTGCGCAAGCTCGTCGAGATGCAATACGACCGCGCGGAAGATCTGCGCCGCGGCACGTTCCGCGTGCGCGGCGACCACGTCGAAATCTACCCGTCCTATGAGGATTTCGCTTATCGGCTGGAACTTTGGGGAGACGAAATCGATCGGATACGCCGGATCGATCCGCTGACCGGCGAGGCGGCTGCCGCCGAATACGATCGCCTCACCCTCTACCCCAAATCCCACTACGTCATGCCGGCCGAGCGCCGCGAGCGCGCCATCCGGTCGATTCTCGAGGAACTCGATTGGTGGAAGGCGGAGCTCGAGCGGCAGGGAAAGGTGGTCGAGGCGCAGCGGGTGTGGCAGCGCACCCGATTCGATATCGAGATGATGCGCAACATCGGCTACTGCCATGGAATCGAGAATTACGCCCGGCACCTCTCCGGCCGCCTGCCCGGAGAAGCCCCGGCCACCCTATTCGACTATTTCCCCGGCGAGTTCCTGCTTTTCCTCGACGAATCGCACCAAACGGTTCCCCAGCTCCACGCCATGTACCACGGAGATCGGTCGCGGAAACAGACCCTCGTCGATTACGGGTTCCGGCTTCCCTCGGCGCTCGATAACCGTCCGCTGACCTTCGAGGAATTCGAGAACCGGGTGCGGCAAGCCGTCTACGTCTCCGCCACGCCCGGTCCCTACGAACTGGAGAAGGCGGCCGGGGTGGTTGCGGAGCAGTTGGTTCGCCCGACGGGCCTGCTCGATCCGGAAATCGAGGTGCGGCCGGTGCGCGGGCAGGTGGACGATCTGCTCGAGGAGATTCGCGTGCGGGCCGATCGGAACGAGCGCGTGCTGGTGACGACGCTGACCAAGCGCATGGCGGAGGACCTGGCCGAATACCTCGCCGAGGTGGGCGTGCGCTGCCGCTACCTGCACTCGGAAGTGGATACACTCGAGCGCGTGCGCATATTGCGCGACCTGCGTCGAGGCACTTTCGACGTTCTGATCGGAATCAACCTGTTGCGCGAGGGACTCGACCTGCCGGAAGTTTCCCTCGTCGCCATTCTCGACGCCGACAAGGAAGGCTATCTGCGCAGTACCACCGCCCTCATCCAGACCATCGGCCGCTGCGCGCGCCACCTGCACGCCCGCGCCATCCTCTACGCCGATCGCGTTACCGGGTCGATGCGCGCGGCCATGGAGGAAACCGCTCGCCGTCGCGCCAAGCAGACCGAATACAACCGCGAACGCGGCATCACCCCGCAACCGATCATCAAGGCGGTGGATATGGAGCTGGCGTCGATCGTCGAGGCCGATTACGTCCAGGTTTCGCCTGACGACGCCCTGGTAGACGAATTCCAAACCGAGGAGCAGTTGCGGCAGGCCATCGCCGGGTTGGAAGCAAGGATGCGCGAGGCCGCGAAGAAATTCGAATTCGAGCAGGCAGCCGAGCTGCGCGACCGCATCCGCGCGCTCAGGCAGCGCCAGCTCCTCCCGCTTGGCACAATCGCTTCCGCACCTGCTGCCTCGCCGGTTGCGGCCGCGGCCGCGCCGCCAGCCGAAGTCGGCGCCGTGGCCAGCAATCCCCGCCCGACGCCTGCGCCGCCCCGAGCGCGCAAGCGCCGGCACTCCGATTGAGGGCGCGTGCTTTCGCGCCAATCATGCCTGGTCCCCGGTGCCGGTGCGGGCTTCGGAAACCCGTCGGAGGCAGGTGAGGAGCGACGAGGGGAAGTGCAGTGTTTTCAGCGGGATGATTTTCTAACCCGTCGCTGTGGCGCGGGGAATTGGGTGGCGTCGTTCTTCCCTTTTTCTTCACTATACGCTACGAGGGTTACAGCGTGTAACGTATGGTTTAACCCGGATCTTTGTGACGGGTTGCAAGCAGCAGCTCTCTGAAAAGAAAGGGCTTTTTGCTGCCATCGTTGGCCGATTGGCGACGGGTTAGCCGGGGGATTGTGCCGCGCTGAAGGCCGCGGCTCTACGTCTAAACCTCGAAAGAGGCCAAGGCGCGCGGGCAAGAATGCCCGCGCCACCCCGAGAAGGGCGGGGAGACCCCGCCCCTACCGAAGCCGGATGCGGAGAGGCGCCTGTTGCCAGCCTGGGACCCGAGGGTTGTAGACGTCGCTCCCCACCCCCGACGCGAGCGGGTAGGGCTCACGATGCGTCGTCTCGCCTACTGGCGATCGAGCACTCGGCGGACTTTCGACGCCAGGCTTTGCCACGTGTAGGGCTTTTCGAGGAAGCAGTCCTCGCCTGGAGGAAGCCGGCGCTCGTCCAGCATGGGGCCGGCATAGCCGGAAGTGTAAAGCAGCTTCAGAGCGGGTCGCGAGACCACAAGCCGCTCGCTTAGCTGCCGCCCATTCATTCCGGGCATGGCCAGATCGGTCAGCAAGAGGTGGATTTCGCCGGGGTGCTGCTGAGCCACGGTCAAGGCCGCTTCCCCATCTTCGGCCGGGAGCACGCTGTAGCCCAGCCGAGTCAGGAATTCCGAAGTGACTTCCAGCAGCAAGCGCGAATCCTCCACCAGAAGCACCGTTTCGTTTCCCCGGGGCAACCGCTCGAGACCTTCCTCTTCTTCCGCTTCGGCGGGTTGGGTTCCGCTCTCCAAGAGGTTGGTCGCGGGCAGGAAGATCTTGAAGAGGGTTCCGCGCCCCTCCTCGCTGTAGGCCCAAATCGAGCCGCCGCTCTGCTGGATGATGCCGTAGGCCGTGGCCAGTCCCAACCCCGTGCCCTGGCCGCCTTTCTTCGTGGTGAAGAACGGCTCGAAGATGTGCGAGAGGACCTCGGGATTCATGCCGGGTCCGTTGTCGGCGATCGAGAGCATGACGTGGGAACCGGGGCGGGTGCCGGGGTGGGCGTTGGCGTACGCTTCGTCGAGCTTCACGTTGGCCGTCTCGATCCGCACCAAGCCGCCCTCCGGCATCGCGTCGCGAGCGTTGGCCACCAGGTTCAGAATCACCTGCAGCATCTGGCTGGGATCGGCGCGAACGGGATCGAGTTGGGGCGCCTGCGCGTAATGGAGCAAGATTTCCGGTCCCACCAGCCGGCCGAGCATGTCTTTCACGCCGTCCAGCGCCGCATTCAAATCGAGAATCCGGGGCTCGAAAAGCTGCTGCCGGCTGAAAGTGAGAAGCTGGCAGGTGAGGGAAGCGCCGCGCTGCGCGGCCTCGCGAATGCCTTCGACGGCGTTGCGATGTTTGCCCGCGATCTCCCTTTCCGCCACCAGTAACTCGCTCGCGCCCAACACCACGCCCAACAGGTTGTTGAAATCGTGCGCCACGCCCCCCGCCAGCCGCCCGATCGCTTCCATCTTGTGAGACTCGAGGAGCTGCCGTTCGAGCCGCTTGCGGTCGGTGATATCGCGAGCGATGGTGGCGGCGGCGATGGGCGTGCCCGCGCCGTCCAGCACGGGAAAAACCGAAAGCGAGATATCCACGCGCCGGCCGTCCTTGGCTACGCGGACGGTTTCGAAGTGGCGCATGCGCTCGCCCACCCTGAGCCGCCCGAGAATTTCGTCCATTTCGTGGACCCGGTCGGGCGGCGCGAGCAACTTGACGGACCGGCCTCTGGTTTCGCTCGGCGAGTAGCCGTAGAGCCGCTGGGCTCCGCCATTCCACGTCAGGATCGTGCCATCCAGCGTCTCACCGATGATGGCGTCGTCGGAGGATTCGACGATGGCCGCCAGCCGCTCGGTGGCTTCCTCGGACCGTTGGCGCTCGGCAACCTCCGTCTGCAAACTCTGCACCGTCTGCGCCAGTTCGTCCGTCCTCTGCTGAATGCGCGCTTCGAGCTGCTGCTTCGCCCGCCGCAATTCGGTTTCCAACCGCCGCCTGTCGCTGATATCGCGGATCGTGCTGAAAACTTCCAGCCCGGTCGCCGTCCGCGCCGGACTCAAGCTGATTTCGACAGGGAACTGCGTGCCGTCCTTCCGCATGCCGTGCAGCTCGAGCCCGGAGCCCATGGGCCGGGCGTGGGGATGAGCGGAATAGGAGTTGCGCTGAGCGGCGTGAGCGCGGCGAAGCGGCTGGGGCACGAGCATTTCCACCGGCTGCCCGAGCAGCTCCTCACGCCGGTAGCCGAACAGCTTCTCGGTTTGCTGGTTAACGAGGGTGATTCTTCCGGCGGCATCCACGATGACCACCGCGTCTGGCGCCGACTCGAGCAGCACCTGGAACCGCTCGTTTTCGGCGCGCGACCATTCCGGTACCTGGACCATCAGGCTCTCGCGTCCGCGCAGGAGCGCGCCACGCCGTGAATGGGGGTTTGAGCGGGCATCCCGGTTCCCTGAGTCTACGAATTCGCTTTGCTTGCGTCAACGCGGAACGGAGGGGGGTACTGGGCGGGAAGACGATTGGATTCTAGCAGGGTGCCGGAAGAGGCTGGGCGGGAGGGTTTGAGGTTGCGGGCGGGTTGATGCCGGGTCTGTGTTTGCTGGAATTGGCCGGTTTGCACAGCCAAGAGTGGCTGTGCTACGGGCCTTTTGCAGCACCCTGCTAGACCGAGCCGCGGCGGAGCTCGTCCAGCGGGTAAAAGGTGCCGCGCCAGACGATGCCGCCCTGGCGGAGCGTCACGGTCATCGAGCGAATGGCGATCCAACTGAAAAGCAACGCGCCCACCGGGTGCGCGAAGCCGTAGAGCGGGGCCTCGGCGCCCGATCCCCGCAACACCGCGATATTGAAACCGATGGCGCCCGCCGCCGCCGCGATCGCCAAGCCCAACGCCCAACCGTGCGCGAAACCCAAGGCCGCGAAGGGAACGACGCTCAGAATCATGACGGCGAAGAAAGTCCCGACGGCTTTCCAGATGCGAAAGCTCATGCCGGCAAACATGTTCTTGGTGAGCCCCGCGATGACGTTCCCGAGACCCTCCTGCCACCGGATCCGCACGAATTCATCGGCGATGCCCACGGCCGAGCGGAAGCCGGCGCGCTTGACCATTTTCCCGAGCTTCATGTCGTCCACCACTTCCATCGCCAAGCGGCGGTGCCCGCCCGCGGCTTCGTAGGCTTCGCGGCGCACCAGTTGAAACGCCCCAATCCCCATGTAGCTTCCGGCGCTGGGCTTATCGACCAGCCACGGGCGGATGCCCAGCAGAAAGGCGAGCGCGATGTAGCTGAGCGCCGCATGCTCCCAGAAGCCGCTCATATCGAGCGAGGCAATCAAGGTCAAATGATCGAGGTTCTGCTCGCGAGCCAGAGCCAGCGCCCGGCCGAGCGTTTCGGGATGGAACCGGACGTCGGCGTCGGTGAAGAGCAGCCAATCGCCGCGCGCCGATTCGTACCCGGTTTCGAGCGCGTACGGTTTGCCCATCCATCCCGGCGGCAGCTCCCGCACGTGACAAACGCGCAATCGCTCGTCCCGCGCGGCGAAGTCGTCGAGGATAGCTCCCGTCGCGTCGCTCGACCGGTCGTCGACCGCGATCACTTCGTAGTGGACTTGCCGCTGGGCCAGCAGAGAGGCCATGGCTTCGGGAAGCGGGCGCTCCTCGTCCCGCGCCGCCACCAGGACCGAAACGAATTCGCCCTCCCTCGGCGCCGGCGCGTAGCGGCGGACGCGGGGCAGGGCATGAATCCGCAAAAGGCAGTAGCCGCCGTAAACGACCCAAAATCCGGCGGCGACACCAAGCAGAATGGCTTCCAAGAGGTGCACGCGAATTTCTGAAAAACACCGAAGCGTTCTGGTCCCGCCCCGCCAGGAGTCCCGTGCGATCGTTCCGCGCGCGAAGCTTCGGAACGAGTTATGCTACCACAGCCATGGTTCGGAAAAAGACGCTGGCCATCGTCGGCGCGGGCCGCGCAGGCCGGGAACTCGGCCGCCGGCTCGCTGGTTGCGGGTGGCGAGTGGGGGCCGTGGTGACTCGCTCGCCGGCCACGGCTCGGGCCGCGGTGCGAGCCATCGGAGCGGGCAAGCCCTGTTCCCGCCTCGTGCCCGAAGCCCTGGATGCCGCCCTCATTCTCGTCGCGACTCCCGACGACGCGATCGCCTCCGTAGCTCGGGAACTGGCGAAACTCCACCGCAGCTCGCTCGCCCGCCGCGTCGTTCTGCACGCGAGCGGCGCGCTGGGGAGCGAGGCGCTCGCGCCGCTGGCGCGCCGTGGCGCCGCCGTCGGCTCGTTCCATCCCATGCAGACGTTCGCCCGCAGCGCCGCAGCCTCGCGGCCGGCCTCGCTCGAAGGCATCACCATCGCGATCGAAGGCCAGCGGGCGGCACGCCGCCTCGCTGCGCGTCTGGCGCGCGAACTCGGCGGCTTACCCATCGTGATGGACCGACGCTCGAAAGCCGCCTACCACGCCGCCGGCGCCTTTGCCTCCCCGCACCTGCTTGCCCTGCTCGAAGCGGGCGTGTGCCTGCTCGAAAGCGCGGGCTTTCACCGGCGCCAGGCGCTCGGCGCGCTGCTGCCGCTCGCGCGCCAAACTCTTGAAAATTACCGCCAACTCGGCCCGCGAG
This sequence comes from Acidobacteriota bacterium, assembly GCA_021788095.1. Taxonomy (GTDB): domain Bacteria; phylum Acidobacteriota; class Terriglobia; order Acidiferrales; family UBA7541; genus JAKASX01. The sequence goes on along the minus strand of JAJYLB010000017.1, from coordinate 39,100 downwards.
GCGCTTGGACCGGGCCCGTCGCTCGAGGCGACCAAGCGACGATCCGCCTTCACGAACGCGAGTTGAAGAAGTGGCCCGCGGAGTATCTGGCCGCCTATCGCGCCCTCACCCGCCTGCAAACCAAGCTCCTCGGAATGCGGAAATAGCTAGACCATCTGGCAGCTTTTGAAAGTTGTGCGGCGCCGTTTGTTGTAACGCCGGCATCCTGCCGGCCTCTTTCGCCGTCCCGGTTGCGTCGCGCACTGAACGCGAATTTCGCCGCCGCTCCCACTCGCCCCGCGCGTTGCAATTTGTTGTAACGCGGGCGTCTCGCCGGCGTCTTTTGCCGTACGGGCTCCACTGCCCATGCCCCCGGTCCCACCCAGCGACGCCCTCGGCTCCAGAGGCGCTATGGGAACTGGGCGCGTCACGGAATCCCGCGCCCCAGCCGGGCGGCAGACTTCGCCAGTGCCGATGCAAGCAGGACGGGCGTTGAAACTTTTGATGACTACGCGTAGCATTAACCATATGGATTTATGGCGCTCTAAGTCCCCCGCCCGATACAGGTTTGTGACAGAGGAAAAGGCAGGCGGGGCTACCTTCACCCCCGTAAGACTGGCGGACTTCGTTGCCCGGCAGATTGTTGGGAGGCTCCGGCGGGCAAAACATCGGGTGGCCCGGGTGCTGGATCCAGCGGTGGGCGAAGGTGCGCTCCTGCTGAGCTTGCTTAGGGAATTGGGCGAAGCCCGGGCCCGGGAAATCGAAGTCTATGGATTCGACACTAACCCAGGGTCTCTTTCGGTTGCGGAGAAGGCTATCCGTGGAACGTTCCCCCTGGCTCGCGTGCACCTTCAGGCCACTGATTTTCTGGAGTACGCAGGCCGGCCGAGTAGGCCCTTGCCCCTTTTCTGCGGAGCCGACCCTAGAAGCGGGTTCGACGCGGTCATAGCGAACCCGCCGTACGTGCGGACGCAGATCATGGGAGCTGCCCACGCTCAGTCGCTGGCCGCTCACTTTGGGCTTGCCGGGCGGGTCGACCTTTATCACGCCTTCATCCTAGGGATGATCGAGGTCTTGAATCCGGATGGCGTGGCGGGGTTCATCGTTTCAAACCGCTTCATGACTACGCGCTCGGGCGCCGCCGTCCGGAGAGCGCTTCGAGAAGGCGTCCGCGTTGAGCACGTGTGGGACCTGGGGGACACGAAGTTATTCGACGCCGCCGTCCTGCCCGCCATCGTGCTGCTCACAAAGGGCGAGGCGCGGGGCCGGGCGAATCCTGCGTTTACGTCAGTCTACCGGACCGAGGAGCCGGCGTCCTGTTCGGCGCGCGACCCCATCGAGGCCCTGGCCAGGTCGGGGGTAGTTTCTGTTGAGGACGGGCGGCGCTTTCAGGTTACGCACGGGTCGCTCCACTTGACCGGAGATGTCGACGACGTTTGGCGGGTGGCGACGGACGGAAGCGAGACCTGGCTAAAAACCGTCGCCGAGAACACCTGGCGCAGCTTCGGGGACATTGGGAGCATCCGCGTCGGGATCAAAACGTGCGCCGACGACGTCTTCATCAGGTCGGATTGGGATGCCGTCGCGGAAAGGGGCGTGCCCGAACTCCTCCACCCTCTCACCACCCACCATGTCGGCCGACGGTTTAAGGCCGATTCTCCGAAGCTCCGCAGGAGAATTCTGTACCCGCACGTGGTGAACGACCGGGGGCTGCGCGAGCCCGCCGATCTCTCTCGCTACCCGGCGTCAGCGGCATATCTCGAAAAGCACAGGCCGAGACTAGAGGCTCGACCGTACTTAATGCAAGCGGGGCGCCGGTGGTATGAAATTTGGGTGCCTCAGGACCCGGGGGCCTGGGAACGCGCCAAACTAGTCTTCCGAGACATCTGCGACGCCCCGACCTTCTGGATGGACTTAGATGGAACGGTTGTGAACGGGGACTGCTATTGGTTGAGCCCTCGGGCCGGCATAGACACGGATCGGCTGTGGCTCGCACTCGCCGTTGCCAACTCATCGTTCGCGGAGGCTTTCTACGACCGCCGCTTCCATAACAAGCTCTACGCGGGGCGGCGTCGGTTCATGACGCAATACGTTGAAAGCTTCCCGTTGCCGGATCCCTCACGCGCGGAATCACGAGCAATGGTGGACCTCGCCAAGGAAATCTACAGGCTAACCCCCTCGCCGGCAGCAAAGAGCCTCGAAATGCGGCTCGACGACCTTGTGTGGAGGGCTTTCGGTGTCGCTCAGTCGAAGAAATCGGCAGGCAACGGAATTTGAAGTTTCCTGTTAAGCACCTTCCCCTGGAATTGGGGGAAGCGCGAGAAGAAGTCTTCGCCCGTCGCGAGGAAAAGGTGGGTGACGACCACGGTGGCTCCGTCTGTAGTCGCGCGAAACAGGGCGTACCGCACATCGCAGTGGCGAACCTGACTGCCTCCAAGCCTGGGGATGTCGAGCGGGTCATGCCTGTCGGGACGGACCAAGCCAAGGTCAATGGTGGGCGAGGTCTGGAGCTTGACCTCGAGCAGCTGGTTTCGAATGTCCGGGAATCGGCCGTCGTCGGCGTACGTGGTATAGCCGAGCCTCCCACAGACGAGCCGGTGGAGCTCGGCGCCCCTTCGCCGTTCCTGATCGGAGCCCCAGTCAGGGAAGGAGGCACCCACAAGAGCCCGGAGACGGGCAAACGCGGTAGCGATTGGAAGGATGCCTCCCGGACTCGGGTCGTCGGTTGGCGCCGCGCCCCGGAGGACCGCGTTGGGATTCGCCGCCGGCCGCACGACCCCCGTATCGGCGGCAGAGACGAGCTCGGCGGTCTCGTCCCCGCACACGAGGCGGGCCTGGTATTTTTGGGTGAGCGTGCCAGTTGTATCAAGGTGCGCGAGGGCGTCACCGGTAACAACCTTCACCTTCCGCACGACGCCCGCGTTCGAGATCTGGATGATGACGTAGCGCCTGGTCGGAACAAGCTCCTCGTTCCAGACCTGGAGGTTTGTGGACTTTTGCGTATATGTATCGAAGCGCTGTCCCGGGAAGCGTGGGCGCGTTTTACGAAAGCTCCCGGGCACCGGATAACCGAGGGCCCTACAGACCGCCGTTTTGACAGCCTTCGATCGCGTTCGGAGCGGGAGCCCGCCTAGCTCGATGCCATCCAGCGCGGCACCCAATAGTGATTCAAGCGCGGACGCCGGGATCCAAAGCCTGGGGTCCCCGATGTCGATCGGATCGTAGATAGTGAGCCCGCTCTTACGAATATTGCCGACGTAGAAGCCGGGGTCGACCGCTTTTCTCATCGCGCTTTAAGATAAGGAGATCAGGAACGGGAGCCCCGAGCGCCCTGCTAAGTACTTCGAGGGTGCTCAGCGTGACGTTCCGCTCACCACGCTCGATCGCACCTACGTAGGTGCGGTGAAGCCCACAGAGGTCGGCCAGTTCTTCCTGGGATACGCCCAGGTGAGACCGGAGAGCGCGCACGTTCGCGGCTAGCACGCTTCGAATCTCAACACCGGGCTTTCGAAGTGTCCTTTCGGGCTTCATTCACCTGAGCGCGGCCGAGAGTTTCCGCGCCAAAAGAATCGCGGGAAAGATGCCTACGAGTCTACAGAATACGAGTAGCATCCTTATGACCGGGCTGATCGCGCAGGAGGCCGGGGCGCCGTAGTGATACGGACATGGGAGCGCGGGGCGCCCCCGCCCGAGCCTCGAGAATAACGCCAAACCCCGAGGGAGAGGATGGTGCACGCCCGCGGGTCGGCAGGGCGAGTCGCGGCGAGAGATGGCCATGCCCAGAGACCCACCTGTTCGAGCCCGCCAAGCGCTGCCCGCCTGGACGGTGGCCGGGCTTGGCGGCGTCCAGGATCCGCAGGCTGCGGCGGCCCGGACGCTCCCTCGCCGCTTCTCTCGAAGAGCGGCACGCAAGGGGCGCCGCATCCGGTCCGAGCTGGTGCGATAATCGCCGGATGAGCGAAGACATTATCCGGCCACCCACGGAAGGCCAGGAGGCCCCCCCGATGCCCAGCGGCCCCCAGACGAGGCCTGCGCTAGAACTGGTGGCGTAGGTAAGGTTAGCGCGCAAGACACCGGCAATAACGGGGAAGAGACGAAACGCAGGCCACTTTCCGGCGCCGAGATCTGGGCCGTCGTTCTGGGAACCCTGGGCCTCCTCGTCGCTGGCGGAACTGGATGGGCTGTTTACCGTCAGGCCAGGGTAGCTTCCGCCACACTGGCCCAGATTGCGAAGCAATATCCTGAACTTAAAGAATCCGCCGACGCAGCCGCCGTCGCCGCCGGTGCCGCGCAGGCCAGTCTCAGGCAAAGCGTCGAATCCTTCCGAACCGATGAGCGGGCCTGGCTCGAAATTCCGCCAATCGCCCCCGCCCCCTACACACCTAACGGCGTGAGGCTCGGTTTCATCTTCACGTATCGGATTTACGTGAGAAACCTCGGGAGGACAGAGGCGCATGACATCAGGCTGAGGTTCGCACCCGGGACGTTCGGCTCCCGGGCTAACGCCGCCCAGCGCGGGGTGGAAACATTCTGGCAGGACAAATTTCTGCTCGGGAAGGTTGCTGGCGCTCCCGCAGCACGTATGTCCAACCCTACTCCCACGGACCTTGCCCCGGGGGAGACGACGACAGTTCCCGCAATCTGGAACGGGTCGGCGCCCACCAGCGGGGGAATGTGGGTAGACTACCCAATCGGGCGTATCGACTACACCGACGCCTTTGGAATCGAGCATTGGCACTCCTTCTGCTTTTTTGTTGCCGACGACCAGTGGGCCTTGTCGAACTGCAAATACGGCAATAACAACGACCAAAACCCAGAGCTCCCGCCCAATTAGGCCTCCGCAGGACGCCGCCCACACTCGCCCCGCGCCTCCCGGGCTGATACACTGCGCATCGGCATGCCTAATCGAGAATCCGCACTCGTAATTCCCATCGAAACCGCGCGCCTGGCCAATGGCCTGCGGGTTGTTGTCTCCCCAGACCACTCCGCGCCGGTGGTTTTGGTTGGCGTTTATTATCGGATCGGCTTTCGGCTCGAGCCCGAGGGCCGCAGCGGATTTGCGCATCTGTTCGAACACATGATGTTTCAGGGTTCCGAGCACGCGGGAAAGATGATGCACATCCGGCTGGTGAACGCCTCGGGCGGAGTGCTGAACGGCTCGACCGCCTACGACTACACGAACTATTACGATGCCGTGCCGTCGAACGCGCTCGACCGCGTGCTTTGGCTCGAAGCCGATCGCATGCGCGCCCTCGACGTCACCGAGGAAAATCTCCGCAACCAGCGCGACGTGGTCAAGGAAGAGGTCCGGGTCAACGTGCTCAACCGGCCTTATGGCGGGTTCCCGTGGCTCGATCTGCCTCCGGTCGCCTACCGGCGCTGGCCCAATGCCCACAACTTCTACGGCGATTTCGACGATCTCGACGCCGCCACGCTCGCCGACGTTCGGCAGTTCTTTCGAACGTATTACACGCCGCGAAATGCGGTCCTCGTCGTCGTTGGCGACGTGACTCCCGGCGAGGCTTTTCGCCTCGCGGAGCGGCATTTCGGCTCGATTGCGCCGGGGCCCGAGCCGCCGCGGGCGGAGGTGGACGAGCCCGCTCCCGGAAAAGAGCGGCGCGGGGTGGTCGAGGAGAAGTTCGGGAATCTGCATGGGCTCGCCGTGGGCTACTACGCGCCCGCTCGGCGCGCGGAGGATTGGTATCCCTTCGTTCTCGCCGATCGCGTGCTGCACGGCGGGCGTGCCGCGCGCGTCTTTCGCGATTTGGTGCTCGACAGGGAACTGGCCGTGGACGCCGAGGGCGGCCTCCATTTCCCCTCCGGCGATCCCTTCGATTACTCCGGCCCGATGCTCATGACCACGCGTATCCTCCACCGGCCGGATGTTCCTTCGGAGTCGGTCCTCGCCGCGCTGGACCAAGTCACCGCCGAACTCGCCGACAAGGGACCCACAGGCGGCGAACTCGACGAGGTGAAGGCGAAGATGAAATCCGATTACTTCGCCGCACTCGACGGCGGCAACCACATCCCCCGGTTCGGCCGGATGCACTACCTGGCCTGCTTCGCCCTCTTCGACGACGAACCCGAGCTGCTCAACACCATTCCGGGCTACTTCACCGATATCCCACCGGAGCGGGTCCGCGAGGCTGCCACGCGGTTCCTCGTACCGGCCAACCGCGCCATCGTCGAGCGGCGGCCACGCCTGGCAACCGCCGGCTTTGCGGGCGCGCGGGAGCAAGCATGAGCGCCCTGCGGGCGGCGCATCCGGCCCGCGAGGCTGGAGGGGCGACCCTTGCGGCCGCCCGTGATGGGTGAGGCCAGAGATGGCGACACAAGCACAACCCCTGGTTCCTCCGCTCGGGCCCGAGCGCGAGGTCGTCTGGCCGCCGCGTGTGGTGCGGCGGCTCGAGAACGGCTTGCGCGTGCAGCTGGTGGAAGCGCATGGCGTTCCGCGGCTGACGGTCGAATTGATCGTGCGCAGCGGCGAAGCCGCGACCGCGCTGAGCGCGCCGGGTCTGGCGGGACTCGTGGCTACGGCCGCGCGCACGGGCACCGCGCGCCGCTCCCGCCGGAAAATCGAAGAGGACCTGCGCCGAATGGGCGGGGAAGTGAGCGCCGGCGCGGGGTCGGACTCGAGCGCGATCGCGGCCGACGCCCTGGCGGAAGATGCAGGCCCGCTCGTCGATTTGGTGGCGGAGATCGCGCGCGAGCCTACGTTTCCTTCCGGCGAGTTCGACCGGGAACGGCGCCAAGCCGTCGAAGGCCTGAAACTCGAACGAGTCACACCCGGATTCCTGGCGAGCGAGCGGCTGCGCCGCGAGCTATTCGGCGCCCATCCCTATGCCGTCGTTTCGCCTTCGATCGAGCAGGTCGAGGCGTACGCGGTGGAAGACCTCCGCCAGTTCCACCGCCGCCACTACCTCGCCTCGAACGCCATTCTGATCGCCGTCGGCGATTTTTCCTCCCCAGCCCTGCTCGAACGGATCGAACGGGCTTTCGGCTCGTGGGAGGGAGGGGAACCGCCGGCCGTGGAGGATCCTCCGCTCGCCCCTGGCCGGGGCCGTCAGGTGCATGTGGTGCATCTACCGGAGACGACTCAGGCGCGCGTCGTCGTCGCCAATCACGCGATCACGCGACAGCATCCCGACTGGACTCCGCTCGCCGTCGCGAACGGAATCTACGGCGGCGCGTTCCACTCCCGGCTGATCGCCAACATCCGCGAGCAAAAAGGCTACAGCTACAGCCCCGGCAGCCAGCCGCATTCGCTGCGCCGGCACGGCTGGTTCGCCACGCATGCGGCCGTCCGCAACGAGGTTGTCGCGGCGACGCTTGCGGAGATCTTCTACGAGATGGACCGCCTGCGCGCGCTCCCCGTGACGGCGGAAGAACTCGACGAGATTCAAAACTATCTGACCGGAGTTTTCTCGCTCGGCGTGGCCACGCAAGACGGATTGCGCGCGCAACTTTCGACCGTATGCCTGCACGATCTGCCCGAAGATTACCTCCAAGGCTACCGCCAGCGCGTGCGCGCGGTGACGGCCGAGCGGGTGCTCGAAGCCGCGCGGAAATGGGTGGATTCGGCGAACGCGCTCGTGGTTGTCGTTGGCGACCGCGCGCAAGTGGCTTCGCAAGCGGCGCTCTTCGGCGAAGCAAAACTTTGGGATGCGACAGGCAAACCACTGGAGTAGGGGTTAATGCTTCGGTTTCGAACTCTACGGGCGGCTTCCACTCTGCGTCTCCTGCTTCCCCTGCTTCTCTGCCTCCTTCCCCGTCCCGCCTTCGCTAAGAAGCACCCGGCCAAGCCTATCGATCTGAACCGCGCCACGCTCGAGCAACTCGAAGAGCTTCCCGGCATCGGCCCCAGCATGGCCCGGCGCATCCTCGAATTCCGGGAAAAGAGCGGGCCGTTTCGCCGCGTTCAGGACCTCCTGGCCATCCGGGGCATCGGCCCGAAGCGCTTCGAGGCGCTTCGCCCCTACGTCTTCGTCTCCCCGCCGGCGCCCGCCCCGAAGCCTCACCCGCGCCGCTGACCGCGCCCGTGCCACGGAACCACCGATAAATCGCCCTCGCAGGTAGGCTTGCCTGCATCGCGTTTCCCCAAGCGCCTGCCGAATGCGCCCCAGGCCGCACTACGTCGCTCGCCTGCCCCCCGATTCCGAAACTGTTGTGCCGCCGCAGGGGTTCTTGACTTGCGAGGGCGGGAGAGGATGATCGAGTACACGTGCGGAGGAGATCGCCGCGGCACCCCGTGCCGTCTCGTCCCTCAAACGGGCGGTGGACCGCTGCCTCGACCTGTCCCTTGGAGGCATTATCGGGTTTGTCGCGGTTGACTTGTTGTTGGCGCTGGCGTGCCTGCTCGCGTTGCGACAAAACCGGAGCCTGCGCGGACAAGTAATCGGCGAGATGCAGCTTGCCGCGCCTGCGAGGGGCACGATGATGCCCCAGCTGCATGGCGCGGACTGGAGAGGGGCCGAGCAGACTGTAGACTATGGGCAGGACCGGCGCCCCACGCTGATTTACTCGTTTACAAGTCAATGCCCCTTTTGTCGAGTAAGCTGGGGCGCCATGCGGTCCCTGCAAGCTTTGGCTCCGGGTCGCCTGCGGATCGTCTACATCGACGCGAACGGCGACCGAATCACGCAGCGCTACCTAATCGAAAGCGGGATCGGGGGGGTCGGCACTCTTGGTCCGGCTGTCGCCAGCGGACGGTGAGGCGTACGGTGCGCGGGCCGTGCCGCAAGTTGTGTTGGTGGACCGCTTCGGGCGAGTGGAGTGGGCGCACACGGGCGAGCTCTCTCCCCGCGACGTCTCCCAGGCTGTGTCGCTGATCGAGCACGACTACGGAGCTGTTCCCCCGCGGCGTTTACCTCCCAGGTAACGGGAGCGAAAGGAGACAAACGTGAAAAAAGAACCTTACCGCTTGGCCCTTCGTGGGCTATTTGTCCTGTGCGTCGCGGTCGCCATCACCACGCTCGCTGCCGTTGGACTGGACCGCCCAGTGCTCGCGGTATCCTCCGGGATCTGCGACATGCAATCCCTAACCTGCTCGGGTGGCCAGCCCCCAAAATGCTATTGCGCTTGGGACCCAAATATCAACCAGTACGACTATTTTTGCGGGCCGCCTACGGGGGTGCCCACGCCTAGGAAAAAGTAGCCCAACGCGTGCGGCGGGGGCCCGGTCAGCGGCGTGAAAGGTAAGCGCGCGCACCTCGAGGTTGACCACGCGCTAAGGTCTGGGCCGGGGAGATCGCGACGGCGCAGAAGTTCCCGCCGGCTACGTGCCGGCAGTAGCTGGCCTAGCTCCGGCGCCGAGCCTTCAGCCCGCCCCGTGTCGCCACCCCGGGTGGCTGGTTGGGGTTTGGAAGAGGCTCGAGTCGCGGAGGTGCTTCACGGCGACACTCGGGGAGACACTGGGGGCCTTTCGGACGCACGCCGCGGGGCGTGCGGATCGGCGGACCGGATCGCGTTCCCCCCGGGTTTGCCTAGGCCGTTCCCGCCTTGCGTGATTTTCGTTGCGGCCCGGGGAGGGGCTCGTGCCCGAACTCGGTCATCGTGGTGGCAATGGCGGCCGAGTGCCAGCCGGTGCGCGGGGATTGCGAACGGGCCAGCGGTGCAGAAGACGCAGGAAAATTCACTTGATTTTTCGCGCGGCGAACGATCCCCCGTCGGAGCACGGCCCTCTTTTGCGGGGTGAATTGTATCTCCACGGGGGTTGAGAGCGTGCCCATGAGGGCGAGGAGGGCAGACATGGACGTGAGGTCATTCAGAAGAGCTACCCAATGCGTTTTGTTCCTGCTTGCCTCGACCTTCTTGTGCCTCTGGGCAAGCGGCCGGACGGTCCGCTCCCATGGCCCGGGCAGCCTCTTAACTTTCACGGTCTCGTTTGGCGGGAAGGATGCGGGGAAGATTACCCAGGTCACCTTAGTGTTTACGCTGGAGTCCGCTCCCAGGCCGGGGCAAGAGGCATTCCTCACAACCATTGCGGCCCAAAGCACCAGAATTGTCGGCCCACACACCTTTGAAGCGGCCTACACGGTCCCTTACTCCCAGGCGGCCGGCGTTTACGCCTTCAGCTCTCTAGGCGCCCTGGCTCGACTTCGGGGGGGCCGATTTAACCAGATTACGTTGGGGTTTGACCCAGCCGAGCTGCACGTGCCGGACATCGCGATAACGAACCCGTCGGCGATTGAAAGGCCCGTAGCCGCGGTAACGGTGCGTTGAGGGTCGGGCTATACGTGCTGTCCGCCTCAGCGAGGACGCGGGCTCCGGTTGGTGGGCGCGCCGCCGACGCTCGCTAGAATTCGAACGCTGGCGCCCGGCCCCGTCGGTCTGGTTCTGCGATAAGTAGGTGGGCGTGACGGCCCGGCGGCCGCGACGTGACGGGGAGGTGAGCGGTGGAAACTCCCGAGCAATCAACCGAGCCGAACAGTCCGTCTGAGATGCCACCCAAGGATCCTTACCGCGCGGGGAAATCGGCTCGCCCCCCGAGCTCGTGCTCCCCCAGTCCCGGAACAGCTGCCGCGCGACGGGGACGCTTGCGGTCGGAAAGCAATGGGGCTAACCTGGTGCACAGGTCCCGGCTCTGGCTCGAGGTGAAGACCGTGATGCCGAATGCTCCGGCGACTGCGGCCCGTGGGTCACCCCATGGCGTCCGCATTGCCGCGTCTCTGGCGGCCCTCTCCGCCGTCCTGGCGGCCTCCGCGCAGACGCTCTCCCCGGGAGAGGTGCGCATCAACAGTCACCCCTATCAGCCCCAGCCCCCGGTACTCCGCACGGAAAGTAGACTGGTTCGAGTGGAGGTGGTGGTACGCGGCAGTCGCGGCCACGCCGTCGCCGGCCTGACAAAGGACGACTTCGCGCTTTTCGATTCAGGGCACCGGCGAGATATCTCCACATTTTCCGTCGAAACATCCGGCGTGGCCCGCCCTCCCGCGCCCACAACCTCAACTGCCTCGACGGGGGTCTCGGGCAAGCCGGGCACAACTCAACAAGTCCCCGGCCCCTCCCGATGGATTGGGCTTTTCTTCGACGACATCAACACTCCCTCGAGCGACCTGGTGCGTGCGAAAATCGCGGCCAAGCGCTTTATCAGTGAGGCGACCCGGAGCGGCGAGCGGGTTGGCGTGTTCACCACGTCGCAAGGGGAGATCCTCCCGTTTACGACCGACGCGGGTGCTGTGCTCCAGTCCGTGACGACGATACAGTCCCATCGGCGAATGAGCGCAGCGGGGTTGAGCGGATGCCCGAGAATCACGCCCTACCAGGCGTATCTGATCGCGGAGGGCGACCCGGCCACAATCCAGGCAAAGGTTGTCGAAGCGTGTAACTGCTACGGGCAAGGTGCCTACTCAGGATGTGACACGCGCAGCGTGATCGCAAGTGAAATTTCCCGGGATTCGCCAGGCGCCGCCACGGTGGTTGCGCAGGGCCGGGCCATTTGGAACCAAACGGTCGTCGTCACCGAGACAACCCTGGACGCGGTCCATGCCGCTATCGGCCAACTGGCGCAGGCCCCCGGTAAGCGCATACTGCTCTTCGCATCGTCCGGATTTCTCTCGGGAGGTTTGGAACCGGAAGAACGCGAAATCATGGACGAGGCGCTCGGGGCGCATGTGACGATCGATTCTCTCGATTCCAAGGGCCTGTATGCCGAGCAGCCAGGCGGGCCGCAGGGTGAGCCAGCGCACGGGCCTTCCGGCCCCGGCTCCGAGTTGGTCATTCTGAACAACATGGAGTCCCTCGGCGACCAACTCGAGAGTGAAGATTACGCCATGGCCGACTTCGCCGAAGGCACGGGCGGCCTCCTCTTTCGCAACGACAACGACCTCGACCTTGGATTCCGCGATCTCGGTCTCGCCCCCACGATCGCGTACGTGCTGGGATTCCCGCCGGCTGAAGACGGCAGGTACCACAAAATTAAAGTCAAGGTAGAAAAGAAGAAGGCGGCGCATGATTTCATACAGGCGCTGCCCGGTTATTTTGCGCCGACGAAAAAAGCAGCCGAGGCGAGCGAGGCGGCCCCGAAGGGCAAGATCGACGCCGAGGTGAGCGGCACCGACGAGCGAAACGATTTTCCGGTGAGCGTCAGCGCCGAGCCCGCCGGCGGCGCCAAGGGCCAGCACGGAATCCACGTACTGATGCACGTGGACATCTCGAAGCTTCCCTTCGAGGAGAAGGGGGGCCGGCACGACGAACAACTCACTTTCGTGGTTGCGCTCTTTGATGAGGGGAACAAATTCGTGACCGGCAAGGCAGCGGATATGGATTTCGCTCTAAAGCGGGACAGCTTGGAGCGGTTCTCGAAGAGCGGCATCACCGGCGAGCTGTCCCTCGAAGCTCCGCCGGGGAATTACCGTCTCCGAGCCGTGGTCGAGGAAGCCGTGACGGGCAAGATCTCAGCTACCTCCGAAGAGGTGCGAATCGAATAGAGCCGGACCCGGCAAGCGAGTCAAACCTCGCCGCCGGGGAAACCACCCCACGCCGGCCCTTGGTCCGGTTGACGTCCGGCCCTACGCCGGAGCGGGCCCGCTCGGATACGCGGCAGCCCTCACCCTGCAAGCGGCCGGCCGGCAGCCTTGCTTTCCGGGAGGCGGGGGGCGTCTTGGCTCCGCCTTTGAAATCTCCAAGTTCAAATTTGTGATGCATTTAGCCCCCCCAGTAATCCCCTTGCGGACACTTACGGAGCCGCCACCCCTTGTCTTCCCCGCTGCGAAATAGTGCTTATCCGAATTGACGCGAAGGTGCGGCAGGCGCACCATCGGGACTGGGGCACGCGATCCTAGAAGCTATTGCAAAACCTCCCGGCACATGCTTCAGGGGCTGAAGCCCCTTCATTTTGGCCGCCTTTTTGTCGGAGCTGAAGCTCCGACCCCCGAAATCGGGGGTTTCGCAATAGCTTCTAGATCGCATCATTGATTCGAGAGGTGTGGAGCATTTCTTCACCAAGGATGGCTACTATGACGGCTGGGGGACCTCCCAAGATCGGCAGAATCCGCAGAATTAGAGTTGCGTCCGATCGAAGGCTGGCGAGAAATAGAATCGGCACGCTCCCGTTCACCCGAGATTTCGCTTCAGGGGAAGGACGCTATCTTCTAGGCGCAACATCGTTGCACTCCGGCGGTTTCCCGTACTTCCGCACGAACTCGTCGTAAAGCTCTTTCTCGCGCCTTCTGTAGTGGGACGTGTACTCGACGCGGTACTTTGCGGCCTTCCTCCTGATGCAGGTCGTCGTGTCTTCTCCGAGATGTTGCGCAAGTCGTCTTTTCACATTGTCCGAACCGCCGATGTAAACGACCGTTCCCGTCGCGTCGGCAAACTGGTAGACTCCGCTTTTTTCGTGGTCGTACTCAACCATTCCCCATCGGAAGGCCCACCATTGCGAGAATGCCACAGCAGCCTCCTGCCAGAACGGATTCGAGGTTTGGCCCTGTTTCCTTCACTGAATGATTTCGCTTATTGTCCAAATGCGATCTGTGATTCCAGCTTCCACAGCGGGGGTAACGCGCGGCGTTTGGTGGACGCGAACGAAGTTGTACGATGCACAGTATAACGCGGGCATCGCGTTCTGGACGGCTTGCGTAAATCCGTAACGTACGGGCGACCAGCCCTCAGCCCGAGTTTCGTCTCGAAATGGGGGATAACCCAAACCCGATCTCCGTGCTGCACAATCGTGAGAGCTTGTTTTTCTGACAAACATGGTGGGCCGACGGATGGACACGACTGGATTCCCGCTTCCGCGGGAATGACGGTTATGGGGGCGGTGCCCTCGGGAGCTTCGACGGGGTCCGCGCCGCGGTACACCGGGTCAGCGAACCAACGAGAGTCTTCCGCTCGTGGCGGTGCCAGGGGAAGCCGAGGCGCGGGTGTTGCCATCCGGAGGAGCAGTCGTTAAACTCCGCGGTCATGAGATATGCAACCGCTATTCCTTGTTTCTTTCTTGCGATTTCCCTCGCGGCGCCCCTCTTCGCGCAGATGCCCCATAGCGCGCTCGACCGCACCGACGCCCGCTCGATGGTGATTTCACGGCTGGGAATCGTGGCGAGCGATCAGGTGCTGGCTTCGCAGGCGGCTTCGGAGATTCTGGCACGGGGCGGCTCGGCAGCCGACGCCGCTATCGCCGCCAACGCGGCCATGGGCGTGCTCGAGCCCATGCTCAATGGGATGGGTGGCGACCTCTTCGCCATCGAATACGACGCGAAAACGGGCAAGCTCACCGGCCTCAACGCCAGCGGCTGGGCGCCGGAGAAGCTGACACCGGTCTTCCTCAAAAGCAAAGGCATTACCCGCATGCCGCACTTCGGCATCTACTCCGCGACCGTGCCGGGAGCGGTGGCCGGCTGGTGGGCGCTGCACCAGCGCTTTGGCAAGTTGCCTTGGAAGGAGCTGTTCCTTCCCGCGATTTATTACGCGCGGCACGGTTTCCCCGTCACCCAGTTCGTCGCCGCGTATTGGCACGGGGACCAGGCGCATCTCCAGCGCGGAGTGAACACACAGGTGTTCTTGCCGGGCGGAAAAGCGCCGCAGGTGGGCCAGACCTTCCGCAATCCCGCCTACGCGCGCGCTCTGGAACTCGTCGCAGACGGCGGTCCCCAAGCCTTCTACCGTGGCCCCATCGCGAAAGCCATCCTCGAGACTTCCCGGAAGCAGGGTGGGGTAATGACCGCGGCGGATCTCGCCGACTTCGAGCCCGAATGGGTCACGCCGATTTCCACCACCTATCGCGGCTGGAAGATTTACGAGCTTCCACCCAACGGCCAGGGCATGGCCGCGCTCGAAATGCTCAACATCATGGAGAAATTCCCGCTGGGGCAGGACGGCTTTCTGAGCGCGAAGGCCTTCGGAATCAAGATGGCGGCGCAGCAACTGGCCTATGCCGACCTGCGGCAGTACATCGGCGATCCGCGGATGGTGCGCGTGCCGGTCGCGGGGATTCTATCGAAGGCGTACGCCGCCGAGCGCGCGGCGACCATCGAGCCGGGTAAGGCAAGCTGCCAGGTGGCGGCGGGGAATCCCTGGCGATACAACGGCGATACGACCTACCTCACCGCCGTGGATAGCCAGGGGAACATCGTCTCGCTGATCCAGAGCCTTTTCGAGGGATTCGGGTCGTTCGTCGTGGTCGATCCCTACGGTTTCGCGCTCCAGGACCGCGGGGCCCTCTTCAACCTCGACCCAAAAAGCCCGGACGTGCTGGCCGGACGCAAGCGGCCGTGGCACACCATCATTCCCGGCTTTATGCAGAAGGGGCCGCTACACATCGGATTCGGAATCATGGGCGGGCTGAACCAGCCCCAGGCCCACGCGCAATTCGTCTCGGACGTCGTGGATTACGGGATGGATCTGCAGGGCGCACTCGAGGCCCCGCGGTTCACCAACGCGGGGTTGGATGGCTGCGACTTCTATATCGAGGACCGCGTGCCCGCCGCCATTCGCGACGCGCTCTCCAAGATGGGCTACCGCCTGCGCGTGCGCGGCGCCTTCTCGACGGCGATGGGCGGCGGCCACGCCGTGATGTACGATTCGGCGACCGGCATGAAGTACGGAGCGTCTTCACCCCGCAAAGACGGCGCCGCCATCCCCGAGCCGGAACCCATCTTCCCCAGCCGAAGGTAGAGAGGCGGCGAGACGGAGCGGGGTGATGGGACGCGGACCACGCCAACTCGGCACGCCAGCGGATCTCTACGCTGCTGCTGTGGGGGCGCTCGCGCGTCGCGCGCACTCCGCCTACGAGATGCGCCAACTGCTCGAGCGCCGCGCCGCCGACCGCGCCCAGGTAGCTCCGGTGCTCGGCAAGTTGAAGAGCGAAGGCCTGCTGGACGACGCTCGTTACGCGCGCCAGTTCGCCCGCGCCCGCGCCGAAGGCCGCCGCCAAGGGCGTTATCGCATCGCGCGGGAGCTGCGAGCGCGCGGCGTGGCGGACCGCTTCATCGAAGCCGCCCTTGCCGAACTCGGTTCGGAGACCGACGAGGGCGCACTGCTGCGGCGGCGAATCGAGATCTGGCTGCGCCGCCACGCGGGCGCGACGCTTGCCGCGCCGGGCAGTCGGCAATTGGGTTCGCTTTACCGGAGTCTGCTCCGCGCCGGCTTCCCCGGCGACCGAATACGCGACGAATTTCGGCGGCTCGGCCGTGGCGGGGAACTGCCCGGGAACGATGCCGGCGACGACTAGAACCTATCTCAAAGACTTCCGCCGGGTCCCTTCAGGGGCTAACAGGATGCTGCAAAACGCGGGCGAGCGGCCCCCAGCGGCTGAAGCCGCTTTCTTGCGCAAGCACTTACGGCACGACTGAAGTCGTGCCCTTGCGAAAAGAGGCCTTTTGCAGCGTCCTGCTAAAGCCCTTATTTTTGAGCTGCTTTTTGTCGGAGCTGAAGCTCCGACCCCCGAAGAAGAAGGTTTTGAAATGGCTTCTGGCCTGCCGCAACCGGTGGTCGCTCCTTTGCGTCTCAGTAGTTGACCCCGGAGTGCGCGGAAAGAAGCGGGTTGAAGGCGGCTTCCCGAGGCACGGGCGTACCCGCCCGAGGGAAGTTTCTTGCGGCCGGCGGCTTCGCGCCACATGGCCGTCACGCGCCAGCGGACGGCGGTTCACCCGGCTCTTCGCGCACCTTGACGGACCGAAAAGGAGCTTCATGATGCACAGAAAAATCGCAGGGATCGCAGGTGCTTGCACGTTCGTACTGGCGCTGAGCTTCGCGGCTTTCGCCGCGGCACAGGCGCCGGCAAACGCCACCGGAAAGTGGCAGCTCTCGATGCAGGGCCCGCGCGGCGCCATGAACCGCACGATGACGGTGAAGCAGGACGATGCCGGCAAGCTTACCGGCACGATCGAAGCGAATTTCGGCGGGCGCCAGTTCACGCAGCAACTGACGGGATCGGTGACCGGCGACAAGGTGGAGTTCACGGTCACATTCACCATGCGTAATGGAGGCACCAGGAGTCAAAAGTACACTGGGACGATTTCGGGCGATTCGATGAAGGGCACCGTGGACTTCATGGGGAACCCGCTGGACTGGACCGCGACCCGGCAGAAATAATCGCGCTCGATTGTGCCGTATACTAGGGGGTCGTCGGGGTTCTCCCGATCGGACGGAGGGTGACGCTGTCGGCCTTCAGGCACAAAGGGTTGGTGAATGGGCGCATGGTGTGTTGCGGCTTTCTCGTCGTGGCGTAGCCGGATGAAGCGAGCGCGTCGGAGGAGGCCGGAAGGTGGCGCGGGTCGGTACCTGCGGCGAATGGCGGCGAAAGCAACCTGCTCGACGAAGTGGGTTGCTGGCGCCATCCTTTTCCTTCTCTTGGGCTTTAGCGCGGGCTGCGGGAAAGGCTCTTCTTCGTCCTCGGGCATCCTGACGGTAACCGTTTCTCCCGGTTCGGCCGTCGTGGCGCTGGGAGGGACGCAGACCTTCACCGCGACTGTCACTAACGACTCGAAGAATCAGGGTGTGACCTGGACCCTGTCCCAATTCGGCGAGGCCTGCTCGCCTGCCTGCGGCTCCATCTCCCCCACAACTTCGGCCAGCGGCGCCGCGGCTACCTACACCGCGCCCGGCACCGCGCTGACCCTCACCCTCACCGCGACTTCGGTGACCCAGACCACCATCGCTTATTCCGTGACCATCACGACCACCGGCACGACGGCGGTTTCCGTCTCCCCAACCTCCGCCACGGTAGGGCTGAACGTCTCCGGCGCCACCAACGATACGCAGCAGTTCGTCGCCACCGTCGCCAACGACACTTCCAACAAGGGCGTGAACTGGACTTTGACGCAGAGCGGGGTGGCCTGCTCGCCCGGCTGCGGCAGCGTTTCACCCACAAGCACGGCCGATGGCGTGGCCACCACCTACACCGCGCCCTCCACGGCGCCTAGCTCCAACACCGTGGTGACGCTCACGGCGACCTCCGTGGCTTTTCCCGGCGAGACCGCCTGGGCGACGATCACGATTTCCGGCGGGCTCACCGTTTCCGTTTCCCCGTCGTATGTGGCCAACGTGCCGGAAGGCGGCACGCAGGCGTTCACGGCCACGGTGACCAACGACAGCTCGAACAAGGGTGTGACCTGGAACCTGAGCCAGAACGGGAGTTCCTGCTCGGCATCCGCTTGCGGGACGATTTCGCCCACGACCACGGCAAGCGGCGCGGCCACCACCTACACGGCTCCCGCCTTGGCCACGACCGTAACGCTCACGGCGACTTCGGTAGCGCAAACTTCGATAGCGGCTTACGCGACAATCGTGACCCAGCCGATCACCGTGCAGGTCTTTCCGTCCACGGCCGTACTCTACGCCACGCAAACCACCACGTTCAGCGCGCTCGTGACCAACGACATCAAGAACGGCGGGGTGAAGTGGACGCTGACGCAAAATGGCGCGGCGTGTTCCGCGAGTTGCGGCACGCTTTCGCCAACCACGACCGGGAGCGGGGTGAACACGACCTACACCGCGCCGAACGCGATCTCGAGCGCCGCTACGGTGACGCTGACAGCCACATCCGTGACCGACAACACCAAGTCGGCCACCGCCTCCATAAGTCTCTATCCGCCCATCGGCGTCGCCGTTTCTCCCTCCTCGGCCACCGTGCCGGCGGGCAATCGAACGACGTTCACGGCGACGGTGACGAACGATCCGACGAACGCCGGAGCGCAGTGGGAGTTGACGCAGGGCGGCAATGCCTGCTCGCCCGGCTGCGGCGCCGTCTCGCCCGCCAACACCGCGAGCGGCCAGGCGACCACCTATTTCGCTCCCAGCACGGTTCCCAGCAACGCCACCGTCACGCTGTCGGCGTTATCCTCGGCCCAAGTCACGGCTTCGGGATCGGCTACCATCACGATCAGCTCTTCCGCGGCTGCCGCGCGGTTCGCCGGGAGCTACGCTTTCGCCTTCGACGGCTACGACGCTTCCGGTCCCGTGGCGATTGCCGGCAGGTTCACGGCGGATGCGGCAGGGAACGTCACCGGGATCGACGACGCGACGCGCGCCTCGGGGGTGAGCACAGCCGAGCCGTTCTCCGGCTCCTACACCGTATCGGCCGGGGGCCAGGGCAGCCTCGCGCTCGAGAGCGCGCCGGAAGGCGCGGCGCTCGGAACTTTCCGTTTCGCTCTCAACCAGTCGGAAAGCGAGGCGCAATTCACCGAAACCGACAATTCCGGCACGCGGGGAACGGGAATCTTTCAGAAGCAAACGGTGGCCGCGTTCACTCCTGCGGCCCTTGCGGGGGCTTACTCCTTCGGCCTCGCCGGCACGGGACTCGAAGGCGAACGCGTAGCGCTCGCCGGCACCTTCCAAGCCGACGCCGCGGGAGCGATTCGGTCGGGGCAGCTCGACTGGAACGACGGTGGCAACGTCGCACCCGCGGCGTCCGTCGCCGGCTCCTACACCCTGGATACTGCCGGACGCGGCACGCTTGCGCTGCGCGGGCCTGAGGGCGTGCTGCACTGGGCTTTCTACCCCGTTTCGGCTGGCGAGTGGTTCCTGGTGAGCACGGACCCGCGCCAGGCCGAACCCTGGAGCAGCGGTCGTGCCCTGGCGCAAGCGGCCGCCGACGCAGGCGCGTTCTCCACCGCTTCTCTTTCGGGTGCGAGTGTGATTCGCATGGCGGGCGCGAGCGCCGGCGGCGGCCAGCAAGCGGCGAGCCAAGGATCGCAAGTTGCCGCGGGTCTCGTGACGTTCGATGGGATGGGCCGGCTCGAGTACTCGTTGGACGAGAATAACGCCGGCAGAGTGGAAACGCGCAGCGGCGCGGGATCCTACACGGTGGCGCCCGACGGACGCGCTGCCATTGTCCTGGACTCGGCCGCGGCGCCGCTGGTCGCTTACCTGGTGGGCCGCAATCGGGCGGTGGTGGTAGGGAGCGGCGCGGGAGCATCGAGTGGGGAACTGTATCCCCAAGCCGCAGGGCTCTTCAGCAATGCGACCCTGTCGGGCGATTTCGCCTTCCGCACCCTGGCCGCGCCGGCAGGCGGCGATGTGCTTGAGTGGGGCACGGCATCAAGCGGCGGCGACGGCCAACTGGCGGGAAGCGTAAGAATCGCGAATCCTGGCGGAGGGAATCCCGCAGCCCAAAGTTTTTCCCAGCCGTATGCGGTCTCAGCGTCTGGCAGGGGAACGCTTGGCGCAGCAGGAAGCTCCGTCCTCTACTTCCTTTCGCCCTCGCGAGCTGTCGTCATCGATATGACGCCAGGCGAGTCGAATCCCACGCTGACCGAACTACTTCGTGTCCAGCATTTTCGCGAACCACGCCCCTAGCACTCCGCCCGCGAGCGGACCCACCCACCAGACTCCCTGGTTATCCCAATGGTTGCTGACGATCGCCGGGCCGAATGCGCGCGCGGGATTCAGGGCGGCGCCCGTGAGTGGGAGCGCCACCAGGGCCGCGACCATGACCATCGCGCCCACGGCCCAGCCGCTCGGCCTGCCTGACGAGGCTTGCGAACGGAAGAACACCACCGCCAGGGCGAAGGTAAGAACGGCTTCGAGTGCCATGCCCTGAGCGCGCGTCAGGCTCGATGCCAGGACGGGCGTCCCGAGCGCGACGGCTTGCCACGCGGAAGCTGGCACCAGAGCTTCGAGCAAGCGGGCAGCAGCCAGGCTCGCGAGCAGTTGCATCAGCACATAGCCGGCAAGCCGCGGCGTATGGATTCGCCGCGTGGCCCATGCTCCGAGCGAAATGGCGGGGTTGAGGTGGGCGCCCGAGACGGCGCCGAAGGCTTCGATGGTGGCGGCAGCCGCAAGGCCGTAGGCAAGCGCGACCCCCAGAATCCCGAGTTCGGGTAGGCCCGCGGCTTTCAGCCACGGATCGACCGAGAGTGACCCGGCGGCCAGAAAGACGAGGAAGAACGTGCCGGCAAATTCGGCGGCGAGCTGTTGGGCGGCGCGGCGCACGGTTGAGCGTTTTCGGAAGCGCCGGGATTGTAGTCAATTCGGCCCCCGTGGGTCAAAGCGGGAAGCGCGGGGTGTAGGGGCGGCCCTTCTGGCCACCCGCCATTGCCGCAGCGCGGGCGCCACCACCGGGCCGGGCCCTTCTCCGGCAAAATGACGCAGGGGGGCCGGGAAGGGCAGTTCAGGGGAGATCGTTTAGAAATTCGGTTCGAAGGCTAAGCGAATGCCTTGGGCGCTTTCTTCCTTAGATTTCCTGGGTGCTAAAGAAGGCCGGCTTCCCCTGCCCCTGAGGAGTATTCCCCGCTGGCGGTGTCCCCTCTTTCGTCCCCCGTACCCCCCGACTCCGCATCCCGCACCCCACGTCGGGGTCGCCACCCCCGCCTTGGGGTTTGCTGTGACCTGGGGCCTGCTTACTGTCTACTGGCTCGGAGGGCTTTGTTGATGGCTTGGGACAGCTCGAGTTCCGTTTCGCCTCCGTAGCCGGCCAGGCGGAGGATGGGGGCGTCGCGGCCGTCGATCAGAATGTAGGTGGGAAAAGAGCTGACGCCGAAGGTGTTGGCTGTCCGGCCCGAGGAATCGTAGGATTGCGGCCAATCCAGGTGGTGGCCGGCGATGTATTTCTGCCATGTGCTTCGGGGCGAATCTTCGCAGATGCTGACGATCTCCACCGGCCGGCCCATATAGCGCCTCTGGAGAGCCATCAGCATCGGCAAGGCAGCGCGGCAGGGCGCGCACCATGTGGCCCAGAAATCGAAGAGCACCACCTTGCCAGCTAGAGATCCGTTCGTGAGAGTCTGGCCGGAGGCCGTGGCGAGAGAAAATTGTAGGGTCGATTGGGGCCGGGCCAATCGGGGGTCGGCGATGAAACGCATCGCTTCGGTTCCCGCTCGCCCTCCGGGTCCCGCGGCGGCCAGATAGGCTTCCAGCTCCGTCTTGCCCTCGGCATCGAACTTGTGCCGGAGCAAAAGCACGCCGAGATCGAAATGGGCGGCGGCGAGAGCGGGATCGAGGGCGAGGGCCTTGCGAAAATCCGATACCGCCGCTTCGACCTTCTCGTAGCTCCCGTCGTTTGCCATTTCGGCGATGATCGCTCCGCGGGAAAGCAGCGCTTGCGCCGCCAGCGGCTTGTTTCCTCCAGCGGCCTTGACGGCCAATCCGGTTTCGCCGAGCGCCGCGACGAGATCGCCGCTACGCCGGTTGATTTCCGCCATGCCAAGGTAGCAAGGAACGCAGGAGTGGCCTGAGAGCTTGTCCCCTTCCTGGAAGTCATTCATCGCCGCTTTCAGTTGGCCGGCGGCGAGCTGGAGATCGCCTTGCGAGACGAGTTGGCCCAGCGCCGCAGCGCCCGCCGGTTTCTGCTTCTGGCTGGCGTAGCCCGGGAGCGCAGCCAGCGCCAGCACCGCGGACAGCAGGATCGTTCGTCGCATCGGTGCGTTTATCTTAACAGCATTGGCGAGCGCAGCGGGCGACGCAGACCGGGCCGCCAAGATGGCGGCGTTACAACAAACTGCCGCGAGCCCGAAGTCGGGCGAGCCAAGGGCGACCGCACCACAAGGTGAGGAGGCGACAGGCAAAGACCGCAGGCGAGACGCCCGCGCCACAAGGCGGCCGTTTCCTGTTGCCTGTGACCTGTGGCCTGGCGCTTTAGCGGGCCGCGCCCACGGTCACGTTCACAGGAGTCAGCCAGCCGTGGCGATCGGGCGTTTCGCCCGCCGTAATGGCGAAGAACTCCTTCTGCAACCGCTCGGTGATCGGTCCGCGACGGCCCGCGCCGACCGTGATCTTATCCACGGAGCGGATGGGAGTGACTTCGGCAGCGGTGCCGCAGAAAAACGCTTCGTCGGCGATGTAGAGCATTTCGCGCGGGATCGGCTGTTCGACAACGGGAATTTCGAAGTTGCTCGCAAGCGTGAGGATCGAGGCGCGGGTGATGCCGGGGAGCACGGAATGGGCCACCGGCGACGTCCAGAGGCTGCCATCGTAGACCGCGAAGAGATTTTCGCCCGAGCCTTCCGCCACGTAGCCTTGCTCGTCGAGCGCAACGCCTTCGACGTAGCCGTCGGCGATCGCCTCCATCTTGATCAGTTGCGAATTCATGTAGTTGGCGGCCGCCTTGGCCATCTGCGGGAGCGTATCGGGAGCGGGCCGGCGCCAGGAGCTGACGCAAACGTCCACGCCATCGCGCAGCGCTTCTTCGCCGAGGTAACGGCCCCAGCTCCAGCACGCCATGTACGTTTCGATGGGCACAGCGCTCGAGGCGTGCACGCCCAGATCTCCGTACCCGCGCAGGACCACGGGCCGGATATAGCACGAGTCCATATGGTTGGCGCGCACCAGATCGCCCGCCGCGGCGGCCAATTGGTCCACCGTGAAGGGGAGGTCCATGCGGTAGATGTGCGCCGAGCGGACCAGGCGCAGCATGTGCTCGCGAAGCCGGAAAATGGAAGGACCCTGCGCAGTCTTGTAGCAGCGAATGCCTTCGAACACGGCCGAGCCGTAATGGACCACGTGCGAGAGAACATGAATACGCGCGTCGTCCCACGCCACCATCCTGCCGTTGTGCCAGATCTTGTCCGTCTTCGTCAGCGCCATAGCTTCACTCCGCTCCTGCGACTCCAAGCCACACCCTATAGTTTGACCGGGAAAGGCGCATGGGGGAAGGGCCAAATTGGTGCGCTTGGGTAATGAGCCGCCCCGGCAGTGGCGCAAGCTCGAAAGTCGCGGGGCCGGGTTCACCGCAGAGACGCAGAGCGCGCAGAGGTCGCACGGACGGGACGCCGGCGCTACAACAAGACACTGCGCGCGGGCAGGTCCCGAATCCCGAACGTTCGGGACGGGAGCCCGCGCCACTTAGCGCTTGGGTGCCGGGTTGGTGAAGGAAAGGCCTTGCGGCGCGATGGTGTGGAAGATCTGCTGCATCTGGATAACCCCGCGATGCGTTCGGGTCTCGTAAGCTCCCATCAGGAAGAAGGGAATCGCCGCAACCAGAACCCAAACCTTGGCCCGAGGCGGCGCCTTCTCTTCCGGCTCCCACCGGAAGAGCCGCCGCGATACCTCGAAAGCCACCACCAGCGATACCGCCAAGGCCGCCAGGTCCGGCGCCACGCCCATCACGCCCGCGCCCGTCACCAGCGACCGCTCGAGTCCGCTGACGAGGTAGGTGGCGGGAAGGTAGAAAGCGATATGCTGCACCCAGACGGGAAAGATAGGCAGCGGAACGGTGGCACCGGAAAAGAAAAAGAAGGCCGACCAGATCAGGTTGTTGATCGCCTGGGTTTCCTGCATCGAATTGGTGACGCTGGCGACGATCAGCCCGAAAGCCGAGAACGTGGCCGAGCCTATCGTCACCAGAAGCACGACGCTCAGGATGTCGCCCCACTGGCGCATGCCGAAGAGGCCCCAAGCCGCCACGTACTCGATCGCGATGGTCGGAATCGTCAGTACGTAGTTGGAGAGGATGCTCGATGCGAGCAGCGGCCCCGGTCCTATGGGCGTGATCCGAAACCGGCGCAGGATGCCTTGCTCGCGAAAGGTGATGAGCTGCACGCTCAATCCCCAAAAACTGCCCATCACCGTCAGCGCCAAAACGACGGCCAGCAGGTAGGGAATCGCCCCAGGACCGCCGCGCCCGAAGATGAGGAAGAAGACAAACAGGAAGCTCAGGGGCATGACCACGGTGAAGAAGACGAAGGCCTTGTTCCGCAGGGCCAGCCGGATGCGAACGCGCGTCAACGATCCCGTAGCCGACATCGCCGCTACTCCCGCAGCCGCTGCCCCGTCAGCTCGATGAAGACGTCTTCGAGCGAGGGCGCGGCGATTTCCAGGCTCTGGAGCTCGTTGCCTTCCGCCTCCAGGTGCTTGACCAATGCGACGATCGTCTGGGGAACCTCTGAAGAATGCAAGACGTACGTGCCGTCGAATTCGTGCAGATCGACCACGGCGTCGAGCCGGAGCAGCGCGCCGTCGGAAACCGGCCGGGCCAAGCGCACCTCGATGCGGGTGGTGCCCGCGGAACCTTGCTTGAGCTCACGCGGCGTTCCGAGCGCGATCAGCACTCCGTGGTCGATAATGGCCACGCGGTCCGAGAGCCGCTCGGCCTCCTCGATGTAATGGGTGGTCAGAAGGATCGTCTTCTTCTCCTGCCGCAACTCCTCGATGATGGCATAGATCTCGCGGCGCACTTGCGGGTCGAGCCCGGCCGTCGGCTCGTCGAGGAGCAGCACCTTGGGATTGTTCACCAGCGACATGGCAAGGGCCAGGCGCTGCTTTTGCCCGCCGCTGAGCTGATGGTAAAAGGCGCGGCGCTTCTCGGCCAGTTGGAAACGCGCGAGCAAAGCCTCGATGTCGGCCGGGTGCTCGTAGAAGCCGGCAAACAAGCGCAGAGCCTCCTCGACCCGAAGCTTATCGGGAAGGGAAGTGAGCTGCAAGACCGCTCCGGTGAGTTGTTTCAGCTTCCTGCCGTCACGCTCGGGATCCAGGCCGCAAACCGATAAATGGCCGCCGTCCGGGCGGCGCAGGCCCTCGAGCATCTCGACGGTCGAGGTCTTTCCGGCCCCATTGGGTCCGAGCAGGCCAAAGACTTCGCCCTCGCCCACCTCGAAACTCACGCCGCGGACCGCTTGAACCGGCCCGTAGTTCTTCACCAGGTTTTGTACTTGTATGACGGCTCCGGCCACGACGCTCACCACGGTTCGGCCAGGAAAATGGCGCCGAAGCCTCTCATCATAGCCGCTCGAACTGGCCCCAGCCACGGCAAAAGAACAGGGAACAGGCCACAGGGCACAGGTTACAGCAGAAGCCGTTCTCGTCGGCCTTTCTGCGTGCCCTGCCACGAGACCGGTGGCAGCAGCACGTGCGGCTCGCGCCCGCCCCTTCAACATCCGGCCGGCAGTACTGGTATGGGGAAACGCCGCGCGGGAGCGCGAAATCATTAGGGTATCTGCCACTGGCAAAGGAACCGGGGAACCTAATGAGCAGGGAGCGCCATCTAAGGAATTGAGATGACGTGGAGACCGCGATGCACGCCACCTGTCTTACAACCCGTGCCGGGTTTCGCTCGCCAGCCGCAAACAGGCGGCGGGCCGGTCCCGAATCCCGTCTCGAATCCCGAAACTTCGGGACGGGATTGGGGACGGGATCCGGGACGGGAGGGCGCGCGCGATTGCCGGCGTTCCGGGGCTCGGAGCGAAGGTGGTACCGGAGCCGCGAGCAGACGACCGGCCAAGGCCGCCAGGATACGGCGCGCCCAGCATGGTGTTACCTTTTCGCTTCACCGGCGTGCTCCCCGGCACTCTTTTTCTTGACCCTTGTAGTGGAACACCCCTACACTACGCAGAATTTTGGAGGAGGGAATTTGGCTTTCCTCCGCAAACGAGGGAATGCGTTCTACCTTGTGCACAACGTCCGCCGGGAGGGCAAGGTGAAGCAGTTGCACCTGGCACGCCTGGGCGACCGGCCGCGCCTCACCGACAGCGTGATCCGCAAAGTGCGTCGAAACTACCCCCTGCTCGAACTGAATTGGGACTACCTTCGCAAACAGCTGGACAGCCGCGTTGCACTTTTGGTCACCGACGGCCACTACCTGAAGCGGCTGGCGCAACACCTGCACAAGCTCAACCTGGAACTCGCCGACTTGGCTCCGCCGCTCTTGCGCTGGGGATCGAGTCCCGAGGGTACTGCCGAACTCATCGCTCTGCTCAAGCTGCTCCGCTCCACTGTCGAAATCAAGCTCCGGCAGTTCGACCAGGCCCCGCTTGTCCCGGGCACTAGAAAGGCCTTCCGATAAGGAGGTCGCCGTGGCAACTATGGTGGAACGTTTGGATCCGACCCGGCGCAGCGCCGAGGCAGCCGAGTTCGCTTTCGCCTTGCGCCGGTCCATCGTGGGTCAGGACGAGGGCGTGCAGGCCGTCGTGGACCTGTACCAGGTCTTTCGCGCCGGGCTGAACGTCCCAGGCAGGCCCGTGGGCAACCTGCTCTTTCTCGGTCCGACGGGCTCGGGCAAAACGCGAATCGTGGAGGCGACGGCGGAGGTGCTGTTCGGCGATCCCCGGGCGGTGCTGAAGGTGGATTGCGCCGAATTCCAGCACTCGCACGAGATCGCCAAGCTGATCGGCTCGCCACCCGGCTACCTCGGCCATCGCGAGACCCACCCGCTGATCACGCAGGAGGCGCTCGCGCAATGGCATCGAGAGGACCTGAAACTCTCGCTCGTCCTCTTCGACGAGATCGAGAAGGCTTCCGACGCCCTCTGGCAGCTCCTACTGGGCATTCTCGACAAGGCCACCCTCACCCTCGGCGACAACCGCCGCGTCGATCTCTCCCAGGCGCTCATCTTCATGACTTCCAATCTCGGCGGCGTCGAGATCACCGAATTGATGACCGGCGGTTTGGGCTTCATTCAACCCGACCAGCAGCCCGCGGACGAGCTGGATGGCAAGGTCGATCGCACGGCGCGCGAAGCGGCCCGGCGGAAGTTTTCCCCGGAATTCCTCAACCGGCTGGACAAGATCGTGGTCTTCCACACCCTCCAGCCCGATCAGCTCGAAGAGGTGTTGGACATCGAGCTGCGCCGGCTGCAAGACCGCGTGCTGGCCGGCGCGGGGTCAGCCGGTGGGCGGCGCTTCGTCATCCACGTTACGGGCGGAGCGCGGCGCTTCCTGCTCCACCACGGCACCGATACCCGTTACGGGGCGCGGCATCTGAAGCGGTCGATCGAGCGGAACGTCGTCTATCCCCTGGCGAACCTACTCGCCACCGCCCAGGTGGCCACGGGAGACTTGGTGAGGGTGGATTGGTCGCCAGACGGCACGGC
The DNA here is from genome assembly GCA_021788095.1 of Acidobacteriota bacterium. Lineage (GTDB taxonomy): Bacteria > Acidobacteriota > Terriglobia > Acidiferrales > UBA7541 > JAKASX01. The sequence continues at coordinate 11,442 of JAJYLB010000017.1, read as the reverse complement.
CGAAGGCCGGCTGGATTTCTGGAAGGAAGCCGAAGGCGCGCTGATTCCCATCACGCCTTCTCCAGTCGTCCTCGCAGCCGCGGCGCCCGGCCCTGCCGGCGAAGGCCGCCCGGTGCAAGTCCCGGCGGTTGCGGCGGCAAGTTCCGGCCCGGCTTCCCGCCACATGCCTCGCAACGGGCGTCACGACGAGGATTGATCGAGCGTGTGGAGACAGTAGGGGCGACCCTGCCACCGCGCCCGGCCCGACTCCCGTAGGGGCACGCTGCCCTTCGGCTTTGCTCAGGGCCGTGAGCCCGTCGAACGGCAGCGTGCCCCTACGACGGTTCGAAGCGGCTACTTGTGCTCGTAGCTGACGACGCGGTCGAGACTGTCGCGGTGCTCCTTGCCCACCGTCAACGCGTTAAAGAGGTTCGAAAGCCTAGAGTCTGCCTTTTCCCTGGCGGCGAGATCGGCGTAGAACTTGTCCATGGCCGCGCCGTCTGGAAACAGCATGGCGAGGTCGTACCCGCCTGGCTCGGCGGTATGGATGTCCTCCGTGTCGATGTTGTACATGAGGAGCGTGCCGTCCGCGACGGCCGAATCGAGCGCGGGCTTGACGAGATTGAGCAGCACGCCCTCGAACGCTCCGGCATCGCCCGGCTTGGCCTGGTAGAAAGCCAGGCGGAGATAGCCGGCGCCGTCGGTAGCGGACTTGCCGGCATGGGCGATGGTGTGAAGGAAGTAATCCTGGTGCTTAGTGGTGGCCACGTAACTGGCGTTGGTGGCGCTCGCCCAGATCACTTCGAGCGCCTCGAGCAGATTGGCGCGGCTGGTGGCGATCATCCAGGTGGAATGGGTGTAGCCGTCCAACTGGTGCACGCGGGCAGCGTCGTCTCCCCAGGCGACGAGCGTGCCGTCGGCCACTAGCTTTTTCATCGTGGGTTCTTCCGACTGCGCCTGTTTATCGAACGCGGCCCACTGCGCCCGTGGTACCGCCCATTCCGAAGCATAGGTGTAGTAATCCTGTTCCGGCTGCTGCGCCGCAGCAGGCTTTGACGTAAACACGATTCCAGCCAGCAGCGCGGCGGCCATGGCCAGAGCGGTCAACAAACGTCGTTGCATGGATGCCCCCTTCGCAGGTTTTTTCGACTCCTCCCCGCCCTCGGCGGAGGTCTACGGCATGGCCCAACTGTGTTTGGAACGTGACTTGCACCCGAATGCTTCCGCGCATATTACCGGCCTTCCCCACCGAAGTCAAGCGAGTCGGGCGAGTCGAGTCGCGCGAGTCAGGGCGAAACAGCGGGACGAGGTTCTACCTTTCTTGTTGTGACCACGAGCGTGGCGGGCTTGGGAGCCGGCGGGGGCCAAGATTCGGCGTACGCCTCGATGACGATCGTTCCGGGAACCTTGCTGGCCTGGACAATCGCCTGCGCTAAGCCATTGAAGAGGGATCGTTTTGGCGCTTTGTCGGACTCCTGGCAATTGGGGTCGCCATTGCCTACGCCCAGGAGCGTCCCTTCTCCACCGATCTTGAATTGGATCAAATTGTCGGCGGTCGGCACCGGACGCCCCTGCGCATCGAGCGCTTCGACGCGAAGGACGGCGATGTCTTCGCCATTGGCGTCAATTTCCGTGCGGTCGGCGGTCAGCCTTAGCGACTCGGGCGGACCCGTGGTTTCGCGCTTCGCGGTGAGCGCGATCTTGCCGTTCTTGCTTCCGCGCGCCTCAATCACGCCGGGCTCGTACTTCACTTTCCATTCCAGATGTTTGAGCGGCGCAACCCTTTGTTTCCCCTGACTCTTCCCGTTCAGAAACAGCTCCACATCATCGAGGTTCGAGTGAACCCATACGGGGATAAGTTCACCCTCGCGTTGCTCCCAGTTCCAATGGGGAAACAAGTGCAGCGCCGGTTCCGAGCTCCACCAGGCCTTGTAGTAATAAAAGTTGTCTTTCGGAAAGCCGCACGTATCCACAATGCCGAATTGCGAGCTGATCGATGGCCAGCCGTAGGGCGTGGGCTCGCCGCGATAGTCGAATCCCGTCCAGGCAAAGCCACCCGCCAGCCACTCGCGTGCGGCATAGAACGGCCACCACTCCTCGGCCAATTCCGCCCAAGGAGGATGATTCATGTCGTACGCGCTTACCCAGTTGCGCAGGGAATCGGTGATGTAAACGCCCCGGGTGGAAACCGTGCTCGCCGTCTCCGTGCCGATCAGCGGCTGTTGGGGATGCGCCGCGTGGTACGCATCCAGCTGGTTCAGGCTGTAGTTGAATCCTTCCACATCCAGCGACTTCGAGATGCCCCGCCCCCAGTTGTTGTTCACCGCGGCGGTGCACAGCCGCGTGGGATCGAGCTGGTGAGAGCGTTCCACCATCGTGGCCATCACGCGCTCGCCCTCTTCCGTCCTTTGCAGAAGGTTCTCCTCGTTGCCCATCGACCAGAGGAAGATCGAAGGCGAGTTGCGATACCGCTTGATCATGACCGCGAGCTGCGCCAGGCCCTCGTCATTCGAGCTCATCTGGCGCGTTTCGCACAGCATCAGGATCCCCATGCGGTCGCAGGCTTCCACCCACTCCGGAGTGGGCATGTTGTGAGAAGTGCGCACGGCATTGGAGCCCATGGATTTCAGCACCGCCAGCCGGTACCTTTGCAAACCATCGGGCAGGGCGGCGCCCACCCCCGCGTGATCCTGATGGTTGCAAGTTCCCTTGATCTCCACGCGCTTGCCGTTCAAGAAAAATCCCTTGTTCGGATCAAAATGCACGGTCCGCACGCCGAAGGGAATTCGCTCGCCATCGCGGCGTTTTCCGCCGGACTCGACGCTGACCTCGGCGGTGTAGAGGCTGGGATTTTCCGGCGTCCACAAGGAAGGACGGGGAAGGGTCGCGGAGGCCGCAAACAGGGCCGTGCCGTCCTTCCCCACTTCGCGGGAAGCGGATTGGGCGGAAGCCACGGTCCTTCCTTCCGCATCCAGGATTTGCCATTGGACCTGGCAATTCTCGGCTTGGCTGCCCTCGTTTCGCACGAGCGACCCAAGCGTCAGCGCCGCGGCGCCGCCCTTGACCTCCGCGCGCACGTAGCTCTCCCACCTGGCGAGGTGCAGCGCGTCGGTCTTCATCAGCCAAACGTGGCGATAAATGCCGGCGCCTTCATAGAACCACCCGTCGCCGAAACGCGCGTCCATGCGCACGACGATGTAGTTCATCCGTCCGTAGTGGAGAAAATCGCTGAGGTCGAACCGGAACGGCGCGTATCCGTTGTCGTTCCGGCCGATGAAAAAGCCGTTCACGAAAACCATCGCGCTGCGGAACGCGCCATCGAATTCGACGACGATGCGCCGGCCCAGATCCTCCTGGGGGATTTCGAACGCGCGGCGGTACCAACCCACGCTCGTTTCCGGATACTCCCGCCCCAGCGGTTTGTAACCGTGACTCTCTAACCGCTCGTCGTGGACGAACGGCAGTTCCACCGCCCAGTCGTGGGGCAAGTTCAGTTCTCGCCATGCGGAATCGTCGAACCTCTCCGTGGCGAATTCAAAACCGCCGGACTTGGCAAAATCGCTCTGCTCTCTGCCGAAACCGAGGTCCCGGGAAGGGTCGTTCGCGTTCCCGAAGAAGAATTTCCAGCCGAAATCAAAAAGCAGGCGCTCCCGGGGCGCGATGGCCGACAAGGCATCCGTGGAAGGAGTTGAAGGATAAGCTGCGAAGAGAGCGTTCCGGCGGCCCGAAGATATGCCGCCAAAAAGAGATGACGCGTAAAGGGCAATTCCGGAGCGGAACAGGTCGCGGCGGCTGAACGACGTCATGGGCTGGCCTCGCGGATGGGGTTTGAGTTGGCTGCCAATCTCTCTCCGGCTGCTCGGCGCGGATCCCTCGCTCGCATTCCTCTCCGCGAGGGGCCGGAAAGCGAGCCTATCCTGCCACGGCCGTAACGAAGCGTCCATCCCCAGTGAGAATCATGCGGTGCCAACCCGGCTTGGTGTGCGCGTCTCGGGGAACTTCATTTGGCATCTGGGTGTACGGAAAACGGCTCGGGAGCTTCCGGACGGGCAGCCCAATCTCCCCGGGGCCGACGTCTAAACCTTACTACTTGGCTGCACCCGGGCAGGTTCTTCGCCGGGGTGGCTTGCGTTCGCGCGAAACGGAAAGCTTCGCGGCCGGCGCTGGTCTCCCGCGCGCGGCGGCGACCCCACATCGCCCGTAGGGGCTCCGAAAAACAAGATTGACAGACGGATTCTAAAAACTGCGCGCTTACGGTTTCCAGCGCAGGATGGGTTTGCGGGCGGCGGCGACTTCATCGAGTCGGCCGACTCGCGTGGTGTGCGGAGCGGATTTGACCAGCGCGGAGCGGTGAACGGGGGCCTCCTTCCGTGTTGCGCCGAGCCGCCGGCCGGGTGTATCGTCCGGGCGGCTGGCCGGAGCCGGCTCCAAGGCTGCGGGCGGGCCCAGCGATGCCGGCCACCCGGCGGCTTAGAGCGCTCCCATGCCGAATAAGCGTCCGGTCGAAAGGCCGGGGCCCCACAGGATCGTATACCTTCTCGGCGCGGGGGCGACTCACGCAGAGCTCAAGAGCCTCGACGCAGACCTGGTCGACGAAGAGGCGGGGCTCCTCGTAACCAACGTGTCCTCCAGGGTCATTGAGAGGGCTCGTCACAGGAAAGCCTACCTGCAGGGGCTCGAGACTGTGTCCGGCGTGGCCGGCTCGTTGAATATCGAGCTTTTGATAAGCCTCATCGAGAGCAGCAAGATCCGGCACTGGGAGGATAAGACACGACTTCTGAAGAGGCTCGTCAGGGAGGACATCGAGGGGATCTTACGCGCGGCTACGACCCGGCGCTTTTACCTCCACAGAGCGCTGCTCGAATATCACATGCTGCCCGGCACGATGCAGACAGAAACGTTGGTCGGCCTCGTCACCCTCAACTACGACTGCGTTTTGGACGAGGCGTACAGGGAGCTTATCGGCCCGGTGAACTACTGCATGTCGCTCGACCCGGCTCCGGTGGGGCAGGGGAACATCCCGCTCCTGAAGTTGCACGGGTCCTTCGGTTGGAGCAGGGTAAAGATACGCGGGAGGCCAAGGAGCGTCGAGATTATTCCAATGGGCCTAAGCAAAACCTACCTACACCCTCCCTATGGCTTCATCTGGAGCCGTGCACTAGAGGTCCTCGTGGGGTGCGACGTATTGCGCGTCGTCGGTTCTTCGCTGGGCCAAAACGACAGCCACCTTGTCGACCTGCTGTTCAAGGCCCACCTGGAACGCACGGCGCCCTTATGCATCGAGGTCATCGACCTGGAAGACGCTTGCGACAGGATCAGGAGGGCCTACGGCTTCTTCCCGATCATAAGGACGCCCGGCGAGATCGGCGGCGTCTCGACGGACAACCCCTTCAAGGCGTGGCTTAGGGATCAGTGCGCGCGAGTGCGCCCGGAGGAATTGCAGAGGAGCAGGTACCTGAGGAGGGTGCTGAAGTAAACGAGGCGACTATGATGAAGAAGCCAAGGAGCGGGCCTGCCCGGGACGTGAGAGCAATCGGGGCAAAGAAGCTTGTTGACGAGTACATCTACCGGATTGACCTCGACGCGGACTACCAGCGGGAGAAGATATGGCCGAGAGAAGCGCAGGAACTCCTGATCGACTCCATCCACCTGAACATCGACATACCCAAACTGTATCTCGCCCAAACCGCTAAGAAAGAGAACTTCGAGTTTGAGTGCATAGACGGGAAGCAACGCATGACCGCGCTGATGAACTTCTTCAAACCTGAGCCAACCAGCGGCGCCGCGCTCACGCTGAGGGTCGGCGGGGAGCGCTACACGTACAGGCGACTAAAAGCGGAACTGCCCCAGATTGCTAAGAAGATCGAGGATTTCGAGCTGACGTTTGTGATTTACCCCGAGCTCGAGGATGATTTTCTGCGTGACCTTTTTAGGCGGCTGCAGCTGGGGACTCGCCTAAACTCAGGGGAGATCCTAAACGCTCACGTGGGCGCGATTCGGGACTTTGTCTATAAGGAGATGGGACCGAACGCGCCGTTCCTCAGAAACACGCACCTATCCGTCAAAAGGTTTTCTAGGCAGTTCGCACTTGCTCAGATCTGCCTCAACTCGTTTGCCCGGGCCGTTGATGGCGAGTTCAGAAGGGCAAGGCTCGACGACCTCGAGGACTTCTTCAAAGAGAGGTACGACCTCGACAGGAAGGACGCCAACCTGGTCCGAATCAGGGGAATCCTCTCCCTCCTGGACAGCGGCTTCGGGGAGAAGGCCAGCGCTATCTCCAGCAGGGCTGTCGCAGTGTCGGGGTATCTCTTCGTAGAGAGCCTTCACGTGAACGGCATGGGGAACCTGGTGGCCGACTTCGCCGACTTTTACGTGGCTCTGCTAAGCGAGGTCAAGACGAGCCTGAGACAGGTCTCCAGATTCAGCCGGCCGAAGAACCGCAAGGTACTTGAAGGCTTCCAGAAGTACGTGTCGCAGGCTTCGGTCGAACCATACGCGATCAGGGGGAGACAGCGATTCCTAGAGAGTGCCTTCGATTACTATCGGGCCCCGGAAACGAGGGGCGGGATCGTCGGGGGCGAGGGAGAGTAGCGCCCTGGCATGCTTGGGGACTCCCCCTACCGCCGCGAGTGCGCGAGCAACGATGAAACGAACCTCTCAAAGCTCAGTTCGCCAGAGGGCTCGCGGTAGCTTCCCCTCACGCCGTCCTTGCTGTCTGAAAGCAAAAAGCAGGCGGAATCGTAGAGGCGCTCGCGCATGAGCTTGGTCAACAGGATTTCGTACCGCCTTTCGTAGGAAGCGTCGCGGAATTCCGGGAACACCTTGAAATGCGGCTCCCTCGCCTTCACGGGCAGCGTCGAGCCGGGCGCCTCCTCGAGGAGCATCATGTACCCCAGCCATGGCTTCGCCGACGGACGGAAGGCGCCCTCGCGATACGCGTCCCAGATGTCCTTCGCGCTGCCGATAGCCTCCTCAGTCCGGTTGTTGTAGTTGTTTCCGAAGGAGCCGACCTGCGACTTGAACTCGATGGCGGCGATTAGCTCGTGATTTGCCACCACAAGGAGATCCCACTGCTTCTCTGGGCGATACCAGCCTGGGAGCTCGACACTCTTTCGGCAAATGACATGGGCCTTCGGCACTCCGTTGGCCCGAAGCAGGTCCCGAACCAGGTTTACGAATCCATCCATCTGCCGGCCCCCAGTGACGGCCGTGCGGGCACCGGCGTCGCGCGCGGCCGCCCCCGCCCCCTGCTTCCTGGATTGCTTGGCGCGCGTCGTCCAGAAATGACGGATCGCACGGCGGAGCTTACCTTCGAGAGAGGGATCGTGGGCCACGCCGTCCATCACCCCGCATGCACCGACCGGATATCGGTCTTGCTGAACAAGGACGGGGCTTCCCGCTCGATCCTCTTCTGTGCCAGCCCGAAGTAGTGTGGGTCCACTTCGTACCCGACACTATTCCGGCCCCATTTGGCCGCAGCGATCGAGGTTGTCCCGGTGCCTAGGAACGGGTCGAGCACGGTATCGCCGACAAAGCTGAACATGCGCACCAGCCTCTCTGCCAGCTCCACGGGGAAGGGAGCTGGGTGCTCCCTGGTGGATGCTCCTGTGATTCCCGTCCAGATTTGCTGAAACCATCTCCTGTGGTTATCCGCCGAAATTGTGCTAAGGATCTTGGTGGAAAAATCGGGGCTCCTATACCCGCCCGGCTTGCGCTCCATAAGAATGAACTCGATATCGTTCTTGATCACCGCGTTTGGCTCGTAGGGCTTACCGAGGAAGCCGGACCCGCCCTCCACCTCGTAAGCCGCGTTTGCGATCTTATGCCAGATGATCGGCGCGAGGTTGTCGAACCCGAGCCGACGGCAGTGCTCCTCGATCGACGCATGCAGCGGGACGACCATATGCCTGCCTTCATTCTGGCGCCGGGAGAGGCAAACGTCCCCGACAACACAGATCAGCCGGCCGCCCGGTACCAGGGCGTGCAGGCAGTGAGCCCAGACCTTATCCAACTCGGAAAGGAAAGACTCGTAGTCCTCGATGTGGCCCAGCTGGCCCTCGCACTCGAGATACTCCTTGAGCGTCCAGTACGGCGGGGAGGTAAGGACGAGGTGAACGCTCCCGGCCGGCAGCGCGAACATGTGTCGCGCGTCGCCGAGGTGCAGCGAATGCGATGTGGGCACCGTCTGGACGGCCTGCTCGACGAGGCGCATGAGGCCCTCGTCTTTCGCCAGGCGCGGGATGGCCGCCTGCGAGACCTCGAGTCCCCTAAGCTCCCTCGGCACGAAGCGAGAGATACCGGCCCACGCCTCCGGTAGCTGTTCCTGGGCGGTGTCCCGTTTCACGGCTCTGCGCATCGCGTCGCGTAACAATGTACCGCATATGAGTGCCGCGGTGTCAACGCTGACCGCGCGGCCTCCGCCTACGCTTTCCAGCGGAGGACGGGTTTGCGGGCGGCGGCGACTTCATCGAGGCGGCCGACGCGCGTGGTGTGCGGAGCGGATTTCACGAGCGCGGGGTTGGTGGCGGCTTCCCCGGCAATCGAGCGCAAAGCGTCGATGAACAGGTCGCATTCCTCTTTCGATTCCGATTCGGTCGGCTCGATCATCATGGCGCCATGAACGATGAGCGGGAACGCAGTGGTATAGGGATGGAAGCCGTAATCGATCAGGCGCTTGGCGATGTCGATGGTGGAGACTTCGTTCTTCTTCTGGCGCGCGTCGCTGAAAACGACTTCGTGCATCGAAGGCGAAGCATAGGGCAGTTCGTAAATGCCTTCGAGTCCCTTGCGAATGTAGTTGGCATTCAGCACCGCATCCTCGGTTGCCTGACGGATGCCGGGGCCGTACGCCAGGATGTAGGCCAGGGCGCGCACCAAGACGCCGAAATTCCCGCCAAACGCCTTTACCCGGCCAACCGATTTCGGCCGCACAACCTCGAGCCGGAACCCGCCTTCGCTATCCTCGGCGAGCACCGGTACCGGCAGATAAGGCTCCAGCTTCTGCTTCACCGCCACCGGCCCGGCGCCAGGACCGCCGCCGCCGTGCGGCGTGGAAAAGGTCTTGTGGAGGTTGAGGTGCATGACGTCCACGCCAAGATCGCCCGGCCGCGCAACGCCGGCCAGGGCGTTCATATTCGCGCCATCCATGTAGAGGAGCGCGCCGCGCTCGTGGAGCAGCGCGGCGATCTCGGCCATGCGCTCTTCGAAGACCCCCAGCGTATTGGGATTGGTCAGCATGAGCGCGGCCACGTCTTCCGTCGCCAGCCGGCGCAGCTCGTCGAAATCGATCTGGCCGGAAGCGTCCGAGCGGATGTTCTGCACTTCGTAGCCGGTCAACGCGGCGCTGGCGGGATTGGTGCCGTGGGCGGAATCGGGAATCAACACTTTTTTCCGCGGCTGACCCTGCGTGTCCTGAAGGTAGGCGTGGATCAGGAGCAAGCCGGTCAGCTCGCCTTGGGCGCCGGCGGCGGGCTCGATCGTGACGGCGTCCATGCCGGTAATGGCGAGCAGCGCCTTTTCGAGATCGCGCAGGATGCGGAGACAGCCCTGGGAAAGTTCCAGCGGCTGATAGGGATGCTCGGTGGCCAAGCCTTCGAGCCGCGCGACGTACTCGTTGACGCGGGGGTTGTACTTCATGGTGCACGAACCCAGCGGGTACATGCCGCAGTCGATCGCGTAGTTCCAAGTGGAGAGGCGGGTGAAATGGCGGATAACTTCGATTTCGCTCACTTCCGGAAATCCCTCGACGTCGTCCCGAACGAGGTCCGGGCCCAGGTCGCGCCGCGGGTCGGCGGGGGGAACGTCGAGTGGAGCGAGATCCGAGCCGCGCTTGCCCGGCGAGGAGCGCTCGAAAATCAGCGCTTCCGACTGGCTGACATGCGTGCGGGCTTTGCGAATGTTTTCGTCGGACAAGGTCAGGCGCTCCTCACCCCTCACGAGCCGTTGCGCCGCGGGCGGCGGCAGCCGGCTCCCCGTTGCCCGCAATCGCCAGAATGCGGGCGAGAGCGGCGGCCAACCGGTCGATCTCTTCGCGCGCCGTCAATTCGGTGACGCACACCAGGCCGCACTTGGTCAGCTCGGGATAGAAGCGGCCGAGCGGAAGCGGGCCGACGATCTTGTCGGCCAGCAGGTCGCGATTCACCATCCGGACCGAGCGCGGCAGGCGGATCGCGAATTCGTTGAAGGTCGGAGCCGAGAATACAGGTTCGACGCCCGGGATTTTCTCGAGCTGGAGCCGCGCGTAGCGCGCCTTGGCCAAATTCTGTTCCGCGAGTTCGCGCACGCCCTGGCGCCCGAGCAGGGTAAGGTGCATCGTCATCGCCAGCGCGCACAGCGCCTGATTGGTGCAGATGTTCGAAGTCGCTTTCTCCCGGCGGATGTGCTGCTCGCGCGTCGCCAAGGTGAGGCAGAAGCCGCGACGGCCCGCCGCGTCGGTGGTCTGACCGGCCAGCCGGCCGGGCATCTGCCGAACGAACTTTTGGCGCGTGGCCAGCACGCCGACGAACGGCCCGCCGTAGGAAGGCGGCAAGCCATAGCTCTGGCCCTCCATGGCCACGATATCGGCTTCCGCCGGCGGCCGCAGCAGACCGAGCGACGCCGCTTCCGCCACGGCGACGATGAGCAGCGCGCCGGCGGCATGAGCGATTTCCGCCGCCGCGGGTATCTGCTCGATCGCGCCGAAGAAATTCGGCGACTGAAGAACGACGGCCGCCGTGCGGTGATCGACGGCGGCGCGCAGCGCGTCGGCGTTCACGCGGCCGGAGGCGGCGTAGGGGCAGGTCTCGATGGCCAAGCCGGCGTGCTGCGCGTAGGTTTCGAGTACCTGGCGATATTCGGGATGGAGCGACCTGGCGGCCACCAGCCGGTGGCGACCGGTGATCCGCTCGGCCATCAGCGCGGCTTCGGCGAGCGCGGTCGAGCCGTCGTACATCGAGGCGTTGGCGACTTCCTGGCCGGTGAGCTGGCAGGCCATGGTCTGGAATTCGAAAATCCACTGGAGCGTGCCCTGGCTGATTTCCGCCTGGTAGGGTGTGTAGGCGGTGAGGAACTCGCCGCGCTGGAGCAGGGAATCGGCCACCACCGATCGCCAATGGCGGTAGACGCCGGCGCCGAGGAAGGAGGCGTAGCCGATGGAATTTTCGCTCGCGCGCTGGCGGAAATAATCGATGATTTCGGCTTCGGCAAGCGGGCCGGGGACCCGGAGCGGCGCCTGGAGCCGAAACCCTTCCGGAATCGATCGGAAAAGATCCTCGACGCCTTTCGCGCCGATGGCGTCGAGCATCGCCCGGCGCTCGGCGTCGCTCTTCGGCAGATAGCGCATCAGGCGGAGGCTTCCTTCTGCTCGGCGATGTAGGCCTCGTAGGCGGCCGCATCCATCAACGCGGCCAAGTCGCCCGCGGCGTTCGCGGCGCGGATGCGCGCCAGCCAGGCGACGCCGTGGGCGTCCTGATTGATCTGCTCGGG
>JAJYLB010000016.1 GCA_021788095.1 Acidobacteriota bacterium | reverse complement strand
AAGAGTCTGTGTGGCAACTGGCATTTCCACAGTTTGTATTTTTCATAGATTCGCGCAAGTCGTTTGCGGACAACGCACGAAATTTGCGCCAGGGCTGTGGAATTCGCACCCTTTCGCGTTGCCACACAGATTCTTAAGCGTGTCCACGACTTCGCGGTTCTCGATGTCCACGAGGGTTTGGCGAAGAATTGACACAAGTCCCGGCAGGGTATTTGAGTAGCCCAAGTGGTCCGACTGACGGAGCGTGAGTGAGAGAAGCGCATATTCCATCCGTTGGTGTCGCTTGGCCCCCATGACTGTTTGATATTGTCCTCTATTAAGCGGAGCTAGAAAACTGCTGCCCGCACTCGATTACTTCGAAGCTTTCAAGCTCCGCCCTCGTTGCTCTCTCCCGCTCTTCCCTTCAGCATGCGTACCTCTCTAAGCTTCATCGAGACTTCTTCACGGCGCAGCGTTATCGGGCGTTCAGCCAACTGGTGAACGCGCCTGCGACGTTTAGTAAAGTCTTTCAATGTTATGCGAGGTCGTGCTGCGGCGGGCCGAGGAGCTGCCGATTCGCCGCCGCGCAACGAATTGAGTACGTTATCTTGCAAGAAAACTGCAACCAATCGGAATGACGGTGAACCCGCATAAATACTGACAAAAGATAGCACCCAAAGGTTCGTTGAAAAGAGTTCATCTCGGAAATCTGGGCTGGAACTTGACTCGGCAAAGCCGGGAGCCCCTGAAACATGGCGACTCATACTGGGAACCTGCAACTCGCGACTCGAGCCAGCTTCAATCAGCGCGAAGAACGCGCCCAGCACCGCGAAATCAACCGTCATTCCGATTCCGCCGCGGCGGAATCGGAATGGCAGCGGCCACGCGTGCCGCCGGGTTTTGCGTGTTCGTCTTCAAGAATGAAGCGGGCTAGGCGTCTCCCCCCGCGCGCTTCCGCTTGAGTTTCGCGCTCTTCGCCTCGACCGACCGGGCGAGTTCCTGCTTGTGGGCGACGAGTCGTTCGGCCAGCTTGCCGTCTCCCAACGCCAGGATTTCGGCCGCGAAGATCCCGGCATTCCGCGCGCCCGCCTTGTCGAGCGCCATCGTAGCCACAGGCACCCCGGCGGGCATTTGCACGGTAGCCAGCAAGGCATCGAGCCCGCCCAGCGAGGTGGCCGAAAGAGGCACGGCCACGACGGGAAGCGTGCTCAGGGAAGCGACCACGCCGCCGAGGTGGGCGGCGCCGCCCGCGCCGACGATGAAGAGGCGGATGCCGCGGCCGGGCGCGGCGCGAACGTATTCCTGCAGGCGCGCCGGCGAGCGATGCGCCGACATCACCTCCATCTCCGATCGGATGCCGAACTTTTCGAGCTGTCCGGCGGCCTCGGCCATCACCTCGAGGTCGGAATCCGACCCCATCAGAATCGCGACGCGCGTCTCGACCGCTGCCTGCGTGGTCACCGTGATCCCCTCCCGTCCGTGGTTTTCTAAAAGTTTATTTCTAAATCATTCCTATATCTCTACGATAATGAACGCCATCGAAGCGGATTTGCGCCGCCGCCGCGTAGGCCCGCGCCGCCGCCGCGCCCAAATCGCGCCCCGCCGCGGTCACGCCGAGCACGCGGCCACCGCTCGTCACGAATCCCCCGCCCTCGGCGGCCCGCGTGCCCGCGTGGAATACCACCAAGTCCTCCTGGCCGCCGGCGACCTCGAGCCCCTGGATCACGTTCCCCGCCTCATAAGGGCCCGGATACCCCCCGGAAGCCAGCACGAGGCATACGCTCGCCCCCGGCCGCCACCGCGGAACGATCCGATCGAGTTCGCCTTCCGTCGTCGCTTCCAGGGTCTCGGCGAGATCGAAATCCATTCTGGCAACGATGGCCTGGCACTCCGGATCGCCCATGCGGCAGTTGAATTCGAGCACTTTGGGACCGTCGGAGGTCAGCATAAGCCCGCAGTAAAGGAAACCGACGTAAGGAGAGCCTTCCCTGGCCATGCCGTCGAGTGTCGGCCGGACGACTTTCTCCAGGATCTCGGCTTCAAGATCGGCGGAAATCATCCCCTCGAACGAGATCGCGCCCATGCCACCGGTGTTAGGTCCCTGGTCGTGGTCCAGCGCGCGCTTATGGTCCCGGGAAGTAGCCAGCGGAAGAACGTGCTCCCCGTCTGTTAAAACGATGAAGGACAATTCTTTACCTACAAGCGCCTCCTCGATGAGAACCCTGGTTCCGGCTTCGCCAAACTCCCGCTTGTCCATGAGCCGCTCGATAAAGGCTGTGGCTTCGTCGGGAGAATTGGTGACCAGAACACCCTTCCCCGCGCAAGGGCCGTCCGCCTTGATGACTACCGGCCAATCCACGGCACATAGGGCTGAATAAGCTTCGCCAACCGAATTGTAGATCCCGTAAAGCGGCCCGGTAGGAATCCCGTATTTTTGCAAAAACTGCTTGGCAAAGATTTTGCTTCCTTCCAAGCGCGCCCCAGCCTGCGAGGGCCCCACCACTCGCAAGCCGTGGGCCTTGAACGCATCAGCCAAGCCAGCAACCAAGGGAAGCTCGGGTCCAACAACCGTGTAGTCGGCTTTTAGGCTGGCTGCTAGTTTGGCGATGCCTTCGATGTCGGAAAGCGATGCCGGAACAACTTCGGCATCGAGAGCAATTCCGTCGCTACCGGGAACGCAGAGCACTCGCTCGACTGAAGAGGATTTCCGCAGTTTCCACGCGAGTGCGTGCTCGCGGCCTCCGCTGCCGATAATCAAGGGTTTGAGCACGGGAGCAGACACGTTAATTCCGGCGAGTCGTTGCTGTCAAATCAGGCGAAAAATTACCAGATATGTGAGTGTATGAGCTAGGATTGACGCGCCGAGCGCGCCCGATAGCCGAAGCGGCAACGAGCTGTTGCAAAACCTTCTTCCCTGCAGGATACACTGGCTTTCGTGCCTTCCGCGTCCCGGCGTTTTGAGCCGGGAAGCCGTGCCGTAAAGGCCGCCAAAGACCAGGAGCTTTTGCACCTGAAGGTAGTCGGAAGCAAACTATGCAACAGGTTCTAAGCTGAGAAGCAATGTCGAGGAAAGACGAATTGGCGAAGCCAACCAGTGTCATGACCGAGGCGATTATCCTCGCGGGATTGAAGCCGTTCGGAATTCCAGTTCCCGCGTCGTTTGTCACCGGCGTTCAAACGTACATTCGGCTGCTATTGAGCTGGAACGAAAAGGTCAATCTGACCTCTATCAGGGAGCCCAATGAGATCCTGACACGCCATTTCGGCGAATCGATTTTCGGTACCGTGGTAGCCGATATCCAGTCGGGTGATCTGCTGGACGTAGGCTCTGGCGCCGGCTTCCCAGCATTGCCTATCGCTATGATGTTAAATGATTTACGATTGACATTGCTCGAGCCAAATTCGAAGAAAGCTGCTTTCCTCCATGAAGCTAGCCGGGAGTTGGGCCTTGAGGGTAGAGTGAAGATCGTGAAGGCTAGACTGGAAGCCTACGAAGCCCATGCTAATGGGTTTGAATTCGTAAGCAGCCGCGCAGTGCGTGTAACAAGGGAGTTTTTACGGTTATGCAAGGAGCAATTGCGGCTTCAGGGTAAGGTCGTTCTCTGGGTGGGTGGCGGAAGCTTGCAGGAGGTGCAAGGTATCCCTGGCTGGCATTGGTTAAAGGCAGAGAGGATTCCTGGTTCTTCGGGAAGATTCGTTCTCGCCGGGGTGCCTAGGGCCGGCAGCGCTGTTCCACGTGAAACATCTGGCTCTGCTCGCAAATGAGACCGCCCCCCAATTCCCTGTTTTAACTTCCCTCGTAATTTGCTAAATTTTACACTTACCGCTCTTGGGAGGCAGGTTTGGGAAGGGTTTTGGCAGTCGCCAATCAAAAGGGTGGAGTGGGAAAAACGACTACCGCGATCAATCTTGCGGCTTCTTTGGCCTTGAAAGGCTTGAAAATCCTGCTCGTTGACTGCGATCCTCAGGCAAATGCCACCTCTAGCCTCGGATTTGGTAAGGAGCCATCTCGGAAGTCGATCTACAATGTCCTTGTAGCTACGGAGTCGGCTGCGACTGCCCTGCAAAAGACCAGCGTGGAATCCCTGGAACTCTTGCCCTCCGACAAAAATCTCGCCGGCGCCTCAGTCGAGCTTGTGGATGCCGAAAATCGCGAATTCCGTTTGAAAAAAGCGCTCGAACCGCTCAAACCCAATTACGACTTCGTCTTGATTGATTGCCCGCCGGCACTCGACCTCCTGACACTCAATGCCCTGGCAGCAAGTGATGCGGTCCTGATCCCCATCCAATGTGAATACCTGGCCCTTGAAGGGGTTTCCGAACTGCTCGACACGTTGATGCGTATCCGCAGGAGCTTGAATCCGCAACTCGAAGTGGATGGGATCCTGCTCACGATGTACGACGACAGAACGACGCTTTCGAAGCAGGTCGCTGCCGATCTCCGCAGCTTCTTCGGTACTCAGGTGTTCCAATCGGTGATTCCGAGGAATGTGCGTCTGGCTGAGGCTCCAAGCCATGGGAAGCCTGTCCAGCAGTACGATCCGGCAAGCCGCGGGGCATTAAGCTACGCTCAGCTCGCCGAGGAGGTAATCGCGAATGGCCAGAAACGCCCTGGGCAAGGGCCTGAACGCTCTGATCAGGCCGCCTGAGCCGCCTGTTCCCGAGCCCGCACCCATCCCCGTTTCCAGCGGGGGAACCGGCACGAACGAAGTGGACCTCGACCAGATCGACCCGAACCCGCATCAGCCCAGGACGCAGTTCCGCGAAGAGGCATTGCGCGAGCTGGCGGAGTCCATCCGCTCGGCTGGAATCGTGCAGCCACTTGTCCTCCGGAAAAGTGGAGACCGCTTCCAGCTCATCGCGGGGGAAAGGAGATGGCGAGCGGCGCAAATTGCGGGCCTGAATCACGCGCCAGCAATCATTCGCGATATCCCCGACTCCCAAGCGTTGGAAATCACGCTTGTAGAAAACATCCAGCGGGAAGACCTCAGTGCTATAGAGCAAGCGAAAGCCTTCGAGCGGCTCATCTCCGAATTCGGGCTTACCCAGGAGGAGGTAGGGAAGCGAACGGGAAAGGACCGCGTAACTGTATCTAACACGTTGCGTCTATTGAATTTAGAAAAGAGCCTCCAGGAAATGATTGATGCCGGGCGGTTGACCGCAGGTCATGGCCGCGCCCTGCTCTCGATTGAAGACCCGCGCCTGCGGAGGGTCGTTGCCGAGCGGGCGGCTCGCGGCCGGCTCAACGTTCGCCAGATCGAGCGCCTGGCGGCACGGAGGAAGGCGCGGGAAGTCGTCCCGCCGACACGAGTCGATCCGAACGTCCGCGCCGCGCTCGAGGAGCTGCAGCGCGAGCTGGGAACCCGGGTCCTTCTGCGGCCGCGGCGGGGAAGCCGGCCCGGCCAACTGGCGATCGAGTATTACGACGATCGGCAGCTCGTTTCGCTCTACGATCGCCTGCTGCGGCGGTGACCGGGCCGTTCGTGATTAGCTAAAAGCTATGGAAGCTGCACACCGCTTTTTCTCCCTGGGCGATCGGGAAACCGATTGGACCGGCTTCCTCGACCGCGAGGCGCGGGTGACGGGGACGTTGGAGGTCCCGGGCGCCTTCCGCCTCGAGGGCGCGCTTCGCGGCCGCATCGTCTCCCGCCGCGCCCTCGTCTTGGGAGAGGTGGCCGATGTCGAGGGCGAGATCGACGCCGAGCGCGCGGTGATTTACGGCCGGTTTCGTGGAACGCTGAGGGCGAGCGAGCAGGTCGAGATCCACGCTCGCGCGAGCGTCTCGGGCGATCTCTATACGCCGTGCCTCATCCTCGAGCCGGGCGGGCGGTTCGACGGCCACTGCTACCTCCAGGCGCCCGGGGCCCAAGCCGATCCCGTGCTCGTCCCCATTCGCAGCACCGCCACGGAAGGCCCGCCGAAGGACTAGGTATAATGCAGGTCTTGGGGCTACCACTCGGAACTCCCTGAGGGAGGGAAAGCGCTTTGCCGGACCAGGTCAAACTGACCTCGATGGCCAAGGCAGCCGGTTGAGCGGCGAAGCTGAGTCCCAGTTTGCTGGACTCCGTTTTGCGGCGGCTGCCGCGCTCGAAGGATTCCCGGTTGCTGGTCGGATTCGAGACCGGCGACGACGCCGGGGTGTATCGGCTCACGGCCGATACGGCGCTCGTCCAGACCGTGGACTTTTTCACGCCGATTGTCGACGATCCGCGGACGTTCGGACGGATCGCGGCGGCCAATTCGCTGAGCGACGTTTACGCCATGGGCGGACGACCCCTGGTGGCGCTGACGGTGGTGGGTTTCCCCGGCTCCGGTTCCCCTGAATTGATGGAGGAGATTCTCCAGGGCGGGATCGAAAAGATGGGCGAAGCCGATTGCGTGGTCGCCGGCGGCCACTCGATCAAGGACGAGGAGTTGAAGTTCGGCTACGCGGTCACGGGATTGGTGGACCCGCGGCGCTTCTGGCGGAACGTGGGTGCCCAGGCGGGAGACGAGCTTCTGCTTACAAAACCCCTCGGAACCGGCGTGATCACGACAGCGCTGAAAGGCGGCAAGGCGCAGGCGGCGTGGGTGGAAGCGGCGGTAGAGTCGATGAGCCGGCTGAACCGGGACGCCGCGGAGGCGTTGCGCGAAGTCGAAGCGGGTGAGAACTCAACGCCCATCCACGCCGTTACCGACGTCACCGGGTTCGGCCTGCTGGGCCACTTGCGGGGGATCGCGGCAGGCAGCGGCGTATCGGCGCAGGTCGAATTCCGCGCCATCGAGTATCTCACCGGCGCGCTCGAAGCCGCGCGCGCCGGCCATCTCGCCGGCGGGCTGCTCGCCAACCGTGAATTCCTGGGCGATTGCGTCGGCTTCGACGCCGCGGTGCCCGAGGAGTACCGCCGGCTGCTTTTCGATCCCCAGACTTCGGGCGGGCTCCTGGTCGCCATCGCCCCGGAAGCCTCTTCCCGCGCCCTCGAGCAACTCGAACGGCGAGGGGTACGGGCGTGGCGGATCGGGCGATTCGTCCCCCGGAAGCCGCCGATGATTGCCGTTGGTTAATGGATACCATCACACACGGCATCGCGGGCGCGCTGATCGGTAAGGGCCTCCTTGCGGAGCGATGGGGCGGAGCGGCGACTCTGGCGGCGACCCTGGGCGCCGTCTTTCCCGATTCCGACGTCGTCAGCGATTTTTTCTCGCACAACCCGGCCAGCATCCTGGAGTACCACCGGGGAATCACCCACTCCTTCGTGGCGATGCCGGTCTTCGCGCTGGGGCTGGGGGCGCTGGTGTGGTGGGTGGCGCGGTGGCGGGGAATCCGGGTCTCGTTCTGGGCGCTGGCGCTGGCCGCGCTCGCGGGGATTGCCAGCCATCTCCTGCTGGACGCTCTCACTTCCTATGGAACGCGCCTGTGGGAGCCGATCTCCTGGGCGCGCGTGTCGTGGGACTGGCTGTTCGAAGTCGATCCGATCCTGACGGCGCTCCTGCTCGTGCCGCAGGTGGCGGCGTGGGTGCAGCGCGACAGGGAGAAAGCGCCCTGGCGCGCTCTGGCGATGTGGGGCCTGTTCAGCGTGCTCGCCGCGCTGGTATGGGGCGCCGAGTGGGCGGTGGGCTCGCCATTCGGCTTCCGGGCCGTGCCCATCGCCGCCATCGTCCTGGCCGCGATTTTCTTCCTCCCGATCTACGGCGGACACTTTTTCGAGTGGACCCGGCGGGAATGGTGCGTGGCGGGGCTGGTGCTGGCGGCGCTGTACATCGGCCTTTGCGGCTACGAGCATCACCAAGCGCTCGCACGGGTCCGGCAATTCGCTTCCAATCAATCGCTGCCGGTCGAGCGCTTCGCCGCCATCCCTGTCCCTCCCTCGCCCGCCGAGTGGAACGGCTTGGTCCTGACGGCAAGCGGAGTCTATGGCGCGCGATTTGACGTTGCCGGGAGCCGCGCGCCCCGGTTCCGGTTCCTCGCCGATTCCCCGCCAAACGCCTATATCGCGCAGGCGTTGCGGCTGCCAGCCGTCAAGGCGTATCTGGGCTTCGCGCGATTTCCGGTGGTGCGCTACCTTTCAAGAGACGGACAGAAAGTCGTCGAGCTGTTCGACATCCGCTTCTTCAATTTCGAGCAGCGGCGAGGGCGGCGGCCCTTCGTGTACCGCGTGGAATTCGGCCCGAACGGCCGCGTCGTCGGTCAAGGCTGGCGGATGTGAGGAAGCGACGGTACGCGTCATGCGAGTGCTGATTTTCAGCGACCTGCACGGCGACCAGCGAGCGCTCGAACGCCTTCAGGCTCAGCCCGCCGATCTCTACATCGCCGCTGGCGATCTATCGACGTTCGGCCGCGGGCTCGAGCGCATGGGCCAGATGCTCGCGCCGCTCGGCGAGCGGGTATGGGTGCTCCCGGGCAATCATGAAACCGACCAGCAGAACCAGGAGTTCTGCGGGCGCTACGGCCTGGTGGATTTCCATCGGCAGACGCGGCAACTCGGCCGCACGCATTGGGCGGGATTAGGTTACAGCAATCCCACGCCGTTCGATACGCCCGGCGAGTTTTCCGAGGAGGAGATTGCCGACGCTCTTGCCGCGTTCGACAGCCTCGCCTCGCCGGTCTACCTCGTGGTTCACTTCCCGCCTTGGAGCACCGCCCTCGACGAAATCGCTACCGGCCGCCACGCCGGCAGCCGAAGCCTGCGCGAATGGGTGGAACGCCGGCAGCCCGCCTACCTCTTCTGCGGCCACATCCATGAAGGAGCCGGCAAGAGCGAGGCGATCGGCTCGACCCGCTGCATGAACGTCGGTAAAGCAGGCTACCTGGTCGAAGTGGATTAGTGTCCCGTAACAGCAATGGATGACATGAGCGCCGGGCCCCTGTCATGCTGAGCGAAGCGAAGCATCCCGATGCTACAAAGGAGCTTCCCCCTTTCCTCTGGTCCGGCCGGAACCGCGCCAGCGATGCCGCGACCCTCTTTGACAGGAGGCTATGTTGCTATAGACCTAATGCAATAAGGGGAATAACAAGCGATAAAATAAGCCGCCCGCAAACCCGCCCGCCTACGACGAGTTAGACATACGATCTCGCTGACAATACGGTACTTGAACTCGCCACACCTCGCTAGGCTCCGACGGGTTCGCCGCGCCTTCGCTTCCCGCATCCGCTAGTTGCCACACAGACTCTGAAGCCTGCGCTACTTGGCTGCGGCCCGAAGGCCGCGCCTCCGTGGCACTCCGCAGTGAGATGCGGCGAGGAAGGAAGCAGGCGAGTCAACGAGCCGAATGGTGGGGTTTGGCCGGCCGGACGACGACTTGGCGGCGGTCGCCTTGGCCTTCGCTTTCGCTGTGAACTTCGGCGATTTCCGAGAGAACCAGATGCAGGATCCGCCGCTCGCGCGCGGGCATGGGATTGAAGCGGAAATCCTGGCCGGTTTCGCGAACGCGCTGGGCGGCGACGCGTGCCGAGAGCCTGAGTTCCTCGACGCGGTCGGCGCGGAAGCCGGCGGCATCGAGCTGCAGGTGGTCGTAGAGGCGGGGATCGAGCCGGAGCCAGCGCACGGCGATATATTCCAGCGCTTCGAGCAGTTCGCCGTTGCGCCCGAGGAGCAGCTCTTGGTCGGGACCTGAGAGCAGGACGCGCAACTCCACACGGTCGGCCGCGCCGGGCGCGGGATCGACGTTCTCGATGGTGTAG
Source organism: Acidobacteriota bacterium (assembly GCA_021788095.1). Classification (GTDB taxonomy): domain Bacteria; phylum Acidobacteriota; class Terriglobia; order Acidiferrales; family UBA7541; genus JAKASX01. Next base: position 65,599 of record JAJYLB010000016.1, on the reverse strand, counting down.
GCGAGGTCGAGGCACGCGCCGGCGATGACGCGATCGAGAAAACGGCCCACTTCGGCGGCCGCGCCTTCGCGGTCCAGGCGGTCGTCCGTCGAGAAGCGGCGGCTCACGCGGCGCCTACTTCGGCGGGTGGGCGCGTTGCGCGCGGAAAGTAGCGGGAGCGAAGCATCCGGCGGCCACCTCCTTACATAGGTTTCGGCTTCTTGCCGGCGGCACTCGACGGCAAGGGCGCGGTGCGGTTGAGATACCACTGCTGGCCGATGCCAATCAGATAGCTCGTCAGGATGTAGAGGTTCAAGCCGCTCGCGAGCCGGAAGAAGAGCAAGCCGAAGAAGATGGGCATCAAGTTCATCATCTTCTGCTGGGTGGGATCGGGCGCGGTCATCGGCGTCATCTTCTGCATGAAATAGCCCGCCACCACCATGAGTAGCGGAATGATGTAGTAAGGATCCCGAGCGGAAAGGTCGTGGATCCAGAAGATCCAATGGGCGTGGCGCAACTCGATCAAGGCCTCCAGCATTTCGAACAGCGCCCACCAGATGGGCATCTGGAGGAACATCGGCAGGCAACTCCCCAGCGGATTCACGCCTTCGCGCCGGTACAGCTCCATCATCTCCTCGTTCATCTTCTGCCGGCGCGGGTCCTTCATCGGATATTTCTTGTAGCGGGCCTGAATCGTCTTCATCTCGGGCATCACCCGCTGCATCTTCTGCATGGATCTCCAACTGCTCAGCTTCAGCGGGAAAAGCAGCGTATTCAGCACGATGGTGAGAATGACGATGGCCCAGCCCCAGTTGTGAACGTAGCGATAGATGTTGCGGAGAACGTAGGTATAGAGCGGCTCGGCAAGGAACCCAAACCATCCGAACTTCACGAGCGCGCGAAGCTGCGGATTCACCGCGCCCAGGACCGCCAGCGCCTTCGGCCCGACGAACAGCTCGAGCGACACAGCGCCCGGAGCCGTATTCGGCGGGCCGACGGCGACTTCGGCTACCGGCTCGGTCGTGCCCGGTGGTGCGCCGGGCGGCTGCCGCTCGGTGCGCCAATCCCAGCCGCTGACTTCGTTGCCCATGGGCAGGAAAGCGGCGGCGAAATATTGATCCTCGATGCCGGCGAACTGGAGCGGGCCGGGCACGGCAGCGGGGACTTCCGGATGATCGCTCGTGCCGACTTTGTCGGCGGCAATCGTTTCCACTTTGCCGTCGCTCGAGTAGAACACCTGAATCTGGGCGGCGGGGCCGGTGGCGGTCGCGTCTCCAAACCCGCCACGCCAAGCCACGGCGTAGGCCACCGGCTGGCCATCGAGCGTGACCGAAGTGCGGAGGTCGGCGACGTAGTCGGCGGTGAAGCGCATTTGTTTGGTCACCGCCAGGTGGCCGTCGCTCCAGCGGAACTCGACGGTTGCGGGCGCGTGGAGCGTGGCGGAGCCGCCGGGCTCCACCTGGTAGAGGGCGCTATTGGCCTTCTCCTGGAGGCTGGGGTCGGAGGTGAGGAGCGAGAGCGGCCATTCCTCGCTCTCGGGATCCCGGGGCGGATGCACGACGTTGAGCAACTTCGGCGGCTTCGAGTCGTCGTGGTAATCGAGAAGTTGCCAACTGCGCACCACGGCCCCGCGGCTCGAAAGCACCAGGCGATAGAGCCGGCTCTCGACAACGATCGTTTGCTCGTGAGTGCCCGCGACCGGCGTGGCGGCGGCAGGCGCGACGGCGGGGTTTCGGGCTGCGGAGGGCGCAGGCTGCGAGGCGGCGGGCGGCGCCGGCGAGGTTTGGCGGGAGGCGGGAACGGAAGTAGCAGGCGGAGCCTGGCCCGCAGGTGGATAGCGGCGGAAGAAAAACAGGTCCGTCAGCGTGATGACCGCGACCGACAAGACCAGCGCCAGCAGCAGCCGCTGCTCGGTGGACAGCTCCTTCACCGCCTATTCCTCCTCGAGATCGGGCACCGGGTCCCATCCGCCATGGGTGAACGGCCGGCATCGGCCCAGCCGGCCGAGCGCCAAGCCGAACCCGCGCCAGCCGTAGCGCGAAACGGCTTCGCGGGCGTACTGGGAACACGAAGGCTGGAACTTACACGCTCCGCCGAGAAAAGGGCCGAGCGTGGCCTGATAGGCAATGATGGCAACGACCAAGCCGCGAGCGGTCAGTTCGCCGAGCCGGTGAGGAAGCGCATGTGCCCCACCAATTCCTGCTCGAGCAAGGCAAAGGGCGCCTGCGCTGCCCGACGGCGCGGTTGAATGACGATGTCCCATCCTGCTGCGATTTCCCGTTGGTGCAGGCGCACGATCTCTCGCACCTGCCGCCGAATCCGGTTCCTCTGGACAGCCGTGCCCCACTCCCGCCGGACGCTCGTGCCGAAGCGCGTCACGTCCAAGCTGGCGCGGCGACAGAACACGACGAAGGCCGTGCCCGCGTGCCGCTTCCCGTTCCGATACACCGCCTCGAAATCCTTGCGACGCACCAAACGACACGAGCGAGGGAAAGCGAGTCGCCCGCGTCTCGGGCGTGCGGAAGAGGAACCGCCGAGATCAGACAACGGTGAGCCGCCGACGGCCTTTGCGGCGGCGACGCGAGAGAACTGTGCGTCCACCTCGTGTTTTCATGCGCGAGCGGAAACCGTGCGTCTTGTGGCGATGACGAACGTGCGGTTGATAAGTGCGTTTTGGCAACGCCAGGGCTCCTTCGATCGAGCAAGCGGCTACCCGCCAGCTTTCCAGCGCCGTTCCAACCCTCGGAGCCCAAACCCGAGGCCCGGCCGCTACACGCCCGGCCTCGCAACACCATCACTTCCTCGGCTCTCCGGATTCGCTCTGGTCAGTTGGAACCGAATAGTCTACGAAAGGCCCTCGGAGCGGTCAAGGGAAGGCGGGCGGGCGCTCGCGCTCTTGCAGCCCCAGAGGTAACGAAACGGACGTCCTCGACCCGAGGACTCCGCTCCGCCTGTCAACGGCAGACCTACGGCGCACTTGTTTAGTCCACACCGACCTTGGCGCCGCGGCGTGCGGTCAAGATGGTGTCGGGCCAAAAACCGCCGAGCTTACCGATGAGCCCGCGGCGCCCGCCGACGCGGAACCCGCACTTAGGTTGAGGCGCGAGGCGTTCCGCTGCTCCCAGGAAGGGGCCACGGTTTGGAGGGTGGCCAAGCCGGTGGCGATTCCTTCTTCGTAGATCCCACGCACATCCGGCCAGTCAGCCGGGGTTATGGCCTCAATTCGCAGGTTCATCGCTTCTACCGCTGGGAGGCGCGGCCGGCCTCGACGTCGGCGTTGAACCGGGCGGACTCGCCACGCGGCACCGTGAACGACTGCCATCCTTCGCCCGTGAAATGGCGCGCCAGATAGACGATCTGGCCGACGTGATAGGCGTAATGCGCCAATTGGCGGTGAATGGCCTGCGTCACCGAACGCCGCTCGCCGCGAATGGTTACCGTTCGCCCGAGATCCGCGTTGCGGAGCGGCTCGAGAGCTGCGAAGAGCGTTCCCCATCCCTTTTCCCATAGCGCCAAGACCTCGTCGCGCGTGGCGGGCGGGTTTTCAAACTCACTGTCGCGATGGCGATCGGGCTTTTCGCCGTCGCTCGTGAGGAAATCGGTCCAGCGAGACCGCATCTTCCCCGCCAAGTGCTTCACAATCACCGCAATGGAATTCGACTCCGCATCGAGCGCCGTGAAGAGGTCGGCATCCGGCATCTGCGCCATAGCCCGGTCGCCCAGTTTCTTGTAATAGCGGAACAGATCAATCGAGTCTTCCAGGCAAGACGTCGAGAAGCGGAGTGCCATGACGAAATAGTCCCTCCTTCGCGTGCCGTTTCCGGCCGGCGCCGCTCGATAGCTTGACATTCCGAAAAGGGCGTGAACGGCTCAAATTTTGGGGCCCGATGGCCGCACTTCTCGACAAGGGAAACCCTTGGTGGTAAGGTAGGTGAGTAAGGAATATCATCAATTGTAAGGTAGCCATGCCCCAATCTACCATCACCAGCAAGGGCCAAACGACGATCCCGGGGGAAATCCGGCGCCATCTCAAACTCAAGGCGGGAGACCGAGTCGAGTTCATCGTCGAGCAGGACGGTCGCGTCCTGCTCATGCCGGCGACGGTCGACGTGAAGGAGCTCCAAGGCGTGCTCGCCCCAGCACCGCGGCGCCTCTCGATCGAGGACATGCAGGCGGCCATCCGCAAGCGGGCGGGGCGGCGGTGACGGGTATCGATACCAACGTGCTGGTCCGCTTCCTTGCGCAGGACAATCCCGAACAGGCCCGGAAGGCCTCGCGGTTCCTTACGCGCGACTGCACTGCGGAGCGCCCGGGGTTTATCAATCGCATTGTCCTGTGCGAGTTGGTTTGGGTTCTCGAGTCGGCCTACGGATACCCGCGCGAGCAGGTGGCAATGTCCTTGGATATGATCCTGCGCACGAAGCAACTGGCAGTGGAAGACCAGCCGGAGGCTTGGCTCTCCCTCCGGGAATACCGGGAGGGCGCAGACTTCGCCGACGCGTTTATCGCCGCCGTCAACCGACGGCGTGGGTGCGACCGCACGTTAACCTTCGATCGCCGCGCGGGCCGGCGCTCCGGCTTCGACTTGCCATGAGGCGCTGCCCGGCGGCGAAACCAGCGAAATCTCTCGTATTCAACGACTTAAGGGCGCAAGAAGCGGCAGCCGGCCCTTCCCTAGGTCGCTATTACCTTACTAGCTTATAGAGTCTTCGAATAGCCCCCCTTCCCTCCTCGCCTCCCCCGTGCTATCCATCAACTTAGGAAACGCCCACTCAGAGACCAGGGGGAAGGCCGCTATGAAAATCGAGAGCGCATATCTGTGTGAGAACTGTCAGGAAGTGACGGAGAGCGACGGCCATGGCTGCTGCGGGGTTTGCAGAAGCGAGGCCCTGCTGAACCTGGCGAAAATCCTGAACCGGAACCCGCAGGAAGAGATCTTGAATTTCGCTCCGCGGGTTTCCGCAAGGATAGACGACGAGACCGTGGTCCTCTGCCTTGCCGGCAACAGCCGCGGCCGGCGGTCCGACTAGGCGAGCCCCATCGGCGCCGGCGACGGTTATAACTCGAACACGGCGCGTCTCTGCGTCCTCTGCGTTGAAGCTTGTCGGGCGGCGGTGGCCCGCTGCCCTCCATCAGGCGCCGTTGACAGTGTAGGACGGCAGGTCTAGCGTTAAGCCGGCAATCCGCCAAAGGTGACCTCCCCGTGTACCCAAAACCCCGAGCAGGCTCGATCCCGCGCAACCCGATTCCTGGCGCGAAATTCCTGGGAACGATCTTTCTGCTGGCTTGCGCCGTAGCGCCCGCCGAGTCCCGGCCGCCACGCGCGCAAGCCGCGCGCCAGCAGCAGCAGCGGCCGCGAGCGTATGCCCGGCGGCAGCCGGGAGCGCCGCCGAGCGAAGCCGACCTGCTGCGCGGCGGCTACGGCCCTTACCGCGCGAACAATCACCTGCTCTTCTATCACCTGGACATTCGGGTCGATCCGCAGAAAAAATCCATCACCGGCAAGAACACCATCCGCTTCCGCATGCTCCAAGACGGCAAGCGCATTCAAATCGATCTGGTTCCCAACCTCGCCGTCGACAAGATCCTGTTTGGCGCGACTCCGCTCCACTACGAGCGCCAAGACCGCGCCGTATTCATCGATTTCCGCCACACGCTTCGCGCGGGCCGCGCCTATAGCATCGATTTCTACTATTCCGGCCAGCCGGTGAGCGTCGGCCGGTTCGGCGGGTTCACCTTCGGCCAGGACCCCTACGGCCATCCCTGGATTTACACCGCTTGCGAGGGCATTGGCGCGAGCCTGTGGTGGCCCGACAAGGACCAGTGGCGCGACCGGGTCGGCAGCATGGAGATCAGCGTCGAAGCTCCGACCGGCGTCGTCGAAGTCTCCAACGGCAAATTCCTAGGGAGGACCGACCTGGGAGACGGTTACACGCGTTGGGATTGGTTCGTCCACTACCCCATCAACAATTACGATGTCTCGCTCAATATCGGCAACTACGTCCATTTTTCCGATCGGCTCGGCAGCCTCCCGCTCGATTTCTACGTCCTGCCGCAGCACCTCGCCAAAGCCAAAACGCAGTTCGCGCAGGCCAAGGGCATGCTCGAAGCCTACCAGCACTATTTCGGCCCTTACCCGTTCCCCAAGGACGGCTACAAGCTGATCGAAGTGCCGTATTCCGGGATGGAGCACCAAAGCGCCGTCACCTACGGCAACCTGTTTGAGAATGGCTATCTCGGCCGCGACTGGACCGGCGTCGGCATCAGCACGAAATTCGATTTCATCATCATCCACGAGAGCGCGCACGAGTGGTTTGGCAACAGCATCAATGCCGGCGACGTCTCCGACATGTGGATTCACGAGGCGTGGGCCACCTACCTCGAATCGCTCTACGTCGAGTACCGGTGGGGAACCGCGGCGGCACTACGGTACCTGAACGGCTACAAGCCGAAGATCCGGAACGAGCGGCCCATCGTCGGCCGGCGCGGCGTGCTCGATTCCCCGCCCGAAGATCAGTATTTCAAGGGCGCGCTCTTCCTCAATACGCTGCGCAGCGTGATGGATAACGACCGTCGCTGGTTCGCTCTCCTCCACGGCTTCTACCAGCATTTTCAGCATCAGACCATCATGACCGAAGACGTGCTCGCCTACTTCAACCGGCACACCGGCATGAATCTCACTCCGATCTTCGATCAGTACCTTCGCCATGCCGCCATCCCGACGCTCGAACTGAAATTCGACCGGGCCGCCGGCACGGTGGCTTATCGCTGGAAGGCCGACGAGTCCGATTTCGCCATGCCGATTCGCGCCGGCCGGAGCGGCCATTGGCAGGTCCTTCGCCCCACCACTTCCTGGCAAACGATGAAAACGCCGCAAGCCCCGGACCAGTTCGGCGTCGCCACGGATCTCTACTACGTCAACGTGAGCGAGGAGGGAGGAAGGGCAGCCGGCGCGGCTCCGCCCACCGCGAGGCCAGGGGGCTCGCAAGCACGCCGGCCAGGTCCCGCTTCGTCCGGCGCCGCGCGGCGAATTTCCGCAAGACGCGCGGGGTCCAGCCGCGCCCGTAGCACAAGTCGAAACCGCGCTTGAGCAGCCCTTCCAAGGCGCCCGGCCGGCACTGGGGATGCGCCCAAACCAGGTGCTTGGTGTCGTATTTTCCCCAGTCCTTTTCGACCATGCCGTACTTCGATTCCACTTCGCGCCACAACTCCGTCTGCGGATGCGGAGTGACGATGGTGATCTGCGTGACGTCCAGCTCGAGCGAAGCGAGCGTGGCGAGGTCTTCCCGGATCGATTCCTCCGTTTCGGTCGGGAAACCGATGATGTAGTAGCCCTGCGCGTAGATCCCGGCCCGGTTCAACCGCTCCGCCAGCTCCCGCGACGTTCCCGCTTTCTCGTTTTTCCGGATCTGTTTCAAGACGTCCTGGTGGAAGCTCTCGATGCCGAAGAGCGCCCCTTCCATCCCCAGCGCGGTCCAGCGCTCGAAATTCCGCAGGAACAGGTCCACGCGCGATTGCACCAGCCAGCGGATCCGGTAGCGGGCCAGCAGCTCGATCACGGCTTCGGCGTGGCTGGGCAGGTTGCCGAAGTTCTCGTCGAGGATCAGAACGTACTGCACGCCATGCGCGACGTAAAAGCGGAGCACGCGCTCGATCGCTTCCAGGCTGATCGGGTGCGGGCGCGGCGCGAAGGCGGTGGTCTGGCAAAACGTGCACTGAAAGCTGCACCCGCGCGCGGTGAACAGAATGCCCACGGGAAGCGGCCAGCCCAAGGGCAGGAGGAATTCGACGATCAGCGGCGGGTGTTGGATGGACTCGATCGGCTTTCCCAGGATCCTTCCCACCGCCTCCTCGGCGTAGCTCGTGAACACCTCGTCGAAATCCGGCCGCACCGCGGGTGTCAGCGCGCCGTAGTTGCCCGCCCAGAGCCGCTTCACTCCGGCGCGGCGGGCCTGTTCCGCCATCTCGAGGATGCGCGGCGTCTCTTCCAGGTAGAAGGAGAATCCGACCGCGTCCCAGCCCCGGCGCAGCGCGCGGGAAAACTCCGCTCGCGTCGGATATTCCAGGATTTCCAGCTCGGGAATGTTTTGCCGGAGGAAACGCAGGCCGAAAGAGATCCGGCGAGGCATCCGCAAGCGCCAGAGGAACTTTTCCGGAGCGTTCTCGCGGAAGTAGTCGTAGAGGCCCGGTTCGCGCCAGACCGTCGTCAGCAGAACCCGCGCCGGTGACTTTCCCGAAGCGGGGCGATCGACTCCCGGCGCAAAATCGAAACCCGTGGAACTCGAAGCGCCCATGCGAGTAAGTCCCCCTTCCCCTTAGGATCCTTACCGTCGCGTTCCTCGACCGCCACTCCCATCGAGCAGGATGCTGCAAAGGGCCTTTTCCCGTAAGGGCACGTCCCGAATCCCGAACCTTCGGGACGGGATTCGGGACGGGATTAGTCGTGCCGCAAGTGCTTGCGTCCGCCGCGGCGGGCGGCTTCAGCCGCTGGGGGCCGCGCGCCCGCCTCTTCCAGCACCCTGCCGGTGCACGGACGGCAGACGGAAGTCAACGGCTCCGATCGCCCGAAAGGCGCTCACGCCCGAATCATCGGCTCGACCTGATTGCGGCTCCAACTCACGTCGTCGATCCACCAGCGCCCGCTCGCGCGCACCAGAGTGAATTCCGCGCTCAGGCTGGCATCACCGCTCGGCTCGAAATTGACGTGCAGAACCACGCGATGGGGAGCGGACGATTCCGGGACCACGGTGACGCGGCCGCGCATCAGCGGGCCGTGGCCGTCGATCGTTTCCGCGAATAGCTCGAACGGCACCTCCTTGCGATAGCGCGCCGAAAACTGCTCGTAGGCGGCGCGGTAATCGCCGCGGCCTAGCGCAACCAGATTCTGGCGCACCACTTGTGTGGCGGCGGCATTGGCTTCCGCGACGGAGAGGGAAGTCGAGACGCGCGATAGCCAGAGAGCGGTTAGCCCGAACGCGATCGCGCAGGAGCCTGTCAAAATCCACATCTGCCGCAGCCACGCCCGCTGCCTTCGCGCATGCGCCTGGCCCGTCGCTTCCACCGGCTCTCCGCCGCTACCGCGTGGGAATAGCTCTTCCATCTCCTCCGCCTCGCCTGCCAGCTGGCTCTTCCGCTGAAATTTGAACTGCCTCGCTCACCTTCCATCCTGCGCGCGCTTTCGCCCGGAACGCCAGTGGCTCGCCCGCCGGTCGGGCCAAGCCGGCTTGCCGGCCGCGGCGGGGCGCTCACACCGCTTCGATGGCAAGCGCCATCCCCAGCCCGCCCGAAACGCACAGCGTGGCCAGACCCCAGCGCTCCCCCCGTTCGCGCAATTCGTGCGCGAGCGTGGTCAGAATCCGTGCGCCGCTGCAGCCGATGGGGTGCCCCAAGGCGATGGCGCCGCCCTTCGGATTGAGCCGCTGGCGGTCGAAGCCGAGTTCGCGGTCGCAGGCCAGCACCTGCGCCGCGAAAGCTTCGTTGAGTTCCACAACGCCGTAATCCGCCAGCTTGCGCCCCGTTCGCCGTTCGAGCTTCCGCACGGCGGGCACCGGCGCGATTCCCATCACGCGCGGGTCGACCGCGCTCGTTACGGCATCGGAAACGCGCGCCAACGGCTCGAGTCCCAGCCGCTTCACGGTTTCCTGGCTCGCCACCACAAGCGCCGCCGCGCCGTCGGTGATCCCGCTGGAATTACCCGCGGTAATCGTTCCCGTCTTCCGGAAGACGGGTGCCAGCTTCGCCATGGCCTCCGGATTCGTATCCGGGCGGATGTGCTCGTCGTGCTCGAAGCGTGCGGTGCGGCCCGCGCGGCTGGCCATCTCCCAAGGCGCGATCTCCGCCTGGAAGCGGCCCTCTGCCGTCGCCCGCGCCGCGCGTCCGTGGCTTTCCGCCGCGTAGCAATCCTGCTCCTCGCGCGTGACCTTGTAGCGATCGGCTAGCGACTCCGCCGTTTCGCCCATAATCATCTCGGAAATGGGGCAGAGGAACCCGTCGCGATACATCCCATCGGCCAGCGGCACATGACCCATTTTCACGCCCCACCGCGCTTCCAGCATGTACGGCACTCGGCTCATCGATTCTGTGCCGCCGGCTACCACGCACTCCGCCTCGCCTTGCGCGATCCGCTCGGCGGCCAGCGCCACCGCTTGCAAGCCCGAGGCGCAAGCCATGTTCAAGGTGTAAGCCGGCGTCTCATCTCCCAGCCCGGCTCGCCAGGCGATCTGCCGCGCTGGATTCGGCCCCACACCCGCTTCCCGCGCGTTCCCCAGAATCACTTCGTCAATTTTCCAGGCGTACGGCCACTTCTCCGGGCCGGCTTCGCCCGGTTTCCGCTCCGGCGGAATCGCCCCAAAAGCGCGCTCGAGCGCCGCCCGCACGGCGTGGATGCCCAACTCGACCGCGCTCACGTCTTTCAGGCTGCCGCCGAAATTCCCAATCGGCGTTCGCACGGCACTCACAATGAACGCTTCGCGATTTCCCATCTTCCTCGTTTTGATGCTAGCACACGCCGCCGCGCCGGACCCTACTGCGCCGGATTCGAGGCTGCCGGGAAGCTCGGCGTCGAGAACCTGTGCGGCAACCGGAGCTTTGAGTAGGGGATGCGGGCTCAGCCGCTGGGGATACCTGAAGTAACCACGCAGGCCGCGGATCATCGCGGATGGACGCGGATAAACCCAATGTTTTTATCCGCGCCGACCCGCGGGCATCCGCGGCTCGGGAATCCCTCACTCTCTCCGAGGGCCTATTCTGCGGGTGCAATCGAGACTCTGCCGCTGCCAGGCGACCCGGCGGGTTCGGTTAGAGCCCGGAACCCACCGGCATCAGTCGAAGGAGGTCATCCGCTGTGGCCGGGATCCAGAGTCGAGCCGGTGTTGTCGCCAATCGTTATCGTGATCGTCACCGGACTCGGGAGCCCGGTCAAGTCGACGCCCGTACCGGAGACGTGTAGTGAGTATGCACCAGGGCCGGTCGTGACCAGTTGCGCCGAGACCGCTACGCCGTTTACCGTGCCGCTGTAGTTGAACTTGCCGTGCGGGAGAGCCTGAAACGACCCTGCCGGTATCGTTAGCGTGTAGCTCCCTATCTGCACGGTCAGGGCCTGGGTGGGTGGATCGATCCCCGGGCTGCCACTGCCCAGAGTGAAATCGGCTTTCAGGTTGAATCCAGGACTCGTGCCTCCCGTGACGTTGAGAGTTGCCGTCAGGCTGGCGAAGGGAACCGCGGTGGCGATCTTGAATGCCGTTCCCAGGTTCGACGATCCACCGGATTTGGTGGTCCCGTAGAGATTGCCCAGCGTATCTTGCGTAATACCCGCAACCGGTCCCGCGCCGTCGCCGGGAGGCCCGGCGAAGCTGTGCAACGCGGTTTCGGCGTACCCGTTCGACTTGTTCAGTTCGAACACGACCCCGTAGTCCGAGGAACCGCCGAGGGACGTCGTCCCATAGAGATTGCCCGAGGAGTCCGCGAAGAGGCCGTCGTAGGGGAACGAGCCGTCGCTGGTAGGCGCCGCGAAGCTGTCCAACACGGTCAGGGCATAGCTGTTGGATGCGTCAAGCTCGAAAACTTCGCCGAGGCCCGATGGGCCGCCGTCCAGCGTCGTTCCATACACCTTGCCGGAAGAATCCACGACAAGACTGCCGTAAGGATTCACGCCGTCAAGTCCCGAGAAATTGTGCAGCACGGACTCGCTGGTGTAACCGCTCGACGCGGTCAGTTCGAAAACCACGCCGTAGCTCGAAAGAGAGGACCCGCCATAGACGGTCGTGCCGTACAGGTTCCCAGAGGAATCGAAGGCGAGCCCGGCCTGAGGATACTGGCCGTCGCTGGGAGGCCCCTGGAAACTGTGGAGCACCGACTCGTTGTAGCCTCCACCCGACGGTGTCAGCTCGAACACGGCGCCGTTATTCGAGGAGCCGCCGTAGGTCGTCGTGCCAAAAAGATCGCCCGACGAATCCCGGACGAGCCCGGCATACGGATACGCGGCGTCAGAACTCGAGCAAAGAGAGCCACCGAAACTGTAGAGCAGGGTTTCGGCGTAGTTGTTCGACGCGGTTAGCTCGAAGACCGTTCCCTGGCCGCAAGCGCCGCCCGATACGGTCGTGCCGTAAAGATTGCCCGACGAATCGATGAGAAGACCGGCGTAGGGGTTCGAGCCGTCACTGGGATAAGCGGCGAAGGTATGGAGGATTGTTTCGGCGTAGCCGTTCGACGCATTGAGTTCGAACACCACGCCCAGGCTTGACGAGCCGCCGGCATTCGTCGTCCCGTAGAGATTGCCGGCCGAATCCGCGACGATGCCTCCGGTGATAAACTTGCCGTCGCTGCCCGAGAAACTGTGAACCACACTGTAGGCCTGCGCCTGCGCCCGCGTTGGCCCCGCGCCCAGCAGGAAAAGGGCCGCGCCGATCGCGCCAGCCAGCCGCAGCCAGCGGGACGGAAAACTCGTGGATCGAGATCCAGATGCGGCCGACTTCAGCTCTCTCAGGGAAACGGCGCGCGAGACACCCGTGACCCAATTTCGTTCCGATATCATAGACACCCCCTATTTTGCCGGCGGCTCGATTGGCCCTGTTTCAAGCCACCCTGCTAATGTTTACCTCTTGGGTACTCCTCTTGTAAAGAGGGTAAATAGTCCCTGCGACGAAGTGGAAATGCCCTGAACGTCTAGAACCATCCGGGTAGGGGTCCTAGAGCCCCTCCCGCCTGGTTCGCCCAGCAGGCGCATAGCCCGCTTCCCCCACGGGCAACGCCCGAGAGCAAAGCGCGTCCGTGGGGTGGACTTCCTTTCGCCTGCCGGCCATTTGCGATACCCTTTTCCTTCTATGCTCGATCTCGGCTTCGTGCGCGACCATCCCGACTTGATCCGCGAAATGGCGGAAAATCGCGGCGTTTCCCTCGATCTCGATTCCTTCCAGTCCATCGACAGCGAGCGCCGCCGCCTCATCACCGAATCGGAGCGGCTCAAGGCCCTCCGCAACCGCGCGAGCGAGGATATCGGCCGGCGGAAGCAGGCCGGCGAAGACATCGCGGCTCTCGCCGCCGAAATGAAGCGCACGTCCCAGCAAGTCAAGGAATTCGACGAGCGCGTCGCCGCGCTGGACGACCGGCTCCGCCAGTTCCTGCTCACCGTGCCCAATCTGCCTCACGCTTCGGTTCCCATCGGCCACGGCGCCGCCGACAACATCGAGGTGCGCCGCTGGGGCCGGCCGCCGGCCTTCGATTTCGCTCCCCGGCCGCATTGGGAGGTTGCGGAAAGCGCCGGCATCCTCGACCTCGCCCGCGCCGCGCGAATCGCCGGTTCCCGATTCGCACTCTATCGCGGACTCGGCTCGCGGCTCGAGCGCGCCCTGGCGAATTTCTTCCTCGACGTCCATACGCGCGAACACGGCTACACGGAGTACCTCCCGCCGTTCGTCGTCAGCACCGAGTCGCTGACCGCCGTCGGCCAATTGCCGAAATTCGCCGCGGACATGTTCCACCTGGAAGGCACCGACTGGTGGATGACCCCCACGGCCGAAGTCGAGCTGACGAACCTCTATCGCGAGGAGACGCTCGACCCCGACTCCCTTCCCCTGCGCGTTTGCGCCTGGACCGCTTGCTTCCGCTCGGAAGCGGGCGCCGCGGGCAAGGACACGCGCGGCATCGTTCGCCAGCACCAGTTCCAGAAAGTGGAGCTCTACAAGTTCACCCTGCCGCAGCAGAGTTATGAAGAGTTGGAAGCGCTGGTGCGCGACGCCGAGGACCTGCTCCAGCGGCTCGGCCTGCATCACCGCGTCGTTCAGCTTTGCACGGGGGACATGGGCTTCGCTTCGGCGAAGACCTACGACCTCGAGGTCTGGCTCCCCTCCACCGGCGGATTTATGGAAATCTCTTCCTGCTCGAATTGCGAAGCGTTCCAGGCGCGCCGGGCGGGCATTCGCTATCGCCCGAAATCCGGCGGCCGCAGCGACTACGTCCACACCCTCAACGGTTCCGGCTTGGCCGTAGGGCGCACTTGGGTTGCCATCGTCGAGAACTACCAGCAGGCCGACGGCTCGATACTCCTCCCCGAAGTCTTGCGCCCCTACATGGGGGTAGACCGAATTCCAGGCCCGGCAAGGAGATAACTCGCATCCCTCACCAAGGGCGACTTGTTCGACCCGTGTGCCCGACTGGCGGTAGAAGTCCTTCCCGGTAGAAAGCACCGGGACTCCGGCTCAGAGCCAGTCGGGAGTCTCTAGAAGCGTTGTATTTTCAACATCTTATGCTCAAATCCGGGCCCTCGCCACCCCCTTTCCCGGCTCCCCACACCCGCTCTAACTCGTTTTCCCATAGCTGTTTTCATTGACACTCCTATTTCCCGTTGAATAAACTTCGACCACCGCTCCCTGTCCGGCGCGTGGGCGGCGACTGTCGCGAGGGCGAAGGGCGGGAGTAACATCAATTCATGGAATTCTTAGCCCAGGTATTTGAGGTCATCCTCTGGGCGGTGTTTTTGTACTGGCTGGTGAAGCGGGTCTCTGGATGGTTGTCGGGGCGATCGGGTCGTCCGCCGGAAGTGCATCGGCAGCCGCCGGCGCCCACCAAGACCTTGCATCGGGATCCGGTTTGCGGCACCTACGTTTCCGAGGACATCTCTCGCCGTTTGGACGAGGGAGGAACGACGCTCCACTTCTGTTCGGACCAGTGTCGGATGCGGTATCTCGCGCGGCAGAATCGCTCCGCTCGCGCCTGAAGGAGGAGATTTGATGGCGACGGTCACTCGGGCCCCGCTTCCCGCTCGCATCTCGCCACGGGAGGATCTCAACCCCTTTCACATCGCCCAATTGCAGTTCGACATGGCCGCCGAGTTTCTGAAACTCGATGCCGCGCTTCGTTCCCTGCTGCGGGCGCCCCGGCGCGTCCTGGAAGTCGCCATTCCGGTCGAGATGGACAACAGCCAGACCAAGGTGTTCACGGGCTACCGGGTGCAGCACAACGTCGTCCGCGGCCCCGCCAAGGGCGGCACGCGCTACCACCTCAATCTCACCTTGGATGAAGTCAAGGCGCTCGCCACGTGGATGACCTGGAAGGCCGCTCTGGTCGACATCCCGTTCGGCGGCGGCATGGGCGGCGTGATCTGCGATCCCAAGCGGATGAGCAAAGCCGAATTGGAGCGGCTGTCTCGCCGCTACGCTTACGAGATGCTTCCCGTCATCGGCCCCGAAACCGACATCCTCGCTCCCGACATCAACACCGACTCCCAAACGATGGCTTGGATCATGGACACGTATTCGATGGCCCACGGCCATCTCTCCCCCGGCGTAGTGAGCGGCAAGCCCGTCGCGCTCGGCGGATCGGCGGGGCAGCGGGAAGCCACGGCGCGCGGCGCGGTCGTCGCCGCGGAGGAGGCGTGCAAACAAAAGAGGATCTCCCTGCGCGGGGCGAGCGTCGCGATCCAGGGATTCGGGAGCGTGGGGTCGGTCGCCTGCCGGCTTTTCGCCGAACGCAAAGCGCGTGTGGTAGCCATCAGCGATTCCCGCGGCGGCGCCTACAACTCCCGCGGCATCGATCCCCTGCGCGCGCAGCGCTACAAGGATCGCACCGGCACGGTGGTGGGCATGCCCGGCACCTCGCGGCTCACCAACGATGAACTCCTGGCTCTCAAATGCGACATCCTGGTTCCCGCGGCCCTCGGCAACGCGCTCACCCTCGCCAATGCCGACCAGATCAAGGCCCGCATCCTGGTGGAAGCGGCGAACGGTCCCACCACGCCCCACGCCGACGAAGTTCTCCACCGCCGGGGCATCCTCCTCGTACCCGATATCCTCGCGGGCGCCGGCGGCGTCGCCGCCGGTTATTTCGAGTGGGTGCGGAACCTCGACGGCTCCTCCTCGCCGGAAAAGGATGCCGCCGCCCGGCTCGAAACGGTGATGCGGCGCGCGTTCGCCGAAGTCGTGGCGACCGCGCAGAAGCATCACGCTCACCTGCGCCAAGGCGCCCAAATCCTCGCGGTCGGCCGCGTCGCCGAAGCCGCCGCCGCCCGTGGCCTCTTCCCGTAGCGTGTCCCCGGGAAAAGGGCGAGGAGCCAGCGGCCGTCGCCGCCGTCCCGTCTCTCCCGCCTGCGCGGGGATCGGTAAAAACCCTCTCCGCGAAATTATGCCTTGCACTCTGCCGAGTTACTTCTTACAGTTCACTTGAGTGGAGGCGAAAGAGCGTTGGCCAACAACTCCTCACCCGCGCCGCCCGTCCTGCTCACCGTGGCGGGATTCGATCCGTCGTGCGGAGCGGGCGCTGCCGCCGATCTCAAGACGTTTGCCGTGCACGATTGTTACGGCGTGGCGGCGATCACCGCACTCACCGTCCAGTCGACGCAAGGCGTCAAGGCGGTGCATCCCATCGCGCACGCGGTGCTGCGCGCGCAGCTCGACGCGCTCGCGGAGGATTTCGAGATTGCCGCGGTGAAGATCGGCATGCTCGCGAATCGCTGCAACGCCGTCGAAGTCGCCGAGTTCCTCGATCGCGCCGGGCTCTCCTGCGTCGTGCTGGATCCGGTGGTGAAACCTTCGAGCGGCGGACCGGAACTGCTCGACTCCTCCGGGGTGAAGTTTCTGCGCGACGAGCTCCTGAAGCGCATCGCCGTCGTTACGCCGAATATCGAGGAAGCCGCCCTGCTCACCGGGATCGAAGTGAAGGACCTCGGGGGGATGAAGGCGGCCGCACAAAAGCTGGTGGAGATGGGGGCGCGGGCGGCGATCGTCAAAGGCGGCCACCTCGAGAAGCCGGTCGACGTCCTCTTCGATGGCAACGAGATCGTTACGTTCGGCGGCGACCAGATCAAGACCGGCCATACGCACGGCACCGGCTGCGTGTTTTCCTCCGCCCTCGCCGCGCAGCTTGCCGCCGGGCGCGGCCTTTCCGAAGCCGCGACTCTGGCGAAGGCCTACGTCACCAAGGCCATCGAACACGGCTTTGGAATCGGCAAAGGCCCCGGCCCGGTCGACCCCTTCTTCCGTTTTCGTCAGGAATCCGCGAACCGCGCCCCCCGCACCGATCTCCACACGATGCACCCCACCACCACGTAGCCCGCTCCTCGCCGATCGTGAAGTGCGTTGCCGCCCCTGCCCGCGAGAGCGCCGGCGTCAGGGCCTAGGTTGCGCAGGGGGGGTGGGTGGCAGAACGGGCTGCCCGGGATGGAAATCCCTCGCTTGGATGATCAGGCGGATCGGCACCTGATTCTTGCCCGCCTTGACCAGGTCGTCGGAGCGCAGGTAGGCGGGAAACCAGCAATTCCCCTCCGTATTCACCCGGTACGTATCGAAGAACCGGAAGGGCAGAGCGTCCGCTGGCCGCGGTTCGCCTGTCAGAAACTCGCCGTAGCTCTTGACGATGGCCATGCCCTCGTTCTCCACCCAAACCAAGCCGGAGAAGTAGCGATGGCCGGGGACCACGTTCTTCGGCTCCACGCGAAAGATGTAGGTCGTCAATTCGTCCAGCTTATCGGTGCCGCGATAGTCGAAATCGTATTGGGCCGTGGCATCGCCGGCGAGCGGAAAGAGCGGCATCTCGGTCAAGGTCACCAGATCTTGCGGCGCCAGGTGGAGAAAGGCGAGCGAAGAACCCGATTGGCGCAGAATGCGGTCATACCGCTCCCCCGTCGGCTTCACGAAGCTTTCCACCTCCACCTGCTCGCTGCCGCCCGGCTCGCCATCTTTGCTGGCCAGCTCTTCCACGCCAATCGTTTCCAGGAAGCCGTATTTCTCGTAGGCGGCTTGGCATGCCGCTTCGTTCGCGGTGAACCGGAGGACGATCTCCTCCGGCGGGAGCTTGGGCGGAGGCACGGAGGGATGCAGGGGAATGTATTGAATGACGGGTGGCGGGGGCGGATTGATCGGCCCGGTCTGTTGCGCCGCCACGGCGCCGGCAGCCAGCGCCAACACGCCGCAGCTCCAGATTCGACCGAATCGGCTCATAGGCCCTGTCACGCCATTCTCGCACACTGGAAGCTAAAGACGGAGGCGCCCGGGGCGCAAAGCCCGCGCTGCCCGCTGAGCACACCGGCGCACGTTCTTTCTTCTTCGCTTCGGGATAGGGGTAAAATTCCTTGGCTTGGGTTCTGCCGGATTTGGATGCCTATGCCGGACGAGCATCGCGTCGCGCGAACCTATTACGTCAGTGGCTCCGTGCAGGGTGTCGGCTATCGCCTGTTCGCACGCCGCATGGCCGAGGCGCTCGGCGTCACCGGCTACGCCAAGAACCTGCGCGACGGCCGCGTGGAGATCTACGCACTCGGCTTGGCGGAAAAACTCGATTCGCTTCGCCGGAAGCTCGAACAGGGTCCGCCGGCCGCCGCCGTTTGGGAAGTGACCGAAGAGCCGGCACAGGTCCTGCCTCGTTACGGAGAGGAATTCTCCATCGAGCACGAGGGCTGGTGAGAAGCAGAGAAGGAGCCCCATGGACGATTTGAAGAAATCCATTCGAGAGGTCCCCGATTATCCCAAACCAGGGATCCTCTTCTACGACCTCACCACCCTGTTCCAGGACCGCCAGGGTTTCCGCACCCTGATCGAGCGCATGCTCGACCACTACCGCTCCACCCGCATTGACGTCGTCGCGGGCATCGAGGCGCGCGGGTTCGTCATCGGGCCCGTCCTCGCATTCGAGCTCGGCGCGGGTTTCGTTCCCGTCCGCAAGCCGGGTAAGCTGCCCTGGAAGACCGCGCAGATTCGCTACCAACTGGAATACGGCACCGATGGCCTCGAAATCCACGAGGACGCCATCCACCGCGGTCAGCGCGTCCTTGTCGTCGACGACCTGCTCGCCACCGGCGGCACCGCTCAGGCTACCATCCGCTTGGCGCGGCAACTGGGTGGGGAAGTGGTGGGCGCGTGCTTCGCGGTCGAGCTGACTTTCCTCAACGGCCGATCGAAACTCGCCGACGTGGACGTCTTTTCCCTGCTCTGCTACGACAAATAACCAGGGCCGGCGTGGAGTGACTGTGGGGTGGACCCTTACTTGTCCGCCGTAGCCTTGGCAGAAGCGCAAGCCTAGTCGTAGGCGGAGGTCTTGTCGAAGGCGTCCGCTCGCCCGCTTTGGTAGCACCGCCTCCCGTCCCGGACGTTCGGGATTCGGGACCCGGCTGTGCCCTATTCGCCCACGCCTTCCCCTACCTGCACAGGTCGGCCGCTCGGCCTCAGGTGTTGGGTGCCCCACCCGCCGGCGTTGCGCGTGGGGCCTCCCGGGACCCCGTCTCCGCCCGCTGCCGCGCCACTTCGAAGAGCGCCACGGCCGCCGCCACCGAAGCGTTGAGCGACCGCACGGGCCCCACGGTGGGAATCCGGACGAGCCAGTCGCAGCGTTTCCGCGTGAGTTCGTGCAAGCCCGCGCCTTCCCCGCCCAGGACCAATCCCACCGGCGCCCGATAGTCGATCTCGGTGTATCGTTTCTCGGCTCGCTCGTCCAAACCGACTAGCCAGTAATTCGCGGTTTTCAGCTCTTCGAGCGCCCGCGCCAGATTCTTCACGCGCGCTACCGGCAGGTATTCCAGCGCTCCCGCCGCCGTCTGCGCCACCGTGTCGGTCAGCCCGGCGGACCGCCGCTCGGGAATGACCAGGCCGTCGGCGCCCGCGGCGAGCGCCGTGCGCACGACGGCTCCGAGGTTGCGCGGATCCTCCACGCCGTCGAGCAGCACGATAAGTCCCGGCTGGTGTGCGCGTGCGATCAACTCCTCGATCTCCAGCACCGCCTTCGCCGCTCCGAAGCCCACCACCCCTTGGTGGTGCCGGCTTTCCGCCAGACGGTCCAGCCGCTCGCGGTCTTCGAAGCGCACGGGCACCCCCCGCTGCCGCGCCAGCTCGATAATCTCCGCGATCCGGTCGCCGTGCCGCCCCTGCGCCACGATCACGCGTTCGAGTGGCCGGCCGGCAGCCAGGGCTTCGCGCACGGAATGAATTCCGATGAGTTTCGTCATGGTGGGAGTCGGCGCTAGGGGAGTGCGTCCAGCGCCTCCTTACTTCCAGCGACCTACCTCGTTATCCCGAGCGCAGCGAAGGATCCCGCCACTACGTCTCGGCATCGTGCCCCAGCCGGGCATTGTCAGGATGCTTCCCTTCGCTCAGCATGACAGCCTCCAGGGGGCGATTCGCCGATTTCGTTGACACGGCGCTAGCCCGCTAGCGCCGCGATCGCCTGCGCCGCAATCGCTTCCCCGCGTCCCAACTCGCCCAGCCCTTCGTTCGTTTTCGCTTTCAGACTGATTCTCTCGCCTGGGATGCCCAGGGAACGCGCGAGCGCCTCGCGCATGGCGGGGAAGTGCGGGCCCAGCTTCGGCCGCTCCGCGATCACCACGGTGTCGATCCAAGCGATGCGCAAGCCGCGCTCGGCGAGCAGGGCTGCCGTGCGCTCGAGAAACAGCAGGCTCGAGACTCCCTTCCATCGGGGATCGGTATCCGGGAAGTGCGTGCCGATATCTCCCAATCCGGCCGCACCGAGCAAGGCATCGCAGAGCGCGTGCGCGAGGGCGTCGCCGTCGGAATGGCCCACCGGCCCGCGCTCGGCGGCGATTTCCACTCCGCCGAGAATCAGGCGCCGGCCCGGTTCCAACCGGTGCACGTCGTAGCCGATGCCTACGCGAGCAACAGCCCTGTCCGCGGTTCGCGACTTGCTCCGCGAAGCATGCTTTCGCGCCGAAGCTTTTTGCCTCTTCACCGGCACACTCCGCGGCCCTATTTCCCCGCGGTCCTTCGTTGCGTCCGCCGCACCATCGCGAAGACCCACACCGCGAACAGCAGAATCACCGGCAGCGCGTTCTCTACACGATTCCACCCGCCGCCACCGCTCCCTCCCTGAACTTCGACTGTCGCGCCCTGGCTCCGCAGCTTGTCCGTGAGCGCCGAGAGCGTCTCGGTGGGAACGGTTGTCGCGAACTCGCCGCCGTTGTTCCTGAGCTTCCCTCGCACTCCGGTGGTGTTCCTGCCGGGGTAAACCGTAACGGCCTGAATGTTTTTGTTATCGACCTGGTTCAGAAAGTCGGAATAGGTCATGGCGGGGGCGGCAGGTGCAGCGGGCTTGGAGGAAGTGCCGGCCATCTTCCATAGCACGACTGCCAGCAGGACCATGATGAGCCAGAAGAGCACTGCCCGCCCGGGGATCTTGTTCCATTTGATTCCCTCGGGCCCGGGTGCCGGGATGGGGCTCGTCTCCATCGCTCAATCCCTCCGCCGCTCCTGGTCCAGATAGAACCGCGCCAGAGCCATGTCCGCAGGCCGCGTGATTTTCAGGTTCCGCTCGGAACCCAGCACCACGTGCACGGTGCGGCCAAGCCGCTCGACCAGCGCGGCTTCGTCGGAAGCCACCAAGCCATCCTGCTCGGCGCGGGCGAAGGCCTCGCGGAGCAGGGGAGTGGAAAACGCCTGTGGGGTTTGCGCGAGCACGATCCGCTCGCGCGGAACCGTTGCGGTGATCAGGGCGGCGTCCTCGGGCAGGCTCGCTCGCTTCACTTCCTTTACCGTATCGATGGCCGGCACGCCGACGATCGCCGCGCCGCAGGCTCGCGCTTCCGCCACCACGCGCTCGATCATCTCCCGCGTCACCAACGGCCGCACGGCGTCGTGCACCAGCACCAACTCCGCTTCGTCGGAAATCGCCCGCAGCGCCCGCCCCACCGATTCCTGCCGCGTCTCCCCGCCCGCCACCACCCGCACCGGCCGGCCCAGCGCCTCTCCGGCCAAGCTCTCGCGCAGCGTTTCGACGTGCTCCTCGGGCGAAGCAACCCAGAATTCGGTCAGCAACGAGCTCGTCGCCAGCCGCCTTAGCGTGAATACGAGGATCGGCACCCCGCCCAGTTCCAGAAACTGTTTTGGCGTGCCCAAGCCCATCCGCGTGCCCATTCCGGCCGCGGCCACGATGGCGGCAATTCGGCTCATAGGGGTAAAAAAGTGTACTCCATCCGCCGGGGAATGGGAATCCGCCCGAGCGTTCCTGGCTCGCCGTGGCCTTGGAGAAGCCGGGTGCCTCCCTGCGGGGGCTAATGCGGCGACGCGGCAGTGCACGCCGGCAGCATCCGCGGATAGGAAAGCTCCAGGTCCTTCGTACTCGGCTCTTTTGCCAAGCTGAGCTCCAGGTTGAGAGAGCGCTTGCGGGCCGCCGCTGCGGGCACGGAGAGACTCACGCCGTAGAAGTCGTCAACCCGAGCCACCAAGCTATTCAGCGGGCTGCGACGCGATATCCAGCCGACCGAGGGTGGCCAAGCCGCCCCACCTGAACGGCTAGCCACGAGGTCTAGACCCTCCTGACCGGTGACAGGGCCGCGCGTTGTGAAGGGGGCGTGGACCCAGAAGGTGAAGACGCGAATGTGATCGGAGAGAACGGACGTGGCCACCTGACTCGCATTATGCTTGCTGTGGGTGTCCAGACCGTCGGTGAACACAAGGACCGCGTCCCCCGGCCGCGGGTTGCGAAACTGGCCGGCAACGGAAAGGATCGAATCCCAAAGTGCCGTTAGACGGCCACCGACTTGCTTCCGGCCCGGGAAAATGTCACCCCTGGCGAGAACATGGAGGAGTTGTGCGCGTCCGGCTCCGACCGACAGAATCTTGTATGGGCGCTCGGCGAAGACGGTCAGACCGAACGCGTCTCGATTGTTGAGACGGGCGATAACATGCGAAGCCGTAGCGACGGTAAATCTCCAATTCGCGGGCTCCGCCATGCTGGTGCTCTCGTCAAGCAGGAGGATCACACCATGAGGGCCGTGGTCCGGCTTGGCGGAGAGAATCTGTGCCGGCTTGCCGTTCACGCGCGCGATGAAATCCGTGGGGTCGAGGCCCTCGACGAACCTGCCGTATTTCTTGTTCACCGCCTCGACGGGAATGGTGACGCTAGTGCAGATCGCGCCGGCCCGGGCAGCTCGATTCCGGCCAGCGTAGGTAACCGAGACCGCTGAAAGCAGAACCAACACCGTAGCTGCCGAGCGCTTCATCAATGCCCTTCGTCCACGCAGAGACAGACGTTCGGTTGATTTTATTCCTTTCCGTCGGACGAGCCTAGTTTCCCGAGTCACGGAGTCGAAAGTCGCGGTCCGGCAAAGTATCACAGGCTCCCGAACCTTCGGGACCTGCCTGCGCGGGGCTCGGGCTGGCCTGGGCGAAAAGCGCACAGCCAGGTCCCGAAGGTTCGGGTGGCTGTGATACCGAGCCGCCACCGACCCGCGCGACGTTCCAGGTTTAGACGCCGCGGCCTTCAGCGCGGCATGGGGTCGTCGCGGCATCCGAACACGGCCAGCCAACCGCAGGCCGGTTGCTACAATCAGCCACGGGCCTTGTTGATACCCAACCAATGAAGCTGATTCTCGCTTCCGCGTCGCCACGCCGCGCGGCCATACTCGAGAGCGCCGGCATCCCTTTCGAGCGCTGCGCCGCCCGAATCGACGAATCGCCGCGGCCTGGCGAGCTGCCGAAATCCTGCGTTCTTCGCCTGGCCGAAGAGAAAGCGCGGTCAGCCGCCCGCGACCGCGAAGGTCCCGCGATCGTTGTGGGAGCCGACACGCTGGTTCTGCTCGATGGCAGCGTGATGGGCAAGCCCGTTTCCGACGAAGACGCGCGGCGGATGCTCCGGCGCCTCTCGGGCCGCACGCACAGGGTTCTGACCGGCGTGGCCGTGCTCCGCCTGCCGGAGGGCGTCCTGCGCCGCGCCGCGGAGACTACTGCCGTAACCTTCGCCCCGCTCTCCGACTCGGAGATCGACGCCTACGTCGCTACGGGCGAACCGAAAGACAAAGCGGGAGCGTACGGCATTCAGGAACGCGCCAGCCGGTTCGTTACCCGGATTGAGGGATGCTACTTCAACGTGGTGGGATTGCCGCTGGCTCGGCTTTACGCTCTGCTGCGGGAGTTGGGCTGGAGCCCGGACGCGGAATAGGCGCCCGGAGCGAAAGCGGAATCAGGGAAGCAGTTACTTCTTTTCCTGCGTGGGCTGGCTTGGCGCCGCAGGACTGGCTGGCGGGTGAGGCTGCTCCTCCGGCACCCGCATACCTTCCCGAAATTCGCGCACGCCGCTGCCAAGGCCCCGCATCATCTCGGGGATCTTCTTCCCGCCAAACAGGATCAGGACTACCAACCCGACGACCAGGAGGTCCATCGGACTGTCGAAAATCAGTGCGTACACAGATCACCTCCGGCGCTGCCGAGGCGAAGGCCCCGCGCGCCAACTAAAGTATAATCCTCTCGTCGCCCACGCGTCGAGTCACCCTCGCCCGATCGAGGTATTCGAGTAACGGTATCGCGTATTTCCGGCTGATCCCCGCGAGTTCCTTGAACGCAGGCACCGATATCTTATTGCCCTGCTTGGTCTTGTAGGCTGCCAGCAGACCCTTTAGCCGCTCGATGGCGCCCCTGTGGAACACCACGTCTTCGCCCGCTTTGATCAGCTTGCCTTCCCGCAGAAGCATTTGCACCAGCTTCTCCGCGCGCTTCGCGTCCACGGGTAACCGGGGCAGAATTTCGGCCAGGCGCGGCACGGCAAGCCCGGCCTTCTCGAAGGCGGCTTCGATCTGCTGCCGCGCGCGTTCCTCTTCCGCCGTAAGCACCACGCTGCGGCCCGCGCGCATGACCAGATCGCCCGCGACGGCCAGCACCTTGCCGCGAACCAGATCGTCGAGAACCATGGAAAAGATTTCCGGAAGCAATCCCCGCGCCGCGCGATCCCGCAATTCCTCTTTCGGCATGCCTGGCGCCAGCGGACTCGCTGCGTGAAAGACCTCGATCACCTCGCGCGCCTGGCTGGCGCACGCCGCGACGGTCGCCGACGCCGCCATCACCCACGGATCGCGGCTCGCGATTCTCAGCCGGCCCGCGCCTTCGAGCGATTCCGCCGTCGCTCGCACTTCCCCTTCTGCCCAAGCCGTTCTCGCGACCGCTTCTTCCAGCGTCAATCCGCCCGTTTCCGCTTGGGCCAATGCGGCCAGCGCATCTTCCCGGCTGCCCGTTTCGAGCGCTTCGAGCAGCTCGATCGCGGCGCGGTCGCCCCGCCGATGCCGCCGGGCGAGGCTGTCGATCGCAACGCCGCCCCCGATGGTGGTCATGGGAGAGAACTGTCGCAGAATGAACCGGTCGCCGGCGAGCACGAGCACCGGCTCCCGCAAACGCAATTGCGCCAAGCCCGTTCCTCCCGCCGGAATCGTCTCGCTCCCGAGCAGAACCAACTCGGCTATCGTCTCGGCCGTGCCCGCGTGGAAATGCGCCAAGGATTGGTTCTTGACCGGCTTCGCCGAAGCCAGCAGCCGCACCCGCGCGTCCAGTTGCCGGGTGGCGCGAAAGCGGCCCGGGCTCGCGAGAGCCATTCCGCGCCGCACTTCGTCCAGCTCGACCCCGGCCAGATTCACGGCCGTCCGTTGCCCTGCCGTGGCCCGCTCCACCGACTGCCCTGCCGAATGCAGGCCCCTCACGCGGACGCGCCGGCCGCCGGGAAAGAGTTCCAACTCGTCGCCCACGGCGGCTGCGCCGGAAACCAGCGTCCCCGTAACTACCGTGCCGAAGCCCTTCACCGCAAAGGCTCGATCGATTGGCAAGCGGCAATAGTTCGAGGTGTCGCGCGCCGGCGCCGCTCGCGCGGCCTGGAACAAACTTTCTCGCAGGTTGGGAACGCCCGCGCCCGTGCGCGCGCTTACGGCCACGATGGGCGCGCCCTCGAGAAACGAGCCGCGAACGAACTCCTCGATCTCCAGCCGAACCAAGCCCAGCGTTTCCGCGTCCACCAGATCCGCTTTGGTGAGCGCTACCAGACCCTGCCGGATTCCCAGCAGCCGGCAGATCTCGAAATGCTCCCGCGTTTGCGGCTTGATCGATTCGTCGGCGGCGATGACCAGAAGCACCAGGTCGATTCCACCCGCGCCGGCCAGCATGTTCCGCACGAACCGCTCATGGCCGGGCACGTCCACGAAGCCCAGCCGCACGTCTTCGGCCGCGAGAAAGGCGAAGCCGAGATCGATGGTGATTCCCCGCCGCTTCTCTTCTTCCAGGCGGTCGGGATGCGTGCCCGTCAGGGCTTCGACCAAAGCGGATTTGCCGTGGTCGATATGTCCGGCGGTGCCGAGGATGACGTTCTTCATGGCAACCGGAAGGAATCCGCGAGATCAATACCCGCGAAGCGGCGGGGCTTCACCGACCCGACCCCTTCCACGGGTTAACCACTGTCACGCCAAGGGAAGAGAAGTCGCTCACGTTCCGGGATACGATGGAGAGCCCGTGCTGGAGGGCGGTTGCTGCTAGCAGGCCGTCGATGACAGACAGGGGGTGGCCCTTCGCTCGCGCCTGCGCCCGAAGGAGTCCCCAATGCTCGGCGGTGGACTGGTCCACAGGGAGAATCCGGCCCTCAAACCACTCACACAGATCGCGGACCAGCCATTCTTCCAGCTCGGCCCGCCGCTTGCTCGGAGGAAGTAGCCCGACTCCAAAGCGTATCTCCCCAAAGGTCAGCACGTTGGCGTAAAGAGATCGGGGTTCGGCAGCCTCCAGCCAATCCCTGACACCCCGGTCCGGCCCGCGGCGCCTACTGAACTCCGACAGGACATTCGTGTCGAGCAGGAAACCGCTCATACCTGTACCGGGCGGCCTTGGTCCCTCTGCCTAGCCAGGTCCAACTCGGAGCCAGCAAGAGGAGACTCCATAAGGAATTGCGCGAGGTTCTTCCGTGAGGTTGCACTCTCCCCCTCGTCACCCTTCTCCCGCAACGCGGCCAGAGCGCGATCGAGTGCCTCCTCGGCGCTGCGGAAACGTCCCTTCCGAATCTCGGCCCGTATGATCCGTTCCTGTTCCGGTTTGAGAGTGATAGTCATCAGTTTCCACCCCAACCTACATCACGGGGTCTTTTCGGCCATCATATCACGCGTGAACCGTAAGCTCGCCGGGCCTCACCCCAGATCCCCTGGTCAGTTTGGGTCTGTTCGGGATTTGCGGAGCGAGGGTACCGGGGCTTACCCTCGCGCCAGGGCTTGCTGAATTTCCGCAACGATGGCCGCCGCCGCGGAAGCCGGCGCGGGCGCTCCGGTGATCGGCCGGCCCACGACGAGATAATCGGCGCCGGCGCGAATCGCCTCGCTTGGCGTAGCCACCCGCACTTGGTCTTGCAGCCCGGCGGACGCCGGCCGAATACCAGGCACGACCAAGAGGAAATCTGGTCCGCAAGCGCGCCGGATAGGCCGAACCTCTTGCGCCGAAGCCACTACTCCATCGAGGCCGGCCAGTTTGGCGAGTTTTGCCAAGCGCAGCGCGTTCGCGGCCGCTTTCCCGGCCAAACCCACGCGGCGCAGGCTCTGCTCGTCGTGACTGGTGAGGATCGTCACGCCGAGTAGCTGCGGAGGCGATTTCCGCGCCCTGATCGCTTCCACCGCGGCGCGCATGGGTTCCAAGCCGCCCAGGGTGTGCAAGTCGAGAAACCGCACGCCGGGGAGATCGGCCGCGGCGCGCACCGCGCCCGCTACCGTGTTGGGAATATCGTGGAATTTAAGGTCGAGGAAGATGCCGCCGATCCGTGCGAGCTTTTCCAGCGCCCGAGGACCCTCCGCGGCAAACAACTGGCTCCCGATCTTGAAGCATCCGGCCAAGCCTTCCAGTTGGCGAGCCATCGCCAACGCCGGCGCAAGGCTGGGGTAGTCCAGGGCAACAATCAGTTTTTCGCGTGGGTGGAAAGCCAAGTGGTCGCCGGTAGCTTAAGAAATTCTATCTTCACCCGGCAGATGCCCTGCTCGGCGAAGCCTAGCAGCCGGGCGACCTCATAAGATACATCCAAACCGCGACCGGGAATATAGGGCCCGCGATCGTTGATGGTCACGACCATGCTTCGGCCGGTCTTCGGATTCGAGATCCGGACGATCGACCCCAAAGGCAGGGTCGGGTGCGCTGCCGTTGCCGCGTACATGTTGAAAGAAGAGCCACTTGCCGTCGGCGCGCCCTCGAATGTGGCTCCGTACCAGCTTGCCAGCGCATCCCAGCATTCGTTGGGCTTTGGCTTCCGGGGCGTTCCTCGAAGAGTGAGATTGCACGCTCCCGTCCCTTTGGGGAGGAGTGGCTGAGGCCCGGCCAGGGAGCCGGGCAAGGCCAGGGCGATGACACACCCGAATCCGGCCAAGCAAGAGCGTCTTCCGATGAGGGCCAAGAGTCTCATTTCCGTCAAGCGCGAACAGAGAGGCCGGGGTGCTAGGTGACCCAATTATAGGCGGTTTACAGAGGGAAGGGAAGGTTTTTATAGGCGCAAACTGGCCGTTAAGCTACTGATACTATTGACGTTAATCTTCTTCGCCACCTCTTCTATACCCTCGACAAGCCTTTGACTGGCTCGCGGGTCGGCGAAATGGGCTGTGCCCACTTGGACCGCCGTAGCCCCGGCAACCAGGTACTCGAATACGTCTTCCGCAGTCTCGATCCCACCGAGCCCGATGACAGGTATCCGCACCGCTTGGCAAACGTCGTAAACCAGTTTCAGGGTGATCGGCTTGATGGCCGGTCCCGAAAGCCCCCCCGATAGCCGCCCCAGCCGGGAATGCCGGCTGCGAATGTCTACAACCATAGCCGGATAGGTGTTTGCCACGGTCAAGGCGTCTGCACCGGCTTGCTCGGCTGCTTTGGCGATGGCAGCGATATCCGTT
The DNA here is from genome assembly GCA_021788095.1 of Acidobacteriota bacterium. Classification (GTDB taxonomy): domain Bacteria; phylum Acidobacteriota; class Terriglobia; order Acidiferrales; family UBA7541; genus JAKASX01. The sequence continues at coordinate 37,026 of JAJYLB010000016.1, read as the reverse complement.
ACGTTGGGCGAGAGCTTGACCCAGAGGGGCCTCTTGGTCGCGTCCCGGGCGGCACCCGTCAGCTTAGCCGCGACTCCCGGATCAATCCCGAACTCCCTCCCGCCACCCTCCGTATTGGGACAAGAAACGTTCAATTCGTATCCCGCGACGCCCTCGACCTTCTCGAGGAGCTCGATCACTTCCAGGTATTCACGCAAGCTGGATCCGAAAACGTTGGCGATGATGGGCGTCCGGTAGGATCGCAACGCGGGCAGCTTCTCGTCTGCGAACGCTCGAACGCCTATATTCTGCAGCCCGACGGCATTCACCATCCCCGAGGCGGTTTCCGCCAGGCGCGGCGGCGGCGCTCCGGCCATAGGATGTGCCGAGAGTCCCTTGGTCACGATCCCACCCAGGCGGCTGAGATCCACCAGATGGGCAAACTCGACGCCGTAGCCAAAAGTGCCGCTCGCAGCAAGGATGGGATTGGCCAGTTCGAGGGAACCGACGCGGACGCGCAGGTCGGGTCGTTGTGGCACGGCGCGCGGGTTAGTCTAGCACGGCTGCCGAGCCCGGGGACCGGTAGCGACGTGTGGCCCGTGACCCGTGAAAGGCGGCCAGCCGGAAGTGGCGCGGGCACCTCATGTCTCACGACCGATGCGGTGAGCCGCAAGTGAGGCCCGTAGCGCGCGGCCGGCAGTGCCGGAGGGCTCCTGGCGTGTGTTACGATGAACCGCCATGCGCGTAGTGGAAAAAGCGCAATTGATGTCGGCCACGGAAATCGACCGGACGCTTCAGCGCCTGGCGCACGAAATCCTCGAGCGAACCTCCGAGCTGGACCGTTTGGTGCTGGTCGGCATCCGGCGTCGGGGCGTTCCCTTGGCCGAGCGGCTGGCCCGCAACATGCGATCGATTCTCGGCCGCCCCATCTCTGTCGGGTCGCTCGACATCACGCTCTATCGCGACGACCTCTCCACCATCGCTCCTCAGCCAGTGGTTCAAGCCAGCGACGTTCCGATCGTCGACGACCGCGACATCCTGCTCGTAGACGACGTTCTTTACACCGGCCGCACCACCCGCGCGGCCATGAACGGCCTCTTCGACCTGGGGCGGCCGCGGCGCGTTCGGCTCTGCACCCTTATCGATCGCGGCCATCGGGAGTTGCCCGTCGAAGCCAGTTTCATCGGCCGCACCGTCCAGACGCGGCCCAGCGAATTCATCGAAGTGCGCCTGGAAGAGATCGACCATGAAGAGCGTGTTGTGGTGGTGGACCGTGTGGGATAGGAAGCGGTGATGATCGAGCGCTTTCGCCATCTGCTGGCCATCGAACCGCTCTCGGCGGCGCAGATCGCTTTCCTCCTCGACGAGGCCCGGCCGTTCCAGCAGATGCAGACCTACCCGCTCAAGAAACTCGCCACGCTGCGCGGCAAGAGCGTCGTGCTCGCCTTCTTCGAGCCTTCCACCCGCACCCGGATCAGCTTTACCGCCGCCGCGGGCCGCTTGGGCGCCGATACGCTCGGTCTCCAGGCCGAATCCTCGAGCTTGAAAAAGGGCGAGTCGCTGGCCGACACCATTCACACGCTCGAGGCCATGAAGCCCGATGGCATCGTGATTCGGCACTCCTCGTCAGGCGCGGCCGAGTTCGTTGCCGAGCGCGTTCGCGTGCCCGTGATCAACGCCGGTGACGGCCTCCACGAGCATCCCACCCAAGCCCTGCTCGACGCCCTCACGATTCGCGATCGCCGCGGCTCGCTCGATGGCCTCGCCATCACCATCCTCGGCGATATCGTCCACAGCCGCGTCGCCCGCTCCGATATCCATCTGCTCTCGAAATTCGGCGCGCGCATCACCCTTTGCGGACCCGCGATGTGGCTGCCGCGCGAACTGGATACGCTCGCGCCGGGCGTGCGCCGCACGACCCGGATCGACGAGGCGCTCGAAGGCGCCGAAGCGGTGATGGCGCTGCGGGTGCAGGAAGAGCGGCTGCACGAGCCGGGACTTCCCCGCGACGAATACATCCGCCAGTACCAACTCAGCCGCGCCCGGCTTGCGCGCGCCTGCCCCGGCGCCCTCGTCCTTCATCCCGGCCCCATGATTCGCGGGCTGGAGATCGAGCCGGCGGTGGCCGATGGGCCGCAGTCGTGCGTGCTCGAGCAGGTAACCAACGGCATCGCCGTACGGATGGCCTTGCTCTACCTGCTGATCGGCGGGACGGGCAGCCTCGAGGACTTGTCGCATGCTTCTGCTTAAGAACGGCCGGGTGGTCGACCCGGCCACGCGAACCGACGCCCGGCTCGATGTCCTGATCGATGGCGAGCGGATCGCCGCGCTCGGCCCTTCGCTCGAGGTGCCTGCGGCGGAGCTGGTGGACGCTTCCGGCTGGGTCGTCGCCCCCGGGTTCATCGACCTCCACTGCCACCTGCGGGAGCCGGGTGACGAATCCTCGGAAACCATCGAAACCGGAGCGTGCGCCGCCGCGCGCGGCGGCTTCACCGCCATCTGCCCCATGCCGAATACGCGGCCGGTGAACGACAACGCTTCCGTCACTCGCTTTATCCTCGATCGCGCCCGGGCCGCCAGCCTCGTGCGCGTGTGGCCGATAGGCGCCGTCTCCGCGGGCAGCCGAGGCGAGTCGCTCGCCGAAATCTCCGCGATGAAGGATGCTGGCATCGTCGCCGTCAGCGACGACGGCCACCCCGTCGCCACGGCCAAGTTGCTGCGCCAGGCCATGGAGTATTGCCGCTCGCTCGATCTCCCACTGGTGGACCACTGCGAGGATTCCTCCCTCTTCGCCGGGGCGGTGATGCGCGAGGGGCCGCGCTCGGTCCGGCTCGGCCTGGCGGGAATGCCTGCCGCGACGGAATCGATTTGCGTGGCTCGCGACGTCCAAATCGCCGAACTCACCGGCGGCCGCCTCCACGTCGCTCATCTCTCCACCGCGGAATCGCTTCGGCTGGTTCGAGAAGCGAAGCGGCGCGGCTTGGGCGTCACCTGCGAAGTCACGCCACACCATTTCACGCTCACCGACGACGATGTCGGCTACGACAGCCGCTTCAAGGTGAATCCCCCCGTCGCTTCGCGCCAGGACCGCGACGCGCTCCTCGAAGGCCTCGCCGACGGCTCGGTGGACGCTATCGCCACCGACCATGCCCCACACGAGCCGGCGCGGAAGGAAGTGGAATTCGACCGCGCGCCGTTCGGCATGATTGGTTTCGAAACCGCATTGGCGCTCGCCCTCGAACAGCTCTTCCACTCTGGCCGGATCGGCCTCACCCGCCTGGTCGAGTTGTTCGCCACCGGCCCCGCGCGCGTGCTCGGGATCGCTCGCCGGCTCGCGGAAGGCGAGCCGGCCGACCTCACCCTGTTCTCCGTCGACGAGCCGTGGACGTTCCGCGCCCACGAGTCCGCCAGCCGGTCTCGCAACTCACCCTTCGACGGCCGCGAATTCCGCGGCGCGCCCATGATGACCATCGTCGCCGGCCGCGTTGCCTTCCGCCGCTGACCGCTCCCCTGCCCAGAGCCTGCGAACCCGTTGCTTAGATTCCGTCCTGGTAGGGCACGCCATGCCCTTCGCCGCCCGCGGCCCGGCGACCTACTTGTAGGGGCGAGTCCCGAAGCTTCGGGATGCCCGCCCTGAGGCGGCCACAAGAGCCGCCCCTACGAATTGGCAGCGGTTGGTAGGAGGAAGGCGCCGGTAGGATGCCGGCGTTACAACAGGACGGCTGTGGCGCGGACACTCCTGTCCGCGCGCTTTTCGGAACGCACTGAAGGCCCGCTCGAGGGACGGCTCGACCAGCCCCCACCCGTAACTTCGACGGGTGGGGCACCCGGGGCATTTCGATACCGCAATACGGCGTTACGAATTGGCGAGAGCGGCTAGGCGGAGGAGCCGGTGGCGGAGAGGGTGGTGTGGAGCTGGATGCCGGCGCCGGGGCCGGAGGCGAGCTGGAGTTTCGGATCTTCGGCCAGCACGCGGAACAGCTCGCGGGTGACTCGCTCGTCGATTTCGGCGGCGTGGCGGAGATCGATGGGGAAGCGGATCAGAACCTCGATGCCGGACGGCGTGAACCGCAATTGGTACTTGGACTGCAAGTCGATGGCCGAGCCCGCTCCAAACGTCTCCACGCGCCGACCTTGGCGCTCGATCTCCTCCTGGAAATCGGCCAGAACCGCGTTCACCGCTCCCAGCAAGCGATTCCGTATGCCCGCGGTATCGGTTTCGGCCGAAAGGGTAAGCGTGACCTCGTGCCAGGCCAGATGGGTGCCCGGAATGCGCTTGGTCAGCCCGGGATTCTGGAACACCACCGAGTTCGAAAACGCCACGACGCGGCCGGTGGGCGCGTCGGCGTTCGGCCCGGCCAACTCGAGCAGGTGCAGGCGCACCAGGCCGATGTCCACGATCTCGCCGCTCACCGCGCCGATCTGCACGCGGTCGCCCACCTTCACCCCGAACTTGCCGATGAGGAAGAAGTAGCCGACGATCGAGAGAATGACGTTTTGGAGGGCGAGAGCGATGCCGGCGGTGAGCAAGCCGGCGAAGGTAAGCACCGAGCCGAGCGTGTGGACGAAGGAGAGACCGACGATCGCGACGAGCGCGGACCACAGCGAGAATTTGCGGAGCAAGAGCATCTGGTAGCGGCGCCGGGGATCGCGCACGTAGCGGAAGATCGCCCGGCGCCAGATCTCCGCCGCAACGATCACCAAAGCCAGTACCAGCCCAAGGATCCCCACGCGCACGAGCAGGCCCCGGAGCGCCGACTGAAACTCCCCTTGCTCCGAGTCGCGCCAGCCGACGAGATTCCTGGAGTAAACGCCGAGCAGCAGATTCTGCTTGCTCAGGGGCACGAGGGACGCGGAAACCTGGGTGAACTGACTGGCCAGCGAGTCGAGCTGCTGCTTTTCCTGGAGCAGGGTGGCGGGATTGGCGGTATCGGCCTGCTTGGCGAGCACGTCGCCTTGCTGCGAGAGGTTTCGCAGCCGGTCTACCAGCGGGGCGCGCAAGCGGGCGGAGGTGGCGGAGAGGTCGTTCGTTTTCCGAATGGCGGAATCGAGCGTACGGACGTCGCCCCAGAGCGAGAAGACGTGCTGGGCCAATTCCCACAGACCCGAAACCGGCGGCTGGCTCGCGCTCGCGGCCAGGGCATTGGCTTCCGCTGCCGAAGCGGCGGAAGCGTTGCGGGAACGCTCGGCGCTGGTGGCATTCGCCGAGACTGCGGGCACCGAACTCGCCAGCGCCTCGATTTGCGCGCGCAGGCCCGTCGCTCCCGGGCCGTTGGCCCCGCCTTGGCTCATGAACTCCATCATGCTCTTCAGGGCGTCCCTGCGGGCCTGGGCCAGCGCGAGTTCGCCCTGGAGCTCCGAGACGGTGGCTTGGAGTCGCTTGAGGGGCGCCCCTGTGAGGCGAGCCAGCTTTTGGATATCGGCATCACGCTCGGTTTGCGTATCCTGGATTTCTTTGTCGATTTTCTTCTGCCATCCGCTCAGCGCCTGAACTTCGGTCGCGGACCCGCCCGGATTCTGCCCCGCATTGGCTCCGCTTTCCTTGGCCAAGGCGCCGACTTGCGCCCGAGCGAAAGCGAAAGCGAGCTGGACGGCCTGGTTGGCGGTTTGCTGGTTGTCGTAGGCGGTCATCCAATCGCTGGGGTCGCTGACCACACGTTGGAGTTCCGGCCCTTGGCGATACCAGGCAATTGTTTGATTGAGGAATTGGATCACCTGCGCGGCGTTGGGTCCGGGGCTCGAGGCGCCCTGAGCGAAGGCAACGGCGGCGCAGCCGGCAATCGCCAGCACAAGGGCGAAAGTGCCTCGGGCGATCTTGCTTCCGCACCCTTCTCCGCAGATCCTGAATCTAGACGGGTTGCTGGATTTCCGAGGCGCCCGTCCCCCAGCGGCTAAAGCCGCACTGACGCTCGAGCGACTACGGCACGGCTGAAGCCGCGCCCTTACGAAAGGCGCCCATCCGCAGCACCGTCTCATGGCCAGTCGAAACATCTTCCTTAGTTGGTTGTCCCCACGGCGCGGAAGGTTGCGCGGCCCGTAGGTGAGACTAGGTTACAGGTTACAGGCCACAGGGGGCAGGGGACCCGCCCGCCTGTGGCGCTACCATTGCCGCCACGGCGGGCTCGGGGCCGTGATCCCGCAGCTGCGGGACGAACGTCGGCGGGCAGGCAGGGGACAGCAGGCGGAAGAGCGGAGCGCGAGGCAGGCCTTCGACCGGGCCTTGGCGCGTGACCCTGAGGCGGTGCTGCGAGACACGCAGCGGCGCGCGGAGAAGATGCGAGAGGCGTGCTGCCGGGCACGGAACGCGCAACGGTTCGAAATCCGTTGCGCGTTCGCCGTGCCCGCCGCCTGGCCGTCGATCGCCTTCAGCAGCCGCTGACCTCCAAAACCTCGCTCTCGAAGGCTAGGCCGATCCTGCCCGCTTCACCTTCTGGCTTCCTACCGCTCGGGCGCTCCCGACTCCCCCATCCGCAGGCCTTGCCCGAACGAGAACTTGGTCCCCCCACTGCTGACCTGCAGTCCATAGACCTTCTTGCCCTCGTCGAGGTAGAGGCCTCTGGTGGCAATCGTTACAGGATTGCCCTGAATGGTGAGATTGATGTCCGCCTTGTAGGAGCAGTCAGGGTTGACAGTAATCGTTCCCCAGATGGGGAGCGCGATGTTGCCCGTGGGTCCCAGCTTTTCGTAGAGCATACCCGTATAGTCGCCGCTCGTCGAAACATCCTCGCGAAGCAGCAGGACATCTGAGAAGATCGGGACGCTCGGGCCAAACTGCACCAAGTTTTCCACTTGCATTAACCAGCTGCCGTTCGCGGTCTGCGGTCCGCAGGTGCTCGGCGGCTCGCCGGATTTGCTGATGCGGTGGCCCTCCATAATCCAGGCTAAAGTGGGATCGCCATTCACGATCTCGGTGGGAATGGCGCGGTACTCGCGGCCATTGTCAAAGAGGATGAAGCGTTCGACAATGGTTTTAGGTTGGCCAGCCAGATTGAACTGGGCACTGACCTTTCCGGTACAGTCCTCATTCATTTCGGTGACCGTTGTCTCCAAGGGAATGGGCTCAAGCCCACCGTTGAGAGACCCGACTCGTATCCAAAAAAAGCCGTGGCCGACTCCGTCCGGCCCCACGGTGACCTCGCCTACCGTGACGAACGGTGCGATGGCTCCGGCCCAGTGGTACGGGTACGGTTGTGAGTTGGGATCGAGGATTGCGCTCGATCCCTTCTCGTAGAACGCGTACGTTCCGGTAAACGTATCCAGGGTGCAGGGCCCTTGCGCTTGCGCCGCGGGGGCTCCGAAGCCCAGAGTTATCAGCAGTCCTGCAATGACTCCAAGCGTGGCTTTCGTGTTCATGACTGAATCCTCCTCCTCGTGAAGCAATTGCTTGCTTTCTTCGAACGCCCCATGTTGAGCCCCGCCTGATTGCCAGTAAACCGACGCGATATTGTTTCCGTGTTAATTTCGTGATAACTGCTAATCATTTCATTCGACGCAGGTTGGGCTTGACTAGGGGCACGGCGGGGGTATGCTAATGCCAAGGCTCGGCAGCTACCGGGGTCAGAAAAGCGTAGCGATCGGGGCAGAATATGCCCACCACAAATGCGGCAACGGACGCCACCCGTCAAAACGTCGGGTTCGACTGTTTTGAGGCCGACCTGCAATCGGGCCTGCTCTTCAAGCGAGGACTGAAGATCCCGCTCCGCGAGCAATCCTTCCAAGTGCTTGCCTGCCTGTTGCAACATCCCGCACAAGTGGTCAGCCGCGAGGAATTGCGCCGGCAACTCTGGCCCGGCGACGTGTTCGTCGACTTCGAGAAGAGCCTCAATACCGCGGTCGCCCATTTGCGGCAGGCGCTAGGGGACTCGGCGGACCGCCCGCGTTTCATCGAGACCGTGCCGAAGCGGGGATATCGATTCCTGGCGGGGGTTCGGGTGCTGCCGGAGAATGCCACCGGACCAATCACGCGAAGGACGCGGTTGGCCGTGCTGCCTTTCGCCAATTGGAGCGGCGACGCAGCGGAGGAATATTTCAGCGATGCCATGACGGACGAGATCATTACCGCGCTCGCCGCTCTCGCACCAGAACGACTCGCCGTGATCGCCCGCACTACGGCGATGCGCTACAAGGGCACGCACAAGGACGTGGCCCGGATCGGCCGGGAGCTCAACGTGGACTACGTTGTAGAAGGTGGCGTCCGCCGCGCCGATCACCGGGTGGCGATCAACGTGCAGCTCGTAAGGACCAGCGATCAGACGCACGTTTTCGCCAGGAAGTACGATGCCGAAATGGGTGACGTGTTCGGATTGCACGATCGCGTCGCGCGAGACATCGGTACGCAAATTCCGGCCGCGGCCGGCAACGCTCCAAACGACGCGACCCTCCGCGGGCGCGCCCGAAAGCCGACCGAAGATTTGGCGGCGTACAACGAGTACATCCAAGGACGCTATTTCATGTCTCGGTGGACGCCGGAGGGTGTGGCCAAGGCAAGGCGGCACTTCGAGGTGGCCCTCGCGCGGGACCCGGCGTTTGCACTCGCCTATGACGCCCTTGCCGAACTCTGCTGGTATCTGGGCTTCTGGGGGTTCGCTTCGCCCACGGAGATGGACCTCATCGGGCGCGGGTACGCGCTTCGCGCGATCGAAATTGATGACACACTGGCGGAAACCCACGCCTTGTTGGGCTATTTCCCGAAGGCAGGCTATTGGGATTGGGAGGAGGTCCTGCAGTGCGTTGAGCGCGGCCGCGGCCTGAATCCAGCATCCCCTGTCGTAGGGTTGAGGTATGCGATAGCACTGCTGGTGGTCGGGCGCGCCGGCGAAGCCATTACGGAACTCGAACGCGCGCTCGAGTCCGATCCGCTATCGCTGGAACTGCGCGGCTGGTTCGCGGAAGCGCTCTATCTGGGACGGCAATACGACCGGGCCATCGAGCAGGCTCTCCTTCTGGCCGAGTCGGAACCGCAACACTTTCTGTCGCACATGGTGCTCGGCCATGTCTACCTCGGGCCGCAAAGATACGAGGAGAGTGTCGCGGCTCTGCGCAAGTCCGCCGACGTTTCCGGAGGCTTTCCCCTGGTGCTGGGCTGGCTTGGCCTGGCACTAGGTTTGGGCGGACACAGCGAGGAGGCCAGGACCGTGCTGGAGCGTCTCCGTGCGATCGCCAAGCAGTCCTACGTCCCCCCGACGAGCTTCGCCTGGACGCACCTGGGGCTCGGCGAGATTGACGATGCATTGATCTGGCTGGATCGGGCCGCCGATGCGCATGACCGCATGGCCAACACGCTGAAGACCTATCCTTTCCTGGATCCGCTCCGCGCCGACCCACGCTTTCATGCACTTCTGCGCAAGATGAATCTGGAATCCTAGGGAAGCTTCGCCCCTGTTCCTTCGGCCTGGCTCCCAGGAGGCGGGTATGGGCAAGAAGGCCCTTTTAGTCTCCCCTCTGGTTCTCTTGCTCGCCGTCTCAACACCGCTACCCGCCCAAGTCGATTATTCGACCGCTACGGTGAAGGGAACCATCTTCGATCCGCAAGGACTCCTGGTACCGGGAGCCAAGGTAACCGTCAAAGACCCCGGCACAGGCTGGAGCCGCGCGGTACAGACCGGCGCTGACGGCGTTTACCGCGTTCCTCTGCTCCTCCCAGGCACGTACACGCTGGAAGTCGAGGCCAGCGGTTTCACCGCCCTCGCCGCCACAGTTTCCCTATCTGTGGGTGAGATTGTGAACTACGACGTCCACCTGAAACTGGGGTCGGCGCGCGACACGGTGGTGGTGGGGGAAGAACCCGGCCTCATCCTCGCCGGGCAGACGCAGCAGGCCAACACCCTTGGCCGTCGGCAGATCGCCGAACTCCCCAACTTGACGCGTTTATTCACGGACTCGATTTTTACCCTCCCCGGCGTCTCCAGTTCCGAGGCGCCCCGTTCCCAGACGCCCGGTTTTTCAGGGTTTGAGAGTACGGGATTCTCCATCGGCGGCAGCAACGGCCGGCAGAACCTGGTCACCATCGATGGCGGAGAAAACGACATGGGCGCGGGGGCTCTGCGCACTCCGCATGTGCCGCTGGACTCGATCAAGGAACTTCAGGTGAATCGGAGTTCGTTTGCAGCAGAGTTCGGATTCACAGCCGGCACTTCCGTCGACGTCGTAACCCGGGGCGGCACCAATACCTGGCACGGCAACGCGCATGCCTTTTTCAACGATGAGTACACCGACGCGACCAACTTTTTCGCGCCAAGAGCGCCTGGAAAAGCCTTCCAGCAGGATCTCGTGACGGGCTTCGCCGCGGGCGGCCCGCTGGTCAGGAACAAGCTCTTCGTCTTTACCGCATACGAGTTCATCAAGAGCGACGCCCCTCAGTTCCGCAGCTACGCCACCAACGATGCGGCGAAGGGCATCCGCTCCAACCCCGCGCAACAGGGCTACGTGAACCAGCTAGCCGCATCGGGCGATCCGGTGCTCGAGGCCGTTGCCGCCCAACTGCAATTCCTGCTGGATCCCCGCAATTTTCCGAACGCGGCGGCCCTGCTCGTGCCCAACACGGGCGCGTTCGATGATTGGGAGAAAGATCACAACGGGGTTACACGGATCGACTACCAGCCCCGCGCCAACGACACCATGACATTCCGCTTTTCGCTGGCCGAGGACAACGGAAGCCGAATGCAGGTGCTGGATCCCTCGAACGCGCCCGACGATGCGACGCTGGGGCATCGGCGGGACTACACGCTCCTAGGTGCATGGAACCATGTCCTCAGCCCAAGGTGGATCAACCAACTCCGCTTGCAGGTGGTGCCCTACAGCGGCCTGGATTCGACGCCCGTCTCGCCGGACACGGCGTACTTCAGAATCGCCGGCTTGGGCCAGTTTGGAGGCGAGCACTACGAGCCGTTTTCCGTCGTCGAACGCCGCTTCCAACTCGAAGACAGTTTGGCGATGGTCACAGGCCGGCACGCGGTGAAGGTCGGCGCCTCTTACCGGCCGTTTCACTACGTCGTACGAAATGAGTTGTTTTTCGGGGGTGACTTTCAATTCTGGGACGGCGCCGTTCCGATCGTCGGGGGACTGATCCAGCCGACCTCTCCCGCCTATGTGCCCTTGCTAAATTTCAACCTCGCCCACCGCTGGCCCGCGACCGGAGATCCAGCGACCTATTTGACCGCGCTCGAAGCCTTTGACCTCGGCATTCCCGTCGCCTACCGGCAGGGATTCGGAAATCCCCAGGTTTCCGGCTGGGAGCATCCTCTGGCAGGATATGCGCAGGATTCCTGGACGCCGAGCCGTAATCTGACGCTGGATTTCGGCGGCCGTGTGGATGTTTACGCGCCCTCAGCTCCGGTTCCACGCAGCATCTACCTTTCGCCTCGCCTGGGGTTGGCTTGGGCTCCAGGCAGCGACCAGAAGACGGTCGTTCGCGCAGGCGGCGGCGTCTTCATAGCGCCCATCCCGTTTTTCGTGGCATACGTCGCCAACCTATTGGACGACTCCGGCCGATACATCAACCAAGTCGCCGCCGCGCTCAGTCCGGCAGACCACCGCATTCTCACGCTCTGGGCGATGCTGGCGGGCTGCGATCCCCAGCAGCCCTGGCTCTGTTCCCAACGGCCTCCCTTCCGACAACTTCCGGCCGCTGACGTGATCGCAGCCGGTTTCCAGATCGGACCAGGGCAGCCCGGCAGAGTGGTGTCCAGCCTCAGGCAGCCCTATCAAAACAACTATTCCGTCCAGGCGAGCCTCAGCATCGAGCGCCAACTGGGAACCAATACAGCTCTCGAACTGGGCTATCAGATGTATCACGGCATTCACCTGCAAGTTCCGTTCGATACGAACGTGACGGAAACGGGCCTGATCGATCCTTTCGCCGGTCCGATCTACACCCGAACCAATCCGGACCTGGCCCAGCAAGGGATTCGAGCCTCGATCGGAAGCTCGATCTACCATGGGCTTGTGGTCTCGCTGAGCCGGCGCTTTGCCGGTGGACTCCAGTTTCAGGTGAATTACACCTTCAGTAAGGCCATGGATGACACGACCGACTTCAACAGCGAATTCATGCCCTTCCGCCCTACCCGCCTCGGCCTTGAGCGCGCGCTTTCGACCTTCGATATCCGGCACAATTTCGTCGCCAACGCCGTCTACACGACCCCCTTCAAGGCCGGAGGGGGATTCGTATCCCACATGATGGCCGACGCGACGATTTCGCCGGTGTTGTTCCTGAGGAGCGGCATTCCCTTTACCATCCGAGTGCCCGGCATGCAGAACGGCACTGTGGGCGAGTCGCTGTGGGCGCGACCGTGGCATGCGGGGCGGAACACCGGAATCGGTCCGAACTTCTTTTCCCTGGACGTGGAGGCGGCCAAATCATTCTATTTCGACCGCCAGGCAGGGCGGAGAATCGACTTCGTTGTGCAGGGCAGGAACATTTTCAATCGCGTCAATTTCAGCGCGGTGAACGACTGCTTCCCTGCCAATCCGAATCCCTTCCAGGTTGGCGGGGAAACGATGGATCTCCTCAACGGACCCTACAGATTGCACGGCATCCGAGGTCTCGATCCTTCCGAGCCGCTGGGGTTCAAGGCGGCTTTTGAGCCGCGTCAGGTGCAATTTGGGCTGAAGTTGGTTTTTTAGGGCCTACCACGAACCGGCGTCGCGGGAATGCGCCGCCCAGCGGCGGAGGAGGGCGGGCAACGCGACGATGGAATCGAGCAAGGCTTCGGGCCGGGTGGCGCGCAGGCGGGCCGCGGTGGGAAAGGCGCTGAGCACGCCAATCGCGCGCATACCCGCTCGCCGTGCCATCTCGATGTCTTCCGGCGCGTCGCCCACGTAGACGGCGGAGCCGGGAGACACGCGCAGGCGGCGCAGGGCGGAGAGCAAGGGCTGGGGATGGGGCTTGCGCCGCTCGGTGTCCTCGTGGCACACGCGCGCGGCAAATGCCGCCGTCAGTCGAAGCCGCCGCAACTGCGCCTTCACGCGCGCGCAATCGCCGCTGGTGACCAAGCCCAGGCGATAGCGGGAGGAGCGGAGCCGACGCAGCACTTGGCGCGCGCCGGGAACCAGGGCGGGCACGGAACGCGCGTAGGCGCGCCTCCAGACGCGGTCGGCTTCGCGCCAGCGCGCCCGGCCCAGCCCGGCAGCCCGATAGACTCGGTACCAATCCGGGGAGTAGTGTCGCGCCAGATCTTTCCGGTCCCAGGCGATTCCCATCGCGCGGAACATTTCCCCATAGGCGGCGGCATCGGCTTCGAAGGAATCGAGCAGCGTCCCATCCCAGTCGAGCAATACCGCTTCGATCCGGCTCACACTTGCGGCTTGATCTTCTTGGTCCCCTTGGGCCATTTGGGTTTGAAGAGGGCGGAACCGAGGGCGGCGTTTCGCACGATGTTGGAGTAGGTGATGGTGAAGTAGTCTTGCGTGCCCGCCTCGTAGAACTTCTGCTCGAGGGGCAGCCAGCCGGATTCGTCGATCCACAACTCGATCCGGGCGATCTGATTGCGGACCTGCTCGGACTTGGGAGTGAGGTCGAGCACGAGGGATTTGCGGTCGTCCAGGGTCTGCTCGCCGCCGAGGGAGATCAGGTAGGCCTTTTCGAGCTGCTTGGCCGACGTGCCGAAGCCCAGCAGGAGAAACTGGTCCACCAACTCGCGGTGCTTCGCGAGGTTGTATTCGGCCACTTGGCTGATCAGCGGGTTGTAATCGTAGAGGGTATCGCCCACGCGCAGGATGGTCCGCGGGTCGGGCTTGGTCAGGTTCAGGCGCATCTTGCCGTCGCGCAGAACGTAGAACATGCCCGACTCGGTGGAGCGGTCGTTCACCACCACGGTTACCTTGGTGCGCTGGACCTCGGCGGAAAGGGTGCGAAAGGTCGCCGCCTGATTGTTGAGTTGGCGCAGGACGGTCCGAAGGGTCCACACGCGGTGTTCCGGCTTCGCCTGCGGCCGGCCCGAAACAAGGGAAAGAAGACAGATAAGTCCCGTCAGACTGCTTCTAACGAAATGCAAACAAATCTCCCGTCGCTCGACGCCTCAATGATAGCACGGCGTTGGCGTGAGGCAGGGAGGCGGATAAGCAGGGAGGCAGAGGAGGCGGGAATTCTAGCGGGAGGGGGAAGGCGAAGATGGTTTGACCCGCACGTCGTAGCCGGTCACGCGCCCTTGCCCGTCGCGATCCGGGTCGATTGCCACGATTTCGAACGAGCGTCCGTGGAGGCTGGTGACGCCGCGATCGAGCACCTGGCGCGTTTCCTGCTCGAGTTGGGAGGGAGGCTGGTTGAGGAGGGAGGCATCAATACGGAACAGCTCGATGTGGCTGGAGGCGTTGACGTCGACGAGCTGTATCCGCCCGGAGGTATCGGCGCTGGCGACGCGGGCGGTCTCGGGGCGGTCGTGATACCAGGAGCGCGGGGTGAGGAGAACGAACACCAGGATGGCGATGACCATCAGGTCGTACGGCAGACTGCCGCGCTCGTACGACCAGAAGACCACGCGTGACAGCAAACGCCAGAACTTCCTCATCTCGGTCGAGTGTCAATCGACGGGAATGCCGTCGACGATCTGCCCGTCGCGCATGTGCAGCACGCGGTGGGCGTAGGAGGCGGCCTCCGGGTTGTGGGTGATTAGGATGACGGTCTGGCCGAGGTCCTGGTTGAGTTTCCGCAACATACGGAGGACCGATTCCGAGCTTTTCGTGTCCAGATTGCCGGTGGGCTCGTCGGCCAGCAGGATCTTGGGCTCGTTGATGATCGCCCGCGCGATCGCTACCCGCTGCTGTTCCCCACCGGAGAGTTCCGCGGGCCGGTGATGGAGGCGGTCGGAGATTCCCAGCAAGCGCGTAACGGTGTCGAAGCGGTGTGGATCGAACCCATCGCCGTGAATGTGCTGGGCGATGGCGATGTTGCCGCGGGCATCGAGAGCGGGGAGGAGGTTGAAGCGCTGGAAAACGAACCCGACCTTATGACGCCGCAGCATGGTTCTGGCGGCGTCGCTCATTCTCGTCAAGTCGTTCCCGTCCAGCAGGACGCGCCCCCGGGTCGCTTGGGCGAGTCCGCCGATGACGTGCAGCAAAGTGGATTTGCCGCAGCCCGAAGGACCCATCACCGCGATGAATTCGCCGGGCAGGACTTCGCACTGGACGCCGCGCAACGCGGCGACATCCACCTTGCCCGAGCGATAGATTTTCCACAGGTCTTCGGTTTTGACGATGGGTTCCAAGACCGCCGCTCCGGCCGCCCCGGTTCGACGTACGGCCACGCTTATTCTATCCATCTGCTCCTTCTCTGGCCACCCCCTAGCGAGATGCTCGCGCCGCGCGACGCGAAGGGGTTCGCGGGGCGTGCCGGGCTAAAGCCCGGCGCTACGACAGCCACCCCCTAGGGAGATGGTGGTGTCGCGCGACGCGACGTGCCGGGCTCCCGACTGCGTCGGGACAGGTGCCGCCCGGCACCACACTCGCCACCCCCTACGAATATGCTAACGCTTCCACGGGATCCTTGCGGCTGGCAACCCAGGCGGGGTACGAGGTCCCGCAGAGGCCGGCCCCGATAGCCAGGGCCGCGGCGCGCAGGATCCATCCCGGCGTGATCAGAATCGTCAGGGTGGGGAAAAGGTCGCGCAGGAGGAACTGGCCGCCATAGCTCATCCCAATGCCCACCACGATGCCGCCCAGGCAGACGAGGGTCGTCTCCCCGAGAAGGGCCTTCACGATGTAGCCCTTCGACGCTCCGAGCGATTTCAGGACGCCGATATCGCGCGTCCGCTCGACAATGGTGGTGTACATGGAGAGGAAAATCACGAGGAACCCGATGGCGCCGGCCAGCGCGATCATGGAGTAGACGAAGGTATTCAATCCAGGCACGGTGGTCTGGGTCATCAGGGAGAGGTAATTCTGCAAGGGGCGGATCTGGTAGCGCGGGAGCAGCGTAGCGATCTCGCCGATCACGTCGTTGGTCGACGAGCGCTGGTCGCATTTGACGAAGAAGAGCGACGCCTTGCCGGGCGACCCGGTGATCTGCTGCAGCGTGTGCAGCTCGACGAATACCCGCGCTCCTTTTCCGTGCCCGACCACGCCCGCCACGTGGAAATTGTGGCCGAGGAGGTGGAGGGTATCGCCCGCCTTGAGGTGCTTGGCGCGAGCGTACCAGTCGTCCACCAGCACGTCGTCGGGTTTCTCGAGGCCGTGTCCCTGGAGAAAGAAGAAGCCGTCGGAAACCGCGCGGAAACTCGCAGGATCGATACCGTAGACGATGTCCAGGCCGCCCGAAGAACTCAGTTGCAGCAGGACCGGCGCGACCGCCTTGACGTGGGCCAGCTCGGCGAGCCGGCTGCCCAGCGCCTCGGGCATGGGCGCCCCGCTGAAGGCCAGGAACACCGAGGCCGACGGCGGCTGCACCATGATGTCGGCGCCGACGCCCTCGATCCTCTTGGCCACGTCGTGCAGCATGCCGTGCGTCAGCCCGACGATCAACAGCACCAGGGAAACTTCGACGCCTACCGCCAGGACGCCCAGCGCGGTACGCAGGGGCCGGTGCAGCGCGTTCTTCCAAACCAAGTGCCCGATCACGGTTTCCCCCCGCCTTTCGCTACCTCGATGAGTTTGGTTCCCGCCGGCTGCCGCAACTGGAACCGGGAATCGGGCAGCGGCGAGTTGAGCGTCACGCGCGTCACATCGATCTCGAGGCGGTAGTCTTCGCTCGGCTGGGAGAGGGCGATCCGGCGCGGGAACTCGAGCCCTCCGCCCGCCCCTCGCCAATCCCCGTACCGGACGTCCGATTCCAGCCGGCCATCCGGCTCGTAGGTTTCCCTCCGGCTGACGCGCAAGTCCGACCGGTCGAACCAGATGCGGCGCCGGATGGCGAGGGAAGGTCCGGCGCCGCGAAGCACGGTGAGCACGTAGTCGCGCGAGGGCGGCTGCTCGACGTCTTCCTCTTCGATCGTGACGGGCTCGCCCGGGGCGATCGCCGGCCAGATCAGCGCGTCGAAGATCGGCTGCGGGCGCAGATTTTCGAGCGTGCGTTTGCCGGGCCGCTCGAGCCGCGCGGGGCCCGTCAGGAACTCGTGTTTCGAAGGAACGTACATACGAAACGTCACGCCGTCGCTCACCATGTCGAAAAGGTCGGTGCCGACCACGGGCGCCTGCCCCACCACGCGGAGCTGCGCCGGCCGCTCGGCCAGGAGCAAGGCGCTGATTTGCCTGTACTGTTTAATGACGCCCGAGAAGGCCGAACCGGTTTCGGCTTCGAGTCTGGCCGCTGCATTGAGGCCTTGCACCGCTCCCGCTTGCCGGTTGTACCGCTGAATCAACTCCGCTTTCGACGCCTCTAAAGCCGGCTGGAGCACGCCTCCCGGCGGCGACACCCGCCGCGTCCGGCTGACGCACCCGGCCAGCAGCACCAGGATGGCGGCGCACAAGACCCATGGCAGCTTCGAAATTCGCATCTACATCAGCATTTCCACGGCTACGGAAACTTGCTTCAGCGCGGGGCGCAGGCGGCGAGACACCTCCGAAGCCCATAGCCGATCGCTCACGAGGGTGATCGAGCCGGAAGCCAGGTCGCAGATCGCGCAGAAGGCGTAGCGCGCGTACGCTCGATGATAGGCATCGAGTCCTCGGCGCCGCAGGTCGCCTTCGAGTTCCGCGTCGCCCTGGTCCACTGCCGCGCCGGCACGGAAGCCGAAGGTTTCCGCTTCGAACCGCTCGAACAGCCGCGCCAGGGCGTCGGGATCCTTCTCCGTCACGACGATCCCGCCGGCCGACGTCTTCCGAGACTCGAGGTCTTCGCCCTTCACGAACTGCTCGACGCGATCGAGGTGGGCGAAGAAGTCCACTCCGCAAGGCTCCTCTCCCGCCAGCGAGACGAGCGCGCGGGCCCAGACCGCGGCTGCCTCGCTCCCGGCCGCCGGCTCCTCCTTTTCCGGGTCGACCAACTCCAACTGCACGGCCCGGACGTCCGGACCGAGGTCCAGCGGCTCGACTGTCAAGCGCAGCATCGGGTCACGACCGCGTGGCGGCCCGGCCGCCGAAGAGCTGGCGGAACTCCGGGGCTTGCTTCCGCAGTTCCAGCCAGTCGAAAAACGATTCCGGATTCCTCAGCCAGACTTCGAACCAGCGCGCCACTTCGGTTTTCTCCGCTCTCTTGTCGGCATCCACATGCGAGTTGCGGGCGATCATCATAGCGCGGCGGCGGCCCAGGCGGGCCACTTCGAACACGCGCTCCTCGCCCTCGCGATCGGCCTGCTCGCGGAATTTCCGCAACAAGTCGTCCAGGCGAACCAAACACAGCTCGGCGTCTTCGAGCGTGGCAAAGCGCAGCAGATCGTGGAATTCCTCGTCATAGCGGCTTGCGCCTGGATCGTGCGACCGGCGGACGCGCAGGCCCGCCGCCTGAAGCACTTCGGCGATGTACTCGGCCGAGGCGCCGCCTTCCGCTCCCCATCTCGCCAGTAGCTGCCGGCGAATCTGCTCGATCTCCGCCGGCGTGTAGACGCTCACCGCCAGTTCGCGGGCCAACTCGAGAATCAGGTCGCTCTCCGGCTCGCCTGGCGTCATGGCGCACCGCCGGTTGCCGGCCTTCGCGCGGGCCGGGCTGAGGGGCCCGTATGAGGACGTTTCCGCCGGGCGAGTCGGTGGCGCGGCGGCCCAACAGACCTGCCCCGTCGCGCCGCGGGGGGCTCGAGCCTTCCGGACCCTTGCTCCTGCCCCGCCTTCTCCCGCAACAGGAACTGCCTGTACCGGCGCACATTCCGGCGCTGGCCGGCGAGCGTGCGGCTGAAGGCGTGGCCACCGGCGCCATCGGCGACGAAATAAAGATAATCGACGTGCGCGGGAGCGAGCGCGGCTTCGAGCGAAGCCGTGCCGGGATTGCCGATGGGGCCGGGTGGGAGGCCGAAATGGAGGTATGTGTTGTAGGGAGAGGCGACGCGCAGGTCCGGCGGCTCGAGCTTTCCGTCGTACTCGCCAGCCAGCTTCAGCGCGTAGACGACCGAGGGATCGCACTCGAGTGGATAACCGAGCCGCAGCCGGTTCCCAAACACTCCCGCGATGATAGGCCGTTCCTCCAATTTGGGTGTTTCTTCCTCCACCAGCGAAGCCAACGTTACCACTCGTTCCGCGTTCCAGCCTATGGGCGGCGGATCGTTTCGCGTCACGCTGGCCCACGCATCCCGGAACCGCGCGACCATGGCCTGGACAATCGCCTCGGGTGTCGTCTGATGCGGGAAGCGGTAGGTGGCCGGAAAGAGAAAACCTTCCAGACTGGGAGCGGAAGGCGCGAAATCGCGAATGAGCGCGGGATCGCACGCTGCCTGGAGGAAAGCCTTGCGGCTCGCCAAGCCGGCTCCCGCGACGGCATCCGCGATATCGAACATCGTCCAGCCTTCCGGTACCGTCAAGCTCACCACCCACACCTGCCCTTCCGCCACCTGGCGGAACACTTCGAGAGGAGTCATGGGGCGATCGAAGCGATATTCGCCCGCCTCCAGCTTCGTTTCGTGGCGCCACCGGCTCCAGACGTCGAAGGCCAGCGCGCTCCGTACCACTCCCGCGCGCGCGAGCGCGCCGCCAATCTGGCTGGTGCTGGCTCCGCGCGGAATGTCGACCACCGCCGCCGGGCCGCTATAGCCGCGGTAGGGCGTGCGCCACTGGTAGGCCAACCAAGCCGCACTGCTTCCCGCGGCAAGCACGGCGATCAGCAACGCGATTGCCGCAAGCCAGCGCATGGTCTAGCCGCTCCCCTCCCTCTGACCCAGGTATTCGGTCAGAAGGATCGCCGCCGCCAGTTCGTCGCGAGTCAGGCTGCGCCCGCCACGGGGGTGTTCGGCAAGCCACTCGTCCGCCGTCCAACTCGTCAGCCGCTCGTCTCGCAACACGACGGGCAGGCCAAGAGCCTGTTCGAGGCGGTGAGCGAACCGTGCGGCTTCCTGGGCCATCTCTCCGGCACTGCCATCCATCCGTAGGGGGTAGCCCACGAGGATGCGCTCCGCCCCCTCGCGGCTGGCGATTTCGCGCAGCCGGCGCATGTCCTCGAAGCGGCCCTTGCGCTCGATGGTTTGGAGCGGCTGCGCCGTCCAACCCAGCTCGTCGGAAACCGCCAAGCCGATTCGCCGGCGGCCGTAATCGAGAGCGAGCACACGACCTCGGCCGCGGTCCCCCTTGGCGCTGGAGCCCGAGCCGCTTCGCTTGCTGGGATGGCCACCCACTACGAAATTATAGCCCTTCGGCAACGCGGGGAATGCCCGGCTGTAGCCGGCTGTGCAAGAGATTTCACTATGACGGGCGGCGTCCGAAATGCCGCGCTGAAGGCCGCGGCCCGCCAGCATGCGGCGAGGCAAGCTCCACGTTTAAACCTTACGGCGAGCCACGGGTCACGAGCCACGGGCACGAGGCACTGCTTCTCTCACTCTTGCCGGAGGGCTATCACGGGATCGACTCGCGCGGCGCGGCGCGCCGGGATGTAGCAGGCCAGCACGCCCGCCAGGACGATGAGAATGACCACGGAGAGGAACGTCGCGGGATCGGTCGGCTTGACGCCCCAAAGCTGATTCGCCAGATAGCGCGTGAGGCCGTAGCTGGCCAGGAGGCCAACGGCAATTCCCACGCCCACAAGGGCCAAGCCTTTCTTGAGCACCATGCCGAAAATGTTCCCGCCCTGCGCGCCGAGCGCGAGGCGAATGCCGATTTCATGGAACCGCAGCGAGACGGTATAGGCCATCACGCTGAAGATTCCCGTCATCACCAGCAACAAACCGATGGCGGCAAAGACGCCGGCGAAAGTGAACTCGAACCGTGGGGAAGAGAAGACGTCCCTGTTCAGCATACTTTCCACCGTGGCGGGGTTCGTCACCGCCAAGTCGCTATCGATCGCCCAGACCGTGCGCTGAATCGAGGGAAGGAGGGAAGTCGGATTCACGGCGCTGCGAAGCAGGATTGTGCCCTCGGGAAAAGGCCACACGGGATAGGGGAGATAGGCCTCGGGCGCCGGAGGCTGCCTAAGCCCGTAGTTCCTCACGTTCGAGACCACGCCGATGATCTGGAATTCAGTATTTTTCGGATACCGTGCGTTCGGCGCGCCCGGCAGTTGGTCGAAGATGCGGAATTGGATCTGGTAGCCAAGGGGGTTAACGCCGCCAAGGTACTTGCGGGCGAAAGCTTCGTTGATGACGGCGACGCGGCGCGCCCCGTCGATATCGGTTTCGGACAGAAGCCGGCCTTGAAGCAGATGCATCTGGAACGCGGCGAAATAGCCCGGACTGCACATGTCCAGGAGCGAGGACCAGCGGCTGGCGTGCGTCACTCCAGGGACCTCGATCTCGCTGCTAAACCCGCCGTAAGGCGGCGCCGAGTCGGCTACCGTCGCCACGACCACCCCGGGCACCGCCTCGATGGCCCGCAACACTTTCGGCTCGAACGCCAGAGCCTGTCGGAGCGTTTGCGGACTGGACTGCGGAGAGGACACCTGGAAAACGAGCAGGTGCGCGGGATCGTAGCCGAAATTGACATGCTCGAGGCCAAACGTGGTGCGCAGCAGCAGGCCCGCGCCAATCAGCAACGTGATGGACAAAGCGACTTCTACGACCACCAGGAGTCCGCGCAGCCAGCCATGACGCAGGCCTCCGGCGTCCGCGCCTCGCCCAAGCGCCATCAACCGCGATTGGAAACGCCCCTTGCCGCCTTGGATCGCGGGGACGAGGCCGAAAATCAGCGCGACGACCAAGGCAATTCCCAAGGCGAAAGCCAGCACCGGCGGATTCAACTGGATCACGGCTTCCTGGGGAAACGCGTTGTAGGGAATGAGTGGAACGATGTCTCGGATGCCAAGCCACGCGAGCAGGCAGCCACCCAGGCAGCCTGCGACCCCGAGCATCAAACTTTCCAGAAGGAATTGGCGAACCAGCCGGCCCTGGGTTGCACCGAGGGAAGCGCGAATGGCGATCTCCTTCTCCCGCGTGGTGGCCCGAGAAAGGAGCAGATTCGCGACGTTGCTGCAGGCGATCAGGAGCAGAATCAGAGACGCGTAAAACAAGGGATAGATCAGCCGATGGAACCCTCCCGTGACGCGGTTGGCGAGCGTATCCGCGGTCACATCGAACTGTTTCGGGTAGAGGCGCGGCTCGATCTTCGCGTATTGGTGCGCGACGACGTCGAGGTTCGCCGCTGCCGCTTTCATGCTCACTCCCGGCTTGAGCCGGCCCACGGTGTAGAGGCCTTGGTTCTTCAGAGCGGGATCGGTGAGCGCTTCGGCAGGATTTACGGTGAAGGGAATCCAGACGTCCACCCAAGCCCAGCGGAAGCGCGGCGGCATCACGCCCACGAGGACTCGCGGCACGCCGTTCAGCGTGAAGTAGCGGCCAACGATTTTCGGGTCGCCGTTGAACTGCGCCTTCCACAGCTTGTACCCGATGACGAATACCGGCGTCGCGCCCGGTTTCACGTCGGCGTCGGTGGGCAGGCGGCCCACCACGGCGTTTTCGCCGAAGAGTTTGAACGAATTCACGCTGAGGTAATCGGCGTCGAACTGGTAGTTGCTGTTGCCCGTAGTCCAGCGCACGGGCGTCGAGCCGAACCCGCCGTATTCGCCGCTGATGTCTTCGAACACGTCGTTATGGGCGCGGTAGTAGAGAAACTCGCGCATGGACAGGTCCTCGCGGCCACTACCCGGATGGCTGAGGTCCTGAATCGCGAAGCTCGTGACGCGGTCGGCGTGAGGGAAGGGGAAGGTGTTGTAGAGCACGCCGTAGAGCGCGCTGAAAATCACGGTGCAGCCGCCAATGCCCAGCGCGAGGGTGAGAATCGCGATCGCGGTGAAGCCGGGAGACCTGCGCAGCGACCGCAGCGCGTAGCGAATCTCCCGGGTCAACGTCTCCAGGAAAGACCAGCCACGCACTTCGCGGCACTCCTCTTTCGCGCGCTCGACACCGCCGAACTCGATCATCGCCTGACGGCGCGCCTGAGCGGGCTTGGCGCCGCCGGCGATTAGTTCCGCCGTGCGCTCGTCGATATGAAACCGCAGCTCGGAATCGAGTTGCGCCTCGAGCTTGCTCCTGCGGAACAGCCGCATCAGCCATCGCATCGCTTGCCTCCCGCTCCCTTTGCCAGCCCGCCCTAACGCGGAAAAGCGCACAGACAGGAGTGCCTGTGCTACAGGGCACGCCGCCACCCAGGCGCCACGGGCCACGGGCCACGAGTCACCGCCTCATTCCGCGGTGCGAAGGATCAGCGCCACGGCCTCGGCCGTCCGCTCCCAGCTCTCCACTTCGGCTTCGAGCCGGCGCCGGCCCTTGGCGGTGAGTTTGTAGAACTTGGCTTCGCGGCCCGTGCCGGTGGCGCGCCAATGCGCCGCTAGCCAGCCGCGATTTTCGAGCCGATGCAGGGCGGGATAGAGCGAGCCCTGCTGGAGCTGGAAGTGGCGGTTGGAAATCTGCTGGATGCGCTGAGATATGGCGTAGCCGTGGATGGGGCCGAGGGCCACGATTTTGAGGATGAGCATATCCAGCGTGCCCTTGAGGATCGCGGCTTTGTCGTCGGCCATGGGAGACGCCTAGCATTTCTGCCTATACGCCTAGTAGTTCTACACGTCAAGAAAAAAACGTCGGGCGGGGAGCCCACGTGGGGCGACAAGGCAAACCGGCTGGTCCCAGCAAGAAGAGCCGGGGTTGAAAAGGCGCGAAACCCGCCCTACGACAAGACAGACGAGCCGGCGGGAAGCCGGCGCAGCAACAGGTCAGGGCCGCGGGCGGGAGGAGAAGGCGGGGCCACGGGCCGCCGCCCGCATCGCGTCGGCAACGCGCACGACCTGCGCCATCTCGCGGACGTCGTGCACGCGAACGATGTGCGCACCGGCCAGCACCGCCGCCGCGACCGCCGCGGCCGTGCCCCAGACGCGCTCGCTTGGCGGCGCGCCGCCGAGCGCGTGCCCGAGAAAAGCCTTCCGCGAAGGGCCAACGACGATCGGGCAACGCAGCCGGGCCAACTCTCCGAGCCGCGCCAGCAGCTCGAAATTCTGCGCGAAGGTCTTTCCGAAACCGATGCCAGGGTCGAGCAGCAGCCGCCCGCGGTCGATTCCGGCGCGGCGGGCGCGGCGGATAGCAGCCTCGAGGCCCTCGCGCACGTCTTCGAGCGCGTGCCGCGCGAAGCCGCGTTTCTGCATCGTGCGCGGCGTTCCCCGCATGTGCATGAGGATGACCCCCAATCCCTGCTGCCGCGCCACTTCCCCCAGCCGAGGATCGTCGCGAAGCGCGCTTACGTCGTTGAGGATCTCGGCGCCAGCGGCCGCAGCCAGCTCGGCCACGCGCGCCCGGCGCGTGTCGAGGGAGACGGGGATCTTCAGCCGGCCGCGCAACCGCTCGAGAACGGGCAACACACGGCCGATTTCCACTTCCTCGGGAACCGGCTCCGAGCCGGGGCGCGTCGATTCCCCGCCGATATCGAGGATGTCGGCGCCGTCGCGCTCGAGTTCGAGAGCGCGCTCGGCCGCGGCAGTGGGTTCGAGGAACAGGCCGCCATCGGAGAAGCTGTCGGGGGTGACGTTGAGAACTCCCATGAGCAGCGTCCGCTCGCCCAGCAAGAGCGTGCGCGAAGGCAGGGGTAAGAGGACCTTCGACCTTCCGGCCGAGACTCCGGTGGATTTTCCGGGAAGGCGACGTGAGGCGGGGTGG
The DNA here is from genome assembly GCA_021788095.1 of Acidobacteriota bacterium. Lineage (GTDB taxonomy): Bacteria > Acidobacteriota > Terriglobia > Acidiferrales > UBA7541 > JAKASX01. The sequence continues at coordinate 12,409 of JAJYLB010000016.1, read as the reverse complement.
CGCGGCGGGCGAGGCACCGGCGATCAGTCGAGATCGAAATCGCGCAGGGGTTTTTCGACCGGTTGATCCTTGCTCTTTTCGAGCGCCTGGGAAAACTTGCGGTTCAGGATCTCTTCCTTGTTCCGCTCGGCTTCCACCGATTGCCGGAACTTCTCCTCGCGCAGGCGCGTCTGCTCGCGCAACATCTCGCTCACGTTGCCCAGGTCGACTTTGGGGGGCTTAGGGGCTTCGGCGTGCGAGAGCACCACACCCAACTCGGCATCCACCGTCAGCTTCGCCTGGCAGCAGGGGCAAGTGACTTCCAGGCTCGCGGCCTTCTTCGCCATGCGCCTATTCTACAACTTCTAAGCGGTGGCCGGCTTTTCGCCCTTGGTCAACCCGGGAACGACGCGGGGCTCGGGCCGGGACGAGGCTTGGGCTTCCTTGGCGGGAGGCGACAGGAGGGGCGCGGCGGCGGGCTTTTCGGGCAAGGGTTTGCCCTCGATCAGCAGGCGCATCTCTTGGGCGTCGAGAACTTCGCGTTCGAGCAAGGACTGGGCGATGCGTTCGAGCGCGTCGCGATGGGTCTGCATGATCGCATGGGCCTGCTCGTAAGCCTGGCCGACGATGCGCCGCACCTCGCGGTCGATCATGATGGCGGTGTCCTCGGAATAGTCGCGGTGCTGAGCGATTTCGCGGCCGAGGAAGATCGCTTCTTCCTTCTTGCCGAAGGTGAGCGGGCCCAGCTCGCTCATGCCCCACTCGCAAACCATCTGCCGCGCGATTTCAGTGGCGCGTTCGATGTCGTTTCCGGCGCCCGTGGTGATGTGGCGCAGGGCCACCTCTTCCGCCGCGCGGCCGCCCATGAGCACGGCCAGCTGGGCTTCGAGGAACGGCTTGGAATAGGTGTGCTTGTCGTCGATCGGCAGCTGCATGGTGACGCCGAGCGCCATGCCGCGGGGAATGATCGTCACTTTGTGGAGGGGATCGGCGCCAGGGGTGACCGCGGCGACGAGGGCGTGGCCACCCTCGTGGTAGGCCGTGGTGCGCTTTTCCTCGTCCGAGAGAATCATCGACCGGCGCTCGACGCCCATCAAAACCTTGTCTTTGGCCATATCGAGATCGGCCATCATCACCGTCTTGCGGTTGTTCCGGGCGGCCAGCAGCGCGGCTTCGTTAACCATATTGGCCAGGTCGGCGCCGGAGAAGCCGGGCGTTCCGCGCGCCAGAATCGAGAGGTCCACGTCAGGCGCGAGCGGTACCTTACGCGTGTGGACCCGCAGCACCTCCTCGCGTCCGCGGACGTCGGGGCGCGGCACGACGATCCTGCGGTCGAACCGGCCGGGGCGCAGGAGGGCGGGATCGAGGACGTCGGGCCGGTTGGTCGCGGCCACCAGGATCACGCCGTCGTTGGATTCGAACCCATCCATTTCCACGAGCAGGGCGTTCAGGGTCTGTTCGCGCTCGTCGTGGCCGCCGCCCAAGCCCGCGCCGCGGTGGCGGCCCACCGCGTCGATCTCATCGATGAAGATAATGCACGGCGCATTCTTCTTGCCCTGTTCGAAGAGGTCGCGCACGCGGCTGGCGCCCACGCCCACGAACATCTCGACGAAATCCGATCCGGAGATGGAAAAGAAGGGGACGTTGGCTTCCCCGGCCACCGCGCGCGCCAGCATCGTTTTCCCGGTTCCGGGAGGTCCGACGAGCAACACGCCCTTGGGAATGCGGCCGCCGAGGCGCTGGAATTTCTGCGGATCGCGGAGAAACTCGATGATCTCCGTCAGCTCTTCCTTGGCTTCCTCGACTCCGGCAACGTCCTTGAACGTCACCTTTTTCTGCTGCGGAGTCAGCAGGCGCGCGCGCGATTTGCCGAAGCTGAGCGCCTTGTTCCCGCCCGCTTGCATCTGCCGCATCATAAACACCCACAATGCGATCAGCAGAATCAAGGGGAGCAGGTTCATGGCCAGGTTGAACCAATCGCCGCTGCGCACTTCCTTGACATTGATGGTGGCGTCCTTGCTCTGGAGCTGCGAGGTGATCTCCGGGAGGGCCGAGCTGGGCACCACGACGTCGCGAAAATGCTCGGAAGGATTACTGTAGTCGCCTTCGATGGTAGCGGAATCGCGCGAGAGGGAGATGGTGACGTCGCGAACGTTGCCCTTCTGCAACTGGCTCATGAAATCGGTGTAATTGGGAGTGACGTCGCGGCTCGATTGCCCGGTGGCCGAAGCCATCTTCCACAACACCACGGCCAGCAGCACCATGATGAGCCAGAACAGGATGGCTTTCCCCGCCGAACTCATTCCGCTTCCGGGCCTTTTCACATCCCCCTTCTCTCCCGGCCGACCGTTTCTCCCCGACCGTAGCTCTTCCCCACCCTCATTCTTAGATGCGCGCCGCGCCGAGCCCGACTCCGCCAGACCGGCGGCCGCCTTCCCCGCGCACTTCGGAGCCCTCGTCCCGCGCTTCCCCCACGAGCAGCGCCCGCCGCGTCAGCGGCCCGACAACAACTTCGGCGGCCACGGGCAAGCCACTCGCCCATACCGGCCGCCCCGCGCTCGTCAAAACCGGCCACCCGGCCCGAAGCTTGCCGGCGATCCGGCGCTCGAGAAGCAGGCGCTTCAGCTTTTCCACGCGCCGGCGACCGTGGGGCCGGTAAGCGTCGCCGGGGAGCAAGCTGCGAACCACCAGTGGGAGTTCGATGCGCTCGGCATCGAGCGCGCCCGACCATTCCCCATAAGTTTCGCTCCCGGGCGGTGGCCAGTCAATCAATTTCAGCCGCACCCGCGTGCCCGTTTCGGCAATTTCGACCGCCCACTCGCCTCCCACCGCGGGGTATACCGGATACGCATACCGGACCGGTTGATTCGCCGGGCGCTTCGGGGAAGCCTCCGTGGCGAAGACCACGCGGTCGAGCACGCGCTCGGCGCGAAGGCCTCCCGGCAGATCCACGCGCTGGCCGCTCGTTCCCTCGCGTGCCAGCTCGAGAACGCTCTCCACGTGTTCGCGTGACAAGCCTCGCAGGTCGTGCTTGGCTTCCTGCGCCAGCCGCCGCGCCAAGCGCGCCGCCAGCGCCTCCCGCGCTTCGCGGCTGCTCGATCCCGGCAAGGGGTCGGACAAGTCGCGGGCGCGGACTGCGATTCTTCCGTCCGCGCGCTCGATCAGGGAATCGACTCGCTCCGCTACCAACTCTTCAAGCAGGGCTTCGTCCTGCCGCGCCAGTTCCGCCAGCCGGGCCAGCCTTTCCACGACGGCTTCGCCGCATTCCGCCTCGAAGGCGGGGAGCAAGCGCCGGCGAATGCGTGCCCGCAGGCGCGATTCGTCCCCATTCATCTCGTCTTCCCGCCAGGCCTGGTTGCGCGCGGCCAGGTATGCGCGCAGCTCGCTTCGCCGAACTTCCAACAGCGGTCGCACCACAAACCCAAGGACCGGATGAATCCCAGCCAAGCCCCGCAGGCCGGCGCCTCGCCCCAAACGCGAAAGCACCGTTTCCGCCTGGTCGTCGGCGGTATGGCCGGTGGCGACGCGAGTGGCTCGCTTGGCGCTCACCAACTCGCGGAAAAAGGCGTAGCGCCGGTTTCGGGCTTCCTCTTCGAGGTTGGTCCCGGCGCGCCTGGCCTCGTCCGCCACGTCCTCGCCGCGCACCACGCATTCGAACCCGCGCGCGGCAGCGAGTTCGCAGACGAAACGCTCGTCTTCATCCGCAGCGGCCCCGCGGAGCCGATGATTGAAGTGGGCCACGATGAGGGTGAAGCCCAGCGCCTCGCGCAATTCGTCCAGCAGGAGGAGCAAGGCCACCGAATCGCCGCCACCGGAAACCGCCACCGCCACGCGGTCTCCCGGCGCCGTCATCAAGCGCCTCTTCATCGCCGCCCCAACGCGATTGGCAAGCTCAGCAGGCATGGAACTCGGCGGGACTGGCCCCCTTCATTCTTATGGTAGCAGGCTAGCGCCTGCAGCGGAGTCCGGGGGTTGCGACGCACCACCCAATCACGGAGTTCCACGGCGTGGCCTTCGGGTCACAACCAAGTAGCGCAGGCTTCAGAATCTGTGTGGCAACTGGCATTTCCACAGTTTGTATTTTTCATAGATTCGCGCAAGTCGTTTGCGGACAACGCACGAAATTTGCGCCAGGGCTGTGGAATTCGCACCTCTTCGCGTTGCCACACAGATTCTAAAGCCCGTGCTACCACGGCAGAGGCGACACTGCGCAGAAAGGTCTGCCAGGAAAGCAAGAATTTACGGCCGTGTGTCACCGAGAGAACCGGGGCAAGAACGGCGCATGCCGACTCGCCTGCGGGCTACGCGCTGACCGCGAAAGATAGGGGGAGGCTGAAAGGAGCTACAGGAAGCAAAAGACGGAACCGGTGAGGCTCTGCTGGAGCCTGCGGCCTGGGCGCGCGGGTCAGGCTCGCGCGCCGTGCGAGAGGAGCGTGCGGCTGTAGGCCATGCGCCGGTCGAGCGCCGTTGCCGCGAAGTAGGCGCAAGAGGCTTGCTCGCGATCGATCCACGCCGCCGCCTTGGCCAATGCCCTCGTGGGCACGCGCGGAATCAGCGACAGCACCACACCCAAGCCCTGGAAATACGCCCGGACTGCCAGGATGCGCTTCTCGTCGCTCCCGGAGCCGGGACAGAGCTCCGCGAGCTGGAGCAGGCGGCCAAATTGCGAGGCGCCGACCGGGTCGGCGCCGATGCCGGTGATTTCGCGGACGCTATCGGAGAGCGCGTGTTTCGCCGAGGCCTGAATCACCGATCGGGTGTACCACACGAAGAACTGGACGAAGAACACCATCGATACCACGAAAATCAGCGCGGCAGTCATCGGCGTGCAGCTGCCTCCTCTGCCAGCCCCGCAGGTGCGAGGCGGGCTTCTTCCGGAACCATGGTAAAGGTGTAGGCCCATGCCGCGGGCAACAAAACACCCAGCAGCGTCAAGGCGAACGCCGCGATCGCGTGCGTCGAGTCAAACATGTTGCGCAAAGCCCAGAGCGCGGCCGTCGCGCTGAAATAGACGCCCAAAGCGAGAACCAACTGCACGAGCCGGGTCCGGGTTTCTCGCAATTTGAATACGGCCACCCACAGCAGGTAGGTGAGCACCATCCCCACGAAATACAGGTCTTGCGACAACTCGACGACGAATCGGCTGGCAAGGTGCCCGGCGTTTCTTTGGATCACCGCACCGGCGAAGAGGGCGGTGCCGACCAGAAGGCCCGCCGTAACCCAGCGAACATAGCGGCCAATATGCATCTCGCGAAAAACCTGCTGGGCCAAGTACATGATCGCCAGGTACATCAGCACCGTCAGGAGTGCGTCGGAATAGTAGTAAGCGTAGGTGTACTCACGCGAAGCGAATCCATAACGCATTAAAACCAGGTATTGCGAGACGTCGCGCAGTGCCATGGCTGCGACGAAGATGTTGATACTCAGGTAGGGAAAGAACTCGCGGCGGAGGAGGGCTCGCGCAACTATGTACACCTGCAGCGCGAAGCTGGCGGTCCAAACTGCGTAGTAAACCGGGCCCACCCCTAATCACTTCCTCGCCGGTAATGGCTGGCCGGGGGAGCGAGCCGGGCCCGAACAACTCGGTCTTAGACCCTAGCTACTTCACCCAAGGCGTCTTTGGCGGTGGCGTCCCACCCCACTTGACCCAAGGTGTCGGCGGCGGCGGTGTCCCACCCCACGCTATCAGCACGCTCGGCTGGCTGCCAGAAGAGGCGCTAACCGTCATATTCCTCAAGCCCATCGCCGCCACCAATACGGCCATTGTAAGAATTACTACTGCAAGCAGCTTCTGCATGACCTATCTCCTCTAGAACATCGACCGTTCCAGAGTGAATATAGTCAGGTGCGAGCTGCCGTACTATTCTGGTGACAGGCGTGTGCTTAAACGGTTAACTCCTACGCCTCCTCAGGCTGTTAAAGCAGCCATTACCTAATTTCTACCGTCTGCGAGGCTATCGTGAACTCCCCTTCCTGTCAAGAGTACTCCGGTACGTAAAAGTCAATGCCGCGAGGCACTTTGGTGCTGATAGATGTGCGCGGTAAATATAGGATTTTCGGCTCACCCGATACTCATTGTTAACCCGTGGCTCGCTTTCGCTCTGCACATTGTTGCACGCGAGGGAGGCCGAGAGCTCGGCGCCGATGCCCGGTTCTCAGCGGACGGCATCGACCCTTCCGGCAAACCCATTCGCTGCTTTCACCGCGAGAGCCGGACCCGCGTGATGAGCCGAGATGCCTGGATGATCCTTTTGCAGTTCCGCCAGGCAACGCGCCCCGAAGCCGCCGGTTTCCTTGACACTCCTTTACGCCGCTCTTAACATCAAATTCGCTTTTGGCCGGTGTAGCTCAGGGGCAGAGCGAGGGTCTCATAATCCCTAGGTCGTGGGTTCGAGTCCCACCGCCGGCACCAAAGTTCCCTCGCGCGTTTCCGGGAGTTTCAGGATCGGGAGCCCGGGGCGCCGGCCGCCTGCGCTTCTCCGTGATGCACAATCCGCTCTCCAGCGAGCGCGAAGCCGAGTCCACACCAAACTGCGGACCCCTGTGGGCGCTGGGGAACCGGCACGCGGGTCGCGGCCATGGCCGCGACTTTCCCCAACGGCTCGAGCGGATTTTCCAGGGTCAAGGTTTGTCCGCCACGTTTTTCTGGCCGGATTCGAAAGCCGAGCTGTGCCGGCTGGCCGCCGCCGCGGCATCTGCCGGCACAAGCCGCCTCGCGGTGATCGGCGGTGACGGCACCCTGGTGGACGTCGTCAACGAGACTTGGACAGCGGGCGTCGAAATCGGGCTGATACCGGCCGGCGATGCCAACGACATTGCCGCCGCCGCGGGCGTGCCGCGGGACCTCGCGGAAGCCGTCGGCTTGCTGGCCTGCTGGCATACGCTGGCGACCGACCTCGTGCGCGTGCGCTCGGCCGACGGACGCGAACGGATCTACGCGGGCGCGGGCGGCATTGGGCTCGACGCCGAAGCAGCTCGTTTGGCCGCGGGGCCCTTTTGCCGCTTGCCGGGGATCTGGCGGTACGTTGCGGGAGCCATCGCCGCCTTCGCGCAGCTCCGGCCGTTCGAACTCTCGCTCGACGGCGATGACTCCCACTATCGCGGCCCGGCGCTTCTCGCGGTCGTAGCGAATACCCCGGCTTACGGGGGCGGCATCCGGATCGCTCCCGCGGCCCGCATGGACGACGGCTGGCTGGAAGTCGTGCTCCTCGAAAACCTCAATTGGGGACAGGTGATCTCCGCGCTGCCATCGCTCCTTCGGTCTGGCGAGCTACGAGGATTGCCTTTGCGCCGGTATCGCGCCCGGCGCGTGCGCCTTTCGACGGACCGGCCCGTTTCCTTCCACGGCGATGGCGAGCCGCTTGGTGCGACGCCACTCGAAATCGAGGTTCTGCCGCGCCAACTGCGTTTGGTGTGTGCGCCGCCGGCCTAGTCGGAATTTTCCGAGACAGGCTGCTCGAGTCGGCGTGGCAACTGGCCGATGAAGCCCTCAGCGGCTAAAGCCACGTTGGTGATGGGCCGCTTACGGCACGGCTGAAGCCGTGCCCTTACGAAAAAAGCGCACAGCCAAGTGCCGAATCCCGAACGTTCGGGACGGGAGGCTGTGCTACCCAACGCGAAGTGTGACAAGCGACGGAGGCAAGCGCTTACTTGCCGGATTTCTTGCGGTCGACTTTCAACGCGACAACGATCTCCCGGTGGCTATCGTAGCTCGAGATGGTGTGCATGGTGGAGGTGAAGTCCTGGTGCTCGGCGTGGATTTGGTAGTCCACGTTCGGATCGAGCCCGCTGAAGCGGTAATGACCCTCGTTCGAGGCGATGTAGGTGCGGACGGCAAGGCTTCGCGTGTTTTTCAGGTAGACGATGGCGCTTGGAATCGGCTCGTTCTTGGCGTCGATCACCACCCCGCGCACCGTTCGCAGCCGGCCGGAATCCTGCCGCGCGGCCGCCGAGGTTCCCAGCATGCCCGCGAGGGCCAGCGCCGCCAGCAGACCGCAGGACGACCGGCGGGAAACCGGCCTTAGCGTCCATCGCTCAGAAGGGATCATGGCTCCCCCGGGGTGTCACTCCCCCTTCCCGATGGGATGGTAGGCAGGGGAAAAAGGCTGCAAACCGCGGCTGGCTCGTGGGCCGTCATGGCTCGTTTTCTTCTTCCTCTTCCTCGTCGTCTTCATCATCGTCTTTCTCGAAAAGGCTTTCCCCCTCTTCGTCCTCTTCCTCGTCTTCCTCATCCTCATCGGAGACGACGTTGAGCTGCACGGGGTGAATCTGGACGACTTCGAGTTCGGCATTGCATTCCGGACAGCTCAGGATCTCGCCCTCTTCGACTTCGTCTTCGTCCAGTTCGATTTCGGCGTCACAATCGGGACAGCGAGCCACGGTGTTTTCCTCCTGTTGGCTGTGCTCTGGCGAGTATTATATAGCCGCTCCGTCACTCGAGTGATTGGGTTCCCGTAAAACGGCGGCCGCTCAGGCTTGCAAGACACACCCGCCTCCGGCGGGCTACAGCGAACAGGGAAAGGATCGGCGGGGAGCCGGGTCGGCACGGGTCTCGGAATCGCGCCCGGCCCACCCTTCCGACCAATCGCGAAGCTTCGGGACGTCGGAAGGGTGGGGCACCCAAACTACCTGCGGGATTCTGCGATCTGGGCGGAGCGGAGCGATCCTAGAACCATGAGCGATGCGTGGGAGTACCCTTCGCTGCCGGTCGTCGCCGTCGGTGGAGTAGCGATTTTGGGCGGCCGCGTGGCGCTCGTGCGGCGCGCGCACGAGCCGCGGCAAGGGGAATGGTCGATTCCCGGAGGAAAGCTCGAGGCGGGTGAAACGCTGGCCGATGGGGTGCGCCGGGAGTTGCGTGAGGAAACGGGCCTCGAAGCCGAAGTCGTCTCCCTGATCGAAGTCTTCGAGCGGATCTACCGCGATTCCGACGGCCGCATCCGCTTCCACTACGTCATTCTCGATTATTTTTGCCGGCCTTCGTCGGCGCGCGCCGTCGCCGGTGGCGACGCCCTGGAAGTGGCTTGGGTGAGCGAGGAAGAACTCGGCCGGTGGGAGCTGAACGAAGCGGTGGTCCGCGTCGTTCGAAAGGCCTTTGCGCTTTCGCGCCAGGCGTTGCCACCCGGCACGGCGCCCTACTGAACCTCGGGCCGACCAGCAGATCCCTCACACCGCTCGCCAAAGGCGGGCGACCGGGTTCGGGATGACAGGAATGGGGTCAGCGGCAGTTTGCAGGCGCCGACGGAAAGAATCGGGGCAAGCCCCGACAGGAAGAATCGGGGCAGGCAACCATGGCATGGCGCCTGGGGCACCCGGTTCGCGCACCGAAGGCCCGGGGCTGCACGGGCACAGAGAAGGCCGCCAAGATGGCGCTACAACAAAGTATTGCGAGCGGGCGAGACTCCCGCGCCACGGGGTGCTGACGAGGCGCCGCCCTGCCGGCGGGCTCAGACGGCGGCGACTGCTGCGGGGACGCGTCCGAACCGGCGCTCGCGCCGGTGAAACTCGCGCAAGGCGGCTTCGAGGTCCTCGGCCTGGAAATCCGGCCACAGCTTCGGCGAGAAAACCAGTTCGGCGTAGGCCGATTCCCAGAGCAGGAAATCGCTCAGCCTTTGCTCGCCGCCGGTGCGAATGAGCAGATCGACGTCGGGCGCCGGCCCTCCGCTGTGGCTCGCCAGCCCCAGCACCCGCGCGAACTCGCGCCGGGAAATCTCGAGGCTGGAGATCATGCGGCAGGCGGCGCGCAAAATCGCGTCCTGGGAGGAATAGTCTACGGCCATCCGCAAGTGCAGGCGCCGGCCCGCGGCCGTCAACTTTTCCGTCGCCGCAATCGCGCCGCGCAGTTCCTGGGGCAGACGGTCGCGGCGGCCGATGACCTGAAGCCGCACGCCGAGGGCTCGGAACGCCTCGCCTTCTTCGAGGAACCGCAGCAGCAGCGCGAACAAGCCGAGCACTTCGGCTTTCGGGCGCTCCCAATTGTCGGCGGAAAAAACGTATAAGGTCAGCGTGCCGATGCCCAGGGCCGGCGCCGCCTCCACCAGCCGCCGCACGGCATCGACGCCGGCTTGATGGCCGGCCGGGCGCGGCAGGCCCCGCGCCGCCGCCCATCGGCCGTTGCCGTCGGGAATGACCGCGACGTGCAGCAGCCGCGCGGCTGGGTCGGCCTCGTCGAAATCCAAGGATAGGGCATTCCGGTTCTGGTTCATCCGATCCATCCTCAACTCTCCCGAGCCAGGCGAATGAGCGCTTCCATGTGATCGAGGTAGCGCTCAAGCGCGCGCCGGCCCGCCCCCGTCAATCGGTATTCGGTCTTGGGCAATCGCCCGGAGAAGGATTTGGTGCAGCCGACGTAGCCGGCTTCCTCGAGTTTGCGCGCGTGCACGCTCAGGTTGCCATCCGTCGTTCCGAGAATCTGTTTGAGCTGCTTGAAGGTGAGCGACCGGTTCACCACCAGCGCGCTCAAGATTCCCAGACGGGTCCGCTCGTGGATCAAGCGATCGAAGTCCATCGGCCCGGCGCCCACTTCGATGGCGATCTCCCGCCGCGGCCGGCCGCTCCCTGCCTGCGGCTCCAGCCCCGGAGCACTCGGTTCGGCAAGCGCTTTCTTAGCCACCGTATCGCCTCGCGATCAGCGCGCCAAAAACCACGTGCAGCAGCCCGAATCCCGCCGCCATGAAGCCATCGCCCCAGGCCCGGGAGGAAAAGAGCGCGACCGCTCCCAGAATCATGAAGCAGAGCCCCATCAGCGGAACGATCTCGATCGAAAAGGCGCCGCCGGTCACCACGGCGGTGCCGTAGAGCATCAGCCACACACCGGGCAAGATCCGCACCAATCCCTCATGCCATAACACCGCCGTGAGCAGCGCTCCGACGAGGAGCGGAGGCGTGAAGCTCAGGGCGAATCGCCGGCCCGGCCCGCTCAGCAGCGGCACACCGGCCGATTTCGCTTTCCAAGCGACGGCAAAGACGCCGATCGATCCGGCCAGCACGCCTTCCGCCAGCCAGATGACCAGCCACAGGCCCGGCGGCGTCTGGTACATCCAGGCGACGGCCGCGGCGCCGAGCGCGGTGAGTCCGGCGACGACTCCGCCCCAGCCGGGGACGGCGGTGAAGGAGCCGGCGCGTTCCAGGGTGTCGCGGATATAGCGCAGTTGTTCGCGCGCGCCTTCGTCGATGGGGATAGGCTGGTGGGGGAAGCGGCGGGGGCGTTCGTGGGTGTGCATGAGGCCATGATACGGGAGGGTGCGATTGCGTCAAGTACTTTGTGCCGTAAAGAGAAACAGGCGAGTCGCGCGGACGCGCGCACGCATCGAAAGCTGTGGCGGCTTCGCCAACTCTTCCAGGAGGTAACAGCCCTCATGTACGTCGTCATCGGAGCGAGCGGAAATACAGGGAAAGTCGTGGCGGAAACGCTATTGGCGGGCGGGCAGAAGGTTCGCGTAACAGGGCGCGACGCGAAACGGCTCGCTCCCTTGGTGGAAAAGGGAGCCGAGGCATTCGTTGCGGACGTCACCGACGCGGCCACGCTGGCCGGGGCGTTCGCCGGGGCCAAGGCGGCTTTCTTGCTGATCCCGCCCAACCTCGCCGCGCCCGACGTCCGCGGCTACCAGGAGCGCGTGAGCGACGCGGCCGTCGCCGCGATCGAGCAGGCGGGCCTCGAGCACGCCGTCCTCCTCAGCAGCATCGGCGCGGACAAGGCCGAGCGAACCGGCCCCGTCGTCGGGCTTCACCGTTTCGAGCGGAAACTCGCCGGCATCGCGAAACTGAACGCGCTCTTCCTACGCGCCGGCTATTTCATGGAGAATCTTCTGCAGCAAATCGGCGTGATCAAGGCCATCGGCTCGCTGGCCGGCCCGCTCCGCCCCGACCTGCGGCTCCCGCTGATCGCCACGCGGGACATCGGGGCCTATGCCGCGGATGCATTGCAGAAATTGGACTTCCAAGGCAACCAGACGCGGGAACTGCTCGGCCAGCGCGATGTGAACTACACCGAAGCGGCCTCGCTCATCGGCCAGGCCATCGGGAAGCCCCATCTGCGGTACATGCAGTTTCCCGCATCCCAGCTCAAGCCGATCCTGGTTCGGACGGGCATGTCGGCCAGCGTGGCGGACGCGCTCCTGGAGATGTCCGACGCGCTCAATTCGGGTTACATGACCGCGTTGGAAGCACGCTCGCCTGCCAACACCACGCCCACCGCGATCGAGCGGTTCGTCGAGGAAGAGTTCGTACCGCGCTTCCGGGGAAAGGGCGCGGTCGCGTAGGCCTGGCGCACAGCGAGGAGTGGCGCAACTCCCAGACACCCGGCAGGCAGAAGGTAAAGAGCGCGGGCAAGTCCCTAACCTGAATAATTCACGAATTTAAAATACGAAAAGCCTCTTTCATGGTACAAAGCCGTTGTTCACGCGGTTTTGAGACCAATCGGAGGCTTTCGCTT
>JAJYLB010000002.1 GCA_021788095.1 Acidobacteriota bacterium | reverse complement strand
GTGTGGCAACGCGAAAGGGTGCGAATTCCACAGCCCTGGCGCAAATTTCGTGCGTTGTCCGCAAACGACTTGCGCGAATCTATGAAAAATACAAACTGTGGAAATGCCAGTTGCCACACAGACTCTTCAGCCTGCCAGCTTTCCTTCGAGCCCCGCCCAATTTTCGGTCCTGCGCGCGGAATGCCTTCCAATCAAGCAAGAATTTACGACCCTGGGCTGCGGCGCCGCAAGCCACCAGTAGCGCGGAATGCGGCATTCGCGATCAAGCAATCTCCGCCGCGGCATCGGCCGCAAGGCAGGCGGTGACCCGTGGCCGAACGCCCGTGCGCGCTTCGTAGCACCGGCCGAGTTCGGCGGCGAAGGAATCGGCCGCCTCGGCCCGCACCAGATTCACGGTGGCGCCGCCAAAGCCGCCCCCGGTCATCCGCGAGCCCAGCACGCCTTCGAGGCCTTCGGCCAGCTCGACCATGAGATTCAGCTCGGGCGAGCTGACTTCGTAATCGCGATCGAGGCTGCGGTGCGATTCGCCCATGAGCCGGCCGAACGCCTCGTAATCGCCGCCTTCGAGCGCCGCGGCGGCCGCGTGCACGCGAGCGATTTCAGTAGTGACGTGGCGGGCGCGCCGGCCGATGGGCTCCGGCCAAGCGGCGGCCAGCGGCGCGATCTCTTCCCACGTGACGTCGCGCAGGGCGGCGACGCCGGGCCGCACGGCGGCGATCCGCCGCACGGCCTCTTCGCACTCGGCGCGGCGGCGGTTGTATTCCGACGCGGCGAGCGCGTGGCGGGTGGTGGTATCGGCGACGACCACGCGCAGGCGCGCGGAATCGAGCGGAACGGGGCGGACGTCGAGGCTGCGGCAATCGATCAGAAGGGCGTGGTTGCGGCGGCCCCAGCAGGCGGTGAGCTGGTCCATGATGCCGCAGCGCATGCCGACGAATTCGTTTTCCGCGCGCTGGCACGCGCGGGCGAGCGCCGTGCGGCCGGGCGACGCCCCGTAGAGAGCCGCCAGAGCCAAGCCCGAGGAGACTTCCAGCGCGGCGGAGGAGCTGAGGCCCCCGCCCGGCGGCACATCGCTCGCGACGAGCAGATCGGCTCCGCCCACCTCGATGCCGATCTCCCCGAGCGCCCAAGCGACGCCGAGCACGTAGTGGCTCCAGGCGTGGCCGCCGCGCCGCGAGAAATCGAGCGGGATCTCCACCGTCTCCGCGAACTCGCGGGAATGGATGCGCAGGCGGCGGTCTCCCCGCGAGGCCGCGAGAACGCAGCAGTCGCGATCGATGGCCAGCGGCAGCACCCAGCCTTCGTTGTAGTCCACGTGCTCGCCAATCAGATTCACGCGGCCCGGAGCTCGGAAAACGCGCGGCTCGCCCGATTCGGGCGAGCCGCCAAAGCGGCTCCGGAATTCCAGGCGAAGAGAATCGAGATCGATCACGGGCTGGCCCAGGAACGCGCAGTGTAGCCCCGCGCGGCTGGATCGCGCCAGTGGCGCCGCCGACTCTTTTTTTGAATTCCCCCTTCCGCAAACCGGCGTTTCGAAGGATGATGTGGGGGCTCGGCGGCGCCACCCGGGAAGTTTCCGGGCGCCCCGGGCGCGGACTAGAGTTTCCAAACCGCGCGGGCGCAAAGCGCTTTTGCATCCCGGCCGAGACCGGGAGGCATCTCAGCAAGCAGTCCCAGCGCGTGGGGGAACGATCATTCCAGTCTCGTCCATAGCACCCCGTCGCAACTTCTCCGCCGGCGGAACGATCCGGTCGGTGGCCAAAGCCCTGCCCCCGTACACCATGACCCGGGAAGAGGTGAAACGCTACATGCGGAAGGTGTTTCCGCTGGACGAGCGGCGCCTCCGGGCTCTCTTCTCTGTCGTGGACAACGGCCGCATCGAAAAGCGCCATTCCATCTTCCCCATGGACTATTTCATCGAGCCGAGACCGCTCGTGCGGATCACGCAGGAATACCGCGAGCACGCCGTACGGCTGGGCGGCGAGGCGGCTTGCGCCGCGCTCACCGCCGCCGGTCTCCGCCCTGCCGACATCGATCTGTTCATCACCGTTTCCTGCACCGGGGTCATGATTCCTTCCGTGGACGCCCACTTGATCAACCAGCTCGGGTTCCGCTCGAATGTGCGCCGGCTCCCCATCACCGAGCTTGGTTGTGCCGCCGGAGCCGCGGCGCTGGCCCATGCCTGGCAATACTTGGGGGCCTTTCCCGAAGGCCGCGTCCTGGCGCTGGCTATCGAGCTGCCCACGCTCACCTTTCAGCGGCAAGACCTCTCGCAAGCCAATCTCATCTCGTGCTCGCTCTTCGGCGATGGCGCCGCCGCGGCCGTGATTACGGGCGAAGCGGGCTCGGGCGGGCCCCATTCGGGCGCGCCCGATTCGGGCCCGCGCATCCTGGGCGCGGAGACGTTCCTCTTCCCCGAATCGATCGACGCCATGGGATTCGATCTTCGAGAGACGGGATTCCATATCATTCTCGCGCGGGAAGTGCCCGAGCTGATTCGCTCGCGCATTCGGGAATTGGTCGCCGGGTTCCTGGGGCGAAATGGGCTCACCGAGCGAGATATCGCCGCGTGGGTTCTCCACCCGGGCGGGCAGAAGCTGCTCTCCTTCGTCGAGCAGGAATTGGAGCTGCCGCCCGAGCAGACCGAACCCTCCTGGGCGGTCTTGCGCGACTACGGCAACCTCTCGAGCGCGAGCGTGCTGTTCGTGCTCGAGCGGTGGCTGACGGAGCGTCGCGTCGCGCCCGGCGCCTACGGCCTGCTGGCCGGATTCGGCCCGGGATTCAGCGCGGAACTGGTGCTGTTGCGATGGCCGAACTGACTCGCGTCGCTTTCCTGGCGTTGCTGGCCCTGGTCGGGATCCAGCGGCTCGCCGAGCTGCGCGTTTCGCGCCGCAACCGGCGCCGCCTGCTTGCTCGCGGGGCCCGCCTGGCGCCCGATCCCAGTTATCGGTGGATGGTGGCGCTGCATGCGGCGGTGCTGGGCGGCGCGGGGGCGGAGGTCTGGTTTCTGCGGCGGCCGTTTCTGCCCGCGCTGGCGGTCGCGATGGGAATCCTGTTTCTGGCAGCCAACGCGCTGCGCTGGTGGGTGATCCGCACGCTCGGAGACCGATGGAACGTCGAGGTCCTGGATGCCCGCGGAATGCCGCCCGTAACCGCGGGGCCGTACCGCTTCATCCGCCATCCCAACTACACCGCTGTTTTCGTGGAAATGGTGGCGTTGCCTCTCCTCCACACCGCTTGGCTCACCGCCCTGCTGGGCGGCTTGGCGCATCTGGCCGTGCTGCGCGCGCGGGTGCGCGCTGAAGACGCCGTGCTACTCGCCGATCCCGGCTATCGCTCGCTCTTGGGCGCGACGCCCCGCTTCTTCCCCCGGATCCTGCCTGCCGCCGGAGCCGGAAAGGAAGCTCCCACCGCTGCCGGCGAGGGGAAATAGCCATGCGGCGGCGAATCGTATCGAAGGCCGCGATCGGGTGTGCCATTATTCGAGCGGCGCATCCGGCCTGCGTGCCGGTGGCGCGGGCGTCCCGCCCGCGGTCTTTCGCTTCCGCTGGGTGCGTCAGGCGTTTCGCCGCGGCAAGCCGCAAGTGGCGCGGGCATTCCGGCCCCCGGCCTTTTGCCCTTGGGACCAACGCGCTTCGGCGACTGTGCCTTCCCGCAGCCCCTCTACCTTCGATCACCAGTCGCGGGTCACGCGTCGCGCTGGTCTGCCTCCTGCTGGCGCTTGCGGCCGCGCCGCTATCCGCCGCGCCGCAGCCGCCCGCCGCGGCCCCGCGCACACCGGATCCGTTAGACGCGGGATTCGCGCGGATGTACGAACTGCAGTTTCCCGCCGCTCGCCAGGTGTTCGACTCCTACATTCACGATCACCCGGGCGACCCCATGGGGCAGGTCTCGCTTGCCGCCAGCTACCTCTTCGAGGAATTCAATGACCACGGTGTCTTCACCTCTGCCTTCTTCCTCAACGACAAAAAGCTGCTCGGCGGCATCCCCGATCCTGGACACGACGCGGACCAGGCTCGATTTCTGAACGCAGACGCCCGCGCGCGGCGGATGGCTCGCCGGCTCCTGAAAGTCAATCCGAACGATGCCATCGGGCTGTACGTTCTCACCCTCGCCACCGGCATGGAAGCCGATTACCAAGCGCTCATCGCCAAGAACGATCTCTCCAGCGTGCTCCTGCTGCATCGAACCCAGGAATCGGCCCGGAAACTGCTGGCCGTCGATCCGCGAGCTGACGACGCTTATCTGGCGCTCGGAGCGGCCAACTACATCATCGGCTGCCTGCCCGGCTACAAGCGGTTTTTCCTCAGCCTCGGCGGAATCCACGGCAGCCGCTCGCTCGGCATGCGCCAACTGAAGATGGCCGCCGATGACGGCCATTACCTCCGGCCGTTTGCCAAGGTGATGCTCGCGCTCGCCGCCTTGCGCGAGAAGCAGCCGGGCATGGCGCGCCAACTCTTCTCCGAGCTGCACGCCCAATTCCCCAAGAACGCCGTCTTCACCTCCGAACTGGCCAAGCTGCACTAGCAGGACGCTGCAGAAGGCCTCTTTCCGTAAGGGCGCGTCCCGAAACTTCGGGATTGGTCGTGCCGTAAGTGCTTGCGCCCGCCGCGGATTCACGCGGATCGTCGCGGATGGGCCTCTGGAATTCCCTGATGGTGTCGATCCGCACCGATCAGCGTAGCTCCGCGGCTTGCCCGGCCCGGCGCGAGAAACCGCTTGACATAGCCTACAAATATAGTAGTATTACACACGCGCATAGGAGAGAGGCCGTGCCCCAACCGAAACTCACCCGACTCGAACTCCGCATCATGGAACAGCTCTGGAAACGCGGCCAGGCGTCCATCCGCGAAATCCAGGAGGCCTTCCCCACGCCGCGCCGCCCGGCCTATACCACCATCCAGACCACCGTCTATCGCCTGGAAGCGAAGCGGGCGGTGCGGCGCGTGCGGAAGGTCGGGAATTTCCACGTCTTTGAGGCTTCCCTCTCGCGCGGCGCCGCCGAGCGGCGGTTGGTCGACGATCTGCTCGCGCTCTTCGGCGGGAGCGCGCAGCCGGTGATGGCCCGCTTGGTCGAGACCGGCAAGCTCACCCTGGAGGACGTCAGGGAAGCCGAGAAAGCCCTTCGCGAACTCGAGAAGAAGGGGAAGCCGCAATGATCGCCGAATCGCTTCCGCAAGAGCTGGCAGCCGTGGCGCCGGCGCTCTGGAACCACCTGTGGCAATCGACGCTCTTCGCCGGTCTGGCGGGCCTGTTCACGCTCGCTCTCAGGCGCAACCGCGCGCGAGTTCGCTGCGGATTGTGGCTCGCGGCGGCGACGAAATTCCTGGTTCCTTTCTCCCTGCTGGCGGCCCTCGGCAGCCGGCTCGGCTGGCTGCGCCCGGCGGGGATCCCGTCGCCAACCTACTTCGCCATCGAGCGGATCAATCAGCCCTTCGCCCAGGATGCGGCGCCGGCGTTTTCGCCCGTTGCCCCGCACGTTCACCTGTTGCCGGTGCTTCTGTCGGCGGTTTGGTTCTGCGGATTCCTGGCGGTGCTCTTCGCATGGTGCAGGCGCTGGCGGCGAATTTCGGCGGCCGTGCGCCACGCCGCACCCTTGCGGGAAGGTCGCGAAGCGGAAGCGCTGCGACGGCTCGAGCGCATCGCGGGATTCGGCAAGCCGATCGAGATGCGGCTCTCGCGGGCCTCGCTGGAACCCGGGATTTTCGGGATCTTCCGGCCCGTGCTGCTATGGCCCGCGGGGCTTTCGGAGCGGCTAGGCGACCAGCAGCTTGAAGCGGTTCTTGCGCACGAACTCGAGCACGTGCGCCGTCGCGACAATCTCGCCGCCGCGCTCTCCATGTTGGTGGAAGCCGTGTTCTGGTTCTACCCGCTGACGTGGTGGCTTGGGGCGCGGGTTGTGGCCGAGCGCGAGCGCGCCTGCGACCAGGAGGTTTTGCGGCTAGGCAATCCCGCCGAAGCCTATGCCGAAGCCGTTCTGAAGGTCTGCGAATTCTGCCTGGCGTCCGAACTCGCTTGCGTGGCGGGAATCGCGGGAGCCGACTTGAAAAGGAGGGTTGCGGCCATCATGACTCAACACGCGATACGGAAGCTGGATCTCGGTCGGAAGTTAGCGCTCGTGGCAGCGGCGGTCTTGACTGTCGGAGCGCCCGTGGCGCTCGGATTTGCGAACGCGAGGCAGGAGGCCGTCAAGCCGAAAGTCAGCTTGGCTGAAATCCAGCAACAGAAGGCCATGGGCGCGAAGAACGCTCCGATACGAATCGACGAGTACACCGATTTCCAGTGTCCGCCCTGCCGGACGCTCTATCTCCAGACGCTCGAACCGCTGATCCAGGACTACGTAGCGACCGGCAGGGTCTATCTGGTGCATCACGACTTCCCGCTGCCCCTGCACGCCTACGCTCGCCAGGCCGCGGACTACGCCGATGCGGCGGCAGCCATCGGGCGGTTCGCGGAGGTGGAGCAGGCGCTCTACGCGAGCCAGGCGAAATGGGCAGCCGGGGGCGACATCGCGAAGGTCTTGGCGCCGGTGCTCGGCGAGAGCGATCTGAGCGAGGTGAAGCAGTTGGCGGGTTCGAAGCAAGTGGAGTCGGCGGTGGCGAGCGACTTGGCGCTGGCCCAGCAAACTTCGGTGCGGCAGACGCCCACGATGTACGTGTCGAACCGGGGCGGCCAGCCCGTGCCGATCCTCGGCGTGATCAAGTATTCCGCCTTACAAGCCTACCTAAACGGCCTGCTAGCGGGCCGAAACGTAGCCGCTCACTAGCGCGGGCATCTTGCCGGCCACGGAGAGAAACAGGTTAGGTAACAGCTTCTTGCCGCGGATGGGCGCGGAGGGACGCGGATCGGATTCCGGAATTTCCATCCGCCCTCATCCGCGTTGATCCGTGGCGTCATTTGCTCTTCGTCCCGGACCGATCGGTCGAGGATTGGCGCGGGTCGATGCCGATTTGCTTCCGGGAGTTCTCAAAAACCAACCGCTTGAATTGCGGCTTGGGACCGAAATTGAGCAGCAGGCCCACTTCGATCTCCGTGGATTGAAGGTAATGGAGAAGCTGCGCCTCGTGTGCCGGATCGATGCCGGAAGCAGCCTTCAACTCGAGTATCACGGCTCGCTCGACGATCAGATCGGCGAAGAAGTCTCCCATCTTCTCGCCTCGGAACCACACCGGGAGCGGAATGTTTCTCTCGACTCGCAGCCCAGCCTGAGTCAACGCCAAGGCCGTCGCGCCTTGATACACCGATTCCAGAAACCCGTGCCCCAGCTCGTTGTATACCTCGTAGAACACGCCGAGGATCTTGTCGGTCAGATCTCCGTGCTTCAATCCGCGCCGATCCGCGCTCATCCGCGGCCTCGTTGGTCCTTCGTTCATGAAAGGCCAGCCGCGGATTTACGCAGATGGGCGCGGATACGACCCCAGGCGCTCCCGCGAGGCTTGCTTTCGAGCTCGGCCGGCGTGGTCTGGGCACTGATCTCGACTTGGTTCATGAAACTCCTGTCAATAATTCGAGCAACTTCTTCCGGCCTTTCCGGATCCTTTTCTATCCGCGCTCATCCGCGTTGATCGGCGGCCTCGTTGGTCCTTCGTTCATGAAAGGCCAGCCGCGGATTTACGCAGATGGGCGCGGATACGACCCCAGGCGCTCCCGCGAGGCTTGCTTTCGAGCTCGGCCGGCGTGGTCTGGGCACTGATCTCGATTTGGTTCATGAAACTCCTGTCGGTAACCCGAGCAATTGGCTTCCGGCCTTTCCGGATCCTTTGCTATCCGCGCCAATCCGCGTTGATCCGCGGCCTGCCGTTCTGTCACGGCATGGGCAGTAGCTCGTACAGGCCCGCGCCGTGGGGCGGGATCGTCTCGGAGAAGCGGTCCTGGTAGACGCCGAGGTCGCGCCGCTGCCATAGGTCGCGCACGCGCTGCTTGCCCGCAACGCCCAGCTCGGGCCACGTAACCGCGACCTCCGCCGCGGCCTTGCCGCGATTGAAAAGCGCCACGTATTTCGCCTTCCCGTCGCGCGTTTTGGCTTCCCAAACTGCTTCGCGGCCGTTCTCGGGCTCGAGCAACTCGCGATTGCCGATGCTGTGCTGATCGACGGCGAGGACTTCGGGGTTGGTCAGCAGCGCGAGCGTCCACGAATCGAGCGATGGCAAGTCGCCGCCCATCATCAGCGGCGAGCGGGCCATGGACCACAGGGTCATCATCGTCGTCTGTTCGTCGTGGGTCAGCTGGGTGCGATCGGGCTCCCGATTCCCGTAGCCGCGGATGCGGATTCTCCCGAGCGGAAGCATATCGGCGTCGGGCCAGTGATGCGGGCCGGCAAACTGCTCCCAATCGCGCGTGAGATCGAATTGACGCCTCACTTCGGGCCAGTTGTCCCACATGTCATCCGACATACGCCACATCTGGGAGAAACGCGAGACGTTGGCCGCATCGGCCAGCGGCGTGGCGCCGGGCGAGAGGCTCAGCACCATCGGCCGGCCCGTGGCATTCATCGCTTTGCGCAGGGCCTCGATTTCAGGCCGGTGATAGGTTTCGCCCTTGGGGTTGCTGCCCTGGCTCATATCGTCCGCTTTGATGAAGTCCACACCCCAACTGGCGTAGAGCTGCGCCATCGAGTCGTAGTACGCCCGGCCCGCGGGCTTGGAAACGTCCACGCCGTACATCGCCGTCGACCAAGAGCAGGTGTTGCCGGGATCGACGACGTCCGCGGCATGCGCTCGCGTGCCCAGAATCGGCAGGTTCCGCGCCACCGCGGCCCGCGGGATGCCGCGCATGATGTGGATGCCGAATTTCAGGCCGAGCGAATGAACGTAATCGGCGAGCGGCTTGAATCCCTTTCCGCCGGCGGCCGAAGGAAAGCGATTGACGGCAGGAAGCAGGCGGCCGTAAGGATCCATCCCCACTTCGAGATTCTCCTCGCTCAAGCCGCGCTGCGGATGCGGGAAATACCAGTAGTAATCCACGACGATGTATTTCCAGCCGTAGCTCTTCAGGTGCTCGGCCATGTACTTCGCGTTGGCGCGCACTTCCTGCTCCGTCACGTCGCCCCAATACGCGTCGTAGCTGTTCCACCCCATCGGCGGCGTAATCGCGAGCCGATCGGGATACGCCGCCTGGCCCGCGCTGGCGCTTTGAGCGCGCGGCCGGCCGGAACCGAGCGCCGCGCCTGCCAAAAGAATCGCTGCGAGCACCGCCTTGGTTTTTCTGCCTGCCGTCATGATGCGAATTCCCTCCTGACTCTCCGCGGCCGACGGTAGCTTGCCCGTCCCTGCCTTGGCCGTCAAGCAAGTCTTAGCAAGTCTTAGAGAGCGCGTCTTAAGGAGCTTTCCCCCTGCCGGCGTGTTGGTGTAACCTGCATGCCGAATTACAAATAGGCAGGTCCGCGGGAAGACGCGGCGGTTTGTGCCGCTGCGGAAGGCGGGACCGAAGGGAGCATGAAATCATGGATCGGCGGCGATTCCTGCAGAACATGGCGGCAGCGACAGCGGGTTTGGGAGCCATGGCCGCGCGGGCAAGCGCGGCGGCACGGGCGAGCGGCGAAGGAGGATCTGTCCCGAAGCTTCGGGAGCTTCCGATGCTTACGGCCGTCGAACGCCCCGACATCGAAGGCCACACGCTGGTTTCGGAATTCTCCTATGGCGGGAAGACGTGGAAGGCGTACGAGGACCTGCGCACTCGCGACGGCGCCATCAGCCTGGTCGCGCCGGACGGCACCGGGCGCGTGCTGACGAAGAGCGCGGAAGCCAGTTTCCCCACCGCCGATCCCCCTTACCTCGGCCTGGACTTCCGCGAGATTGGGCTCGCGGGCCCCGACCTCCTGGCGGACCGGCTGCTGCGGAACGGCGACCCCGATTCCAAGGAGGTGGAAACCGCCGCCCCGCCCCAGGGCTCGGCTCCCCCGGGACCGTACACCTTCGGCCTGCGTTGGGACGCGTTCGTGGGCACCAAGCAGCAGTACGACACGATGCCCGTATTCCCGGGTGGCTACACGCGCACCTACCATCCCGGCCAGTATTTCCCGGAGCTGAATGGCGAGCTGGCGCGGAAGCGTTACGACGGCTTGCTCGGCGGCTGGATGCCTGCGGTGCGCAAGGTGATGCCGATTTCCGACACCGCCTATATCGAGCTGCTGGTTTTCGGCGACGTCGAGGCGCAAGACGTCTTCATCGTCCAGACCTGGCATCGCACCGCGCGCATCGAGAACGGAAAGATCGCCAAGGCGGTCTACGGCTACAGCTATCCGGCGTATCCCCCCGGCCGCGTGCCGCCGAAGCCGGAGGAGTTCTACCGCGCCCTGCTCGTCTTCGCCGACACCTGGGACCGGCTGCTCGCCGATTTCTCGTCCACCGAGCTTCCCGAGCGGCGCTGGGTCGACATGGCGAAACACGCCTTTGCGAAGGAGTTGATGGTGCGGCCGGCGGGGGTCTATCCGAAATACGGCGCGGTGGATCGCGACTATTACGGCTCGGAATACGACGGCTTCCAGGACATCTTCACCAGCGCCGCCTACGCCAACCTCGAATGCGGGCGATTCGACCAGGCGCGGATCACCATCGACGATTACTACTCCCGCTACGTCGACTCCCATGGCGTGAACAACATGCGCGGGCCGGAAACCGCGCAATTCGGCTTGACGCTTCTCCTGCTAGCCCGCTACTTCCAGTACACGGGCGACGCGGCGCTCCTGCTCAAGCACGACCGGAAGATTCAGGCCACGGCCTCTCTGCTCACCGCCATGCACGACGAGAGTCTGCGGCTGCCCGAAAGCGATCCCAGCCACGGCTTGATCCGCGGCTGGAGCGAATCGGACTCCTGCCTGATGCAGGACCCGAGCGTCTGGTGGCTCCCCTACTACGCCAACAGCGCGTTCGCCGCGCGCGGGTTGAAGGAGCTGGCGCCCGTCTGGCGCGAGATCCATCGCAAGAAGGGAACGGCGGGAGCCGCCGCCGCTGCCGGCGACTGGATGAAGCGCACCGCGCTCCTTCAAGACACCGTCGTCACGACCATGCGCAAGAACGTTCAACGGGACATGAATCCTCCCTACATCGGCGTTTTCCCCGGCGCCGACACCCCATTTCGCCAAGCCATCGAACAGCGGGGTCTCGGCCACCCCAACCTCCAGCAATGGGCGCATCGCGCCTACTGCGAGCTGCTCCAGGCCGATATGCTTCCCGCCGATCTGGCGAATCTGGTGGTGGACTGCATGCGGGCCTACGGCGCGACGACGATCGGCGTGGCGGCCAACATCTCGCCGCCGGGCGGCCGGGCGATCCTGGGCTTCATCACCTACGGCTACGCGCAGATGCTGCTGCGGCTGGATCGCGTCGAGGAATACCTGCTCTTCCTCTTCGCCCACGGCTACCACGACCACACGCGAGGCAGTTGGGTGGCCGGGGAGGTGTCTGGAATCGGGGGTGGCACCGCGATCTTCTGCATCCCCGCCCAGCAGGCGATTCCGATGCTCGTCCGCTGGATGCTGGTCCTGGAAGATTCCGATGAGGACCGGCTGTATCTCGGCAAGGGCCTGGCCAAACGGTGGGTAAGCTCGGGCCAGCCGATCGGCATCGAGCGAGCGCCTACCCGTTGGGGCCGGGTGAACTTCCACGTAGCGGCCAAGCCCGGCGCGCATCGGGTGGAAGCCACCGTCGATCTGGAACGGCCGGGCGCGCCAAAGGAGCTGTACGTCAAGCTGCGTACCGAGGAGCGCTTGCTGCGGGCGACGGTGAATGGGCGCGCCGAAAAACTCGGAGGCGAGCACAACGATACGGTCATTTTCGAGACGAGCGGCGCAAAGCGCTTCGAGGTGGTAGGCGAGCTGGCCTGAGCGGTGGTGCGAGTCCGCCTTCGGCCCGCGTGTGGGGCGGGCGGCTCGCCCGCGGTCTTTGCCCTCTACCCGCCGGCAGCCGAGCGAGCGGCTTCGGCTACGCCTTGGGATTCGGCCAGGCGCGCGGCCTGCGCTTCGAGGATCTCGTCGAGTTCGCGCGGCCGGATGGGCTTCGCCAGGTAGCCATCCATGCCCGCCGCCAGGCAGCGCTCCCGGTCGCCCTTCATGGCGTGTGCGGTGAGGGCGATAATGGTCTGGCGCCCGCCGGCGCTCTTCTCGCGTTCGCGAATCCTCGCGGTCGTTTCGAAGCCGTCCAGTTCCGGCATCTGCACGTCCATGAACACCAGATCGTAAGGCTGCTTTACCAAGGCTTCGAGAGCTTCCCTCCCGCTCGCCGCCACGTCGGCGCGGTGCCCGCGCTTTTCGAGCAGCCGCGCGGCGAGCCGCTGATTGACGAGATTGTCTTCGACGACGAGCACGCGCAGCCGAAAACGCGTGCCGCACGAACGCGCGGGCGTCGAGTCCCCCGGCTGGCCCGGCTCGCATGCCTCGCCGTTTTCTGGCGGGTCGGGCGCCGTCCCGAAGCTTCGGGACGGCCGCCCCGCCTCGAAGCGCGAAGGCTCGGAGCGGGGCTGAGCGCGCTCGCCAAGCGCGCGCAGAACCGCTTCGCGCAATTCGGCTTTGCGCACCGGCTTTAGCAGATAGATCGAGACGCCGAGCGCCTGGCACCGGGCCAGGTCGCCTCGCCGGGTGGCGGAGGTGAGCATCAGAATGACGGGAGCCGCAGCTCCCCAGCGGCGGTAGATCTCCTCGACCAGGCCGAACCCGTCCATCCCTGGCATCAGCAGGTCCGTCAGAATCAAGGTGTACGGCTCCCCCGCGTTTTCCGCCCGCTCGAGTTCGGCCAGAGCGGCTTCGCCGCCCTCCGCCGTCTCCGGCTGCATCTCCCATCGACGCAGCATGGCCGCCTGGATGCGGCAATTGGTGCGGTTGTCGTCCACGACGAGCACCCGAACGCCGCGCAGGGCGGCGGGGAGTGGGGGCGGGGCAAGCTCGGGGAATGGGGCGGCGGTTCCGGCAACCCCAGCGGCTAGGGTGAAGTGAAAGGCCGACCCGCAGCCCACTTCGCTTTTCGCCCAGATCCTCCCTCTCAGCAACTTCACCAAGCGGGCGGATATCGTCAGGCCAAGTCCCGTGCCGCCGTACCGGCGCGTGGTGGAAGAGTCGGCTTGCGCGAAGGGATCGAAGATCATCGCCAGCTTTTCCCGCGGAATCCCGATGCCCGTGTCGGAGACGGTGAAGTGCAGCCGCCGTTCAGGTCCGGCCTCGGCGGGCGGTTCGAGCGCAACCTTGAGCGCCACTTCTCCGTACTCGGTGAACTTGATGGCGTTGCCGACGAGGTTGAGTACGATCTGGCGCAAGCGCGCCGCGTCGCTCGCGACGACTTCAGGGACGTCGGGCGCGATATCGCAGAGCAGCTCAATCCGTTTTTCGTCGGATCGCAGCGCCAGGGTTTTCATGGCGGATTCCAGACACTCCCGCAGATCGAACGGGGCGATCTCGACTTCCAGTCGGCCCGCCTCGATCTTGGAAAAGTCGAGGATGTCGTTGAGAACGGTGAGCAGGGAATCCGCGGAATTCTTCGCCGTTTCCAGATACTCCCGCTGCTCGCTCGAGACGGCGGTTTCGAGCGCCAATTCCGTCATCCCCAGCACGCCGTTGAGGGGCGTGCGAATCTCGTGGCTCATGTTGGCCAGGAATTCGCTCTTGGCGCGGCTGGCCGTCTCGGCCGCCTCGCGCGCCTTCAGCGCCTCCAATTCAGCCAGCTTGAGCGTGGTGATGTCCCGGCCGATGCCCATGATCCCGACGATCCTCCCTTGCGGGTCGCGCAGGGGAACCTTCGTGGTCAACGTCCACTTCTCGTGTCCCTGGGCATCCTGCGTGCGCTCTTCCCGATCCAGGATGGGCTTGCCCGTGCGCAGGATCTCCTGCTCGTCGTTGAAATAGCCGGCAGCCATCTCGCGAGGGAAAAAATCGAAATCGGTTTTGCCGAGCAGGGCATCGGGCTTGTCGCTGCCCACGATGAGTTCCGCGACGCCGCGGTTGGCGAGCAGGAAGTGGCTTTGGGAGTCCTTGACGTAAATGTAGTCGGGAACGGAATCCACCAGAAGGCGAAGCAGGCGGCGCTCCTCGATGGACGCTGCCTCCGTGGTTTTCCGCGCTCGCGAGCGTCTCGCGTCGTCCCAAAGCAGGAGACACAGCAACAAGCTCATCCCTGCGGTCACCGCCAGAAGCTGCATGTGCGGACTCATGTCTCTCCTCAACGCCGCCGGGCTTTCGGACCGGACTCCCGGTGTGCGATCGCCGCAGAGGGTTCGGAGAGGGATGCGCGAGCCAGTTGGGCGCGCACGAGGCCGTTACGCGGCAAAAGGAAGGGGGAGCTTCAGATTACGCGCGAGGCGACTTGTGAGGCAAGGACGAGATAGAGAGGTTGTAGCGAGGCAGCCATGCTCCGGAACGGAACAGAGGCGCACCTCGCCAGGCATCGGGCCCCAGCGACCCGATTGCGCTTGACAACCGTAGCAACGCAATGATTTCATCGATGCGCGCTGGTGTGTGGCGACTGCGTTGCGAGCCCTAGCCTCGTGCGTGGGCAGCCGGAAACGGCGGAGCAGCCGCAAGTTCGGCAGGCAGCGCGCGAGCATGCGCGCTGAGGGTGAGGAGCCGCAGTTTCGCCGCCGGGGGCAGTGGGGACGGGTCGCTCTTAAGGGGGTATTTTGGCAGACAGGATAAGCGTCTTTATCGTAGCAGGCAATCGTCTGCTTCGCGAAGCGCTCTGCCATGCGTTCCGGAACCGCGCGGACATCGGCGTCATCGGCTCTTCCGAGCAGCCGGACCTCAGTCTCAAAGCCATCGCCGCCACACGGCCTCACGTGCTGCTCGCCAATGGGGCCATGCGAGGCGTGGATTGGCTTGCCTTTATCCCGGAAGCGCTTCGCGTGACGCCGGAAACGCGCGTCGTCCTTTTCGGCATGGAAGAGGACGCCGAAACGTTTTTCCGCTCGCTCCGAGCCGGGATCGCCGGGTACCTTTTGAGCGAAGCCTCGACGGCCGATCTGGTGTGCGCCGTCCGCGTAGCGGCCCGCGGCGGAGCGGTCTGTCCACCCAAGCTCTGCCGCGCCCTCTTCCACTACGTGGCCCGGCAAGGGACCTTGCCCAATCCCCGGCTTCGCGCCGAGTATGGACTCACCCGGCGGGAGCAGCTCATCCTGCCTCTGATCGCCCAGGGACTGACCAACAAGGAGATCGCGGGGCGTCTGAGCCTCTCGGAACAAACGGTGAAGAATCACATCCATCGGATCCTCCGCAAGCTCGGTACCCAGGACCGCCTGTCCGCCGTGCACGCACTCGAAGCGACCGCCTGGAAAGTCTAGGAGGGAAGGGTCTTGACGGGCGCTCGGCCTGCCGATAGACTGCCTTTCTGTAGTGCGAGACGGGGGTGAGGTGTGTCTGGCTTCACCCAAAAACCTCAGGTGTCACTCGGGACAAACGAAATGAAGGTTTACCTTTCCCTAGGGATTGCAGCCAGCTTCCTGGTTCTCACCATAACGAGCGCCGCACAGACCGCGCGCCGCGCTCCGGCCCGGCCCGTGCACAAAGCTGCGCCCTCCGCCGCCAACCAGGCCTTGAGGCAGCGCGTCGAGACCTATTACCGTTACATCCAGGAAGATAAGAAATCGGAAGCGCTGGCGATGGTTGCGCCGGAATCGCGAGACAAATTCTTCAATACGGATTACCACACCCTCGTCGCCTTCCGCATCAAGGCGGTGCAGCTCGAGAAGACCGGCGCGACGGCCACGGTCGAAGTGGTGCGCAGCGAACGCATTCCGCCGTTCCTCCAGGCTCTGAATTTTCCGGTGAAAGACACCTGGAGGCGGGTCAATGGCCGCTGGTTTCTGGTGCTTTCCAAGCCCAGTGAGAATGCCAGTCCTTTCGGGCCGATGCATTCTGCCCAGCCGTCCACCTCGGGCTCCGCAGCTCCTGCGCAGTTACCGAATCAGGGACCTAAAGTAACTCCCCAGCAGGCGTTGGCCGCCTTGCAAAAGGCTATGGCGAAACAGGGCAAGACGTTACCCTTGCAGGCAGTGCCAGCGAAAAGAAGCACGGTGAAGAAGCCGGCGACGCCGAAGAACAATGGCACTTCTCAGGACAAATCGAAGCCTTCATCGGTCCAGCACTAGCGGGACTGCGGGGCCATGTAGCACAGGCATTCCTGCCCGTCCCTTAGGGCCGTTGGCTCGCGATAGTTCATCAAAGTCACTGGGTGCCCCAGGCGCCGTGGTTGCGCCTGGGGACCGAGGCCCTCGACCCTGTGCGGGGCTTTCGGTCGCTGCCCGCGCGCTTTCGACCCCGCGCCGATTTGGCCTTTGCCGTGTTGCAAGTCTGCTAGTGGCGCTTGGGGCCATGCCTGCCCTCGCCGCTCTTCCTCCCGGCGCTTCGCCCATCTCTTGCAAAACCAATACCCAGGGAACCATGGTTTGCACGAATGCGCGGGCGCATGTGGTCCCGGCGTCGCGGGGCCGCGCTGCTGCTTCAGCGCTCCGCGCACCGCAGGCGCGCAAAGCTCACTCGCCGCGCTCGAGCGAGATAGCTACGGTCAGTGTGGTTAGCGGCCGTGGGCCTTCTTCAGCCGTGGGGGCGAGGCGCGCCTCGCCCGGTTCGCTCGGCGCGTCGAAACGAGCTTCCCAGACGCAGCTCGAAGGCATCGTCGAGGAAACGTCCCGGCGGTACGGCTTGGATCCGCGGCTGGTGCGCGCAGTCGTCCGTGTCGAATCCTCCTGGAATCCTGCGGCAATTTCTCCGAAAGACGCGATGGGATTGATGCAGCTGATTCCGGCGACTGCGGAGCGGTTCGACGTGCAGAACGTCTTCAATCCCGCCGAGAACGTCGAGGGCGGAGTCCGCTATCTGGCGGAACTGCTCTCCCGCTACCATGGGGATTTGTCCCAGGCGCTGGCTGCCTACTATTCCGGCGAGCGGACCGTGGACCACGCCGGAGGCGTTCCTGCCGAGCAGGACATCCGGGCTTACGTGGAACAAGTCACGCGGCTCTACCAAGCTTCCGTTGGGCAGGCGCAGGAATTCGGCCCTCTAGCCATTCGCCGGTTCGTCGCGAGCGACGGCCGCGTCGTCTACACCAACCAATAACCCTGGCCTGTAGCACAGCCTCCCGTCCCGAACGTTCGGGATTCGGGACCTGGCTGTGCGCTTTTCTTCCATCGCCGTTCTAGAGCATTTCCATAAATAATGTAGCTTTACAAAACGGGGCTCGTGAGGCAAAGTATGCCTATGCGAGCCATACCGATTCCGATCCGCAAGCGCATTTTGGAACTCTACGACCGCGGCAAGAGCACGCGAGAGATCGCGCAGTTTTCCGGTTTCTGCGTGGCGGCGGTGCGCCGCGTGCGCCAGCAGTTTCGGCAGCGCCGCACGCTGGAGCCACAAACGCACAGGTGCGGACGCAAGACGCTGCTCACCGCAGAGCGGAAGCAGCGACTCGAGCGTCTGCTGTCCGAGCAGCCCGACGCCACGCTGGCCGAGTTGGGCGCGCGCCTGGACCGCCCGTTCCGCACCTCCACGATCGATCTCTGGCTGGGGCGGCTAGGCTGGAAGTTTAAAAAAAACTCTGGCCGCCGCCGAACAACAGCGTCTCGACATCGCCGAACGAAGGGCGCACTGGCATGAGCAATTGGCTGCTGAACCTACGGCCCGTCTGGTGTTTGTGGACGAAAGCGGGGCCAACACCAGGATGACGCGCCTGCGGGGCCGCGCCCTGGGCGGCGAACGGCTGCGGGCGCGCGTCCCGCACGGACGGTATCAAACCAGCACGCTCGTCGCCGGCATCCGCCTGGACGGTCCCTGCGCCCCTTGGCTTTTTGAAGGCCCGATGGACGGCGAGATGTTTTTGGCCTGGATGGGACAGGGGCTCGCACGGGCCCTGCGCCCTGGCGACGTGGTGATCCTGGACAATCTGGCCACCCACAAGATCCGGGGAGTCCGTGAAGCCGTCGAAGCCGCCGGTGGCCGGCTGCTTTACCTGCCGCCCTACTCGCCGGACTTCAATCCGATCGAGCCGATGTGGAGCAAGATCAAACAAATCTTGCGCAGCCAGGCGCCCCGCACCGACGGGCAACTGCTCTTGGCGGCCAAGACCGCCTTCGACGCGATTACCACCGCCGACTGCAAAGGCTTCTTTTTCAGCGCCCGATACGCTACATAATATATGGAAATGCTCTAAATTGCACAGGCAACAGTGCCTGTGCTACCGGTGCCGCTCGCACAGCCAGGCCGGCCGCCAGTGGCGCGGGCTCCCGAAACCTCGGGACCTGCCCGCGCGTTTTTTTCTTGTGGGGTGCCCCGGGCGCCGTACTCCGATTCTCTCTGTCGGGGTCCTGGGGGCGATGGGTGTGGCGCCGCCTACACCAGCCAATAGGGTTTGCTGCCCGCGAAGGCCTGGTAGGGGCTCGCTGCGCTTGTCCGATGCGACGCGATCTTCGCCGCCGTTCGGCAGGCTCACGGCCCTGAGCGAGGTCGAAGGGCGGCGGGCGTCGCCCCTACGTTCCCTGCGTTCGGCGGGAGGCGCGCCGCTCGTTCCAAAGTTCGCAGCCAACGTAGAAAACGAATTTCGTGCCGTAGACCAGGTAACGCCGCCAGAGCCGGCGCGGCTCCTGCACGAGCCGGAACGACCACTCGAGACCGTGCTCGCGCATCCAGCACGGCGCTTGCCGCTTCGTGCCCGCATTGATATCGAACGCCGCACCCACGGCGACGATCACCGGGACGCGCAAGCGGTTCCGATGCGCGTCGATCCATATCTCCTGTTTCGGCGTGCCCAAGCCCACCCAGAGCACGTCCGGATGCGCGCGATTGATAGCTTCGACCACGCCCTCGTCTTCCTGTGGGGTCAGCGGGCGGAAGGGGGGCGAATGGGTTCCCGCCACCACCATCTGTGGAAATTCCTCGAGGAATCGCTTTTCGAGGCGCTCGGGCACGCCCGGAGCCCCGCCGTAGAAGTAGTGGCGATAGCCCTTGCGCGCCGTCTGCTCGCAGAACGCGTACATCAGTTCCGGACCGTAGACGCGCCGCTCGAGCGGATGGCCCTTCAGCCTGCCCAGCCAGACGAGCGGCATGCCGTCGGGAACGATCAGGTCCGCGGCGTCGAGGATCTTCTTGAACGAGGGATTGTGCCGGGCTTCGGTGACTCCGTGCATTCCCGTCACCGCAATGCCACGGCAAACCTCTCGCGCTTCGATCCACCGTTCCATCACGCGAATCACGTCGGGTATCTGAACGGTGTCGACGCGCACGTCGAGCACCCGAAGGACCGAGCTGGGATCCGTTGATTCCGTCAAATGTGCGCCTTTCGTTCCAGGCAGAACCTTTGCATGGTCATCGTTGTGCTTCGCCGGTCGCGTGGAGGCAGTCATGTGCATGATATAGCTCCCGAATCGCTTTGGCCAAAGTTTCCTGATGGATCCGTGCGGCTGTCTCCGTGTGGGTCACCCAGAGGCTGCCGCGGATTCCCGCCGATTTCTTTCCGGAATCCATTTCCCGCGAATTGCCCTCGGCTTTCCGGGGATCGTCTCTTGGGCATTTTCCGTCCGTTTCTATCCGCGCTCATCTGCGCCGATCCGCGGCCGGTTCTGCCTTTCCGCGTTTCTACGCCGTTCCCCAGTCTTGTTGGTGGATTCACATACCGAGTTTCGGGATGCCCGCCCAAAGCGACCCAAGTACCCATGGAAGCAAGAGGTACGAAGCGATGGGCCACCGGGGATCAGCGGGTTGCGGCCGGAGGGTTCGGGGCGGTCGCACCCGGGGCATGCTCGAGCCCGCGCAGCCGCTTGAAGAAATTCGTTGGATACGGGCCGGCTTCCCAAGTCCGCACGAGCTGCATGTCCCGCCAGTTCCAAACTCGCGACGGGTCCTGGTCGACGGTGACGGGCTTGGTGTCCCAGTCGCCGGAGGGATAGTAGTAAGCGCCCACGATCTGTACCCACAGCGCCGCGGCACAAGCGAGCGCAAACACGGGCTGAAGCCACCGACGCGCTTTGATCTCTTGCCAAACCCCCACGAGGAAGAACGCCAGGAAAGGCAGCAGATCGGTCAGGTAGCGCGGACCGAACGTCCATCCCGACCACCACCGGCCCAGCTTCGAGTAAACCAAAAATAGCCCGATTACGCCGACGACGACGTAGCGAATCCACGGAAAACGGTTTTGGCGCCACATTCGCGCGGCGCCCCAAATCGCAAACATCGTCCACGGCATGTAGATCAGCAGGCCGCGGCTGGGGCTAGCGAGCAGGCCCGCCATACCGCCCCAGAGCGAGCCGTTGAACCCGCTTCCGATGCTGCTGTAGCCCATCGTTCGAAACGCATCGGCATAGGCGCCGAAAAGGGTGTGGAAGTAGTAGAGGTTATAGGCGAGAACCAGACCGCCCATCGCCACCAGCGGCGCGAAAAACCAGACGAGCTTGTCCCGTTGGCGCAGCAGGAAGTAGACGATCGCGGGAAGCGCCACAACGAAGTTCGGCGGCTTGTCCGCCACCGCCAGAGCCAGCGCCAACCCGGCCCAGAACGCGGCCCGGGGCTTGGTCTCCAGATCGAGCAAGGCCCACAGGAGCAAGGCGAAGCCCAGCTCGCCGAGCGCATGCGTGTATAGGTCCTGGCTCGAGATCGTCCACGTGTTGCTCGCCGCGCCGTAGACCAGCGCGATGATCCACGAGGGAGCGGGCGAAACGACTTTGCGGAGCGCGAGGAAGAGGATTCCCGCGGAGAGCGCGGCCAGCAGCGCCGCACTCAGCTTTTCCATGCCCTCCGAGATCGTTTGCGCCGTTCGCGCGGAGAGCGGTTTGTGACGCGCCACCCACAAGCTGGGAACGATGTAGAGCGGAGTGACCACCAGCGGGGTGATGATTGGATAGCTCGACATCCAATGCCCGCGCGCCCGCGTAACGAAGTAGTTCTTCGGCGAGCCTGCCGGGAAAAGGTACGGCTGAACCCAGCGATCGACGTTCAGGCTGCGATCGAGCAGGATGCTGAACGGAAGAAACCGCGTCGCTACCGTGTCGCCCGTGTACACGACGCGCAGATTCGACCAATAGAGAACGAAGAGCCCGCAGCAGAGGCAGAGGGCGGGCCAAAAGCTCGATCTCCGCTTGGCTGCGGCTATGGGTGTCACGGTGCCCTCCGGCTCAGCGAGCGCTTCTCAGCGCGGTCAGCCATCCTACCCCATTCCCGGCTCATGGGTTAGGTTGGCGATGGTCAGACGAGATGGGAGGGGTCCCAGAGGAGCCCTGATTGTAGGCCTGGGAGCAAGGGAGTATCATGACCCTAAGAGATCACGATGACAACCGAGCGCATCGAGATTAACCCGACGATTACGATGGGGAAGCCGGTTATTCGGGGGACGAGGATCCCGGTGGAGCTTGTCCTGCGGAAGCTTGCAGAGGGCGCCTCCGAAGCCGAACTTCTTGAGGACTATCCTCACCTTGCCACGGAGGATATCCGGGCGGCGGTGGCCTACGGGGCGGCCAGCGTCGCTCATGAGGAAGTGGTGCTGCTGCCTGAGGCGCCGATTCCAGTCAAATCCTTTTGAGGCTGGGCTCGCGGCTGCGCGGCGCGTTCACAGTCATAGAACCGGGGCGAGCGCGCATAAGCACTCGCCCTGGCCCCTTGAACGGCACTTCTACCCACACATCCGCCGGCATGACCAAAAGCTGTCATTCCGAACGGAGTGGCGCGCGCTTTCGCCTCCCGCGAGCTGCGCGGGGACGCCACGCAGTGAGGAATCTGCTTTTGGACCTTCCCTCTATCCTCAGTCTCCCAAGTCAGCACGGCTCGGCTTCTTCGACGCCTGAGATTCCTGAACCACGCGCTCGTAGATTTCAGTCATTCGCGCCGCGCGGCGGTCCCAAGTTTGCGTCTTGGCGAGCTGCCATGCGGCCTCGCCCATCTTCAGGCGCCGTTCGGGAGAGTCGTACAATCCGCGAATCGCCGTGGCCAGCGCCTGCGCGGTCTGCTCGGGCGTTGTCACGGGCACCTTGATGCTTGCCTCGGCTGGAACGAACGCCCGCGCGCCTTGGTGGTCGAGTGTGACGACCGGCAGGCCCTGGGTCATCGCTTCGAGCATGACACCGCCGAAGGCGTCTCTCAGGCTCGTGAAGAGGAAGACATCCGAATCGCGATACAGCGCCGGCATCCTGTCCCAACCGACAGAGCCCAGGAACTCGACGCGCGCCGTTAGGCCGAGTTCAGCCGCGCGTTCTTCCCACCGTTGGCGCATCGGGCCATCGCCGGCCACGCTCAGGCGCCAGGGCAGGTCTTCGAGGAGCGAGAGGGAATCCAGCGCCAGGGTCAGCGCCTTCCGGGGAACGAGCGCTCCGGCCCAGAGCAGCCTCAACTCTGGATTCGCCTTGCGCTGGGGAGGGGCCGTCGGGAAGTCGCCCGATCGGACACCGGAATCCAAGAACAGCGTGACGTCCCTGGCGCCGAGCCTGCGCAGAAGATCCGCCGTCTCGTGGTTGGTCGCCAAAGCTGCGGCGCAACGCCGTGCTGCGGCTCGGGGGGCGTGGAGATAGGGAAGGGCGCGCAAGCGGGCATTCCTGACAATCTCCCGGGCCCACGCTCGGCCGTAGTAGCCCCGGAAGGCACGGGGGCTTGCCTGGCCGCCCCCCAAGGGTCCCCAGACGAACGGGGCGCCCAGTTTCCACAGCGAGGGAGCGGAGCTCACCGTACCCCAGCTCACGTGATGCACAACGTCGAAGACTTGATCCCTATGCAGCCGCACAGCATACCCCAGAGCAGAACGTTGCCAGAGGACGTACCGCGTATACTCGAAATGGCCCCACAGCTCTGGCCCCGCCCCAGTCTCCGGGACGAATGTTACACGGAGGTGATCGTTCGGGCTTTTCTCCAGATACTCCTCCACACCCGCTCGATCATGTGGATGCACCAGGGCCCACACCTCGTGTCTCCCTGCCAAGCTCGAAGCCCAATTCCAGGTGTCGGCGGCCTCGCCACCCTGACGAGGGCTGCACGCGTAGCCGACAAGCAAGACCCTCACGAGCGTGCCCGCTGGGCCGCGCACCCGCACACGCGTTTGGCTGCGGGGTCCGAAGCGCCGTGCCCGGCGGGATCCGGCTCGCGCATCACGGCAGCTCGCAGAGGCCAACCATCGTGTTTCGGTAGCGCCGAGGCAGCAGCGGGCGCGCCGCCTTCCAGGAAAGACAGAACGCCTTGTAGAACCGGGAGTCCACGAGTTCCGGCTCGAGATCGTCGACGAAAAGCAGCCTTGAGAGACGCAGCCCGCTACGGGACACCAACTCGCGAAGGGTTTGGGGGCAGAACCACGCGCTATGCTCTGGATTGAAAGCCTTGTCGTAGTCCTTCAGGTACATCAGGGCGAGCATCACGCTGAATACGTTGGGGGTCGAGACCAGGAGGCGGCCTCCAGGCTTTAAAGCCCGGCGACAGCGCTCCAAGCACAGTCCAGGATTTTCCAAGTGCTCGATCAGCTCGCCCGCCAGGACGGTGTCAAACTCCGCCCTGGCGGCCAGCGCCTGGGCGTCGCCTACTGTCACGGTTAGGCCCCTTAGCCGCATCTGCTCGATTCCCTGCTCGTCGATGTCCATACCCAAAATGTGAAGCTCGAGAAAATGCCGCACGAGTTGGCAATGCAGCGAGTTTCGCTCCTCGGCGACCGTCCTCGGGGCCTTGTGGTTGACGCAACCCAAGTGGAGCACGGCGGTCCCCTTCACTAGCGACAGCAAGGTGCGCACTCGCTCGTTGCGCACGTCCCTGAAAGGCCCCACAGCTTTAACCTCCCCTCCGAGCGATCCCCCACGTCGGCGCGCGGCCCCCTACCGTGTGCCCTCAGCCGCGCGTCACCCCGGGCGCCCTGGGAATTCCCTCGCCCGGTCGTGGCTTGGCGCGGCTGGGTCCGCGCGCTGGCGTTAGCTTGGCAAGCCCGATCGCGTAGGCGCGAGTCAGAAGCGCGTAGTTTCGCTCCGCAGCATACCTGGTCTCGTATTCGGAACGGACCGCACGGCCCATGGTTTCCAGCTCTCGAGGGTGACTCCACGCCCATTCTACTTTTCGGGCGAGGTCCTGCACATCGCCCGGCGCAAAGTGGAAACCGGTCTTACCGTCCGTCACAAGCTCCTCCAGGGCGCCGAGCCTAGCTGCAATTACCGGCGTGCCACAGGCGAACGCTTCGACGACCGCTAGCGGAAACGCCTCGAAGCACTCGCTGGGTGCTACCAGGAAACGGGCGCCCTTCAACCAATCCAACGCGACACCTCTGTCGACCCGGCCCAGCAACTTCACGCCCCTCAATCCCCGGTCTCCGATCTCTTTCTCCATCTGGGCGCGGAGTGGACCGTCGCCGACCACGAACAGCGGAATCTCCTGCTTTAGCTGGCTCCAGGCGCGCACCAAGTGCGACGCCCCCTTCTCCGGTGACAATCGGCCGAGGTAGAGGGCGTAGTCGCCCGGCCCCGGCCTCGGCCCCGGGTCGATGTCCACGAAGTTCGGCTTGACAACGATTTTCTCCGCCGGCAATCCGCCCGCGATGAACTTCTGCCGAGAAAATTCCGTCAAGGCGATATAGACGTCGACCAATTCTGTCCAGGTGCCCATGGCCCGGTGCATAGCCACCATCGTAGCCGCGCCGGCGCTCTCCAGCCGGCTACCGCGGTAGCACCCGTGAACGATTCCGGGCCAGCCGAAGCTCCTGCCCAAGCAATCCTCGCAAACGCGCGAATCCCGGCTCAGGTTCCCTCCCGCGCAAAGAAGCCGGTAATTATGCAGCGTCTGGACCACCGGCACGCCGGCCTCGCGACAAGCGTAGTAGGCAGCCGGGGAGATCAGCGGGAACGTATTGTGGAAGTGGGCAATGTCCGGCTTCTCTTCTTGGAGGATGGACTCGAGGCCTCGCCGGGCCTTCCGGGACCAAATCGTCGTCGCGGCCAGAGCCAGGCGGTTCATGCCGTCAATTCGATGATTGTCCTCGCAGTACTCGACCACCTCGTGTCCGTGAGCGCGCAGCAGCGCCTTCTCCGCGGCGAACACGACGTCTTCGCCGCCGCTCTGCTGGTAGAAGTTGTGAACGACGAGCACCTTCCGGATTCTGGGGCTGGGGCTCTCAGGCTCGGCGGACAGCTCGACCGGGATCGCCGCCGATGAGCGAAACTCGGCGCGGGCAGCCACGACATCCGGCCGCCGAGTGTCGCCCAGTACATCGGGAAGTGCAGCGCTCGGCTGGGAGCGTCCGGTGTTCCGCCGGGCGAAGCTCTCCGACGCCGCCGAGTAAACCTCTTCCCGGGAAACCGCGCGGATGCAGTAGGGCTCTTTGAAAATGCAGTAATCGAAGCACGGCCGACACCAGAATCCCGGCCGGATCACCACCCGGTTGCTCTTACCTCTCGGACCAAACCACGCCGGCTCGGTGGGTCCAAAAACCGCCACAACGGGTACGCCGAGTGCGGTGGCGAGGTGCATGGGTCCGCTATCGTTGCACAAGAGCAATTGGCAGCGGCTGAGCACGGCCAGAAACTCACGAAACGGCAGGGAAGCGCGCA
Source organism: Acidobacteriota bacterium (assembly GCA_021788095.1). Classification (GTDB taxonomy): domain Bacteria; phylum Acidobacteriota; class Terriglobia; order Acidiferrales; family UBA7541; genus JAKASX01. The sequence goes on along the minus strand of JAJYLB010000002.1, from coordinate 202,121 downwards.
CCCAGTTTGATTCGTGGCGCTGTTCTTCTTCCTGCTGCTTCGGGTCGACGAACCAGACGATTTTCGCGCCGAGTTCAGACTCGACGCGCTTGGCAACAGCGGCGAAGTTCTCCGCTCCCCACCGGCGGGTGGCGATCCGCGCGCCCGCATGGATGCCCACCAGGCAGTCCGCGTCTTCGATGCCGTGCTCGCGAAGGAATGATGAGGCAAAGCGCTCCTCCGCCTCGCTCAGCCGCAGGCGCGCGGATTCTGTTAGAACCGGTTTGCCGAGATAGCGCAGCAGCTCGAGCCATACTTCGGACCGATGCGGCCGAGCCAGGTTCGGCGGAACGACGTCGGTGAGCAGGAACGCGCCACCGGCAAAGCCGTAGCCCACGCGGCGTGGCGCGCCAATCATCCACGCGAGGAAGTTGTCGCGAACATCCATCCGGCCGGTCAGCATCATGTCGAAATGGCGGCGACGAAGGGAACGGAGGTCGCGCGCCAATTGCAGCCAGCGAGGGGAAAACGGATTGTACTTGCGCCACCGGGAAAAGTGAGCCGACCAGGGCGTTCGAAAGGGAAGAACCTCGTCCACTAGGTTCTGGGGCGCCAGGAGATCGCGCATCGCCGGGTTTGCCAGCAGACTAATCTTTGCCGCCGGAAAACCCGTGCGGAGCGCCGCGAGGAAGGGCAGCAGATTGACGATGTCGCCCATGTTCCAATACTCGATGACGAGAATTGTTGCGGGGCTGTCATGGACTGAGGGGCGCTTGCCACGAGCGGCATTTGCCAACGCCACCACCGGCCGAAGCAGCAGCTCGAAGAGGCGAATCAGCCGCCACCGGCGAGGTGTGAGGCGCAGCAGTGAGGCGCGCGCTGCGGCATCCACGTCGAACGCCTGCCCTTGCGCCGGGACTTTTTCGGTGCCTGTCATGCCGACCTGACCTTCCTTCGCTCGCATCTCTTTGCGCCGTGCTCAGGCTCATTCTACCGTGAGGGCAAGACCTCCCGTACCGTTCAGGCGGTTGCGCCCGCTTGGCCCTAAAAGCTGGCGGGCATTGCTCGGCCCCTGCCTGCCGCTGCGAGACGGCTCCCAGCACCGGCATGCGCCCCCACCTACCGGGCGGTCGGCGGGATATAGTAAAGCCTTATGGACCGGCCGGCGTTGGCGACCGGCTTGTCGTGTGCCAGCCAGGAGTAAGCGTCGTAATGATGGGCCCAGCCCATCGTGAGGCGGCCAATACTGACCGCGATCCAGCCGGTGGCTCGCTCGTAGGGAGCGAGGGGGTGGACTTGCACGTCGGGGAAGTCCTCAGGGCGGATCTCAGCGTCCCCGTAATAGGCCAGCGAAAGGCGCTTGATCCCCCTAGCCCGAACGACCTTCGCCAAGCGAAGGAGGTCTTGTCCCCAGTCGAGGTCCGAGTGCACCAGGAACCGTTCAGGATGGCGACTGGGCAATTCGTTGAAATACGCCAAGTACTCCGGACGCACCCGGGCACAGGAGAAAGCTTGCCAGGAGAGGAGCGCGCCGACGAGCGATAGCCCGACGAGCCTCGGCCGGATGACACAGAGGAGCTTCGCGCCTCCATATCCGGCCACCGCAGCGAGCAGGGGATAAATGGGTAGGATATGGCGCAGCCCAAGCTGGATCCGGCTTGGAATGCACACCAACAAGACGACGACAGACGAGACGGCCGGTGCCAGCACGCGCCAACTCGGCCGCCGCCGAGAGATCCGGGCGTCTCGCATGAGGAAGACGAACCCAACGCCCGTAAGGATCAGAAAGGGAAGTGGGGTCTTCACCGCCAGCGCGACGGGAAAGAAATACCACCAGCCAGCGTAGCTGATTTTGCCGAGCAGGTATGTCTTCTGCCCTTGCGCCTCGTAACCGGCAATATCCTTGATCCCTTCGAAGAACGCGGGCGCCGGAACCGGCACCCGCTCGGCCAGGTCGTAGCCCCACTCGTGCAGTTTCCCCTGCGTACCAAGAAAGTGGTCGATGACCTGGTGAGGCCGCTCGCTCGGAGTGGTGAGCGGAGCGAGCGAAAACCGGTAGCCGGCTCACACCAGGCACGCGGCGATTAAAGCCGCTGCGGCAAGGCTCCGGCTTCGGCGATACCCGCGGGGGCCCGCGGTGCCGGGCAACCGCCGGATTTCGACCCGCCGCCAGGCAGCCAGGGCCAGCGCACAAGCGGGAAGGAGCCCGATGGCGGAGAATTTCGAAAGGAATGCCAGCGCAGCGGTAACCCCGACCAGCAGTGTGCGCCAGGGCGTCGGCCGGTCAAGCCAGAGTGTGAAGGCGAATAGAGCGGCGACGAACGTCGCCGTGACCGGCAGGTCGGTGGTCGCCAAGCCAGCGTGGGCAAGAATGGGGGGCAGCGTAGTGAATAACAGGACGGCCACGACGGCGGCGGCATCCCCGTACTCCCTTCGGGACCAAATCCACACGCACTAGGCCGCGAGCACGAAGAACGGAAGGACACCCAGGCGCGCGAGCGTCAGGTTTCGAAGGTAGTTCCCCCCTGAGTACAGGATCAGGTTGCCTTCCACCCACTTCGTCATCCACGGCCCCCACGGCGAACCACCCCAATAGGGCCGCGAGGCCGCCGCTACGCTCCCGGTGTTGTCCAGTGGCTGGAGTCGCAGCCCAGCGACGTAGGGACCTAGCGCTACCGCAACCCGGGCCAGCGGTGGATGCAGCGGCTCGTATGTGTATGTGCCCCTGGCCAACCATTCCATCCCGCAAGCCAAATGCGCTGGCTCGTCCAGGGTTTGGCAGAGAACACGATACGTGCTGGCGATCCCCCAAATTCCAATCCCCGTGAACAAGAGCATCACGGAGAACGACAGTAGCCGCCTATGGGTCGGGGAAAGTTTCACCTTATTTTCCCTTGCGAAGCTGTTTCACCGCGCAGCCCGCTCCCCTCTTTTCTTACCCTGTAGGTTGCGTCCGCGCCCGGCTCGCCCCGGCGAAAAACACCGGGTCCGATCAACGCGATCCGCCTCCTGCCCGCCTTGCCTCACGGTCTCAGTTCCTCAGTTGAAGGATCTGGTATCCGGTCTTCCCTAGCGGTATCCAACCTTTCTTATCCTCCGGCGGCGCGGTGGCCTCTCCGGCGAGCGCTTCCGGCCCGGCGACGATCGCTCGCGCGCCGGTGGCAGCAAGCCTTTCCAACAGTACTTCTCGGCGCGTGCCGTCTAGTTGCCAAAAGTACGGCACCTGGTCCTCCGGAATGTCGGCGACGATCTCCATTCCCGACATGGGTGCCCAGAAAATTTCCTGCCCCAGCAGGGCCACGCGATCGCCGGGGCCCAGCCCAAATTCTTTTAGGCCTTCCACGACCTGCCATTGGGGATGGTTGCTCCCCGGGAAGCGGCCGCGAAAATCCCTGACCGCAGCTCGGGCGACCAGTGCGCCCAAGCTCAGCGCGGCAGCCAAGGTGACCGTCAGCGCGGCCCAGCGCGAGCGGCGAACCCGCAAACCCGCGAAGAGGCCAGCCCAGAAGAGCAAGAGGAAGCCTGCCACGTACCGAAAGTCAACACTGACCAAACCGAACATCGCCAGGCCGGCGGCTCCCACAACCCAGACGGGCCACGCGGTGGTGAAGACCAGACGGAGGGCGTTCTCGCGTGCGGCAAGAAACGCCAGCACCAGGAAGCCGGCGCTGAGCGCGGCGAGTGGGCGGAAGAACATCTTGGCGTAGGCTTCGAGGCTAGCCCGCAACACCTGCAATTGCCGGCTCAGATTGAAATGTGTACGCACCCCCTCGTACCAATATGTTTCGTCGTCTCCTGGCGGAAAAGTTCCGGCCATCGGGCCGGCGTCGGCGAAAGCTTCCGGATGATCGAAGATCATCGGCGTCGTGTGGATCGGTGCGCCGCTTCCCGCCGGCCCGCCCTGCCAGTGGATGAAGTGCGGGACGCCGGTGACGTGCCAAGCGTAGTTGAGTGCGGCACTCTGGCCGAACGTCCAGCGGTCGTAGCGGGCGTGCAGGGCGGCCACCCACGGGACGACGATCGCGACGAAGATGGCCCCGGCGAGGGCAAGCTTGGCAGGCAGCCGTCCTGTCGCACGCGGCCGTACGGGGGCGACGACCAGAATGAGCAGCGCGATAGGAAACATGGGCGCCTTGGCCAGATAGCCGAATCCCAGTGCCGCACCGAGCGCCGCGAACCAGGCGCCGGAGCCGGTGCGCCTCGCGCGAAGAAGCAGACCGATCGACAGCAGCAAGAACGCGCAAAAGAGCAGGTCCGGGGTGATCAGCCACACACCGATAGCATTCAGCGCGGCCCACAGAAACAAGCTATAGCCGAGGAGATTCCAAGCCCACTCAGGGAGGGTGTCCCCGTCGCGGCGCCGGCCCAACTCGCGCCACAAGAAATCAAAGGCGCCGAGAGCAGCCACGAAAATCAGAAAGTTCAAAAAGTGGATCGAGCCGTAGAGCCAATAGGCGGAAGGGTCGAGCAGCCGCAGGACGAGGCCGATCAAGAACGGGTACCCCGGGCTCCAAAGTCCATTGACCAACCCGGACCAGTGGCCGGTAGCGACGGACCTCGCCATGTCCGCGTAGGGAACGGTGTCGAACGTGGAGTAGTTCCGCGAGGCCCAGGCTCCCAGGGCCGCGAGAGAAATGCCGGCAACCCAGAAGAACAGACGCACTCGCCGGGCTCGGGCGTCTCGGGCTTCCTCCGCGTTTGGTCCGCTCCGAATCAATGGGAACCGGTTCCCCGGTTTCTTTCTGTTTGCGTTGCGCGGCGCCCTCCGCTGCCGCCCGCAACAAACAGGTCGCCTCCCAAGCGAGCGGCGCCGAGCAACGGATGGAGTCCGCGCCACAAGCGCCCATGATGTGGGTAAACGATCTTCAAGCGCCATTCCTCGATCGGCGAGAAGCCGGCTTCCGCGAAGACGGCGCGCAGAGAGCGCGGCGTGAAGTAGTAGAAGTGCGTGGGGTTCGCATAGTCAGACCACCGCGCGCCCAACACCCCGGCTTTGAGACCGCTGGCATTGGGCGTGGCGGCCACCAGCTCACCGCCCTCCGCCAACAAGCCTCTCAGCCGAGCGAGATCCTCCCACGGCCGGCGAAGATGCTCGATGACGTTCCACAGCACGATGAGGTCGAATCGGGCCTGCGGGTCCTGGCGGGCGAGGGCCTCGATGTTCGGGTGAACGGGGAAGAGCCCCTCGCGCCCGATTTCCCGGCGTGCTTCCTCATCTTGCTCGATTCCCACGGGCAGAAAGCCATGCTCTCGTGCGATTTTCGATAGTTCGCCTTGGCCGCAGCCGTAATCCAAGAGCCGCCCGCCGCGGCGGGCTGGACCCAACCTTTCCGAGATGCCTCGCAGGGCTTGGGAAATCACCTCGTGCGGCGTGTTTTCGATGACAGGACGCTGCGTGCCGCCCGGTGGGTAGTACAGCCGCCGATAGGCATCGGCGAGCGCGTCATCGCCGAGCTGCGGCTCGGCAAATTGCAGCCGGCAGTCCGGTGCCCGGCACTTGTACACGCGCGTATGTGGCAGCCGCAGCCGTTCCCGCACCTCGCGCGAGCATAGCGGACAGGAAATGGTTTCGCTGACCCTCATTGGGCTCGTGTAAACCCCCGGTCGAGGACGTTCCTGCCGCCCTCGCGCGTCAGCCACGATCTGGGTTCGGGCCGCTTCTCCCTAAGAGAGAGGACTCCGTTTCCGTGGAGGAGGGCCGCCCGCGCAGCCTCTAGCGCGAGCCTCTTCTCAGGCTTCGTCATGCCGCCCTGGCCGCGGGCCTTGGCTGAGACTGGCGCTTCGAAAAGATCGAGGCGGCAACCCAGCCCATGAGGAGGTAAAACGGTATCGCTCCCTGCGGAGCCTCGAAAAACGGCTCAAAAAGCGAGAAAACGATCAGCGCTGTCCAGGCGGCGAGGCCGAAGGCACTGCCCGTCCCGCGCGAGGCGCGCAGGATCACCCGGAAGACCTCCGCCTCGAACAAGACGAAGATGAGCAGGCCCACCCATCCCGTGTAGGCAAGGGCGTAAAGCAGAGCATCGTGTGGTGTTTGGATAAACTGACCCTGAAGGAAGGGTACCAGGCTGCCAATGGGAAAACCGTAGCCGAAGCCGACAACGGCGCGCAGGGTGGTTTCGTTCACCGAGCCCCATATCGTGGCCCACCAGAGCAAGCGCCAAGTCACGGTGTCCACGTCGTTCTTTTCTTGTACGCCCGAAGTGTAGCTGGCCGCGAGGCTCGAGTTGACCGGAGCGAGCGCACGCCCGACCAGGCTTCCCGCCGAGAGGGAGGTGCCCGTCGCGCCTCGGCCCTCGACGCCGGGCAGCTCGATCCCGCCAACGGCCATCAGGGCGAGTGCTAGGATCACCACCACGCCGCCGAGCGCCGCTCGCCTCAGGTCCCTCGTCCACCACGCCCAGACGGCCAGGGCCGTCGCGAACCCAAGCCACTCTCCCCGTATCTGCATCCCCAGCATCACGAAACTATTCAGCAGCAGGAGCGGCCAGACCTTGCGCAGGTTCTTCTCGAAAGTCAGTAGCCCGATTAGGGCGATCCCTGAGAATTCCGGCATGCCGAAAACCGGGACACGTGGCGCCCTGTCGGCAAACCCCGGGAACGTCCACGGTACGCGATTCAGGAGCAGGACGTACGCCGCGCCGTAGATTCCGTTCGCCCAAGCGAAGAGGCGGATGAACTTGGGCAATCCTCCCGGGCGGCGAAGGCCCACCCACAGCCCGAGCAGGAAGAAGAGGGGATAGTAATCAAAAGCAAAATCACGAAGGGCTGTTAGCAGAGAATAGCCCGCAAACAAACCATGCAGGATCCCGAAGGCGCCGCAGGCGATCAGCAAATAGAGGGCCCGCTTGAATCTATGCAGCTGGGGAAGGTCCCTGGCGATCCAAGGCCACTTCCCCTTGGACAATTGCGGGCCAAAGAGCAGGAACCAGCCCAGCACGAGTTCTCCCACGAAGACGTCCAAGGGGGGAATCCCCCAGTAAGCGAAGGACCGGCCCATGCACATGTAACCGAGGAGAAGGAACAACACAACATAGGTCCAGCCGTCTGAATCCGCCTTGTGGGTGACGGAGTTCATCGGCCCGTTCCCTGGACCAGAGGACTTGGCTCCGCGCGCTCGGAGTGCAGCAAACGGCCGACCAGGGCCGAGGCCGTGGCCATGCGCGCCAGACAGACCAGAAAGAAGCCGAGGCAGGCGCCAAGTACCCCATAACGCATGGTGAGAGGAATGCCCGCCGCCAGCGCACACACGGCTCCTCCCACCTCGCCAACGAACAGTTTCGAGGGATGGCCAATCCCGTTCAAGAACGCTCCCATCACGCTGAAGAGATACGAAAACACATAGGCTAAAACGAACCAGCGCAACGCCGCTGTCAACCCGACGTAGCCCGAGCCGTGCCCGTACGCCAAGGACAGCGCCCAGCGAGGCCAAATCAGCAGCACCGCGAAATAGGGCAGCAGAAGAAGGGCGCCAAAGGCGCCTGGCCGCCAGGCCGATCGCACGGCTCCGCGGATGCCGCTTTCGCGCCGCTCGCGCGAGGCTGCTGGCACGACCAGGTTCCCAACTCCGAACGTGACGGGATGGCTCACCCTCAGCAGGTTAGAGACCGTCTGAAAGGCGGCTGCCTCGGCTGGGCCCTGCGCCAAGCCCAACGTCCAGGGAAAACTGGCGCTGACGGCAGCGTCCGTGGCATTGGTTGCCAGATTCCACTTACCCAGCCGCCAATACGACCGCAGCAGGCCAAGGGAATCCCGGATCGAGCCTGGCGCGGGCCGTAATTGCGCCGCTTGAACGGTTGCGGCGACCAGCGAGGTGGCGGCAATGACTTCGAAAACGGCTTCGAGGCTTAGCGCGCCGTGCGCGGCCAAATACCAGAGCACCGCCGCCTGGCCGCAGTAGCTCAGCGCATCGCCGGGGAAAGCGGCGCGATGCCGCAGATGCGCCATCAGGGCGCGGCGCAAGGTTTCCTGAAGCTGCCAGCACCCGAGCGCCACGACGATGGCCAGGGTGAGTTCGGAGTGCTTCAAGAAGACCGCCACGCCGAAGACGATCGGGATCTGCGGCAACGCGATGGCCGCGGTCAGCGCCAGGCTGAACGCGGTGATCTTGCGTAGCCCGCGGAGATCGCTCGCGGATCCATGCACCGAGAGCGGATAGGTGACGATAGACGACTGGCAATTGTTCAGGAGCACCATCACGCTGAAGAACAGAACGAAGACGCCGTATTGGCTCGGCAGAAGGAACCGCACAAGAACGATCTGCGTCAGGAAGTTTCCGAGGCTGACGACCCCTTGATCGGCGAAGCTCCATGACGTGCGCCCCACCTCACGCGCCCGGTTCGCGGCTGCGGAGAGATGCCGGCCCGCTAGACCTCCGCGCACTCTGCGTCTCTGCGGTAAAGCCAGCCGTGCGCCTGCCGTCGGGGCTGGTCCGGGGTGGTTTGCTCCAGGCCATCGTGTGCCTCTGCCCTGCTACTGGCCGCGCCCTTGGAGCACTTCGGGGAAGGTTTGCAGGATGATCTGGACATCGAGCCAGAAGCTCCATCGCTCGATGTATTCCAAATCCAGCTCGAGGTTGCGCTCGAAGAGCGGGTCGCGCCGCGCCGTTACTTGCCAGAGGCCGGTGAGGCCCGGCTTGACATCGAGCCGGCGCAAATGCTCGAGATCGTAGCGGGCGTAGTCGTCGAGCGGATGCGGGCGCGGCCCGACCAGGCTCATCTGGCCGCACAGGACGTTCCAGAGCTGCGGCAACTCGTCCAGGCTGTACTTGCGCAGGAACCGGCCCATGCGCGTGACCCGTGGATCGTTCGCCAGCTTGAAGAACGGCCCATTGCGCTCGTTGCGGTTGCGCAGCTCTTCCTTCAGAGCGTCGGCATCGGCCACCATGGTCCGGAATTTGAAACAAACGAACTTCCTGCCGCGCTTACCCATGCGCCAGGAGCGATAGAGAATCGGGCCGTCGGAATCGAGCCGGATGGCGATGGCGATCAGCGGAAAGAGCGGAGAGAGGACCAGGAGGCCCGAGGCGGAGACGAGGATGTCGAGCAGGCGCTTGCAGATGAGCCCGAAACCCTGGATCGGTTCGCGGTGCAGCTCCATCACCGGAAATGGCCCGAGGTAGCGGATGGGAGCGTCCCAGCCCAGGCCGTCGTACAGCTCGGGGATGATCTTAACGCCGACGCGCAGCTCGCGCGCTTCCGCCACCACGCGCTTCACGAGTTGCGGTTCGGGAGGCGCGGCCAGGAAGACCTCGTCGACGAACTCGGTGCGGATGATCCGGTCGAAATCCTCGATCGTGCCCAGCACCCGCGGATCGGTGCTTTCGTGCCCGTCGAGGAAGCCCTTCACTTTGTAGCCGAGCTGCAGATTCTGATCGAAGTGGCGGGCGAGGGCCTGGGCCACGGGTCCGGCCCCGACGATGACGACGCGGCGCGCCCCGTTCCCATCCGCCACGCCGCGAATCACGATCCGCCGCTTGACGAAGCGCCAGCCGGCCAGCGTCACCAGATTCAGCACGCCGGCCAGAATGACCACTAGCCGCGAGATGATTTTCACCCCGGAAAGATAGATGAACGCGGTGAGGAGCAGCGTGGCCAGCGTGACCACCTTCCCCACGGCCATCGCTTCGCCCACCCCGTCGCGCTCCGGCAGCTTGCGGTAGAGGTCTTCCTTCCGGCACAAGACGACTACCAGCGCGCCATAGAGCGCCAGAAACGCTTCGTAGGGGTGAAACGAAAAGCCCGGCGATGGGGCTCCGGCCTTCAGCCCGAGCCACGCTGCCGCCGCCGGCGAGATAAATCGCAACCACGACACGAGGAAGCCGTTCAGGCCGACGAAGAGCAGGTCCAGCAGGATGAAGCCGAGTTGAGAAGAGCGGAACGCCGTGGCGCGGGGCGGCCGGGCGCGCGGCAGATTCAAGGCCTCGTATTCGCTGGCGACGCGGCTGCTGCCCTCGGCGGGCGCGCTGGGGGCCTGGGCGGACGCGCGCGCGCTTCCGTGAGTCGCGCCGGTAATCCCGGCGGCGCAACCCAGCCATTCCGCGACGATCTGCGCCCAGTGGGTCATCGAGCCGAGCTCCCGGGAGTCATTGGACGAACGCCCGTTTCGGGGGTCGGAGCTTCAGCTCCGACAAAAAGCCAGCCCGGAATAGGGGCTTTAGCCCCTGAAAATCTCTCATCCATGGGAATCGCCCTGCTTTCCGATGCTCTCGGGCTGGCTTGCCGCCTCTTCTTCCCTGCCCGCGCTCTTGCGGCGGCCGAAACGGCCCAGGACTCTCGACATCCTTCCGCTGGCATGGCCGTTCGTCGTCGCCCAGGGCAGTCCCGCCCGCATGTCCTTATACACATCGGCGGCCAGAGCAACGCGGGGATCGGAGCGATCGGCCGTTTCCCACCGGAAGCGCAGGAGCACCCACGCGATTCCCGCCGATTCGAAAAGGATCGCGCCCAGCAGGCCCAGCAAGATGTGGGGCGGCCACGATTTCTTCCTGGGAACCTGCGGCGTGTCGAGCAGCATCACCGTGGGAACTTCTTTGGCCGCCTGGACCTTGGCGGCTTCGTATTGCTCGGTCAGGTACTCGAACACCGTCTCGTCCACCTGCACGTTGCGGTAGAGATCGGCCCAGGTAACGCCCAGCACCGGCAATTCGCGGATGGAAGGATACAGCTCGTTGCTGCCCGCCGCCTCGCCTTCCGCTTTGCCGCCCATCTTGGCGAGCTGTTGCTTCAGCTCGTTCACTTGCGCTTCGGCCGCGCGTACGCGGGCGTTGTTGTCGGTATAGAATTGCCGCAGCCCTTCGAGTTGCGTTTGCGCGGCGATCAATTGTGCCTGGACCAGGCTGGCGGAGGTGAGCATGGCTCGCCCCTGCTCCGGGATGTTGATGGCCGTATGCTTGCTGGCGAACTCGCTGAAAGCCTTCTCATCGGCTTCCATTTGATTCTTCTCTTGCTGCAATCTTGCCTGGAGGAAGTTGGCCTCGTTGTCGGCGCTCGAGGTCGAAAGATGGTTGACGACCCAGTTCAATCGGTTCACGTACTCCTGCGCCATCGCCTGCGCCAATTGCGGATCGCGGCTGGTGACCTTGATCGTAATGATCCCGTTCTTGCGGTCCTGGTCGATGCTGGTGTGGCCCGCGAGCATCTTCCGCGCGTCCACCAGGTAGGTGACTTGCCAGCGCTTCTGCAGGTCGAATTTGTGGATCAGGTCGTCCTGCACCGTTGCGCTCCCGAGGATGCCCAAGAACAGCTCGCCGGTGGTCTTGATTCCGAGCATGCTCTCGGCCATCGTCGCCAGGCCGCCGGACTTCGAGCCCCCCAGCGCGGCGAGCATCGAGGCCAGGCCTCCGCCCCCCGACCCTTCCGGCGGCATCAGGCGAGCGAAGGAGGTGTACTGCTTGGGGATCAGGAAAGCGATCGCGGTCGAAATCACCAATCCCCAAAGCCCCAGCTTCACCAGGAACCGGCGCTCGCTCCAGAGCCGGCGCAGCTTGGCGGCCTTGCGCAGGCGCGCTTCGCGCAACGCGTCCACATCGATCGCGTCGATGATCAGCTCGGCCGGATGCGGCTCCTCGAAGCCGCCGTCGTTCCGCTTGACAGGCAAATCGCTCATCCGGACTTCCCTCGTGCGCCGCGCCGATTCGAGAGCGGGCGCGGTTTGTCGCGGGCGCGCCGGGGCAGGACGAACCGCCCGGCGTCACCCGTGCCGGCCGGCCGGCGCGAACCTTGATCTTAATGCAACCGCCACCGCGGCCGATAGGTAATCTGGGCGGAGGTGATGAAATCGGAATGTTGGCCCGCGGCGATGATCGGGAAGATCCACCGCTCGTATTGCAACTTGGCCGAAACTTCCAGATGGCCGGGAAACCACCAATCCGCTTTAACTCCTCCGTCGGTCAGGGTGCCGCCGAAGGGCACGAACGACTGGCTCACCTTCTGGTGGCGGAAGCTGAACTGTAACGTGTCTTTCGGCGTGAACGAGTACGTCGCCCACGCCTGCGCGCCTTGGCCCTGCCGCCCGATCCAGCTCCCGATCAGATTCCCTTCGTTCGTGTATCCGCTCCGGTACCGGTCGTTGAAATAGAAAAATCCGTGCTGCAATACGGTGTTGTGACTGGGCGGATCGGTGTAGACGCCTTCGACCCGCAGACTGAGTTTCGGCAGCTTGGGCAGGCGCGGGAAATAGAGTCCCGCATCGAAGGCCGATTTATTGAAAGCGCCCCACAGCGGCGAGGGTTCGTCATCGGTGAAGCCGTCGCCATAGAACGTCAGCCAACTGCGCAAGCCGGGTATTCGGTACCAGAAGTCCCAAGCACCCCGCCGGTCGCCCACATCGGAGGATGTGCCCGGCAGGCCGTTTGACGTTGAGTACAGGGTCTTGAACCACTTCTTGGCGGTGAAGGGAACTCCGGCGCCGGCAAACAGCGTCGTCACGGCGAAGCCCATCTCGAGATTCGGCGTAGGCCGCATACTGACTTTCTCGCCGGTGATGAACGGCTGATCTGAAGGGGGCTCGAGCCAGGAGCCTGCGTAGCCGGTCAGCGCGCTGTACAGCCAGTGGTAGCCGCCCAACCGGCCCAGAATGTATTCGCCGCGAATCGGGCCCAGCCGCCCCAAAAACCACGGCAGCTTGAACGGCGACACGCGGTTGATGCGCAGCATCTCGATCGGCTCGGCATTGTCGCTGAAGAGCATTCCGCTGCCGGCGTCGGTGCCCCACCACAGACTCTGCTTGCCGAAGCTCATTTCCCAGTTGCCGACCTGCATGCCCACGTAGCCGTTGAGGAGATCGAAGTGATCGACGGCGGGAACGGGAATCGCCGCGGGGGCGTAGGCCGCGGGAAGCTGGTCTTCCGAAGTCATGGCCTGGAGCGCGGCGGGAGGAAGCGACGGCGCCGAAGGCGCATGCTGGTATTCGCCCTGCACGTAGGCGACGAGCGGGCCCAGCGTGCCCCAGCCGGTGAAGCCCGCGACGGCGTTTGTGCCTTCCTCGTAGGGTCTGCCGTAATCGTCGGTGATGGTTTGGCCGAAATGGTAGCCGTCGGTGAGCGGCTTCCCGCTGATCCCGGTGACGCGCGCGTAGACGGAATCGAGTTCCACGCTCGCGTTCGAGCCTCCGCCGAGCAGATCGATATCGTTCTGGAACTCCTTTTTCAAGGCTTGATAGGTTTCGACGGCCCCTTTCGGCGGGTTCGCATCCGTCGCATTGATCCGATCCTCCGCCTCCTCGACGAGCCGGGCGCACTCGAGCCGCGTCCATGGCCGCAGGCCGAGCAATCCCGAACGCACATAGCCCATCGAGGCCAGCCGCTCGAATGCCGGATAGACCCAGCTATCGAGCGGAACGTAAGGCGAGCCGAAGTTCGCGGGGTTATGGGCTTCGTCGCCGTAAAGCTCCCCAAAAGTATTCCAAGGGGTTCCCCCAAGCTCCGGGTCGTGATGCGCGCGATAGACTTCCTCTCCCACCAACCAGCCCAAAGCGCTCCCCACCAGGACGTCCGTGGGAAAGTGTTGTTTGGCGGTGATGCGCGAAGCGCTGACGGCGGCCGCGAGCCCGTAGGCGAGGAAACGCGTCACGGGGCCGGGATATTCATGCGCAATCACGCTCGCTACCGACCACGCCGCGACCGCGTGATTCGAGGGAAACGACCGGCCGCCCACCCAGAACCGCCCGCGCGAGTCATCCACTTGCGGCCGCTCGCGCCCCGCGACCAGGTTGATCACGTTGTTCACGACGAGGGCGTTGGCCAGCGACTCCATGCTTAGGAAGCCGGTTTCTTGCTCGTGTGAATTATGCGTGAGTCCGCCCCAAAGGTACAGGCCGGCGCCGCCGCCGAGTACCGCGCCCACTCCGTAATTCGAGATTTCGGAGCTGCGGTTCAGCCGCCTCGTCGAGTTCGATAGATGGCGGCTGATTTCGCTGTCGGTGGCCAGCAGTGCGCCGCCGACGCCCACCATCGGGGCCAGCCAGAAGGCGTCGGGGGTGCCGAGGCGGGACGGGCTGCTCCACAGCGCCCGCTGGTCGTAAAGGAGGTTGCGGATACCGGCCTTCACCGTGAACTCGTCTTGCGTCTCCTCGGGCTCGGGAAAGTGGGGGCGAGGCGGCGTGGATTTGCGAGCTTTCGGGGAGGCGGGGCGCTTCGCCGCCGCCCCGGAGGGGCGGGCGGCGAGCGCAGGGCGCACGTCGGCAGCGGTTGGGGAAGGCGCAGACTGCCCTCGCGCCCCTGCCGCGGCGGCCAGCGCCAAGGCTCCTACCAGCCCCACAGTCCATGGCCTCCGGAAGAGCATCTCAGAAGTTGGCCGCCACGCCGGCCGTAACGGCGGCCGAAGCCGCGATCTGCGCTACGCCGAGCAGGTTCCTCCAGAGCACGCTCCCTCCCACCACCTTTTCCGGAACGACGATCGTGTCGCCGGGCTCGATCTGCGTCCCCATCACGCTCCCATGCGACCACCACCCGCCGGAATGCCCGCTCACGATCGAGCCGTTGGCCCGAATGATGAAGGTAGCGCCCAGACTCGCTTCCGGGGTGGGTCCGCCCGCTTGCCGCACGTACCACTCCGCGTTGCGATGCGGCATGTAGGTGATGGCGTTCGAGTTGTAGACCTGGCCATTGACCAGAACGAAATCGGGCCGCTTGGGAATCTCGATGGTATCCCCACCACGGAGAACGATGTCGTTAGCAGAGCTGCGGAACCGGCTGAGTTGGGCGGGCATTCGAATCACCATGCGGCCGGTGACGGGAGCCTGTTCGAGCGCCTGAATGGCCCGCTCGCTTTGCACGTGAGCCGCCTCTTGCAGGGCGGCTGCTTGCGCGATGCTCGTCGGCCCGGAGGCGCTGTAGGCAGCCGATTCCTGCCGGAGTTGCTGAATGAGTTGTTGCTTGCTCGCTTCCTGCAGCGTGCGCACCTCCGGTCGCTCGAAGACGATACCTTGAGGGTAGGCGGTGGGCAGGAAACCGCCGGCTTGTTCGAGCACCGTGCTCAGCTTCTCATTGGGCCGAATGGGGTAGGTGCCGGGATGCACCACTTCGCCCGAGACCGTCACCGAGGCGCCGATGTCGTTCCATCCAGGCAGCTCGCGGATGGTCAGCACGTCTCCATCGTGCAGGGCGAGATCGTTGCGGGGATCTCCGCCGAGGGCCCGGGAGATGCTGATCGTCATCGGTTCGCCGGTGAGCGCGCTATTGTCGTGCACCGTATACCTCATCAGGTCCGCCACGCCCCGATCGGCGCTCCGGCGCAGTCCTCCGCCCAACTGAATCAGGTCGGCAACCCGCATATCCACCGTGAGCGGATAGCGGCCGGGATGGTTGACTTCACCCTCGATGTAGACCACGGCGGGGTCCACGCGGCCGGGGCTCGGCGGCACCACCACCAGATCCCGCGACCCGAGCAGCACGTTGTCGGCGGTGTCCCCGTCCATCGCTTTCTCCAGATTCACGCTGGAGACTTTCATGCGCCCGTTCGGAAGCGGGTGAAAGACCTGGGCGTAGTTCAAGTCCGCATCCTGGGAAAGCCCTCCCGCCAAGGCGACGGCATCGCTCAGATGTATCTGTCCCTCGGTCCGGTAAAGGCCCGGATGGCGCACATCGCCCCCGACGTACACCGTGGGCGGGCTCGTAAAGTCGTAACGGCTGTAGACGCGCACCGTATCGAGC
Source organism: Acidobacteriota bacterium (assembly GCA_021788095.1). Classification (GTDB taxonomy): domain Bacteria; phylum Acidobacteriota; class Terriglobia; order Acidiferrales; family UBA7541; genus JAKASX01. The sequence continues at coordinate 186,493 of JAJYLB010000002.1, read as the reverse complement.
GGCTCCAGTTTCGGCGCCGCCGCGGGATGGGCCATCGCCTTGGTCAAATTCACGCTGAGAACGGTGGGACGAAAATCCGGGGGAGAAAGCCGGATGATTTCGGCGTAGCTCGCCGGCATGGGCAGAAGCGTCTTGTAGGAGGAGATCAAATCCGTCAGCGTCATTCCGGGCCGGTACGCGTACTTGCCCGGCCGGAGCACGTGACCCTCCAGATAGACCGCGCCTTGCGTGTAGGGAGCGATGGGGAAAACGTCGATCCGATCGCCGTTCTCCACCGTGAACGCGGCGAGCTGCTTCTCCACTTCCGCGGGGTCGGTCTTGTCGGAAAAGTTGAGGCTGAGCATGGTGCGCTTCTGGTGGGCGACCAGCCGATCGACCTCGATGTGATCGAGCGTAGCCGTCGGCAGGACTCCGCCGGCGAGTTCGAGCACTTGCGCCAAATCGGTTTCGCCGTTGAGCTCGTAGATCGCGGGCCGCCGCACCATTCCCTCCACGGTCACCTGGGTTTCGACCGTCGGCACGCGCACCGTGTCGCCGTTCTCCAGGGGAAGCACGTCGGAAGTGATGCCCTTGAGCAGCAGGTTGTAGACGTCGAGAGTCTGCAGCAGCTTGCCTTGGCGCCAGTGCTGGAGCACGCGGATGGACCCGTTGGGCGTCGGGCCGCCCGCGGCCAGTTCCGCGTTGAGCGGCGTGGAGAGCGAGCTGACATCGTAAGCCCCGGGACGCATCACGTCGCCTACCACGTAGACTCGCACGCTGCGGATCAGCGTCAACGATACATCCGCCGAAGCATCCCGATATTGCGTGCGCAAAGCGCTCTGGACCATATTCTGCACGTCCCCCAGCGTTTTGCCGGTGACGGAAACGGGGCCGACTTCGGGGAGCGCGATGCGGCCCGTGCGGTCTACCGTCCGCTCAAAGCGTGCGGGAACGCTTCCCCACATGTTGACCGTAAGCACATCGCCCGGGCCCACCACGTAGTCGGGGCTCGCGGGAAGATCCATCGGAATCAGTTGCTCTGCCGCCGGGGTGTTGGCGAAGACGGCTTCGCCGAAACGTTCGGGGTGCTCGGGCTGCGGGGCCGCCTGCATGTACATGTCGTAGAGGGACGGAACGCCGCTGAAGGGGTCGGGCCGGCGAACCATTCCGGGCGTGGCCGCGCCGGCGTTGCCTTTGGCCCCCGCGGTCCCGGGCTGCGCATACCAAGGCCTGTAAACCGCCGGTTGCGATCCTCCCGCGAGCGAGGCTTCGCCCGTCGAGCCGCCGCTCAGCGCGTAGCCGTCCAACCCGCTTCCGGCTGCCAAGAGGGATGACTGTCCCAAGCCGCCCGCGGACTGAGACAGGATGGATTGGCTCACTCCCGATCCCGAGCCGGACCCGCCTGCCGCGATCGCCGCGCCCAGCATTCCCCCTTGGCCCAGGCCGGGATTCGACAGAGGCGCACTTACTTCCTGCTCGAGGAATGGCGTGGAATAGGGCAGGACGGGCAAAGTCCCTCCATAGGGGTACATGCCACCGTAAGGGGAGCCACCCAAGCCGGCCACGTACCCCGGCGCCGAAACCCCCTTCGAGGAGAGACAACTGGGATCTTGCAGCGGGTTGCACGTGGACGCTGAGCCGGCATTCTGGGAGGTGGGTTTGGGCGGCGGAGCCGTTGCCTCTTGTTCCTGGATGCTCGCGAGCCGTGCGGTTCGCTCCTTCATCAGCAATGCCTGCTGCTGTCCCTGCTGGGACAGCGGATTGATCTCGGGGAGGAGATAACCGTAGCGCTGAAGCAGGAGCGTGGCGACGCCGCGAAGTTTCGGATCGGTATTTAAGCGATTGTAGATGGCGTCGTCCGTCAGGTCGCTGTCGACCAGGATCTGACCCCGCGACGTGGCATCTTCCGCCACCCACCGTTTCAGCTCGACCATCAGTCCGGGCTGCGTCTTCAAAACCGCCGTGATGTCGCTCGCCGACGCCGCCACCAAACTCAGGTTCTGCTCCGCCAGAGGCGTCGTGGAATTCGGCGAAAGAGTGTAGGGCTGCCGCCGCTGCCCGCCTCCGGCCTGCTGTGGCGCGGAAGCCTCGGAAGCGGCCGAGCCGGAAGACTGTTGCCGGGCTTGGGAGACGACAGGCAGCGCCACCAGCAAGGCGGCGGCAAGCGCCAGCCGCGCCCCGCGCTCGCGGGCGCGCATGCCTCCCGGTAGCGTATTCCCGGTTTCTGTCGCATTCCACATGTCTACCTCCCCTGACGATACTGGCCCGGCGGATGGGCTTCGAGCCTGTCCGAGCCGCGGGTTCCGACTCCCACCGGCGATCCTGTCGCGAGTGTCACCTCGGCTTGCTCCATTCGCTACACGCTCCTGCGCAGCGCTTCCAGGATGCTCTCTCGCGAGCCTTCCAGGCGGTGGGACTGGATGTTCAAGGAAGCCCAGTAAAACTGAAAGCTGTCGCGGTCCGGAGCCACCCCGATAATTTTCAGAAAGGGGTGGCTCTGAAGCAGGGAATAGCAGGCGTCGGGCAAACGATCCGATCGCTGTAGCGTGACGATCAGGACGTCTGGATCCGTACGCGCGATCACTTTCGCCAGGTCGGATTCGTTGGCGACCTCGGTGACGATCACGACGTCCGGCTGGCCGGCAATCGCATTCACCACCGCCTCGCGCATCAGTTTCGGGCGATTGGCAACGACCACGCGGATGGGTCTCAAAGGTTTCACGGTGTCTGCTCCCGCCTCCCCAGAGATAACCCGAAAGAGAGCCGGGCGGAACGTTCAAATTCGTACCAAAGTGCCGAACCCGCGGCCGGGACTGCGGTACCCACGGCGTACCGGCCTCGGTACCCCAAAAGTACTACCCGGGCCTTTCGCTTATACTCTCTAGCTTGCTCGCGGTCCGGCGCCATCCCGAAGCTTCGGACGGGAGGGCCCCGAACGCATAGAGCTGAGGGCGGAATTGCACGACAGCAGAATACTCGGGCGGGCGCGCTCCCTCTTACCCCGGTTTTTACTCCGGAGGCTCGACCCTTTTCACGCGCGCATCGAGGATCGGCTGAAGGCATTCGCCGCGGCCCTGCCCCCGGGGGCGCGAGTGCTCGACGCGGGTGCGGGGGAGTGCGGCTTCCGGCCGCTTTTCGCCGCGAACCGGTACGTGGGTGTAGACAACATGGTGGGCGATCCGCGGTGGGACTACGGCCGGCTGTCGGCGATCGCCAATCTCGACGCCTTGCCTTTTCCCGACGCCAGTTTTTCCGCGGCCATCAGCATCGTGGTCCTCGAACACCTGACCGATCCCGGCGTCGCGCTGCGGGAAGTGCGGCGCGTGCTCGATCCGGGAGGCCGGTTGCTGATCGCCGTGCCGCAATTCTGGGAACTGCATCAGGAGCCGCACGATTTCTACCGATACACCCGCTTTGGTCTCGAGCATCTGCTGCGGTCGTCGGGCTTCCGCCTGCTCGACTTGCAACCTACCGGAGGTTACTTTCTCCTGATCGCCAAGCTTTCCATCGATCTGTTGCAGTTTTTCGAGCGCGGGGCCGGCTGGATCCTGTTCGTGCCGCTCGCGCCTTTCTTCGGCTTCCTTTTCCCGCTGCTTCTCTACTACCTGGACAAGCTTGATCGGAAAAAGGATTTCGCTGTAGGATTTGTGGCCGTGGCCGCTCCTGGGGTTTGAGGCGGGGCGCGGAGAAAGGGTGATCCCCCGCCTACGGCCGTCCATCTCGCCTTCCGGGTGTTCCTAAGCCCCGCTCATGCCACGCATTGCGATTCTCATCGTGAGTTTCAACACGGCGAGCCGGCTGCTCGAGACGCTGGCGCGGATTCCCCTCGCCGTCCTCGATCGGGTCGAGGAAGTGGTGGTGTTCGACGATTCGAGCAGCGACGGCAGCTACGACGCCGCGCTGGACTACAAGCGCCACCATGGCCTCCAGAAGATCGAGGTCTTCCGGAACCCCCGGTATCGAGGCTACGGCGGGAATCAGAAGCGGGGCTTCGAGTACGTTCTCCGGCGCGGGTTCGATGCGGTCGCCGTGCTTCATGGGGACGGTCGCTACGCCCCGGAGCGCCTGGGCGCCCTACTGGCCGCGCTCGAGTCGGAGCAAGCCGACGTCGCGATCGGAGCGCGCCTCGAGCGGGGCTCCCGCCCTTCCGCCTCGGCCATGCCGTTTTCCAAATTCCTGGCCAATCGCTTCTTGACCGCTCTCCAAAACGGGATGACCGGTCTCGGGCTGCGGGACTTCCATTCCGGGTTCCGCGCCTACCGCTCGAGCGCCTTGGCGAAGTTGCCGCTCGAGCGCAACAGCGACTCCTGGCTCTTCGATACGGAAGTTCTGCTCCAGTTGCACGCGCACGGCTGCCGCTTCCGCGAGGTTTCGGTTCCCGCCTTCGCCGGCCAGGAGATCCATTTCGGGAACGCCGTTCCCTACGCCCTCGGCTGTCTGTGGGAAACCACGAAGTTCCGGCTGACGAGATGGCACCTGCTTTATAGCTCCCGCTACGCGGTGCCGGAACCCGATTACCGCTTCCACGACGACCCGGGAAGCAGCCATCAGGTCATCCTCGACCTTCTCCCCGCGTCCCCGCCCCTTCACATCCTGGACGTCGGCACGGCGAGCGGCTACCTGGACCGAGCCCTCGCGGGCCGCGGCCACGCCGTCACCGGAATCGAGTGCCATCCCGAGCGCGCCGAGCGCGCCAGCGCCGCGTGCAGCGAGCTGATCCTGGGAGACGTCCAAACGCTCGATCTCAGCCGTTACGCCGAGGCTTTCGATTGCGTTTTGGTCGCCGATGTGATCGAGCACCTCGGCCAGCCGCGCGAAGCCCTCGAGAAGCTCGCCGCTACCCTGAGGTCCGGCGGCCGCCTGATCGCCTGCGTGCCCAACGTAGCCAACCTTTACGTCCGGCTGAACCTGCTCTTCGGCCGGTTCCGCTACGAGCCCGCGGGCGTCCTCGACGCCACCCACATGCGCTTTTTCACCCTCCGCACCTTTCACGACTTGCTCGAATCCGCCGGTCTCGAGGTGCTCCGGGTCCTGCCGACGCCTGTCCCCTTGCCTTGGCTGTTCCCCGGGGCCCGGCAACGCTGGTGGTTTCGCGGTCTTTACCGAGGCTTGCGCGCGGTGACGCAGGCCTTTCGCCGTGTGTTCGCCTACCAGTTCGTCGCCGTGGCGGAGAAACCGGTTTGGCTGACCCTAACCGAGCGCTTGCGGGCGGGCCGGGAGGCCCCCGGCGAGCTTCCCGCGCGCGAAGTCAGGGAGAACTAGAAGTGGTTTCGTCTTTTTGACGGGATTTGGCGTCTATGGGAATGAAGGAAGAGAACGGGCAACCAGCGGACAAGGCCGTGGTCGATGAGGTGCTGGCCGGCCGCGTGGAGGCTTTCAGCCTGCTGGTCTGGCGATGGGAGCGACCTCTCTACAGCTTCTTGGTGCGCTTGAGCGGAGACCGCGAGTTGGCGCGCGACCTCTCGCAAGACGCCTTTCTCCGCGCGTTCACCCGCTTGAAAGATCTGCGGGACAAGGAGAAATTCGCTCCCTGGCTCTTTCGCATCGCCGTTCACGCTTTCTGGTCTCACGTCCGCAGCAGGCCCGCCCCGGCCGATTCCGGCGGCCAGGCGGCGATTCCGCAGCCCGGCACCGACCTTCACGGCTCGGTGCTCGGCTCGCAGGAACACCAACTCGCGGTGCGCGAGCTGATCTTGCGCCTGCCGCAAGAGCAGCGGGAAGCGCTTCTGCTCAAGGTGTATCACGGCTTCAAATTCGACGAAATTGCCACGATCGTGGATTGCCCCGCGAGCACGGTGAAGTCGCGCCTCTACAAGGCGTTCGAAACCATTCGTGCGGCGTGGGACGATCCGAACCCGCCGGAAAATCCCTGATTCTTACTGAACCGGTCGAGCGCACAGCCCCCATACCTGGTCATTCCCGCGAAAGCGGGAATCCAGTCGTGTCAACGCACTGCTCTAAAATATTGGCCAGAAAAACAGGCTTTTACGAACGTCCCTTCCGATCCAAGAGTGATGGTCTTCGTGTGGAGGCATGCCATGGATTGCCGCGAATTTCGTGACTCGATTCTCGAAGCATTGGGCGGCGAGCTGCCCGAGGAGAAGCAGACCGATTTCGCCCGCCACGAGGCCGGTTGCGCCGCCTGCCAGCGAGAACTGGCCCGCAGCCAGGCGGTCGAAGCGGCGCTGCGCCGCGGATGGCCCGTGGAGGAACCCCCTCCCGGGCTGAACCTCGCCTTTCGCCCCATGTCGGCTCCCTGGTGGGAAGCGGCATGGCGATGGTTTTCTTTCGCGAGCGCCGCGCTCGTGACAGCGAGCCTGGTCGCTCTGGTAATTTTGCGGCCCTCGGTAGCGTGGCAGGGAAAGCGGCTCGAGATGGCATTTTCGGGATCGGCCGTTTCGAATCCGCTCGCTTCGCAACAGGTGACGCAGGCGCAAGTGCAGGCGTGGGTGCGTGCGGCGGTCCAGAATGCGGTGGCCACGGAGAGCGCGGCTGGCGGCGCTCCTCAGGCGGCGCTCGCTTCTTCCTCGAAACCGTCCGAAGCGAAGCGCTGGGGAGAGGTCAGTTCCCGGCTGCAGCTTCTGCGCGATTCGCAAGCTTACCTCTGGAATCAGGTGGAGGAGCAACAGCTGAATCTGCGTAGCCTGTGGCAACTCACCGCGGAGCGAGCCAAACCCGCCCCGCAATCCAATCCGGGAACGGAATGAACGTGGAGAGGCAACCAGCAATGGCGAGCCACTTTAACAGTGGCGCGGGCATTCTTGCCCGCGCGTTTTTCCACCGGCCTCCGGGCGCGCTCGTTTTCCTGGCGCTGCTCGTGGCGGCCGCGCTACCCGGCTTCGGCGCCCCTGCTTCGCAGGCGCCCCAACTCAAGAAGATCAAAGATGAGATCGGATTGTTCGAGTCCGTTCTCAATCAAGCCATCGCCCAGACTTTCTCGGGGCCCTTCGGCGTGATGGATCGGGCGCGGGGAGCCTACCTGCCAGGCTACGGCGTCGTACTCGATTTCGAACTGAACCTCTCCCAGACCACGACTCTCGGCCCGTTTGCTACCCTGCCCACACCACAACAGTTGAAACAGCAGCGCGCCACCCAGCTCCGTCGCCGCCAGCAGGCCCTGGATCTGGCCGAACGCGTGCTCGCGCAGTTCGGTCCCGCGATGTCGAATCTGGCGCCCAAGGATTCCGTGGCGATTGTGATTCATACGGTCGCCTTGGGCGATCGCGGACTCCAGCATTCGGTCATCGTCGTCCAGGCCTCCAAGATGACGATCGATGCGTACCGGGCCAATGCCATGGGCCGGGCGGCGTTCCGGAAGCAGTTGGCGATCCTGGAATACTGACGCCATGGCCTCCAGCCCCGTAACCACTCTGCGCAAGCCGCTCGGCGAAATCCTCGTCGAATCGGGCAAGGTGTCTGCTGTCGAACTCGACCGCGCGCTCGAGCTGCAAAAGGAGACGGGCGAGCGGCTGGGCCGGCTGCTCGTCAACCTCGGCGTGCTGCCCGAGCGCGACCTGCTCGAAGCCTTGAGCCGGCAACTGGGCTTGCCCATCGTTCAAGGCGCCCAGTTCCCTTCGATTCCGCTCGAGGTGCGCGGCCTGTCGCCGCGGTTCATGTCTTCGGCCAGCTTCTTCCCGTTCGAACTCGATGGCAGCCAGCTCCATATCGCCATCGCGGATCCCCTCGAGCACGAGACGCTCGATTCGATTCGTCTGGCGACGGGGCTCGAGCCCGTGCCTCATCTCGCTTCCGAAACCGAGATCCAGGACGCCATCGAGAAGTTTCACGGTGCCGGCAGCAGCTACCTGAGCCGTCTAGCGGAGTCGTTTGGCGAAGGGGAGGGCGGCGCGGAAGCCGCGGAAGGGGAAGACGTCGAGCGGCTGCGCGATCTGGCGCAAGAGGCGCCGGTCATCCGCATGGTCACCCTGTTGATCTCGCGCGCGGTGGAAAGCAGGGCCAGCGACATCCACATCGAGCCGCTCGAGAAAGACCTCCGCGTCCGGTTTCGGATCGACGGCGTCCTCTATCCGGTCGAAGCTCCGCCGCGGCAGATGGGGCCCGCGGTGGTCTCGCGCATCAAGCTCATGGCCAAACTCAACATTGCCGAGCGCCGCCTGCCCCAGGACGGCCGCATCGGTATGAAGGTGCTCGGGCGCGACATCGACTTGCGCGTCGCCACCTTGCCCACCATCTACGGCGAGAGCGTGGTGATGCGCATCCTCGATCGCGGAGGTTCGGCCGCGGTGGACCTCGAGAAGTTGGGCTTCTCGGCGGGAATGCTGGCCCGCACGGTGGTCTTGACGGCCCGCCCCCATGGCATCTTTCTCGTCACGGGCCCCACGGGCAGCGGCAAGAGCACCACCCTCTACAGCGTCCTCTTGCGGATCAACGACACCGAGAAAAAGATCGTCACGCTCGAAGATCCCGTCGAATACCAGATCGCCGGCGTCAATCAGATCCAGGTAAGTCCGCAGATCGGCCTGACGTTTGCCGCCGGCCTGCGCCACATCGTTCGCCAGGACCCCGACGTGATCATGGTCGGCGAAATCCGCGACCTGGAAACCGCCGAGATCGCCATTCGGGCCGCGCTCACCGGCCACCTGGTTTTCAGCACGCTGCACACCAACGACGCGCCGAGCGCCATCACGCGCCTGGTGGACATGGGCGTTCCCGCCTACCTGCTCTCCTCCTCCATCATCGCGGTGCTCGCGCAGCGGCTGGTGCGCCGGCTTTGCCCCGAGTGCAGGAGCCCCTACGCCGTTTCGGCGGGCGAGTTGCCTTTTCCCCTGCCGCCGGGCGAGACTTCCGCGCGGCTCTACCGGCCCGCGGGCTGCCCCGCCTGCCGCCAAATCGGGTTCCGGCAACGCATGGGCATTTTCGAGCTGATGGAAGTGGACGAGGAGATGTGCCGGCTCATCGTCCAAACGAGCGAAGCGAATCGCCTGGCGGAAGCGGCCAAGCGCCGCGGGATGAAGACGCTGCGCCAGGATGGTTTCGAGAAGGCGCTCGCGGGGCTCACCACGGTCGAGGAAGTGTTGCGAGTCACCCAGGAGTCCAACTGATGCCCGTGTTCGCCTATCGCGCGGTGACCGCCGACGGGAAGTTGGCGAAGGGCTCGATTGACGCGCGCAGCCAGGAAGCCGCTGTCGGCCTGCTGCAGCAGCGCCGCCTTCTTCCCCTCTCGGTCGGGGCCGCCAGCGAAGCCGCGCTGAAAAACGGCGCGGCCGGGCGCACGTTCGGGCTCCGGAGTTTGGGCCCGCAACGGGAGCTTTTTGCCCGCACGCTGGCCACCTTGCTCGGCGCCGGCCTACCCATGGACCGGTCGCTCGCGCTCACCGGGGAATTGATCGATTCCCCCGCGCTTCGCGCCACGCTGGCGCAGGTGCTGCGCAGCGTCCGCGAAGGGAAGAGTCTCGACGCCGCTCTCGAGCAGCATCCGCGCGTCTTCCCTCCTTTCTACGTCAGCATGGTGCGAGCGGGGGAGGCGAGCGGCGATTTGCCGAATATCTTCCTCCAGCTCGCCGAATACCAGGGCGCGGCCAACGAGCTTCGCGGACAACTGGCTTCGGCTATGGTCTATCCCGTCCTGCTGATGGTCGTCGGGGCGGCCGCGGTTCTGTTTCTCATGCAGTTCGTCGTCCCGAAATTCGCGGTGGTTTTCCAGGAAAGCGGCGCGGCGCTGCCGCTTCCCACCGAAATCCTCCTCTCGACGAGCAACGTCCTCCGCGAGTTCTGGTGGTTTTGGCTGGTGGCTGTGCCGCTCCTGGCGGCAGGTCTCGCGCGCTACCTCAGCTCGGGCCGAGGCCGGCGCTGGTGGGACCACTTCATTCTCGCGGTCCCGCGCGCGGGGAAGGTGGTCGAGCGGGTGCTGGTAGCGCGCTTCGCCCGCAGCCTGGGCAGCCTGTTGCACGGCGGGGTGCCGCTGCTCCGGTCTCTCGAGATCTCCGCGCAGGTGGTGAGCAACGAGAAGCTGGCCGGGGCGGTCGGCCGCGCGGCGCAGGGCGTGCGCCAGGGCCGCGGGCTTTCCGGGCCGCTGCGGGAGACAGGGGCTTTCCCCCCGCTGGCCATCCACTTGATCAGCGTGGGCGAGGAAGCCGGCCGGCTCGATGGCATGTTGATGCACGTCGCCCAGGTGTACGAACGGGAAGCGCGGGCGGCCATCAAGAGCCTGGTGGCCCTGTTCGAGCCGCTGATGATCCTGGCGATCGGCATCGTGGTCGGCTCGATCGTGATTTCCATTCTCTTGGCCGTTTTTAGCATCAATCAGATTCCCACGTGAGGTGTGCGATGAGCCGGAAGCAGGAACGAAAGGATCGCGGTTTCACGCTGATCGAATTGCTGGTGGTGATGACCATACTGGCCATCCTCGCCGCCTTGGTGGTTCCGCGCCTTTTCAACAATTTGGAGAAATCCAAGATCGACGCCGCCAAGGCGCAAATCTCCGCCTTCGAAACCGCCCTCGACGCCTATCGCTTGGACGTGGGCTCCTTCCCCACCACGGACCAGGGACTCGAGGCCCTGCGCGTCGCCCCGCCGGGTGTGGAGAACTGGGATGGTCCCTATCTTCCCAAGGAGGTTCCGGTGGATCCCTGGGGCCACCCCTACGTGTATCGCTCCCCGAGCACCCACGGAGACTACGAAATCATTTCCTACGGCTCGACCGGGCACGAAGGCGGCACCGGCCTCAACGCCGAAATCGATAGTTGGAAGTAGGGGAAGGCGATAGCACTTGACGTCCTCTCGCCAACCGCGCGCCACACCCAACTCGCGGGGCCTGTCATGCTGAGCGCAGCGAAGCATTCCGACCCAAGGATGGAACTTGCCCTTCTTCCCTCCTCTCGACCGGACCGCGGGGCTTGTCCCGTGAACCACCGTCGCGAGACGCGGGAAGCAGGATTCACCCTGCTCGAGCTGATGGTTGTCGTGACGATCATGGCGGTCGCAGCGGCGCTCGTGGTGCCGAACCTGACGCGCGCCTACGCCGAGACGGAAGTGCGCATGGAGGCGCGTTCGGTGGCCAACTTCTTCCTCGAGGCGCATGACCGCGCCGTCTTCCACGCCGGAACGTTTGTGGTCGTTTTTGGGTCGCCGAGCCGCGGCCGGAGAGCGCTGTATTTGGCCGATACGGCGGGGCGAGTGGTCAACACCGTCTGGCTTCCCGCGGGCATCGCGCTGCGGGCGCGGGTTGGGGAAGGGGATTGGACGAGCGATCCGCCTCCCGTCCATTTCTTCCCCGATGGCGCCTCGGAGCCGCTCCAACTCGACCTCAGAGGAAGCCACCAGATTCATCTCCGGCTCCAGCTCGATCCGCTGACGGCGCGGCTGAGCGTGGGCCGGTTGTATAGGGGGAATTAATGCCGGGCGCCCGCGCGATTTTCGGTCCCGCACGAGTTGAGCCGGTAGGGGCACGCTGCAGCGTGGCCCTACGGCGCGGACAGGCGATCGCGGCTCCGCGGACGCGGCGCAGCCACTCCGCGAGGGGATTCACCCTGATCGAGGTCCTGATCGCCTCGGCGATTCTCGGCACGGCGTTCGTTGCCGTGGTCGGCTTGATGTCGGGATCGCTGCGGAACATCGCGCGAATCAACGCTCACGAGCAGCTCTTGCTCCATGCGCGCGAGCAGATGACGGAATTGCTTCTCGAGCAGCCGCTCGTCCCGGGCGAGTTTTCGGGCCGCTGGACCGACGGCTACCGTTGGCAGGCGAGCATCACCCCAGCTGCCGGCGAGCAGGACAAGGGCCCGGGCGGCTACGGCTTATACGACGTGCGTTTGCGGATTTCCTGGAGCGAAGGAAGGAATCGGAATTCCTATGTCGTCGAAACTAAACAGTGGGCGCGGTCCCAACCTGCGCCGGCAACCCCGTAGCGGGCAAGCGGGCTTCACGCTCATCGAGATGGTCGTCGCCATTTCGTTGTCGGCGCTCGTCCTGCTGATCCTGCTGCTTGGCCTCCGCCTCGGCGCCAGCGCCCTCCAGGAAGGCGACCGCCAGCTTGCCGGCCTGGACCGAAGCTTGACGATCGTGCAGGTGATGGGCCAGCAGGTAGCCGCTGCCGTTCCCCGCCTCGTGCAGGTGAAAGGTGAGATGGGGCCCGTGGCGCAACTCTGCTTCCGGGGGAACGCTTCCGAAGTGAGCTTCCTCACTCGTGCATCGCTCGTACCGGATCCCAGCTATGGGCTCTGGCTCGCCCGCTATCAGGTGGTGGAAACCGATGACGGCCGGCAGCAGCTCGAGGCGACCCAGATTCCCGCGCTCGATGACGACCAGTTGCAGGCGGCCTTGCTCGGCTCGTTCACGCCGCTCGGCCCCGTGGAGGCGCTGGGCGATCCTGCCGAGCGCATCCTTCTTTCCTATTTGCGGCCCGCGGAGGGCGGGAAGCCGGCCGATTGGGTCGGTGAATGGGGAGAGAAGAAGGACGAGAAAGCGGTCGAGCTGCCGCTGGGCATTCGTATACAAGTCTGGCGGAACGGTTACGCCGGCGCTCTCACGTTCGAGATACCCGCGCGGACGGTGCCGACCCCATGAGCGGCTCGAGGATCTCCGTAAGCAGCCTGCTTTTCGTAAGGGCGCGACTTCAGTCGTGCCAAAGGATGAGCGCTATCCACCCGGCTTTAGCCGCTGAGGGCCGAATTCTGCCGCGCTCGGGCGAACTGGGCGCCCGGCAATCGGAATCGGGCGTGGTGCTGGTGGTGGTGCTGTGGGGCATCGTGCTGATGGCGCTGCTGGCTTTCGCGCTCTCGACGGCCGTCCGCACCGCCGTCCAGGGGATCGAGGCCCAGCAGGAACGGCTCCAGGGCTACTACTACGCGCGCGGCGCCGTCAATCAATCCCTTGCCCTGCTCCTCTCTCCGCCTTCTTCCTCCACCGGCCCGGCCGATCGGCCCGTTCCGGGCGACCGCTTGGTGTGGCAGGAGGGGCCGTGGCGAACCCAAGTGGCCCTCGAAGACGAGGCCGGCAAGATCGATCTCAATCAAGCGCCGAAGAAAGTGCTGGTGCGGCTCTTCACCGCGCTCGGCCAGAGCAGCGAGGCGGCGGAATCGCTCGCCGATGCCACCGAGCAGTGGCGCACTCCCTCGGGCGACGAAGTGGCAAGCATGTACGGGGGTCGGGATTCCTACTATCTCCATCTGCCGCTTCCCTACCTCCCGCCGCATGCGGACTTCCGATCCGTCGCGGAGATGCTGCTCGTGCGCGGTGTGACTCCCGAGCTTTACTACGGCCGGTACGTCGTCCACAGCGATGGCCGCATCGAGCACCGGCTCGGCTTGCTCGATTGCCTTACGGTGCATTCCCGAGCGCCGCAGATCGATATCAATACCGCGCCCATTCCCGTGCTCCTCGCGGTTCCTTCCATGGCGCCGGACCTGGCCGGCTACATTGTGAAGACGCGGGCGGAAAAGCCCTTCACCTCGATCCAACAACTGAACGACGCTCCCGCCACTCCGCTGGGACCAGAGGCCCTTTCGTACCTTTGCGCGCCCTGCTCCGGCCCGCTTTCCTTGCGGGCCACGGCCAGGAACACCGACGGTGTCACCGCCAGGTTGAGGGTTGTGATCGAGTTCCCGCAGGGCGTCGAGACCTATCAGAACGGACATGCGTTTTTCACGGCCCCAGCACGCCCTTTCCAGATTCTCCGATGGGACGACAACGATGATCGCTAGCCGCTATTCGATTCGCCGTCTCGCCTGCCGCTTCGTCAAGCCGAGGCCTCTGCGCCTCTACCAGCGCGCTCGCCGAATTCCCTGGAGCATGCGGCGGCCGGTGGTGGGAGCCGAGGTGCGCGACGGCGCCCTCGTTTTGGCCTGCGTGCATCCCGGCATCGGGTGCCGCTGGATCGCGGGAACCGACGTGATCGCCGGCTACGCGGGCTTGCAGCCCGAGGAGCTTCGCGCTGAGCTGCGCAAGCGGCTGGGGAAGTGGGGCGCGGCGGATCCCCTCATCGTCTTCGGCTGGCCGCGCCGCCAAGCGATCGTTCGCCACCTTGATCTGCCGGCTGCGGCCGAGAAAACGCTCGACGAAGCGCTGCGCCTGCAAGCAGGCATGTTTCGCCCGAATGAAGACGTGGAATTCTGCTCGGACGCCGCGGCGGTGCGCGAAGGAGCGCATATGGCCGCCAGCCTGGCGTTGCTGCCGCGCGCCGGACTCGAGAGCGAGGCGGGGAAATTTGCCCAGGCGGGCTTTCCCGTCGGCCAGTTCACGCTCGCCTCTTTTGCCCTGGCCGATTTCGTTCTCCGCATCGCGCCGCGCAACCGCCCCGCCCGGTTCATCCTGGTCCGGCAGAACGGCCGGGAGACGGAGTTGGCCGCTTTCGCGGATCGCGCCCTGGTTTTTTCCCGGAGCCTGCTCCTGCCCGCCGAAGGGCATGCTGCCGCCACCGAACTCCTCGGCGCTATCGAAGAGGCCGTGGCTGGCCTGCGGTGGTCGGGGCCTCAGCCGCTGCTGCTCGCCGGCTCTTTCCCGGCGGAAATCGAGAGCGCCCTCGAAAAGGCGGGACCGCTCCACCGGCTGCGCGACTGGGTTGCCGGCTTCGGGCAGGCAGCCGGCGCCATGGAAGATTATTGGGGCGCGCTGGCACTGGCGGTCGAGGGATTGGACTGGCTTTCGCCCTATCGGTTGAATCTGCTGCCAGCCGAGTTGCGCCAGCGCCCCCGCGTTTGGCTCTACCTGCCCACTTACGTTTTGGTGGGAGTGAACGTGCTACTGCTGCTGGCCCTGGGTTTGCGCGGACCGGTCGAGCGCGGCGTGCTGCTACACGAGTACCAGCGTTCGATCGCCGCCTTCCAGCTCCCGGCCTCTCGCGCCGAGCGCCAGATCGAAACCGGGCGAACGATCGAGCAGCAGCTTCGCTGGCTGTCCCAATTCGAGATGCAAGGGCGGCAGCCGCTCGTGCTGCTTTCCGACGTCGCCAAGCAGTTGCCGCCAGACGCTTGGCTCTCCTTCTTTAACGACCAGGCAGGTCACGTCGAGATCGCGGGCACCGCGAAATCCGCCACCGCGGTCCTGTCTTCGTTGCAGGCGCTACCCGACGTCCAGGACGTGAAATTCGTCGGCGCCGTCACGCGCGACAATGCCGGTCACGAACAGTTCCGAATCGATCTGAGCGCCAAGGGAATGCCATGAAAGTCACCCCACGCGAAAAGAAGTTCCTGCTCGCCGCGCTCGTTGCGGCCGCCGCCTTCGTGCTGATCGAGTTCGTGATCGCGCCGCCAAACGCCGGCCAACAAGTCGATACAGGAATCGATCGGCTCGCCCTGGCGCAAAGAAAGTTGCGCCGGCAAGAGGAACTCGCCGCCGCTTCCCGCCTCCCCGCCTCCCTCGCCGCGCTCCAGGCCCGGCTCGATCGGGAGCGCAAGGGATTGCTGGCGGGCTCCGACCCCAACCAAGCCGGCGCCCAACTCCAAAACTGGCTGGCGCAGCTCGCCGCCAACCAGCAGCTCCAGGTGCTCCGCACCGACTTCTTGCCCACGGCCAATGTGGCGCCAGGCTTCGTCCGCGTGCCCGTGCGGATCGAGCTCCATGGGCGCATCACGCCCATCGTCGCGTTCCTGACCTCCGTGGCGCAAGGCGGCCAAATCGCCTCGGTAGACACTACGGAGGTTAGCCACTACGGAGAAGACAAGAACAAGGAACTGCTCTGCACCGTCGTCGTTTCCGGCCTGATGGCCAAGGCCGGAAGCGGTAAGGACGGCTTGCCTGTCGGCCATGGCCCGCCCCAGGCGGGCGGGCAGTCGCCTGCTGGCGAGGGAGGAAAGTAGCGATGCGCAAGTCGTGGTGGGTCATCAACCTGCTCTTGCTGGCGGCCGCCGCCGGCATCACGTGGAAATTGCGCGCCGATTGGCACGCGGAGCTCCTCCGCGACGGCCCGCAATCCATTCGTCCCAGCCTGCTTCCGCTGCCCTCCCTTCCTCCCTCCGTCCCGCCCCGTCCGTACGACAACATCGCGCAGCAAAATCCATTTTCCGCCGATCGGAACGACGTCATCGCCACGCCGCAGCAGGCCGCCGCCGTCCCGCTCGGACCGCCCCCGCTCTACTACGGCTCCGTCATTATCGGCAAGCGGCGCTTCGCTCTGCTCGCCGGGCAGCCCAGCCTCAAGCCGCAGCGCATTGACGAAGGCGCAACGTTCAACGGTTACAAGCTAGCGGCGGTGCATCGCGAATCGGTGGTCTTCCAGACCGCGGCCGGAACGTCGCAAGTCATGCTCTACAACGCCATTGCCCGGCTCCAGCGCTCCAGCCTCAAAACGGCGTCGGCGGCTCCCACCTCCCCGACAACGGCCGAGGCTTCCACCTCGGCGCCTGCTCCCGGCGCTTCCAACACCACGACGGTCGGGGCTGCGCCAGCCGAGTCCCAACCCGCTACGGACAACACACATCCGGGCCAGCATATGTTGCAAACGCCGTTCGGCCCTATTTGGGTGAACGACAAGCATTGAAATTTCGATGAGAACGAGAGGGGAAACCTTGCGCGCTAAATCGCCAGCCAACCAGTCCAACCGCCACCATCATGCTCCCGGCCGAATGCGGCCCGGCTCGCCCATGGCTCTTTCGGCATGGCTGGGTCCGCTGGCCTTGGCAGGCTTGCTCGCCGCGGCAAGTCCCACCCCGCTCCCAAGTCGACCGCCGCAGCAACAGGCGGGCCAAAAGGCGGCTGCCCCGCCCGCCGCCGCAACGGGCCAGGCCCCGGCGAAAACAGGTCAGAAAGCGCAGGCGTCAAAGCCGCCGTGCGGGGGCGGGCCCACCGTCACGGTCGAGACGCTTTTCGGGCCGATGGTGAGGTGCGCTCCCCAGAACGGTTCCCCAACCGGGCAGCCGCAGCCCGCCGCGACGGGCAATCCGGCTACAGGGCAGCAGAATCAGGCGCAGAATCCGGCGGCTGGGAAGCCGCCAGCCGGCTCCGCGCAGGGTGGCGCTCCTGCCGCCCCCGCCACGGCGGGGTCGTCGGCGTCTGGCGGCGCGGGTCAGTCCGGCAGTCAATCTGCCCAGCCTGGATCGGCAGCCTCACAATCGGTGCAAGGCGGACCGCCGCAGGCAACGGGCCAACCCGCCACGGCTGGCTCGCCGGCGACGGCTCCGGGTTCTGCGGCGCAACCTCCGGCACCCGCTGCGGCAGGTCAGGCCGCCGCGCCCGGCACCATTGCCCCGTCCAATATCCAGACCGCAGGGGGAGGCCTCTCTCTCAATCTCGAGAATGCCGATCTTTATCAGGTGCTGCGGATCGTCGCCTCGGAGCTGAAGATCAACTACATCGTCGATCCGTCCGTCAAGGGCACCGTGACGATCAGCTCCGCCGGGACGGTCTCGCGCGACGATCTCTTCACACTGCTCCAAACCATTTTGCAGCTCAATGGCGCGACGATGGTGAAAGTCGGCGCGTATTACCGTGTGATGCCCGCTGCCGAGGCCAAACAGGCGCCCTTCCCCTTGGAATTCGTGAAGCAAGCGACCGCGCCACCCCCCGCGGCGGGCGAGGGCTTGGCCATGGACGTGATTCCGATGCACTTCGTTTCCGCCGCCGATATGGGGAGAATTCTTCAGCAATTCGTCTCGTCGGCCGGCTCGATCGTGATCGATCAGCAAGGCAACATCCTCCTGATCACCGACACTCCCCTCAAGCTCCAACAATTCCGCGAGTTGATCGACATGTTCGACAGCCCCACCTTCGCCCGCCGGCGCGTCCAGCTCTTTCCCGTCCAGAACACGGCGGTTGACGACCTCGTTCCCGAATTGAAAGACGTCTTTTCCGGTTACGCGCTCGGGGGAAAGACCTCGGCCATCCAATTCATTCCGCTCACCCGGCTGAACATGATCCTGGCGATCGCGCCGACGCCCGGCGTTTTCGGCGACGTGGGGAAATGGATCGCGCGTCTCGATCAGCCGGCGATGGCCTCCGGCGTGCGCAACTTCGTCTATATGGTTCAGAACGCGAAGGCGTCGGACCTGCAGCACATCCTCAACGCTCTGTACGGTGGGCAGGAACTCGCGCCAACGAACAAACCCGCCACGCCCCAATCGGCGAATCCGCTGGTCCTACCCCAAGCTCAGGAACAGTCGTCCACGCAGCTCTCCACGTCGTCCGCAACCGCCCCACCCCAGGGATCTGCTCCCCAACTCACCGGCTCGCTGAGGATCATGGCGGACGACAGGGACAACTCCTTGATCGTGCAGTGCACGCCGCAGGACTGGGCGGTGCTCCAGCAGACCATCCAGCAGCTCGACACCCCGCCGCGCCAGGTGCTGATCGACGCCGAAATCTATCAGGTGAACCTTACCGGCGATCTCAATTTCGGCATTTCCGCCTACCTCAACCAGAAAAACCAGCTTCCCGGCGCTCTCAACACAGCAGGATCGTTCGTTCCCGGGCAGACCGGCGGGTCGCTCCAAGCCAGTACGTTCGCGCTCATCGGGCAGACGCGCGCGCTCGAACTCTTTCTCAACGCGTCGGACAACCGCTCGCGCGTTCGCATGCTCTCGGCTCCCTCCATCCTGGTGACGGATAACACCCCCGCCACCATCCAGGTGGGCGCGAACGTCCCGGTTCCGTTGGGCTCGGCCCTCACTCCGATCGAATCCGGAGGCACGAGCGTCTTCGCGCAGACGATCAGCTACCAAAGCACGGGAATCATCTTGCACGTCACCCCGCGCATCAATTCCAGCGGTGTCGTGACGCTCGTCATCGACCAGTCGGTCAGCGCCGCCGGCTCGAACACCACCTCCTCCATCGCCGCCCCGGTCATCAATCAGACCCTCTTCAGCACCTCCGTCGTTCTCCACAATAACGAGCCGCTCGCCCTCGGCGGCCTCATCTCCACCTCGAACACCCTCACCCGCGACCGCTTCCCCCTCCTCGGCTACATTCCCGGCCTCGGCGTTCTCTTCGGTTCCACCTCGCGCTCGACCAGCCGCACGGAGCTGGTTTTGATCATCACGCCTCACATCATTCAGGACGAGCGCGACGCGGCCAAAAGCACTTCCGGCCTGATCGACCAGATGAAGGAAATCAAACCGATGATCAAGAAGTCCCCGAACTATTGAGGTTCGTTTTGTTGTAGCGCCGGCTTCCAGCCGGCTCTGGGGCGGAAACGACGGATCGAAGGCCCGTCGCGCGGAAGACTGCGGCCTTGGGTCGAAACCTCACAACCCACCCGGAGCGGGTGATCGCTACGGCCCCTTCCCCGTAGCTTTCGGGGCCGGCTTGGGCGCTGCCTTAGGCGCTGGCGCGGGAAGCTGCTCCGATCCGAGCACGCGCCCGCTGCAGATTACCGTGTCGACGTCTTCGACGTTGCGAATGTTGGCGAGCGGATCGGCGGAGAGAATCACCAGATCCCCCTGCTTCCCCACCGCAATGGTGCCGGTCGTTGCGCCGAGGCCGAGAGCGGCGGCGGTGTTCTTTGTAGCGGCGATAATCGCCTGCCCGGGCGTGAGTCCGGCCTCGACCAGGAGTTGCAGCTCGCGATCGAGCGAAGCGCCGGGGAAGATCAGCGTGTCTCCCGCCTCCGTGCCGACGATCACGCGCACTCCCGCTACCTGCGCCACTCGCACGCTATCCTGCGCTCTCTTCTCCTGCTCGGACATCCCTTGCCTCGCTGCGGGATCCGCCCCGAGCGCCTTGCGCAAGTAACCGAGTATCCCGCCCGGGCTCTCGACGCTGTCGCGATAGAGTTTCGACACGGTCTTCGCGACGATCGGGTCCTTGAGGTAGCTGGCAAGGTCGTCAGGAGAAATCAGGTTGATGAGGTCTCCCTGGTTGGTCAGCACGGGCATGTAGAAAACCTTCTTCTCCGCCATGAGCGCCGCCGTTTGCCCGCTCATCGCTTCCTGCCAGACCCCTTCGATTGCGTCGCAACCGGCGCGGACCGCGGCTTGCGCTTCGGCATTCGTCGAAACCGCGCAGAACACCTTGCGCTTCTGCGCGTGCGCCGCGGTGACGATGGCGGCGAGTTCGCCCGGCGAGAGCCGCGGGAAGGGATGCGGTTTCATGCCGGCGTCGTAAACCGCCTCGACGACCTCGACTCCCGCTTGGATGGCGGCGTTCGTCATGGTCTTCGCTTCCGCGGCGCTGCTCACTTGGCGCAGTTGCTCCGCGCGCGCCTGCGGGGCGATCGGACTGTACTCTTCCCACGGATGCCCGTGCGCCACCGTGAAAATCGGTCCCGAGACCACCAGGCGAGGACTCGTCAGAATGTTTTCGTTCCAGGCCCGCTCGTAAAACTGCTGATCCGCAATGTTCCCTTGGATCAGCCGCGCGGTCGTTACGCCGGCCTGCAGCAAGGCGCGCAGGTTCCGCACTTGCTGTTCGACGTTGACCTCTTCCCGCGAGAGGCGGTTGGCCGGGCTGGGGCCGAGTTTCACGCGCGCGTCGATCAGGCCGGGGATGACGTACTTTCCCTTCGCATCGATCGTCGTCGCATCGGGCGGCGCCTTCACGTCTTTGCCAATCGCTTGAATCACGTCGCGTTCGATGAGGATCGAGACGCCTGGCTGCACCTTTCCTCCGGTGCCGTCGATCACCGTGGCGTCGCGGATCAGCACCGGCTTCGGAGTCACCGCCTGCGGCCATACCGGCACGGCCAGAAGCAAAAGCCCCAAACCCACCGCGCGGCTAATGGCTCCCCACCTGGCCCGCCTGCCGGTAGCACGGCGCGCACCGCAGCGAGTGGCGCGGGCATTCCTGCCCGCGCGCCTCTTTCCGCCACCCCAAAGGATGCTGTCATCCTGAGGGCCCCGATGCAATTCATCGGGGCCCGAAGGCTCCGCTTCTCCTTGCGGCTCTTTCCTCAAGGTTCCTCTCATACCTCTCCGGTTCTCCCCTCTCAGTTTTTCCCCGGCGGCTGGGCCGCAGGCCCCACCGGGATCTTCAGAAATTCGACGAGCAATTGATAGGCGGCCTGGTTCTTGGGATCGTACCCCAGCACCGCGCGCACTTGGCGTATGGCGGCAGGGATCTCGCCGCTTTTCTGATAGGCGAGGGCGAGATTGATGCGTGCCTGGGTGTAGCGGGGCTCGAGTTCAACCGCCTTCTCGAGATACGGCATCGCATCCGCCACCTGCCCCATCGCCAGCAGCCCCGCGCCCGCGTTGTTGTACGCGAGGCCATAGGTCGGCGACGCTCGGATCGCCTGCTTCGAGAGTGCGGCCGTGCTGCGGTAATCGCCACGCTGGAAGGCAATGACGCCGAGATTCAGGTACGCATCGGCATTGGGATAAGCCGCAAGCGCATGATGGAAATCCGACTCGGCCTGCGCCCCGCGCCTCAGCGCCAACTCCGCCGTCCCCATTCCCGCGTAGGCGTCCGAAACGAACCGGGGATTCTGGCGGTAATCGCGCTGGGCGGCGTCCAGCGCTTCCCGGCCGGCAGCCAGCGCCTCCGCATACTCGCCGCGCTGGTAGTAAGCGTGGCCGAGATCGCTGTAAATGGGCGCCGCGTTGGGCGAATCCAGAATCGTTTGGCGATCGAGCGTGAAATCGTCTTTCCACACGCCGTTTCTTCGCACCGTCTGGAAGGCGAACGCCGCCACCAGGGCCAGAGCGAGCGCCGCGGCAATCCACTTCGCGCTTCGTGCCGGTCGCGCGTACAACCCGCAAAGCAAGCCCGCTCCCACCAGGCACGCGCCCGCCGAGGGCAGATAGAGGTAGCGCTCGGCAAAGACGTTGTAGCCGACTTGGCGGATCGCCAACGCGGGAATCAACGTAATCGGAATCCATACCAAGCCGAAGAGCGCTGGCCTCAGCCACGTCGCGCTCGCCGCGCCGAGCGGAACCGAGACGCGCTTGGCGACGAGAAGAATCCCGAGGCATACGATCGCCCACGCCGCTCCCAGAATCACCGCGGGCTCCCCCAAAGAACTGGTTGGCTGGAAGACGTAATAGGCGTTCAGGTGGATGGGCAAAAACGTCTTTTGGAAATAGCTGCCGAGGAGCGCGAGATCGGAAAGAAAATATTGCCAGGAGGTGAGCACGTGCCCGTTCTGGCCGGGGCGAAGTCCTCCAAGAGCCCAATCGCGCAAGCCGAGGTAGACGGCCAGCGTTCCTCCTACCGCGCCGGGTCCCGAAAACTTCAGCCAGATAGTCGTAGCGGCAGGCTTCCGGCTGCCAGCTCTTGCCGGAATCGAGGCAGCGTCCAGCTTCGAGTGGGAGAGCCCAGCATCTTTCGCTACTTTACCCGCCGCGCTCGCCCCGGGCGCCGGGTCCCAGATGCGATTTTGCCCCTCGTTGCCCCGGAATCGCTCGAAAAGCAGTAGGGCCAGCGGCAGCGTGATGGCCATCTCGTCAGCGAGCAGTGCGAGCAAGAACGCCCCGCAGGCGCCGAGGAGCCAAAACCGGATGCCGCTGCCGCCTGCCTGTGTCTTACGCCAGCGCGCCCAGCAGTACACGCTCGCCAGATAGAAGAACGCGCACTCGATGACCGGCAGCGCCACAATCCAGTTCACCGCTTCCGTGTGCAGCGGATAGACCGCGAAGAGCAGCGCCGCGACAAAACCGGCCGCCAGGCTCTCCGTGAGTTCTTCGGTGAGCAACATGAGCGCTACGGCTGTCAG
The DNA here is from genome assembly GCA_021788095.1 of Acidobacteriota bacterium. Lineage (GTDB taxonomy): Bacteria > Acidobacteriota > Terriglobia > Acidiferrales > UBA7541 > JAKASX01. Next base: position 163,977 of record JAJYLB010000002.1, on the reverse strand, counting down.
AGCGTGGAACAGAACGCTGGCGAGGTGGTACACCCACGGCTGTAGGCCCCCAAGCAGATAGATCGAGGTGTAGGCCAGCGCCTCGAGAGGCCGATAATAACTGGCGAGGAGCGTTCCGTGCGGGGCGAGTGGAAACCACACGGGTCGCCCGAATGCCTTGACCAAATCGCTCCACTCGCGGATGGCGGGGTTGCCGGCAATGAGGAGATGATCGTCCCAGACGAACCCGTGACCCAAAATGTTGGCGTAAGCCAGCGCGCTCCCCAGCGCGACCAGAACGGCGGCGAGAGCCCGCCGCCCTTTCGCGCCGCCGGGGCCCGTGAGCCCGCCCTGGCCGGGCGTAGGCGCGTAGGCTCTGGCCTGATGCTGAGGATTTGCCGGCCGGGACTCGGGATTATTCGTCATGACTCATCGTGGATCTGCTGACGTCCCTCACCCGTCCACCACCGTCACTCGTAGGGCCGGTGTAGCGCAGGGCGGCGCCTATCCCGGCTCGCCGGGAGCCCGACATGCTCGTAAACGTATTCGCAACGCGCTACAGGCAGGAGGCGCCGCCCGAATATTCCGGTCGAGCCAGTCATCGTTGCTCGGCGCCCGCCGGCGCATGGGACTTCTGAAGCTTCTCGAGTAGGGCTAGGTTATGCTGCGCTGGCGCGTAATTCGGGTCCAGGGCCAGCGCGCGCGCAAGCTCCGCCCGTGCCTCGCCAAATCGCCCCGCGATCATCAACGCCCCCCCGAGGTTCGCATGAAACCGGGAATTGTTGGGCTCGAGCGCTACCGCGCGCTCGAGGTCGGGAATCGCCTGAGCGATCTGGCCGGCCTCCGCCTCCGTGCGGCCGAGATTGCTCCAGCTGGCGGCATAGCTCGGATCGATCGCCAACGCCCGGCGAAAATACAGCTCGGCCACGGGGTATTGGCGAAGAGTAAGCGCGACAACGCCCAGCGCGTTCACGATTACTTCGTCGTTGGGTTGAATTCTGGCGGCCTGCAGGAGGATTTCGCGCGCCTCGACTGGCCGGCCTAGATGCATCAGCACCACCGCCGCTGCCACTTTCGCTCCATACCACTGCGGGGCCAGCTTCATGGCTCTTCGGGTCGCATTGAGCGCATGGTCGTATTGCCCGCGCGCCGTGTCCACTCCTGCCAAACCGACGTAGCCGTCGGCGACTTGAAAAGGCTGTGGCGGCTGCGCTGCGGCTGCATCGGCGATGGCCAGCAGGTACTGTTGCTCGGCCCCGGCGTAGTCGTGTGCGTCTCCGAGCACCTGGCCGTAGGAATTGTGCATGAAGGCGGAATCGGGTGACGCCTCCACCGTCGCCGCGTAGAGCGTCGCGTCGCTCTTCCAATCCGGAATCCGCCGAAGATCCTGGGCCACATAAAGCCCCATCACCACCACTAGCGCCGCGGCCCCCGCCCACTGCGCCGGAAGGGTTCGGGGACGCCAGCGCCGGATCGCTTCGCTCCCCGCCCAGACGAGCAGCAGGCAGAAGCCGAGGGAAGGAATGTAGAGATAGCGCTCGGTGAAAACGTTCATGCCCACTTGCCGTAGCGCCAGCACCGGAGCCAGCGTTAGGAAAGTCCACGCCGCCGCGAAGCTCGCGAGCGGCGCCCGCTTGATTCCCCAAAGAATCAGCGCCGCGGAGACGGCGAGGAAAGCGATCGCGGCCAGTTCGCGCGGCTCCGCGATCCGAGTCACCGGATGGAACGTGTAAAACGCGTTCAGCTTCACCGGCACGAGCAGCTTCGCCCAGTATTTCCCGATGAGATCGATATCGGTGAGGACGTAGGACGTGCGCGTCAGCACCCAGGCCTGCTGCACGCGCGAGAAATACCCGAGAGCCTTGATTCGCGGCAGGAGATACAGCCCAATCGCCCCCCAATACGGCAACGACCACAGGACGGCGCGGCGGATCCGCACGCGCCACCGCTCGCTCGCTCCCGCAAAACAAATCACCCACGCCGCGACGATCCCCGGCATGGTTAACGCCATCTCTTTCCAGAAGAGCGCCACGAGGAACAGCAGCACCGAAACACCAATCCGCCAAGATCGCTGCCACCGGCTCGTTCTCTTCTGCGCGAGCAGGAATAGCCAAAACGAGAGGAAGTAGAAGAGCGCGCAGCCGGTCTCCGTGAGCGCGGAAACCCAGATCACCGCTTCCGCGTGCATGGGATGGACGGCGAAAAGCAGCGCGCCGGCCGTCGCCCAGCTCCACCGCTTCGTCAACTCGTAGAGGATCGCGTAGACCACGACGCAGGCTAGCAGATGGAAGCCGATGTTCACCGCGTGAAACACCGCGGGTTTCAACCCCGCCCAGCCCTCGATCAGCCGGTAGGTAAGCATCTGCAGGGGCCGGTAGTAATTGCTGATGCCGCCTGAACCGGGAAGCGTGTAGCCCCACACGTCCATGGTGAACAGGCTGCGCCAAGCCGTGCCGGCCCGCAGGAACGGATTGCGCACGATCTGGAATCCGTCGTCCCAGACGAATCCATCGTTCAAGCTCAGCCCGTACGCGGCCGTTCCGGCCAGCAGAATGGCCGCAATCGAAAGCCCATGCCGCTGCTTTGGAGTCATGTGTTCCTGCCGATACCCTGAGGACGACGCCCGCAGTGCGAGCGGATACTATACCATGTGGGCCGCCGGGCACGGCCTGGAAGAGTCGCGCCTGGAAGAGTCGCGCGGCAGGCTGGTTTTTCGTAAGCGCACGGCGGAACTGCGCTATTTGCACCACGGCGCAGTGGTTCGAGATGGCCCCGGCTCGCCGGGGACCGTGCTGTAAGCCGTTCATCACCAACACTGGTCTCGCCCGCCTCTGGCGGGTTCCCCACGCTTTCCGTCGGGAAGCCGCTGGGGTCCGCGTCGGCCCGTTGCCACCGAGATTCCGGTAGCCCGCAGTGGCGCGGGCACTCCTGCCCGCGCGCCGTTTCGGGCTTACCCGAAGCGAGCCCCGTAGAGGTGTGTACCTAAGGGTGAACAGCGGGCGTTCCGCCTTCCCTTTTTTACTTGCACAAGCTGCTCTGCCCAGTGCAAGATAATGCGTCGCGGGGAGGCTGCGTTAAGCCGCATGTTTACACAACAAAAGCAAAATAATGCTTGACAAGGTTGGGGCCCCCTAGGTACAAAATGACGCGGTGTGTAAACTCTTTCCTCGTGTCTTTTAGAGGAGCGTTCTCAAGTTGTCGCAAGCGAGCGACGATGCGTGTGCGAAATGCGAATTCCAAGTTCGACGGGTCCCGCCTTGCGGGATCTCGCGGTTTTTCCCACCCACTGCAAAAGGAGCAAAACACGATGAGTTGGAAGCGTAGTACGTTGTTCCTATTCCTTCTGGTATTCGCGGGGGCGATGTCCCTGGCGACCACAGCCGGCGCGGTAGTAGGAGGCCCCTGCTCGGTTGAGACCGTGGCCACAGTGGTCCCGCCCGATGCACCGGGCGCCCCACCGGCCCCTGCCTCAAGCGGCAACGGCGGCGTTGGCCTCATTGCCAATGCGGCTCCCTCCGGCGGGCCCACCCTGAACCAGGAAGGCGAGACCGAGCGCCCCGCCGATCTTCTGATTTACGATAACGGCAACTTGACGACCGGTCCGGGCACGAGCTGCTTCCCGGCCGGCGCACAGGTTGTGATCACCTACAACGCCGGACTGACCACCCCGAATCCTGTGGTGACCAACAGCTCGGACCTTGACGTGATGGACTCGGCCGGCACGTCAGGCCTGGTCGTAAGCGTCGCGACATCCGTCGGGTTGAGCACGTTCGATACGCCGCAGACGGTCATCACGATCACGGTTCTCCAGGCTGGCACGCATAGCTCCAGCGGGACGGGCGTGAACCTGCTCAATAGCTACACGGGTTCGGCCATTCGTCTCAAGAATCTGCGGTTCGACGTCACCTCGCTTGTCGGAAGGACATCCTCCGTCCAAGCCACCATCTCCACCAGCAACCCGGTGACCGTGGTGGACGGCGCCGACATGCTGGGGGGCGGCTCCGACTTGGAAACCGTCGGCACGATTTCATCGACGATCAACCCCGACAGCACCTTCCTGGGCGAGGGCACGGGCTTTCAGAGCTACCCCCCCGGGCTGTGCACGCCGGCTGACGTCGAATTTGGGGAGGAGTTCGGGAATGCTTTCCGCACGGCAATCACCAGCCAAGCCGTGTACAAGGACATCACGACGGGCGACATGAGCCTGATCTTCAACGTCACGAATATTCCCTCCGGCGTGACCGTCACCTTCCCGTCCACCCTGGCGAACTCGGTTACTGGCGGCGGCGCGCTGGTGTTCACGGCGCGCAGCTCGACCTTGGCCGCCACCGGCGGAAGCCTCGCGGTGATCTACGACACGACAGTGAACGGCACCTCGGACGGCGGTATGGACATCGACACCGCCAACGCCGCTGGTCCGTCGCCGAATGCTACCGACACCGACGGCCCGCAGATTGGCGTCGCAGTCGGATCTAGCACTGGCGCCGGCACGGCCAAGCTGCAAGTCGTCTTCGGGCCGACCGACGGCAACCCCGTCGGCACCGGGGCGTTCACCGGCGACGACGTCCAGCCCAGCGCGATTCCGCGATATATTCCCAGCGTCAGCACGTCGACCCCACCGTCGCGGAACATCCTGAATGGTAACTTCTTCACCATCAACCCGGTCGAGACCGTGCTGCTCTATCCCTACGCGACCGACGAGTTCGGCTTCGCAACCGGGCTCGAAGTCGCCAACACCGGCGCGAGCAACAACATCTTTTTCTCCCACGCCTGCTTCGCGCCCGCGACCAACGGCACGATCACCTTCTACTTCTTCCCCAGCAACGGCACGCCATTCAGCTACACGCCTGTGGCGGGAGTGGGCCGTGGGCTTGACGCGACAACCGGGAACCTGGATGCGGGCAGCATCTTCGCCGATACCCTTGACGACTTGATCACCAAGGCCGGGCAGTCCAGCATGGTGGGCAAGTTCGATGGTTACGTCATGGCCGTGACGAACTTCAACTACGCGCACGGCATCGGCCTCGTCCTCAACGCGTCGAATGGTAATAGCGTCATGTCCGACAACGCCCTCGTCGTTGGCCCCTTCACGGGAGACATTCTCCGCGGCGGGCAACTCGGCAGCTTCTTCGGCTTCCCAGAGACGCTCGGGTCCGTCACGAAGAGGAAACACTAAGGCTAGCTTGCCAAACCACAAGCTAGAGAGCTTCGCCTGACAAACGTAGTTCCTTTTGCAGCGGGTTGACAGAGCGTGGGGCCGGGACCAAAGCCCGGCCCCACCGCTTCTGTCGCATGCAGTTCCCGCCGTTTCGCTTCCCCTGCTCCCGCCCCCGCTTAGTGTGTATCCCCAGCAGTACGTTTCTCCTTGCTCCCTCAACGCTGCCCGTAATCCGCCCGAGTGGACAGGCGACCGGCGCCTTGGCCTGGTGTCCTGTAATCGAAATACGGGACTTAATCCCGCCCCGTCGGTCATGCTGAGCGAAGCGAGGCATCCGACCCAGCGAGGCAATTTGCCTTCTTCACTCCCTCCGGTCGAGAGCCTGCGACTCATGCCGCGAATCACGGTGACAGGAGACGAAGAGGGGCTTCGTGGCTACGACGCCGTTCAGCTGGCTGCGGCACTCGTCTGGCGCGACGCGGTGGGGCAGGAAGTGATACTCGCCACATTCGACCGCGAGCTTTGGGAAGCGGCTGGTCGTGCCGGACTCCGCCCGTGGCCGGAGAATCTGACCGGCCGCCGCTCGCGTCCGCACTGAGGCGGGCCTGCCGGCGCGAGCCGCGGCCTGCTGGCCGACACCGAAATAGGCCTTGAGAAAAGTCTCGACGGGGATCCACATTCACAAATCGCAACGATAGAACACACCCATGAGGCGGCGTGCTTATGGCGGGAAATTCATGCGAGACTGAAGATCCTTGAATCGCGGGTCGGAGCGCAGGGCGTCCAGGCGTGGATCCACCTTGAGCAGAGTGGGGAAGTACGAGCGCTCTGCGTAGGCCCTTTTTAAACACGCGATTGCCCGGTCGGCATCGCCTAGCGCGACATAAACAACAGCCATTCGGTAAGCCGAGACATGCTTTCGTCTCGAGAGGTCTGTCAGCCGAGAGATGATCTTCAGGGCTTGGGCTCTGTTCCCGGCGGCTGCATAACCGCGCGCGAGGAGCAGCGCCACCTCCGGGTCGCCTCCTTCAAGAGCCGTTCCGGTCTGGTACTCGGAGATCGATTGCGGGAAAAGCCCCCGTTTCTCGTACACCCGGCCGAGGCAGAAGTGCGCCGCGTAAAATGCCCCATTCAGCCCAAGCGCGTTTCGCGCATTGCACAGCGGCCTCGTCGTAGCGACGGGCGAAGAAGAAAAGGTTGCCCACAGCCGTGTCGATCATGAACGAAAGGGGATCCAATTCCTGGGCTCGTTCTATCTCCGCAATGGCTTCCTTATGTCGCCCCATGGCCGAAAGATAATCGGCGTACCAGTGATGGCCGGTTGCATAGTTCGGGTTGAGCGCGATGCCACGCTTGAATTCCTCTTCCGCGCCCGCCCAGTCCCAGTCGTAATCCGCCTTGGCCGCGCCCAGCGAGGTATGCGCTTCGCCGAGCGTTTCGTCCAGCTCCAAGGCTTTGCGTGATGCTGCCTTCGCGCGGGGAAAGGCGTCCCGAGAGGCCATCGCGCCATGCTCTCCTAGGACGATATAGGAGTCGGCCAACCCGACGTACGCCAGGGCGTACGCGGGGTCCTTCTCGATCGCTTGTTGGAAATATTCAATGCCCTTTTTCAGGTTTTGCTCCGTGCGCAAGTTCCAGAAGTAAAGGCCCTTGAGGTAGGCATCATGGGCCTCGGGATTGACTGGGCGCGCGTGGGTGAACCGCGCCCGCTCCTGTGGCGTCAGCCTGGTCTGGATCTGGCTGGCGATCGCGCTCGCAACTTCGTCCTGTAGGGTCAGCACGTCCTGTAAGTCGCTCTCGTAGACCTCCGCCCACAGGTGCTGGTCGGTCGGCGCGTACAGCAGATCGGCCGTGATCCGGACGCGGCTGCCGGACCGCTCGACCGTGCCTTCCACTACTGCGTCCACGTTCAACTCCCGCGCAATCTCCGGCAGCGGCTTCCGTGTCCCCTTGTATCGCATCACCGACGTTTGCGAAATCACCCGCAGCGAGCTGATTTTGCCCAAGTCGGTGATCAGCTCGTCCGTCAAGCCGTCAGCGAAGTATTCTTGCTCGGGGTCGCCGGAGAGATTTTGAAGCGGCATTACGGCGATGGATTCGATCTTCGGTACGGTCGAGCCATGGCGTGCCCCTATGACCCTCAGGAACCGCCCGCGCAGCCCGGCAACGTTCATCGTCAAGACCACCGCCGCAACGACGACCGCCACGCCGGCAATTCCCAGGGCCAGCTTGTGCCTTTGCAGAGGCGTCCCTTGCGGGCGCCCTGAGGCGCCCCTAAGGCCCGCCCGCCCGTCCACCGGCGCAATGAACCGATGCCCGCGCTTTGGCACGGTTTCGATAAATCGCGGCTCCTCCGCCCTATCGCCCAGTGCTTCGCGGAGCTTCCGCACGGCGTGGTTGAGCCCATCGTCGAAATCGACGAAGGTATCCGCAGGCCAAAGTTTTGAGCGGAACTCCTCACGCGTCACAACGTCAGCGGCCCGGTCGAGAAGCAGCAACAGAACTTGCAGCGGCTGTCCCTGGAGGTGGATTCTCTGGTTATCGGTGCGCAGTTCTCCGGCGCAAGTGTCGAGTTCGTAGTTCTCAAATCGGATCGTGCGCGGCAGTTGGGTGCCCGAAGGCATGTTTACACCCGGCGTGCGCCCAGATTCTAACACCGGTCACGGCCGATGGGATCGCTCGACATAAACGTCGGTTCCGCGCGGACGTTTTGTCCATCCACCTCAGATCATCCCTTTCTCATCCCTTTTTCATCTCGCATTCATTGACTCCTGCGACGGCACAAGGGAAGGTTGGCCCAGGGGGCAATGTGCCGTAAGTCCGTTGCCCCGGCCGGCGGTGTGCAGCGCGTCCCCTTGGCCCGAGGGGGCGGGGCGGAGGTAGCTCAGGCGTCGTTTCCTGGTTCCTGCGGCACCTCCGCGCAGGCTGGCGGCAAGAACCGGAGGCCTAAAAGGTAGCCTCGGTTCTCCCCCGGCCATGTGAATGCGCGATGGCTGAGGAAGGGAAACCGCCAACGGCCCGCCATGCCGTCGAGTGACGGGGCCTGTTGTCACGCCCCGGGCAATGAGGAGAAAGGAGAATAATCAAATGAGGATATGGGATAAGTATCTGCTGGTGAGTGCCGCTCTTGTGGGGTTGGCGCTGGGGTCAGCTCGGAATGCATCCGCCACTATCAATGGGCAGCCGGATGGAACCGGGCATCCCTTCGTCGTCGCCGTGGTCACCGACATTGACGGGGTACCCCATCATCTGTGCAGCGGGTCGTTGATCGCGCCTACCGTTGTCCTCACCGCTGGGCATTGCACCTATCAGGCAACCGGGGGAAGGATTTGGCTTGATTCGCAAATCACCGACCCGTATTTCCCTCATGCGGGGGGCGACTCGATAGAGGCGAAGGAGATCCACACCGACCCGGATTTCTGCCTCGGGTGTGCGCCCGGTTTTCCTGGATATGACACCCACGACGTGGGGATCGTTGTCCTGAGCCAAGCGGTAACCCTCACAGGGTATGCGTTGCTCCCCTCGCCGGGGTTGGTGGACGCTCTGCCAATGATGACCGCTCTGACAATTGTTGGGTATGGTGCAGAGGATACAAGTGTGGGGGTGCCACCGCACTATTACCAGAACAACCTAAGTCGCAACTTCGCGACGTCCCTGCTCGTCCAGAGCAACGACCCCCAGAGCGATGAATACATCAAGATCACTTCCAACCCGGCAGACGGGAAGGGCGGAGTCTGCGCCGGCGATTCGGGCGGGCCCGATCTCTTGGGGAATATCGTCCTGGCGGTCAACTCGTACATTCCCGACCTGCTCTGCGCCGGGGTCGCCTACTCGAACCGCATCGACACGGCCTACGCGCTGGCATTCATCAACTCTTTCCTGAAATGATGGCCGTGCCCAGTTCGAGAGCAGAGGCGATTGTGATCCCCTGGCCCTGAAGCAAAGCAGGTGCTATCGCCATCGCACTCCAAGCGGGAGCACGCCTGGAGCGGGCGTGCCGCCCCTCAGCCACTCGGGGCTGCTGTTCCCTATAGCCAGTAACCTGTCCCCTGGTGTTTGGCTCCCCGGGCTAGATTCGAACTTGAGCCGTTTTGCGGGCGTCTGAGCTGCGTTGTTTGCATCCCGGCGTCGCATGCCGGGACCGCAGGCGAAATCCCGAGCTGGAGCGAGGGATCTGGAGTTGGTGTTTGGCTCCCCGGGCTAGATTCGAACTAGCAACCCTTCGGTTAACAGCCGAATGCTCTGCCGTTGAGCTACCGGGGAGTGGATGCCGAAGCAGACGGCATGCGAGCCGAGTCTAAACAAGGCCTGGGGTGCTGTCAACGCGAGCGGAGGGGTTACTGCACCATGCGGTAGATGGCTTCGCTATCGACCAGGGAATCGAAGATGGCGAGCACCCGGTGGCGGTACTCCAGGACGCGATCGAGCAGGGCTCGCTGCTGAGGCAGCATGTGCCGGTCCCGGCTCCATTTCTGCACCACATCGCGCGGAACCGTGATGTCTCGCCGTAACTGCTCGACGGAATGGCCGCGCAGGAACAGGCCGTAGAAGAAGGCGGCCTCTCGCTGAGGGAAGGCGAAGTCCCGTTCCTCCTCGAAATGGGCCGCCGTGGTCGCCATAGAAAGTAGAGAGTGTACAGAATCGCGTCGCGGCGTCAAGCCTCCAGATGCGGGGTCCCTTGGACGCGTTCGGCGGTGACACGGGCGATCCCCGGGCAAGGTGCTGCGACAGGCCCTTTTAGGAGTCTCAACCCGAGCGAGCCTTGGCGAGGACCCGAGGAAGTCCCGGTGCCTTTCACCGGGAAGACTCCCGACCCCATCCCCGGGGAATGAACGGGATGCTTCCTCCGCCGAGGCGGATCCCGCGGCTGCCTTCGCGGGCGCTATACTGTTTGAGAATTCATTCGAGACTTTCCGCAAGCGATGCCCCCGCGCGCTATCGTCGTCCACTATCACGAGTTGTGGCTGAAAGGCCGCAACCGGAGTTTCTTCCTCAATCGCCTGGTGGACGCCATCCACAGAACCCTCGACGGCATCCCCGTCGAGCGGATCGGCCGGCCGGGCGACAGGATCCTGGTGTGGCTGGGTGAGAGTGCCGGCTCCGAGGAAGCCTTGCGCCGGCTGGAAAAGGTGTTTGGCATCGCCTACTTCGCCTCGGCGCGCACGGCGGAGCGGGACCGGGAGGCGATTCGGGAAGCGGCCTGGGAAGAGGTGAAAGACCAGAATTTCTCGACTTTCGCCGTCCGCGCCAAGCGCAGCGACAAATCGTATCCCTATCCCAGTTTGGAAATCGAGCGAGACGTCGGCGCCTACTTGCAAGCCCGGCTGCGCGAAGCGGGCCGGCAAGACCAAGTGAATCTGCGCGCACCGGACCTCGTGTGCCGGATCGAGGTTTCGCCGGGGCCGGTGCTCGTCTACGCCCGCAAGATTGCGGGGCCGGGCGGATTGCCGGCAAAGACGGCCGGGAAAATGGTTTGCCTGCTTTCCGGTGGATTCGATTCGGCGGTCGCCGCTTACAAGATGATGAAACGCGGAGCGCATCTCAGCTTCGTCCACTTTTACGGGACGGGCGGCCAGGCTGGGGAATCCTCCATCCACGTGGCGCGGGAGATCACGAGCCGCTTGACCCCTTACCAGCTCACCGCTCACCTGCATCTGGTGCCGTTCGAGTCCATCCAGCGCGAAATCGTGCGATCGGCGCCGGAAGAGTTTCGCGTGCTGCTCTACCGGCGGATGATGTTGCGGATCGCGGCGGCGATGGCGGAGCGAAGCCGGGCGCTCGCTCTCGTCACCGGTGATAGCCTGGGCCAAGTCGCCTCGCAAACGCTCGAGAACATGGTGGCGGTGGGAGCGGCCGTGCCCTGGCACGTCTTCCGGCCGCTGGTGGGCGAGGACAAGGAAGAGATACTCGCCGTCGCCCGCCGGATCGGCACTTTCGAGATCTCCGCAGAACCCTTCCACGATTGCTGCCCCGTCTTTCTCCCCCGCCGCCCCATGCTGCGGGCCACCCCTGCCGACCTCGATCGCGCCGAAGCGGGTCTGGATACTGCGGCGCTCGTGCGCCAAGGGCTCGAAGGCGCCGCGCACGAGAAGTACCGCCTGGTCGCCGGCTGCGTCGAACGGGTCGCGCGGCCAGAAGCCGCTGTGCGAGCCCAGGGAAGCGGCGGTGACGCCGCGTGCGATGCCCCTGGAGCGTAACAGCAAAATCACGTGCGGTAGCTGGCGTTGATCCGCACGTACTCGGCGGTGAGGTCCGAAGTCCACATCCGCGCCTGCCCTCGGCCCGCGCCGAGGTCGAGAGCCAGTCTGACTTCCCGCTCGAGCATGCGGCGGTGCAAGGTGGCCTCGTTAAAGGCGACGGGAGCGCCGCGGCGGCATACCAGCTTGCCTGCCAGCCACACGCGCGCTCGCGTGAGGTCGAACGCCACGCCCGCGCGGCCGGCCGCGGCGAGTAACCTTCCCCAATTCGGATCGGCGCCGGCGAGCGCGGTCTTGACCAGCGGCGACGTAGCGATGGTCTCGGCCACGCGGTGAGCGGCGCGATCGCTCGGAGCGCCGCGCACCTCCACTTCCACCAGGTGACCCGCACCCTCCCCATCGGAGACGATGGCAAGCGCCAGACTCCGGCAAACCTCCTCGATGGCCTGAGCGAAGCGCCGGGCGTCCGCGCTTCCCGGGCGTAGCGCTGGCGCGCCCGAGGCGCCGCTCGCCAGGAGCAGCACCGTATCATTCGTGGAGGTGTCGCCGTCGACGCTGATGGCGTTGAAAGTGCCCCTCACCGCGTTGCGCAAAACCCCGTGGAGTAATCCCGGCTCCGCCCCGGCGTCTGTCACCAGGAAAGCGAGCATGGTCGCCATCCGCGGGTGAATCATGCCCGCGCCCTTGGCGCAGCCCGCCACCCGCACCGTCTTTCCGGAAATGCGGCAGGAGGCCCAGGCCTGTTTCGGCCGCGTGTCGGTGGTCATGATGGCGCGGGCGAATTCGTCGAAATCTTTTCCAGCGGCCGCGCTCGCGCGAACCAAGGCGGGCAGGCGGAGAACGATTCGATCGGCCGGCAGCGGGACGCCAATCACCCCGGTTGAGCAGACCAGGATCTCTCGTTCCGGGCAGCCGAGTTCCCTCGCGAGCGCGGCAGCAGTCGTGCGCGACGCGGAGAGGCCGGCCGGCCCGGTGACGCAGTTGGCATTGCCGGAATTCACGACGAGGGCTCGCGCTCGCCCTCGCGAGGCCGCCAGATGTCTGCGGGTGAGCAGCACCGGCGCTGCCTTCACCTGATTTGTGGTGAAGACGCCGGCTGCGGCGACCAGGCCCTCGGCGACGATGACGCCGAGATCGAGCCGCGTCTTGTTCTTCCGGATTCCGCAATGCGTCGCGGCAAAGGAGAAGCCGCGGGGAAGTGCAGGAACGGCTTTTCGCGCTTTCATAGGCAAATCGTCACCTCATCGGTTCGAAAAGTCATCTACGACGCGGCCGGCGTTGTCAGGGGCGGCTGTGCCACCCCGCTCCCGTAACACAGGCTCCCGTCCCGAACGCTTGGGATTCGGGACCTGCCTGTCGCTTAGGGCCGCTGGCCCGCGAAAGCTCGTGAAAGCAGAGGGGATCGTGGAATCCCGCGTGTCGTTCGGGTGCCCCACCCTTCCGGCGTTTTTGGCCGGAAGGGTGGGCCGGGCGGGGCGGCTTTCGACCCTGTGCGGCCTCTAGGCTGCCCAAGGCCCTCATGCGCCAGCATCCTCCGCCGCTTGCCGGGCAAGCCAGGCGCGGCAACTCTCGATCTGCGCGCGGACGGCGGCGGGAGCCGTGCCGCCGGGTAGGGAGCGCCGCTCGATCGCCGCTTCGAGCGTGACGGCCCTCTGCCAATCGGGCTCGAAGACCGGCGAGAATTGCCGCATGACGTCGAGCGGAAGCTCGTTCCACGCCACCCCTCTTCTCTCGCCCTCTTTTACCAGCGCGCCGACGACTTCATGCGCCTGGCGGAAGGGCAAACCCCGCGCGACCAGGTAGTCGGCGGCGTCGGTGGCCAGCAGCGCGGGATCGGCGGCCCCGGCCCGCAATCGCTCGGCGTTCACGCCGGTAGCCGCCACCGCGCCGGCGGCGATTTCCGTCGCCGCGGAGACGTGATCGTAAGCGTCGAAGAGCGGCTCCTTGTCTTCCTGTAGGTCCCGCTGATAGCTCGAGGGGAGACCTTTGAGCGTGACCAGCAGAGCGAACAGCGCGCCCGCCACGCGGCCGGTCTTACCGCGGATGAGTTCCCAAGCGTCGGGATTCTTCTTTTGCGGCATCATGCTGCTGCCGGTGGAAAAGGCGTCGGGCAGCACCAGCGAGCCAAACTCGGGCGATGCCAGAAGGATGAAATCCCCGGCCAAACGCGAGAGGTGAATGGCGAGCAAGGCGAGCGCGAAGAGGCATTCGAGCGCGAAATCGCGATCGCCCACGGCGTCCAGGCTGTTCCCCGTGATCGCCCCGAAGCCCAACTCCCGGGCCAGTTTCGCCCGATCGACGGGCAGGGTCGAGCCGGCGAAAGCGCCCGCGCCCAGCGGGCAGAAATCGGCGCTGCGGACTGCGGCGAGCAGGCGATCGGCGTCGCGCTCGAAGCCCTCGGCATGCGAAAGCAGGAAATGCGAAAAAAGGATCGGCTGCGCGTGTTGGAGATGGGTCATGCCCGCCATGGGCAAACCGAAATGGCAATCAGCCTGGGTGGCGAGCGCGGCCACCAATGTCCCCACGCGGCCGCGCAGACTCCTGGCCGCCGCCTTCACGAACAACCGGAGGTCGGCCGCAATCATCTCGTTGCGGCTGCGGCCGGTATGGAGTTTTGCGCCCAGCGGGCCCAGACGCTCGACCAGTTCGCCTTCGACGAATCCGTGCAGGTCTTCGGCCTCGACCCGGTCGAGCCAGCCCGGATCCGTTTCCGCGCGCAGGCCGATCTCTTCCAGAGCCTTGGCGATGCGTCCGGCCTCCTCCCGCGAGAGAATGCCGGCCTCCACAAGCCCCAGCGCCCAGGCGCGATCGACGGCCAATTCGTAAGGCAGCAGGCGCCGATCGAACGCGAAGGAACTATCGAACCGGCGAAACGCCTCGTCGGGAGCGCCTTCGAAGCGTCCCCCCCACAGCGTGCCCTTTCCCATCGTCACCGGCCGTCTCCGCGCTGCGGAATGACGGAGAGGCCGAGCAGATGGATGAAGCCGGTGGCGTCCTTGGGGTTGTAACCGGCCATGTGGAAGCTGGCGAGGTCGGTACGGTAAAGGGAAAAAGGCGAATGACGCGCGAGCACCGTGACGTTTCCCTTGTAGAGCCGCAGGCGCACCGCTCCCGTCACCAGCTTCTGCGCCTCGGCGAAGAACCCGTCCAGGGCTTCCCGCAGGGGAGTGAACCACAGGCCGTAATAAACGGCTTCGGCGTAGCGAACGGCGAGCTGCTGGCTCAGGTGAAGCGTTTCGCGGTCCAGGCAAATCGTTTCCAGTTCCTGGTGCGCGCGAACCAGAAGCGTTCCGCCCGGGGTCTCGTAAGCCCCGCGCGATTTGATCCCCACCAGCCGGTTCTCGACGATGTCGATTCGGCCGACGCCGTGCGCGGCGGCGAGGGTGTTCAACCGCTCCACCAGCGTGACGGGTCCGAGGGCTTGGCCGTCGATCGAGACGGGAACGCCCTGTTCGAAGCCAATTTCGACTTCGGCGGGCTGGTTCGGAGCGCGCTCGGGAGAAACCACCCACTGCCACATCTCCTCTTCGGGGGCGTTGGCGGGGTCCTCGAGCACGCCGCCCTCATGGCTGATATGCCAGAGGTTCCGGTCGCGGCTGTAGATCTTCTTGGCGGTTTGCTCGATGGGGACGCCCTTGGCATGGGCGTATTCGATTGCCTCTTCGCGAGAATGGATATCCCACTCCCGCCACGGGGCGATCACCTCGAAGCCGGGACCCAGGGCCTTGTAGGTCAGCTCGAAGCGCACCTGGTCGTTGCCCTTGCCGGTGCAGCCGTGGGCGAGGGCGTCGGCCCCGGTGCGCTTCGCCACTTCCACCTGAGCCTTGGCGAGCACGGGCCGCGCCATCGACGTGCCCAGCAGGTAGCGGAATTCGTAGATGGCTCCCGAGCGCAGCGTGGGCCAGATGTACTCGCGGATGAACTCTTCCTTCAAGTCCTCGACGTAACAGGCGCTCGCGCCGGTTTCGAGGGCCTTCTTCTTGGCGGCTCCGAGGTCCTCGCTTTGCCCGACGTCGCCCACCATGGCGACCACTTCCGTGCGGTACCGCTCCTTCAGCCACGGTATGATGATCGAAGTATCCAGCCCTCCCGAATAGGCCAACACGACTTTCTTGGGCAATGGGATTCTCCTTGGAAAAAGGTTTTCGTATCAGCCGAGGAGGGTTGCCAGGACGGCTTTGGCGATGTGCAGCCGGTTCTCCGCCTGCTCGTAAATGATCGAGCGCGGAGAATCGATGACCTCTTCGGTTACTTCCAGGCCGCGATGCGCGGGCAGGCAGTGCAGAAAAACGGCGTCCGGCGCGGCTGCGGCGAACAGCCGGCGATTCACCTGGAAAGGAGCGAAGATCTTCGCTCGCTTCCCGGCTTCACCCTCCTGCCCCATGCTCGCCCAGACGTCGGTATAGATCGCCTGCGCGCCCCTGGCGGCCTCTTCCGGCGTGGGGAACAGCTCGATGCTCGCACCCGTTTGCCGCGCGGTGCGCCGGGCGGCGCGCACGATTTCCCCGTCAGGCTCGTAGCCGGCGGGCGTCGCCACCCGGAGGGCCGCCCCGGTCTGGGCCGCGGCGATGAGCAGGGAATGGCAGACGTTGTTGCCATCGCCGACGTAGGCCAGCCGCAATCCCCCGAGCCCCCCGAACCGCTCTTCCAGCGTGAAGAAATCGGCCAGAGCCTGGCAGGGATGGAACCGGTCGCTGAGCGCGTTCACGACGGGGATCTCGGCGTGGCGCGCGAGCTCCTCGACGGTTTCCTGGGCGAAGGTGCGCACGGCGATGGCGTGTACCCAGCGCGCGAGATTCTTCGCTATATCCTTCACCGGCTCGCGCTCGCCGAGCCGGGCCTGGGTATTGTCCAGGAAGATGGTCTTGGCGCCTAGGCTCTCCGCCCCGATTTCCAACGTGACGCGCGTGCGCAGGGATGGCTTCTCGAAGATCAGGGCGACGAACCGGCCATCGAGCGCGGTCCGGTAGCGGCTGGGATGCGCTTTCAGCTTGGCCGTGAACCGCAGCAGATCCCGCACCTCCGCCGGAGTCCATTCCATTCCCGTTAAGAGGCCGGTGGCCTCGACGCGACGCGTTAGCACGGTTGCGCTCATCTCGATCCTTCCCTCGCCGGGCTCTCCGTTTGCGGGTCCCCGGCAACCGGCGCCGGTTTTCTTGCCTGGCCCTTTCCCGGCTTGCGGGCCAGCACCCGCTTCATCTTCTTCAGCAACTCCGCGACGCGCCGCTCATCCAGGATGAACGGCGGCAGGAAGCGGAGCACGTGCTTGTGAGTGCAATTGATCAGCAGACCGCTTTCGCGCGCCCGATCGACGTACGGAGCGCCCTCGGCTTCCAACTCCATCGCGAGCATCAGCCCTTCCCCGCGCACCTCGCGCACCAGTCCGGCCCGCGAGCCCAGCCGCTCGAATCCCTCGCGAAGTTCCTTCCCGCGCTCGCGGACGTTGTCCAGCAGATGCTCTTCCTCGACCGTGGTGAGAAACTCCAGGGCCGCGGCGCAGGCGAGCGGACCCCCGCCAAAGGTCGAACCGTGCATGCCCGGCGCGAGAGCCGCTGCCGATTCCTCGCTCGCCAGAAACGCACCGAGCGGCAAGCCGCCGGCCAGCGGCTTGGCCACCGTGACGACATCGGGCTTCGCCGCAAATCGCTGGAAAGCGAAATAGCGGCCAGTGCGGCCCAGCCCCGACTGGATCTCGTCGGCGATGAGCAGGGCCCGGTGGCGCGTGGCCAGATCGCGCGCCCGCTGCCAGAAGGCCTCGCTCACCGGGTGAATCCCGCCCTCGCCTTGGATGGGCTCGATGACGATCGCGCAAACGTCGTCGCCGAATTTCGCTTCGAGATCGGCCAGATCGTCGAACCGAACGAACTCGGCCCCGGGAACCAGCGGCGCGAAAGGCTCGCGATATTCCGGCGTCGCGGTGATGGAAAGCGCGCCGAAGGTGCGGCCGTGGAAAGAGTTCTCCAGGGCGAGGATGCGCGTCTTCCGCTCGTCGATCTTCCGCGCCCGCGCCCGCGCCAGCTTCAGCGCCCCTTCGATCGCTTCGCTGCCGCTGTTCGAAAAGAAGGCGCGATCCAGGCCGCTCCACGCCGCCAGCTTCGCGGCCAGCGGCTCCTGGTAAGGGTGGTGGAAAAGATTCGAGACGTGGATTGGGCGGGCGGCTTCGCGCCGGATCACCCGCACCAGCCGCGGGTGGGCGTAACCGAGCGCGTTCACCCCGATGCCTGTTATGGAATCGAGATAGCGGCGGCCTGCGGAATCGTACAGATAGCAGCCGCGCCCGCGGACGAACACCGGCGCCGGCCGGCGGTAGGTGTTCATCAAGTGCGTTGCGGGAGGCGGGCTGCCGCCCGCGTCGCTCAAAGCCTGCGCGCTGGCCGGCTCCGCCGGAATGCCCTCAGACGGCATGGCACTCAGCCGCCATCGCAATCCGCGTGCCCGGCGCCGGCTTGCCTCGCGCGGCGGCGGTCAGCGCGCCGGGAACGAGGCCCGGAACCAACCTCACGTCCGGCACGCCGGCATCGAGGGCGCGGCGGCAGGCTTCGAGCTTGAGAGCCATTCCGCCGTGCACCTTGCCCGACCGCACCAACTCGTCGACGCCGGAATAATCCACGCTTTCGAGCACCGACTCGCCGTCCAGCACCCCCGCAACGTCGGTGAGGAAAACCAAACGATCGGCATGGCAGTACTCGGCGCTGGCGGCGGCCATATGGTCGGCGTTGATGTTGTAAATCTCGCCATCGCTGCCCATGCCCAGGCACGCCGCCACCGGTACCAGCTTCGACTTCCACAGCCGCTCGAGAAACTCGAGATTCACCCCTGCCAAATACCCCACGTAGCCCAGCCCTCCCTCCTCGCCCTCCACCACCAGCGGCTCGGAGGAAAAAGCCAGCGCATCGGCGGCGCACAGGCCCACGGCCGGCACGCCGGCGGCGGAAACCGCCGCTGCCAGACGCTTGTTCAGCAACCCGCCGAACACCATCACGGCCGCGTCGCGCGTTTGGCGATCGGTGACGCGCAGGCCGTTGATGAAGCGGCTGGGAATGCCCATCTGCGCCAGCGTCGCGGTGAACGTCTTGCCGCCGCCATGGATGACCAACAACTCGGCGCCCTCGCGCGCCAACTCGGCGATTTGGGCGCTGGCGTTGGCGAGCCCTTCGGCGGATTCGAGCAGGACTCCGGCTACCTTGACCACGATTCTCATAGCAGTCCTTCCACCTCTTCCAGTCCGAACATCGCATTCATGTTCTGAACGGCTTGCCCCGCGGCCCCCTTGCCCAGATTGTCGAGCGCGGAAACCACGATCAGCCGCTTTCCCTCACGATCGAGAGAAAACCCCACGTCGCAAAAATTGGTGTGCACCACGTGCCGCAACTCGGGCAGCTCGCCCGCGGGCCAGATCCGCACCATCGGGCGCCCGGCGTAGAACTGGCGGTAGAGCGCTTCGATCTCCGCCGGGGAACGCGGCTCGGCAAGCCACGCGTACAGCGTCGCCAGGATCCCGCGCTCGACGGGGAGCAAATGCGTGGTGAACATCATCTCCCCGGGCCCCAAGCCGAGTTGCCCGAAAATCTCCGGCGTGTGCCGGTGGGAGAAGACGTTGTAGGCGCGGAAGTTTTCGTTGACCTCGACGAAGTGCGTTTCCCGCTTGGGCTGCTTGCCCGCCCCGCTCGCACCCGACTTCGCGTCGCACACGATCCCGCGCTCGCGATCGATCCAACCGGCGTCCACCAGCGGCTTCAGCCCCAGGATCACCGCCGTCGGATAGCAGCCCGGATTCGCCACCACGCGCGCGCCCCTGAGTTCGGCGCCGTGGAGTTCGGGCAAGCCATACACGGCCTCCGCGAGCAAGGCGGCGGGAGCGGGCGGCAAACGATACCACTCGGCGTAGGTTTCCGCGTCGCGGAAACGGAAGGCGGCGCTCAGATCGATCACCTTCATCCCCGCGTCGACCAGGGCGCCGGCCACTTCCGCGGAGACTTCGTGAGGCGTGGCGAGAAAAGCCACCGTCGCGCCGCTCCCGGCCACGGCGTCAACGGAAAACGCCCGGCAAGGCGCCTCGCCCCGGCCACGCAATTCCGGGTAAAGCTCGGTCAGGCAATCCGCTCGGCGCTCCCCGTCCGCCCCTTCCCGCAAGAAGAAAACCGGCCGTTCCACCGAGGGATGGCGCACGACAAGGTGCGCCAATTCGCGCCCGGTGTACCCGGTCGCGCCCACGACGGCCACTCTCGGCTTCCCATTCATTCGAGCAGATCCTCGATCCTCTTCCTGATGGCCAGGCACGCTTCCCGCGTCTCGGTGATCAGCAAAACCGTGTCATCTCCCGCGATCGTGCCCAGAACTTCCGGCCAGCGCTCGCGATCCACGGCTGCGGCCAGCGGCTGCGCCCCTCCGGGCGGGGTCTTCAGCACCAGCAAGTTCTGCGCCGGCAATACGTCCCGGAGGAACTCGCGCAGCCCGCGCGCCAGGGCCGGCTGGCTCGCCGGTGCTGTCGCGGCGGCGAGGGGCTGATAGCCCTTGGCCGTCTTCACCAGCCCCAATTCCCGGATGTCGCGCGACAGGGTGGCCTGCGTGACGCGAAGCCCCTGCTCCACCAGCCGCCGCCGCAATTGGTCCTGGTTGGCGACGGGCTCGCCGGCAATCAGCTTCAGAATCTGTCCGTGTCGATAGGACTTTTGCTCGGGCATAGGCGAACGATTATTTATACACTACAACGTAAATTTATACAAGAGCCAAAACACCCCCGTCAAGCCCCATCTCCCGTAAACAGTCGGCCCGCCCCTAAACGTCCCTCAAGGGCACATCCCAAAAGCAGGCTTTTCCGGAGGCGCACCGGGAGGGCATTCGCGATGTAGGGGCGACCCTTGTGGTCGCCCTTCCCTTCGCCGGTTTGAGGCGAAGCTTCACGGGTGTCCTGTCACAAAAATAACCGAAACAATTCCGAATCTCTGTCATGCTGAGCGAAGCGAAGCTTCCCGACCCAACTAGACAACCTGACCTTTCTGCGCCTTCCGGTGCGGAGCCTGCGACTTATGCCGCGAATCACTGTGCCGGAAGACTGGCGCCCCGTAACCGAGATAACCGGGATAACCGCCAACCCCTGTCATCTCTCAACCGCCCCGACCCTTCCCCCCGACCGGGAAAGATGCCACACTCGGAGCGATGCAGCGCGCCTCCCTCGCCGCTCTCCTCGCCGATTTCCGCGGGCACAGCCGGGAAACCGCCGTGGTGCAACATCGCGGATATCGGATCGACCGTTGGACCTATGGCGAACTGGTGGCGACCGCGGAGAGCTTCGCCGGGGAAATCGCCGAGCGCGGAGTGAGCAAAGGAGAGCGTCTTCTCCTTTGGGGTGAGAACTCGCCGGAGTGGTTGGCCGTATTTCTTGGCTGTGCTCTTACCGGCGTGGTTGTGGTGCCGCTGGACCAAGCCGCGACACCGGAATTCGCGCGCCGCGTTGCCGCCCAGGTCGAGCCGCGCCTGGCGGTTATCGGCCGCGACCATCTCGGCGCGGGAATCGATGCGCCTCAACTGGTTCTCGATGATCTTCGCTCGGCGCTCGCCGCTTCCTCCCTTTCCGCGCACGCGCCCGTTCCGGCCGCCCTGGGCCGTGACGATCCCCTCGAAATCGTCTTCACCTCGGGAACCACCGCCGAGCCGCGCGGGGTGGTGATCTCACACGGCAACTTTCTAGCGAATCTCGAGCCCCTCGAAGCCGAAATCCGCAAATACGATCGCTACGAACGCTGGTTCCACCCGATACGTTTCCTCAACCTCCTCCCGCTCAGCCACGTCTTCGGTCAGTTCATGGGAATTCTCGTGCCGCCGTTGCTCGGCGGCACCGTGGTCTTGCTCGACACGCTCAATCCCGGCGCCGTCCAGCGCGTGATTCGGCGCGAGCGGGTGTCTGTGCTCGTGACGGTTCCGAGACTGGTCGAAAGCCTGCGCGAAAAGATCGAGCGGGATATCGAAGCCGAGGGACAAACGGAGCGGTTCCGGCGCGATCTGGCTCGGGCGGAAAGCGAGCATTTCCTGCGGCGCTGGTGGCGTTTCCGCACCGTTCACCGCCGTTTCGGCTGGAAATTTTGGGCGTTGGTTACGGGCGGCGCGGCGCTCCCCGAGTCGGCCGAGCAATTTTGGACTCGGCTTGGCTATGCCTGCGTTCAAGGTTACGGGTTGACGGAGACCGCTTCCCTCGTCACGGTCCAGCATCCGTTCCGGCGAGCGCGCGGCTCGATCGGCAAGGTCCTCCCGGGCCGCGAACTCAAGCTGTCGGCTGAGGGAGAGATTCTGGTGCGCGGAGAGAGCGTGGCGAAGGGCTATTGGCCCGCGCGCGCGGCAGGACAGGATCCGGTGGCGGGAGACGAGGGCTGGTTCCACACGGGCGACTTGGGGGTTGCGGATGCCACGGGGAACCTCTACTTCAAGGGCCGGCGGAAAAACGTCATCGTCACGCCCGCCGGCATGAATGTCTATCCCGAAGACCTCGAATCCGCGTTGCGGCAGCAGCCGGGAGTGCGCGACGCCGTTGTTATCGGCATCGAGCGCGAGGGGAACGCCGAACCCTGCGCGGTGCTTCTGGTGCGGGAGCCTGGCCCCGCTTCGGCCGAGGCCGCCGTGCGCCGGGCCAACACCCACCTTGCCGACTACCAGCAAATTCGCCGCTGGACCGTCTGGCCTGACGGCGATTTCCCTCGCACGCCCACCGGCAAGCCTCAGCTTCGGGCGGTGGAGCGCGCGGTTTGCGCGGGACTCGGCGCGGCGCAGGCCGCCGGCGGACCGGCGGCTGGGCTCGCGGCCGGAACCCTGGCCGAAATAGTAGCGCGGATCACCGGCCGTCCCCTGGAAAAGCTCGCCCCGGAAGCCAGTCTCGCCCAGGACCTGAATCTCGGTTCAATCGAGCGGGTGGAACTGCTCGCGGAGCTGGAAGACCGATACCAGGTCGAGTTGAACGAGAGCCGGTTCACCGACGCCACCACGGTCGCCGACCTCGATCGCCTGCTGCGCCAGCCCTCCCGTCCCCGCCCTTCTGGATTCGGGACGCGCGAGCCGGACTCCCGCACGTCCGACTACGTCTACCCGCGCTGGGCCGAGCGCTGGCCCATCACGTGGATCCGCGTCGCGGTGTATTACCTTCTGGAATGGCCGGCGACGCTCCTGCTCGGTTACCCCAGGGTGCATGGCCGGGAGCGGCTGGCCGGGGTGCGGGGGCCGGTCGTAATCGTCTCGAATCACGTCACGCAGATCGACATCGGGTTCGTCCTCGCGGCCCTGCCCGGCCGTTTCCGCCATCGCTTGGCCGTGGCAATGGAAGGGGAACGGCTGCGGAGCATGCGCAGCGCTCCGCCGGACCGCGGCTTCCTGGTGCGTTGGTTTTCGCGCGCGGTATACGCCTTGGTGGTCGCGCTCTTCAACGTCTTTCCCCTTCCCCTTCGCGCCGGCTTTCGCGCCAGCTTCGCTTACGCGGGCGAATCGGTGGACCGAGGATACAGCGTCCTCGTTTTCCCCGAGGGCCAAACGACCCGCGACGGAGCCATGCAGCCCTTTCGAGGCGGTATCGGCCTGCTCGTCAGCGATCTTCGGCTGCCGGTCGTGCCCCTGCGGCTCGACGGCCTCTTCCCACTGAAGCAAGCGAGGCGAAAGTTCGCCCGGCCGGGCCAGATTCGCGTGACGCTCGGCGAACCCGTCCGGTTCGCTCCGGGGACGAAGCCAGAGGAGATTACCCGGGAACTCGAACGGCGGGTGGCCGCGCTCGCGGCTGGCGTCACGAGATGACCGCGCATCTAACTTAACACCCGGGGAAGGGCATGGCGCATTCCCGCCCAGAAGGCCCGTCCCGGTCGGCTTGCTTTCGGGCCCAAATGGGAGTAAGAGGAAAGGGCGTGGGTGCGGCGTTGCGAAAGTTCCGATTGCCGCTGTGGGCGATTCTCTCCTTCTTCCCCTTTTCCCTGTTCATCCTTCCCTCGCTCGCCCTCGCCGGTTCCGGCCAGTTCGGCCAGAGGAGTGGCGTGCAGATTTCCGGCACGGTGAGCGACGGCCGGGGGATTCCGGTTTCGGTGGCCCGCGTCTCACTCGAAACCTCCATGGGCGACTTCGTGCAAACCGGGATGACGGATTCGTCCGGTTCCTTCTTCTTCAACAATGTAAGGTCCGGTAATTACGAGATCACCGTCACCGCCGCCGGTTACCAACCGGGTTCCTGGCCGGTGGAAGTCGGCTACACGCCCCTGGTGGGGTTGACTTTCAACATGGTTGCCCTCCCGTCGCGCGAGGGATCCAAAGAGAACTCGGCGCACGAACCGAGCACCGTCTCGGTGCGCCAGCTCCTGATTCCGAAGAAGGCCCAGAAGGAGTTCGAAAAGGGCATGGACAGCGCGGCCCACGGGAAAACGGACGATGCCATCAAGCACTGGAAGAAATCGATCGAGATCTACCCGCAATATGCGGAAAGCTATATGCAAATGAGCTGGGTCTATGCCAATCGCGGAGATTCCGCGCTGGCGACCCAGGCCGCGGGGCACGCCGTCGCCCTGGCTGGCAAGAGCGCCGAGGCCTACAACTACCTCGGCTACGCCTATTGGCGCGCGGGAAACATTCCCCAGGCGCAAGGCGCCCTCGAAAAAGCTGTGGGAATCTCCAACGCCGACTGGTTCGGCCATTTCTGGCTAGGCCAGATGCTCTTCCAGCAGCACGACGCCCTGGGAGCTTATCCCCACCTGCTCGCCGCCTCCCAGCTCCGGCCCCTGGTTCCGGAGGTTCACATCCTCCTCTACAACGATCTGCTCGTGACCGGCCACAAACGCGCCGCCCTGGCCCAACTCGACTATTTCCTCAAGACGTTTCCCAAGGACCCGATGGTCGATACCGTCCAGAAGACGCGCGCCATTCTCCAAAAATCCATCGCCGACACCACCCACTAAAAATGGCTGTAGTTCGGGAAAGGCGGCAGAACCGGCTTCTTCGGCGGATTCTTCTTGAGCGCCTCGAGCGCTATCTCCACGGCCCTGTCGAGTTGGCTGTCCTGACCCTTGCGCCAAGCCGCGGGATCCATCGCCACGCGAACATCGGGGGGCACGCCGTGGTTTTCGACGTCCCACTGGCCCTGCGTATTGAAAAACGCTACGCGGGGCGCGGTCACCGACCCGCCGTCGATGAGCGGGGGATAATCGTAGATGCCCACGAGCCCGCCCCACGTGCGCTCTCCGACGAGCGGGCCGAGCCCCACGTGCCGGAAATACCACGGCAGCGCATCGCCGCCCGAACCTGAGTACTGGTTGATGATCATCACCTTCGGGCCGTAGATCGCGTCGAGCGGCGTGGTGAAGATCTTTCCGTACCGCGTATACCAGTAGTTCCAAAGCTGGCGCTGGAGGTACTCGATGATGTAGTCGGCGGCGGTGCCCCCGGTGTTGTACCGCTCGTCCATCACCGCCCCTTCCTTTCCCACTTGCGCGAAGAAGTAGCGATTGAAATTGGAATAGCCGCCGCTGGCCGTATCCGGCAGATAGATGTAGGCGAGTTTGCCGCCGCTCAGCTTGTCCACTTCCCGGATGTTCTGCCGGATCCAGGCGCGATTGCGGAGGCCCGCTTCGCTGGCGATGGGAACGACGGTGACGTTGCGCGTGCCGGTCATCTCCGGATTCGGCCCGACGGTCAGCACCACCTGCTTGCCAACGGTATCGAGGAAATAGCTGTAGACGTCGCGGGTGGCGTCGACCGGCCGGCCATTCACCGCCAGCAGGTATTCACCCGCTCCGACGTTCACTCCCGGCTGGGTGAGCGGCGCGTGCAGCTCGGGATTCCAGTTCTCGCCCGAGAAAACCCGCGCGAACCGGTAGCGGCCGTGGTCCACCGAGTAATCGGCGCCCAGCAGGCCGACGCTGACGTGCGGCGTCTCCGGCAGGTCGCCCCCGCGCACGAACATGTGACCCACGTTGATCTGGCCGAGCATCTGATTGAACAGGTCATTCAGGTCGTTGCGGCTGGCGATGCCCGGCAAAAACCGCGCGTATTCGGCTTCCGTCTTCGGCAAATCGAGCCCGTGCAAGTTCCGGTCGTAGAAGAAGAGGCTCTCGATCCGCCAGACTTCCTGGTACATCTGCTTCCACTCTTCCTGCGGCGCTACCCACACGCTCATCTCCCCGAGCTTCAGCAGACCGGTTCCCGGCTTTACAGGCTTGGCGGTCGCGGCAATGCCCCACTTGTCCATCCCCTGCCGATACAGGAATTTCTCGCCGTTGAAGGCGAGATCGAACCCGCTGATTCCGGCGATCAGCGGCTCGGCCTTTTCGCTCTTCAGATCGAATTTCAGCACGGTGAAGCCGGGCGCCATGCCCTCGAGCATCGCCCCAACGGGCGTACCTTCGACGAGGAAGATTTCTCCCGGCTTGCCCGCTCCGAGATCCAGGTAGTTGGCGGGCGGGATCGGCAGGGCGAGGATCCGCTGGCCGATGTTTTCGAAATCCACCCGCACGGCGGGCGGGGAAGGAGCCTTCTTCTGCTCCGCTCCGGGCTTAGGGGCGGCCGGCGCCGGGAAAGCGGCGTCGAGCTTTTCGTCATCGCTCTGGGGGGCGAGCGGTGATGGGAGATCGCGCCGGAGCACGACGAGGTACGCGCTCCGCGTCACCGGATGCCCGAAACTCGACATATCGAGCCAGCCCGTGGTGGGGCCGATATCGGTGCTGGCGGTGAAATAGAGGTACTTGCCGCTCTTGTCGAACGCCGCGTATTCCGCGTCGCTCCTGCCGTTGGTCACTTGCGTGGCTTTGGCGGCGGCCAGGGAATAGAGGAATACGGCCCGCATGTGGTTCGCCAGCAGCTTGGTGTAGGCGATCCACTGGCTGTCGGGCGACCACGCGGGGTTGAGCCCGCGCTCGGGAGTCTCGTAGGTATCGGAATCGATCTTGACGTTCTTGCCGGTTGCGAGATCCACGGTCCACAGATTCAGCTTGTTGTCCGTGTAAGCGATCTTCTTGCTGTCGGGAGACCATACCGGCTGGTAATAAAACGCCGGCGCATCGCCCAGCGGGATCGGCTTCCCGGCGCCCATGCCCGTCTGATCCTCGATGTGCAGCTCGTAATTCCCCGATCGGTCGGAGTAATAGGCGATCGAGCGGCCATCGGGCGACCACGTGGGATCGCGATCGGCGATGGCGGGTGTATTCGTAATGTCGCGGATCGAGCCTTTTTCCGCGGGTACGGTCAGTATCTCCCCATGCGCCTCGAACACCGCGCGCTGCCCGGTGGGCGAAATCCCGGCGCTGAGGATGTGCGTCGCCACCTGCTCGAAGTGAGCCTGCTCGCCGGGGAAATCGGCGGCAATCGTGACGTCCACCGCGCGTTCCCGCCCGGATTTCAGATCGTAGAGGTGCAGCGAACCAAACTGCTCGTAGACGATCGCCCCGGGACCCGCCGACGCCGATTTCAGATCGAAATCGCCGGTGTTCGCGACGAGCTGCGCGATCTTCCCCGTCTTCAAATCGTAATCGTACAGGGTGAACCGCCCCGCGCGGTTGGAAAGGAAATAGACCTTGCTGCCTACCCACATCGGATCGAAATCGATCGAAAACGTATGCGGCATCTTGGCCACGGTGGAATCGGCCAGATTCGCGATCCAAATCACCGGCATCGTCCCGCCGCGGTAATCCTTCCACGTCCCCCAAGGCCACGGCGTGGGATCGTAGGCGATGTGCGAGCCGTCGGGAGAGTACGATCCGCCAAATCCGGTGGGAAACGGCAGCCGCTCGGCAAAGCCGCCCGTCGCCGGCGCGGTAAAGAGCTGCACCACCTGATGCGCGAAAGCGTAACGCGGGGAACTGAACAGAATTCTCTTGCCGTCCGGCGTCCAGCCCTGCACGACGTCCGGCCCGGGACTGAACGTGATCTGCTTGGGCTGGCCGCCGTCGGCGGGCATGACGTAGACGTTCTCGTTCCCATTCGCGTTCGAGCTGAACGCTATCCAGTTCCCATCGGGGGAAAATTTCGGATTGGATTTCAAGCCGGGGCCGGCCGTGAGCCGCGTGGCTGCCCCGCCCGAGCGGGATACGCTCCACAAATCCCCGGCGTAAACGAAAACGATTCGAGTCTTGTTGAGTGTGGGCTGCTGCAGCAGCAACGGACCCTGCTGCGGCTGCGCCCGGCCCGCTGCCGCTCCCAACGTCAAGAACGCGAAGAGTGCGAAGAGATTCGCGGTGCGTTTCATGAAGGACACCTCCCTATCCGGCGATCAGCCGGCACACTATAACTCCGCCGCCGAAACGCCGTCTATGCAGTACGCGGGGTCAAGCCGCGTGTTCACGCGCGCGGAAGGGCCCCGGGCGCCGGCTGCTGTTGCGTGAGGCAATGCAGCGTGCCGAGACCCAGAACCAGATCGCGCGAAGCGATGCCCACCACCTCGCGCTCGGGGAACGCGGCGGCCAGAGTGTCGAGCGCCTGCCGGTCCCGCGGATCGTTGAACGTGGGAACGAGCACGAGTTCGTTGGCGATGTAAAAATTGGCGTAGCTGGCGGGCAGGCGCTGGCCGTTGAAGTACACGGGCGCGGGCATCGGCAGGGTTTCCACCCGCAGCGGCCGGCCATCCTGATCGCGTAGGGACCCGAGTAAAGCCAGATTTTCCTGTAAGGGCGCGTAGTTTTCGTCCGCCGGATCGGCTTCGACGACGGCGACGACGGTCGAAGGATTCACAAAGCGCGCCAGATCGTCGATATGGCCGTGCGTATCGTCGCCGGCGATGCCGCGGTTCAGCCAAAGCACGTTCGTGATGCCCAGGTATTCCCGGAACAGGACCGCGTAATCCCGCTCGGTAAAGCCGGGATTGCGCTCCTGCACTTCGCTTAGGAGGCATTCCCGGGTGGTCAGCAGCGTTCCGCGGCCATTCACGTCGATGCTCCCGCCCTCGAGAACGATGCGCCGGCCCTTGTGCCTGGGCTGCCAGACGCGGTGCGACAGGCGGCGGCCGAGCCGCTGACCGACGACGGCGTCCTTCTTGTGATCGGAATATTTCGCCCAGCCGTTGAAAACGAAATCGACCCAGGCGATTTCACCCGCGGCGTTACGTGTGCCCAGCGGGGCGGAATCGCGCATCCAGCCGCGGTCGGTGCGAACGCGGAAGAAATCCACCGAGGCGAGATTCGCGCCGGCTTTCTTGAGCACCGCTCGCGCCCGCGATTCCGCTTCCCGGTTTTCGACCAGCAGGAATACGCGTTCCACTTTCGTCAGGTGGCGCGCGATTTCCGCGATCGCCCAGGGTATCGGACCGAACTTGCCGGGCCAGTCGGTGCGTTCGTGCGGCCAGCCCAGCCACGTGCCTTCGTGCGGCTCCCACTCCGCCGGCATGCGGAAGCCAAGCGAAAAGGGTCGCGCTGCGGTCGGTGCCATTAGCCAGGATTATTCCCGATTATTTTTCATCGAGCCAGCGCTCGAGGATGGCGGGATAGGATTCGATGCGGCGGTCGCGCAGGAACGGCCAGTTGCGCCGGGTGTCTTCGCTCTTCCCGGGATCGCACTCGACCACCAGAATCTCCTCCTGGTCGGCCGAGGCTTCGGCAAGAATCTCGCCGAACGGCCCGGCAACGAAGGAGTGGCCCCAAAATTCCAATCCCCCATCCCCGCTCGCCGGCCCGCCCTCGAAACCCACGCGATTCGCCACCGCTACGTAGACGCCGTTTGCAATGGCATGGGCGCGCTGCGCGGTGCGCCAGGCGTCGAGTTGGACCTGGCCGCACTCCGCTTTCTCGCTTGGGTGCCAGCCAATGCTCGTGGGATAGAAGATGACTTCCGCCCCGCCCAGCGCGGCGATCCGGGCGCCTTCCGGGTACCACTGGTCCCAGCAGATCTGGACGGCGATGCGCGCATAGCGCGTGTCGAAAGCGGGAAACCCGAGGTCGCCCGGAGTGAAATAGAACTTTTCGTAATAGAGGGGATCGTCGGGGATATGCATCTTGCGGTACCTGCCCAGGTAGCGGCCGTCCGCGTCGAGCACGGCGCATGTGTTGTGGTAGACCCCTGGCGCCCGCCGCTCGAATAGGGGAACGACCAGCGCGGCCTGGGTCTCTTTCGCCACTTGCCCCAAACGCTCGGTTGCGGGGCCCGGAACCGGCTCGGCCAGGCGGAATCTTTCGGGGTCTTCCGTCCGGCAAAAGTATTCGCTCAGAAAGAGTTCGTGCAGGCAGATGATCCGCGCGCCGCGAGCGGCTGCCTCCCGGATCTTTTCCGTAGCGCGCTCGAGGCTCTCTTCCGGGCTCGCCGAAGAGCGCATTTGCACGATGCCGATGATGAATTTCTCCGGCATGGCCTCACAGTCTACCATGCAGGCGAAGGCCGTTTCGGCGCGCCTCACGCCCGCCTTATTTGTGAAGATTCCTACGGGAAACTCGGTGGCGCGCCAAAACACTGTCGTCCTGAGCCCGTTCGTTTCACTCAGGGTAAACTCTGCGAAGGATCCCGTGCGCTCGACAGTGGGTCGGGACCTTCGATCCCACGCCCTGCCGCGCGCTACAATCCCTCTAGTTCGTCGCCTCCGCGTCGGGAGCGGCCGAGCAAGAAGTGCCCATGCCTGAACTCACGGTTCTCTACGACGGCAACTGCGCCCTGTGCCGGGCAAGTGTCGCGCGCCTGCGCCGGCTCGACCGCGGGGGCCGAATCGCGTTGCTGGATTTGCACGATCCCAGCGTGCCCGCGCGCTTCCCGCAGGTAGATCGGGAGAAAGCGTTGCGGCGGATGCAGGCGGTGGATGCCGCGGGCCGCGTTTCGAGCGGCGTCGATGCCTGGGCGCAAATCGCACGCGCACTGCCCGGATGGCGAGTTTCTGCCTGGCTGCTTGGAATTCCCGGACTTCACCGCGTCGCGGAGTGGGTTTACGCCTGGGTCGCTCGCAATCGGTACCGGTGGAATCGCGAGGCGTGCGCCGATGGCTCTTGTACGCTGCACGGCCGCTCTCCCTGAGAATCTACCCCTATAATGGCCGCGGCGATGGATTACCGCCCGCGTCAGCTCGTCCGGTTCCTGCTCGGTCCGAGTTCCGGGCAAATCGGGGTGCGGTGGCTGTTTCTTCGCGCGCTGGCCCTGATTTACTTCTCCGCGTTCTTCTCCCTCGTCTTCCAGATTCAAGGCCTCATCGGGCCGCGGGGAATCCTGCCCGCGGGGACCTATTTGCAGGAGCTGGCTCAGGCGATCGGCTGGCGGAAATACTGGCTGGCGCCGACGCTGCTTTGGCTGGGAAGCGGCCATCGCGCGCTCGAAGGGTTGTGCTGGGTGGGAATGGCGGCCGCGATTCTCGCGGTGCTGAATCTCTGGCCGCGACTGTCGTTTTTCGTTTGCTTCGTTCTTTTCCTTTCTTTCATCGCCGCGGCACAGGACTTCGCCGATTATCAATCGGATGGGATGCTGTTGGCGGCCGGTCTCTTGGCGCTCTTCTTCGCTCCGCCGGGCTTCTGGCCCGGCCGGGCCGCCGATCGGCCGCCTTCGCGGGCGAGCTTGTATCTGCTGCGCTGGGAATGGTTCCGAATCTATTTCGAATCGGGAATCGCCAAGCTGGCCGGGCACGATCCGGAATGGCGCAATCTCACCGCCATGGACCACTACTACCAGAACGGGCCGCTGCCCACCTGGCTCGGCTGGTACGCCGAACACTTGCCCCATGGGTTCCAAGCGGGCACGGCCCTGCTCACCCTGGTGACCGAACTCGGCCTGGTGTGGCTGGTGTTCGCCCCGCGGCGCTTTCGCATTGGCCTGTTTTGCCTCGTCACGGCTTTTCAGATCGGGATCATTCTCTCGGCGAACTACGCGTTCTTGAATTACCTGGTGCTGGCCGAAGGCATCCTCCTGCTCGATGACCGCGCGTTCGCTTGGCTGCGGCTGCTGCCCGGGAAGCTTAAAGACCGCACGAAGGCCGAAGCTGCTTCGGCGGAAGTATCGCCAGCCGAGCCGGAATTCATCTCTCTTCGTCTCGTTTCCGCCGAGCCCCAACCAGCGGCGCCGAAGGTGCCCGAGCCGCGGCAGCAGGGATGGCGGCGAGCTTGGCCGCTCGGGAAACGATGGGCGGGCGGAATCGCCCTAGGATGGATTTTCTACGCTACCCTTGCCGTTTACGCCGGCGACGTTCTGCCGCAGTGGCCCGCCACGGTCCTGGCGCCTTTCCGCGTGGCCAATACCTACGGCCTCTTTGCCGTGATGACGCGCGGGCGGTACGAAATCGAGTTCCAGGGTTCGTACGACGGCAAGAGCTGGACGGCCTACCCCTTCCGCTACAAGCCCCAGGACCTCGCGCAGGCGCCGGGAATCTACGCCCCCTTTCAGCCCCGTTTCGATTGGAACTTGTGGTTTGCCTCGCTGGGACCGTGGCAGGTGTCCCCGATCGTGTCGGTCACCGAGGAGCGGCTACTCGAAAACGACCCCGCCGTCCTCGGCCTCTTCGCGGGCAATCCCTTCGGCCACAAGCCGCCGCTCGAAGTGCGGGTGGTGCTCTGGCAATATTGGTTCACCGACTCCGTCGCCAAACGCGCGACGGGGGATTGGTGGCGAAGGAAGCTGCTGGGTCTCTACGCGCCCGAACTCGAGCGCGAGCCGGATGGCCGCATGGTCCCGGTCCAGATGCCCAGCGAGCTCGTGATGCAGCAGTAGCAGCTGCAAAACCTCCGTCTTGGAAGGGCACGGCTTCAGCCGTGCCGTAAACGCAGCCAAGAATCAGGGGCTTTAGCAGGACGCTGCAAAAGGCCTCTTTTCGTAAGGGCACGACTTCAGTCGTGCCGTAAGTGCTTGTACAAGAAAGCGGCTTCAGCCGCTGTGGGCCGCTCGCCCGCGTTCTGCAGCATCCTGTTAGCCCTTGAGGGCGGGCGAAAACGGGTTTTCAACAGCTTCTAGGCTGCAGCTGTTAGAGCGAGGAGCGAAATGGCGCGAAATAGGCAACCGAGCAAACGCGATCCCAACCTTTTCACCGGCCGAATCGTGCTTCACCGCGAAGGTTATGGATTCGTCGTCCCGGATACGCCGCTGGGCATCGAAGGCGATCTGTATGTGGGTCGCAACAACACGGCTGATGCCATGCATGGCGATCGCGTGCTGGCCCGGATCGACCGCCGGGGCCCGGACGGCCGGGCCGAAGGCCATGTGGTCCGCATCACCGGCCGGGCCCACCCCACCGTCGTCGGAATCTTCCGCCACGTGGGACGCGGGGGAATCGTTACGTCGCTCGACCCGCGCTTGGCCCTGGAGATCGTCGTGCCTGCGGGTGAGGAATGGCCCGCGGGTTCGCGGCCGGAGGCGAGCCCGTCGCCGCCGCCCGCTCGGGCGCCCCAGCTCGAAGGCGCCGCCGTGAACGTGGAACTCACCCGCTTCCCGCGCGAGGGCGCGCGCGCCGCCGGCCGCGTGATCGAGATCTTGGGTCCGCCGGATGCCCCGGGCGTCGACGTGGAAATCATCGTCAGGAAGCACCGCCTGCCTTACGTCTTTCCGGCGGAGGTGCTCGTCGAGGCGCGGGAAGTCCCGCAGGCGGTTCGGCCGGAATTGCACGAAGGCCGAGCGGATTTTCGGAGCCTGCCGATCGTGACCATCGACGGGGAAACGGCGCGGGATTTCGACGACGCCGTCTACGTCGAGCGCCGGCCGGGAGGCGGCTACGAGCTGCAAGTGCACATCGCTGACGTCGCGCACTACGTCCGGCGCGGCACGCCGCTCGATCGCGAAGCCCGTCTCCGCGGCACCTCCGTCTATTTCCCCGATCGCGCCATCCCCATGCTCCCCGCCGAGCTTTCCAGCGGCATCTGCTCTCTGAATCCCCGCGAAGACCGGCTGGTGATGAGCGCGCTGATGGAGCTGGACGCCGGCGGGAGCGTAACGCGCTCGCGGTTCGCGGCCGGAGTGATTCGCTCGGCCGAGCGCATGACCTATACGAACGTGAATCGAGTGCTCGAAGGCGATCCTGAAATGACCGCTCGCTACGCCGCCCTCGCCGATCGCTTCCGGCTGATGAAGGAACTCGCCCTGGTCCTCCACGCGCGGCGCGAGAAGCGCGGCGCCATCGATTTCGATCTGCCCGAGCCGGTGGTCGAGTACGACGACCAGGGCCGCCTGGTGACGATCGGCCGAAGCGAGCGCAACATCGCGCACCGCCTGATCGAAGAGTTCATGCTGCTCGCCAACGAGCAGGTGGCGCGCTACCTCGAGCGGCGCGCGCTCGCCTCGCTCCATCGCGTCCACGAAAAGCCCGACCCGAAACGCGTCCTCGAATTCGAGGATCTGGCCCGCGCTTTCGGTCATTCGCTCGGCCTGGGCGCCGCCCTCGAGCGCCGCATCGCCGTCCGCCACGGCCGCCTGGCGGCCCAGGCCCAGCGCGGTTATCGGGGCCGGCGGTCAAGACCGATGGAGGCGAGCGTTCCCCTGGACGTCGAGATTCGCCCCGCCCACTACCAGCGCCTAGTGAACCGCATCGCCGGCCGGCCCGAGGAGCGCATCCTCTCCTACCTGATGTTGCGCTCGCTGCGGCAGGCGCGGTACGCCGCCGAGCCCCTGGGCCACTTCGCCCTGGGACTCGATTCCTATACCCACTTCACCTCGCCCATCCGCCGCTACCCCGACTTGGTCGTCCACCGTGTGCTGAAATGGGCGCTCGAGAATCCCGGAGAGACAGGGCTCGTGGGCCCCTACCGGCAAGCCGAGTTGGAAGAGATCGCCATCGAGGCCTCCGAGGCCGAACGGCGGTCCGTAGAAGCCGAGCGCGAGCTGATCGACTGGAAAACCGCGCAGTTCATGGAGGGGCACCTAGGCGAGGAGTACGAGGCCCTGATCATCTCCGTCCTGAAATTCGGCTTCTTCGTCGAGCTGATGGAGGTGTTTGTCGAGGGCTTGGTTCCCATCGACCGGCTGGAAGTCACCGTGGGTGAGCGCTGCACGTACCGCGCGCCCGATCATGCCGTCGTAAGCCAGAGCCGCAAGCGCCGGTTTCGCCTGGGCGACCGAATTCGCGTGCGGGCCGAGCGAATCGATCCGCTCTTCAAGCGAGTCGAGTTCGCGGTGGTGCTCCCCGAGGAGCGCAAACGAGCCCCCGCCCCCTAGCCCTGAAATCCCTGGCGGTCTATGGCGGAGCCAGCGGAGGGAAGAAGCAGAAGGGCAAGTCGCGCGCGGTGCGCAGCCCCGCCGGCGCGGCCAAAAGCGCGGGGATGACGTTGACAGCCACGGCCGCGGTAGCCAGATCCCCGTGCGTTCCTCCGGGAATGACGAGGCTCAGGTTCGGCTCGCCCGTCAGATGAATGGTGTCGCTCCCTTCCGGGGCGCCAACGTACATCTTCAGCTCCAGATAGACCTTCTCCACCCCGCGGGCGATTCCGCGGGCGATTTGGTGGATGCCGGCCACTTGCCCGGGTTGAACTTCGAGAAACTCGGTGCGGATCGTATCCGTCGCCACGACGGCTTCCACGGTCTCGGTGATCGTATCGACGTCCAGCCCGAGGCCATCGGATAGCATGGCTACCGACTCCGGCAGGCCCACGTGCTTGACCCTGCCCTCGACGACCCGCTGTTGAAAGTCTTCGACGCTGAGCCCGGCCCCGATCTTCTTCTGCAGAGGAAGCCGACGTTTCGCGGCATCCACGATGCGTACGGCCTTGGCGTGTTCGACGCGCTGGCAGGCGGCCGAGAGCCCCAGCACCAGCTTGTCCATGACGAAGCCCGGATTCACCCCGGTCCCCAGAAGCGTGACGCCGGATTCCCGGGCGGCCTCATCGAGTTTCGCCGCCAGCTCCGGATACTTGCGGAACGGATAAGAAAGCTCTTCGCAAGTCGACACAACGCACGCGCCGGCTTCCAGACATTCCATCAACTGGCTGGCCACGTCGGTGAGCGACGATGAAGTGCTGTGAACCACGACGTCGGTCGGGTGGGAAAGCACTTCCGCGGGATCGGCCGAAACGGGGATGCCCCACGGAGCGTCCTCGGCGGCGACGAGTTCGCCGAGATCCCTGCCGGCTTTCTCCGTATCCTTGTCGATGGCGCCGGTCATGACCAAGGCCTGCTTCTGCCGCATCAGCTTGACGATCGAGGCCCCAATGGGTCCGACCCCGTACTGCACTACGCGTATCTTCTTTTTCATTCAAGCACTCCCGTGCCCTTGCCCATTATCACAAAGAAACGAGGCTCTTCAACGCCTTTCGGACACGCCGATAAGTCTACCTTGTTTTCGGTGTGAGCGCCTTGCCAACTCGTTCCCTTCCGCCAAAACCGCCCCGCGGCCCAACGAGCACCGCCCGCCCCCGTCGAAGCCGTCGAGCGAACGCCTCCCACTCGCAGTCATTCCCGCTGAAGCTTGTCCTCCGCGAAGGCACATCCCCCCACGCGGTCATTCCCGCGGAAGCGGGAATCCAGTCGCGTCCACCTGTCGCCCAAATGTTTGCCAGAAACGCGAGCGCTTACGATCGCGTAGCACAGCCTGAGCCAGCCTGCCTTGCGCCTCCCTGTCCCCGGGGCCATAATGCCCGCAATGTCTCCCGGCTTAAGCAAGCCAGCGTGGCGCTCGTTGCGGCGTCTCGCTTGGCGCATCGCGGCCAGCGCCGTGATCCTGACCTTGCTTTTCCGCTTCGTGCCCATCGAAGAAGCCTGGGCGGCGGCGCGGCGGGTTCCCCCGCTCTTCTGGTTGGCGATACTCGCAGGCTACCTCGGCGTCCATGCGATCGGTGTGGGCAAATACAAGTTGATGCTGAACGGAGCGGGGGCGGGATTGCATTTCGCGCAGGCGGCCCGCTGCTATTTCACCGGCTTGTTCAGCACGCTGCTTCTGCCATCGGTGGCTGGCGGCGACGTGGTGAAGGCGGGGCTCGCCCTGCGGCTGGCGCGGAGCAAAGCCGGAGTCTTGGTGGGCAGCCTGTTGGACCGTTTGCTCGATGTGGCGGCGCTGGTGACCCTGGCGGCCCTGGGCGTTTTGCTCCTGCCACGAGCGCTCCAGCCGGCCAGTCGGCGGGAATTCTGGATGGCTCTCGCCGCTGTGGTCGTGGCCGGGATCTTGGCGGCGGCCATCCTGGCCCGCTGGGGCGGGTTTCTCGCGCGCCGTTCCTCGTTTCGGATGCGGCGGCGGCTGGTGCGTCTGCGGCGAGCGGCGCGAACGACGAGTCAGCGGCCCGGACGTGTTCTGGCGGCCCTCGGGCTTGCCCTTGTCGTCCAACTCGCCTTGCTCACGCTCACCTCGTTTCTCGCGGCAGCGTGCGGACTCCATCTTCCCTACCGCGAGTGGCTCTTCGCGTGGCCCCTGGCAAAGATGTCGGCGTTCGTTCCCATCAGCCAGGCAGGCATAGGCGTGCGGGAAGCAGCGCTTGCCGCGCTCCTCGTCCCACTCGGCGCAAGGGGAGGGGTGGTCGTCGCCGTGGGACTCGTCTGGGAAACGATCGTCATCTCAGCCGGCCTGCTTGCCGGCCTGCTCGCCCTCCTCCTGAGCCGGCTGCCTACGGCGCGGTCCCCGGCCGTGGCAGGGGGCTCGCCGCCACGCTACGACGAACCGGTTTCCTGACCCGCGGCTATTCCGGAGACAACTGCTCGGACCGAACCAGTTGCGCCAGGGGAACGTCGTAGACCAATCGCGTGGGAGGGACGGCGACCGGGTCGCTCGGCTCCCAGCTCGAAGGATCTTCGTACAACGGCTCGAGCGCGGCCTCGGCGGGCAGCCGGCGGCCGGTGCCGGGTTGCATGGCGAACTGCGCGACCGATTCCAGCACCATCTGATCCCAGAAATGGTGCATGTAGTATGCGGTGAGGACGTAGCAATACAGGGCGCAGCCGCGCCAGCACTCCTTCCACGGACCGAACTTGCGCTCCCCTTCCCGGTAGACCGCTGCGATCGACCCCAGTTCCAGCAAATTCCCGCCCACGCGGCCCAGCGGCTGGCACGGATAGAAAACGTCGCCGTTCGGATAGACGTGAGGCAACGCCGTGGCGTAGCAGGGGAACGGCCGGCCGAAGAGAAGCGTTTCCAGGGAATCGATAGACCCCAGGATAGGGTAGCCGCGCCGCTTCAGCTCGAGGATGTGGCGGACGAGACGCTGGTAATCGGGACGGGCGAGGAGGGCGCGATCGGGGAGGGAATCGGCCGTGGCGGAAACGGGAGCGAAAACGACGTCGTGCCGGAAGCAAAATTCCATCACCCCGTATACGTCGGCCACCGTCTCGCGGGTGATCACGCAGTTCACCATCAGCGAGACGCGCCGCCTCCGTTGCTCCCCCGCGTAATGCGCGATGATTTCGTAGATTCGCCGCGCCTGCCCGCCCCCGGCCCCCAGCAAATCATCCCAGGCCCCCGCATCGGTCGAATCGAGCGAGATCACCACGCGATCGGCGTAGTCGAGCACGCGTTCCCGCGAGGGAAGCAGAAGCCCGTTGGTGCCAAGATAGATCGGAAAGAAATTCAGCCGGCGCGCCTCGCGCACCAGTTCGACGATATCCGGCCGGACGAGCGGCTCGCCGCCCGTGAAATAGATGGCCGACATCTCCCGCCGCAACCGCCCCAGCACCCCGCACGCCTCCTCGGTCCCGAGATCGGTCGTATCGCGTATCGGATACCGCTCGGTGCAATACCCGCATTTCAAATTGCAGCGGTGCGTGACGTAATAGGAGGCGATGAGCGGCCGGAGCTTGAAATCGCCACGCGCGATGCGCCGCCGATTCGCCCCGTGCGTCCGGATCGCTTGGATGGCGCCGCGCAGATTGCGCCGCAGCACCCGCCAGCGCGTGTCGTGCTCGAACCGGGCGCCAGGCGCGGCCTCCCCGGCGGGGGCGCTTTCGCCGCACTCGGCGCGGTCGTCAAGGCAGGTTTTTGGCATGCGACCCATTATCGGGATCGGGCCCACTGCGGTAAAGCTGCGGGCTATGCCTCTTCGGAGAAATTTCCCGCCGCGTTTCTAGAAAAGCAACCGTTCCTCCGCCTCCTTTGCCTCGGGCACCGCCGGAGCGCTTTGCCCCGCCGCGCTTTTGTGCGAGACTCGGTAGCCTGCTCGCTACCGTGACGCCCGCCACGCATCTCCATTGGTTTCCCATCACCATCTTCCTCGTCGCCTACGGGCTGATCGCGATCGAAAGCAACGTGGGGCTGTATCTGGACCGGACGGCAGCGGCCTTTTGCGGTGCGGTGGCCATGGTGCTCGCGGGATCGATCACGGCTGGGCAAGCGGTAGCGGCGATTGACTGGGGTACCCTGGCGTTCCTCCTCGGAATGATGATTCTGGTCGCTCATTTCCAGGTATCGGGATTCTTCCATTGGGTGGCGGCGGCGGTGACGCGGGTGGCGCGGACGCGGTTCGAGTTGCTGGCGCTGGTGGTGTTCACGGCCGGCATCCTTTCGGCTTTTTTCGTCAACGACACCATCTGCCTGATTTTCGCGCCGCTGGTCCTGGCGGTGACTGCCGAACTCGATCTCCCCATCGCGCCCTACGCCATCGCGCTGGCCTTGGCGGCCAATATCGGCTCGGCCATGTCGGTTACCGGAAATCCCCAAAACGCATTGGTAGGCGTCGCGGCGCACTTCACCTTCCTCGATTTCCTGGCCCATCTGGCGCCGGTATCTCTCGTGGGGTTGGGACTCGAACTAGGCGTTTTGGCGGTCATGTTTCGCCGGCAAGTCTTCGGGCCGCTCCCGAAGCGCCCGGCGCCGCTCCCCGTCAAGCTTCAGCGGAGCTTGCTGTGGAAGTGCGGGGCGGCGGCGTTGCTGGTGCTCGTGCTGTGGGTGAAGGGTTACTCGTTTCCCCTGGTAGCGGTGTCCGTGGCGGCGGTGATTCTGGTGCTGGGACGGGTTCGGTCGGGCGAAATCCATCAGCGGGTGGATTGGGAGTTGCTGCTGTTTTTCGCTTCGCTCTTCGTGGTGATCCGGGGCCTGTCGGCTTCGGGAGCGATCGATCGCGTCGTGGGGTTGTTCGAGCCGTGGCTTGCCGGGAGACCGATGAGCCAGCTTTTCGGCATCAGCGGGGCCATGCTCGTCCTCGGAAACCTGGTGAGCAACGTGCCGGCGGTCCTGCTGTTCCGGCCGCTGGTCTCGCGTTTTCCCCACCCGCACTTCGTCTGGTTAACGCTTGCCTGCACCGCCACTCTGGCCGGCAACTTGACTCCCTTCGGCTCGGTCGCCAGCCTGATCGTAGTTCAGCAGACGCAGGCCCGAGGACCGGGTGTGGGCTTCGGCGAATTCGTGCGGGTGGGAGTTGTGGTCACGCTGGTTACAACGGCGGCGGCCATGGGAATTCTGGCGGCCGAATACGCCCTGGGCCTGCACCCCTGAAGCGCCTATCACCTAGGGCTTTGCCCGGCGTAAATCTCTGAAACTGAAGCGGACCGGGGAATCCCGCGTGTTCTTTGGGTGCCCACCCTTACGGCGTCCCGAATCCCGAACGTTCGGGACGGGACTGCCGTAAGGGTGGGCCGGGCGCGGTTTTCGACGCTTCGGGAACGCGATTTTGAGAAGGGCACGGCTTCAGACGTGCCGTAAGCAGTTCATCGCCAAGGCGGCCTTAGCCGCTGAAGCCTGCATCGGCCAGTTGCCACACAGGCCCTTCAATCTCTGGCGCGGGCAGGAGGGCACGCGCGGCAAATTCCATTACTTCTTCGCTTCTTGAAAGTTCTGCGCCGCCTGCTCCCAATTCACCACGTGCCACCAGCTCTCGATATATTCGTTTCGCCGGTTCTGATACTTCAGGTAGTAGGCGTGCTCCCAGACGTCGAGCCCGACCACCGGCCGAGCGCCTTCGACGACCGGGTTGTCCTGGTTGGCAGTGGACTCGATGGTGAGTTGTCCCTGTTTCAGCATGAGCCAGGCCCAGCCGGACCCGAAGCGGCCGAGCGCCGCGGCGGTGAATTTCTGCCGGAAATCGGAGAAGGATCCAAAAGCCTTCCCAATCGCCTCGGCCAGTTCTCCCTTGGGCTCGCCGCCGCCTCCCTTCTTCATCAGCTTCCAAAACAGGGAATGGTTCAAGTGTCCGCCGCCGTTGTTGCGGACGGTGGTGCGGATGGCCTCGGGCACCTGGCCGAGCCCCGAGAGCAGTTCGGCCACGGAGAGCTTCTGCAAGTCGGTGTGGCCTTCCAGGGCCTTGTTGAGGTTGTTGACGTATCCGCCATGATGCTTGGTGTAGTGAATCTCCATGGTCATCTTGTCGATATAAGGCTCTAGCGCATCGTACGCGTAGGGCAACGGTGGAAGCTGGTGAGGGAAGATCTGAGCGGTTTGCGGAGCCGATGGAGCCATCTTAATCCTCCTTGTTCGCTTTCTCTTAGGATTCGGGGAGCGGTCGCCGGGACTCATCGAATAACTGCGGCCAGATGCCGTGCTCGACTACGGTGGGATCTCCCGAATTTCCCCCAAACAAGTTCACATTCTACCCCCGCCAGAGCCGCAGTGCTACCAGGTGCCGGCGAGGGCACCCAGCGCGGAACTTTCTTCGCTCGAAACGGCATCTAATGGGGGATGGCGAACGCGACCGGGGTTATGCGCCTTGACAGTTACAAGTTGTAACGCTATTATAGCCGTGGCGATCGGGGCTCTCCCAGCCCCCGCCCAGAACCCTTTTTTCGGGCCCCAATGTCTTGATTCTGACCGAGAGCGGGGAAAAATCCTCGCCCGGTGGATTTCGAAGGAGGATTGAAATGAATAACAGCGCCACCCGCTCGCGGTGGCTATACCTCGTGGTGATCGTGCTGGCCGGAGTGGTGGCAGGAGGCGTGCTCGGCTCCTGGGCCGCCCGGCACGGCGATCCCGTTTTTACCAGCGGACTTCTGTCGCCCGCCTTCGCCAACAACAACGTGGCCCAGCCGGGGCAGGCGCCCAATATGCCGGATAGTTTCGCCCCGGTCATCCGGCCGGACCTGCCGGGCGTGGTCGAGGTTTCCGCGAAGATCGTCGTTCACCCGAGAACCTCAATGAGCCCGTTCCAGTTTAACTTCCCCGGTTTTCCCCAGTTCCAGGCCCCGCAGCAGGGTCCCGCGCAAGAGACCGTGCTGGGATCGGGGTTCATCATTCGCTCCGATGGAATCGTCCTAACCAACGACCACGTGGTCAAGAACGGCAAGGGCATTCACGTCACCCTGGAAAACGGCCAGCAGTACAAGGCCACGGTGTTGGGCACCGACGAGCAAACCGATCTCGCCGTCCTCAAGATCGATGCGCCGGGTCTGACGGCGTTGCCCCTGGGCGATTCTTCCC
The DNA here is from genome assembly GCA_021788095.1 of Acidobacteriota bacterium. Lineage (GTDB taxonomy): Bacteria > Acidobacteriota > Terriglobia > Acidiferrales > UBA7541 > JAKASX01. Next base: position 122,492 of record JAJYLB010000002.1, on the reverse strand, counting down.
AGGCGCACATCGGCGATATCGTCTTCGCCGTGGGCAATCCTCTGGGTCTCAGCAACGACCTGGGCGGTGGCGCAACGGTGACGATGGGTATCATCAGCGCCAAGGGTCGGGGTGGCGTAGAGCCCGGGTCCACTTCCCTGAGCATCGGGGACTTCTTGCAAACCGACGCCGCCATCAACCACGGCAATTCCGGCGGCCCGCTCATCAACACGAGAGGCCAAGTGGTCGGCGTGGATACGGCCATCGCGACCGAAGGCGGTCAAGGCAACATCGGCATCGGTTTCGCTATCCCCATCGACCTCGCGAAAAACGTGGCGGACCAGATCATCGCCCATGGCAAGGTGGTTCGCGGCCAGATGGGTGTATCCCTCCAAGTGAGATTCACGGCCGACGACGCGCAGCAGCTAGGCTTGCCGAAGCTCGAAGGCGCCTTGGTCTTGCAGGTCACTCCGGGCGGCCCCGCGGACAAGGCGGGAATCAAGTTCGGCGACGTGATCCTGAAAATCAACGGCCGGCCGGTGCAGGACAGCAACCAGTTGGTTCTGGACGTGACCGAATTGCCGCCGGGAACCATAGTGCATTTGGAGGTCTTTCGGAATGGCCGAACCTTCCCGGCCAGCCTCACGCTCACCCAGCGCCCCTCCGGCCTCACGCCGAGCAGCCAGCAGGCGTCTGAATCCAGCGGCCCGAGCGGGAATAATCCGATGGCGGGAGTAAGCGTTCAAGCGCTCACCCCCGACGTCATCAGCGCGTTGAACCGCGAGTCCAACGTGCCGTTGCCCACGGGTATTCATGGCGTCATTGTCTCCTCGGTCGACCCCAATAGTCCTGCGGCAGAGGATTTGACGCGCGGAGTCATCATCGAGGAAGTGAATCGCCGGCCCGTCACCAGTGTTAGCGAATATGACGACGCTGTGCGGGCCAATGGCGACAAACCCGTCTTCCTCTACATCTACGACCCGAGGAGCGGCGGCGCGGCTTTCGTCACCATCCGGCCGCCCAACGAATAGAAGCAGATCGCTTCCGAACGAGTGCCTGGGTGGGCTCGCCGCAGAGCCCACCCGCGCTCGCTCGCGTCGTGATTCACAAGTCCGCTGCCCGGTTTTTAGGAGGTCGCAGCTTCAACTCCGACATCAGGCCCCGCATTTTCAAGGGCTTTAGCCCCTGAAGGCCCTCCCCAATTAGACGAAGAATTTCTGAATCACCACGCTAGGGGAGGCGTTCGCTCGCCGCATCCGGAGCATCCGCCAAGCCGGCGGCCCATTCCCCTCGGCCCTCCGGCGAAACGGGTTGGGCCATCAGCCGCTTCAGCAGCGGCACGAGCGCGGTCGCAACCACTGCCGAACCCAACGCACCCGCGCCCAGCCAGGCAAACACACGGGTGTAGAAGTGGAGCGTCTCCGCCGCCGCGGTCATCCCCGCCGGTATGCTCGCGAGGCCGGCGGTCGCCCCTCCGGCGTAGAGCCCGACTCCCATCCCCAGGAACCATGCCCCCATGACGATTCCACGCGAGCGCTCGGGCACGAGTTGCGAAACCATCGAGAAACCCACAGACCATCGACATCGCCGTGAAAACAATGCACGCGGCCACCCGCTTTCGTTCCCGCCTCTCTCCTCGCGCCAGTAGGTGAAGGAAGATCGCGATCATCAGGCCGGCGAATAGCCAGACCACTCCGAGAGCCACCAGCCGGTGGCGAATGATCTCCGAAACCAGGACCGCGACGAGCAGCGAGCCGCCCAGCACCGCTCCCAGTTTCGGCAGGTGGAGCTTTTGAAAATCGGGCGCCGTTCCATACGGCCGCAGCGCGCTCTGAAACGCGCCGTATTGAAGCAAGCCGAGTGTCAACCCGATCGCGCTGACGCCGAAAGCCAGATGCCAGCTATCGAATTGCAGCGGGCCGATCGCGATCGTCCAGCTCGGATGGTCTTTGATCCATGGCGCGAGCAGGACCGAGACAAACGAGCCGATGTTGAGCGACATGTAGTAGATCGTGAAAAGGATATCCAGCTTCAGCAGCTGGCCCTCGTACAGCCGCGAAACGAGGTTGTTCGGATTGACTTTGAAGAGGCCGTTGCCCAGGGCGATGATGCCCATCGCCGGGAAAAACGCCACGCTCCGCGGTATCGAGAGCAGCACGTAGCCCAGCCCGAGCGTCGTGGCTCCCAAAACCAGCGTTCGCCGTGCCCCCAGCACTCGATCGGCCAGGTACCCGCCCAGCATCGGCATGGCGTAGACCAGGGCCGAGAACGCGCCCCAAATGATATCGGCGCGCGCATCCGGCAGGCCCAGGCGCTCCACCATGTAGAGCACCATCAGCGAGGCCATGCCGTAGTAGCCGAACCGCTCCCAGATCTCTATTGCGAAGAGGACGAGAAACGCCTTCCGGGGATGCCGCTCCACGCCGGATGCGGAAGGTTCCATGGCGCCTCACGCCCAGTCCGTCGCGATCGCCCGCCGCGTCTCCTCGACGCCCGCTTGCCAGATGGCCAGCATCTCCTCCTCGGATCGCTGTCGGTCAAAGGCTTAGCCCGGCATGTTGCTCGGTGCTTCCCAGGGGAAGCACCGCCCGGTCGTCGTGCTTCAAGTATTCTTCCACGCCCTTCCAAGCCATCTCGCAGATCTTCACTCCCCCTCCTTCGCCTCGACGAACGCAGGAAGAATGTCACATCCGCAAGCCCTCCGGCAATCCAGCAGTGCCCCAATCCAGCAGTGGCCCGGTTCGCCAGTCGCGTAGGCCCTCGCCTCCTCCCGAGGCGCCGCCTCCCTCTCTTCCGAAGACCAATGGCCGCGATGGCGTGTGGAGGGGGTGCGAGCGCACAGATGCTCGAAGAGGCGGCGGGGGAAGTCGCCGCTCGAGCCGATAGAGCGGCGGCCCGAGCGCCCGCGCTCGATGATGGGAACGGATGCCATATGTTAGAATTTCGCGAGACGACAGTACCTGAAGTTGAGTGCTTTTACAGGCCCGTAGCTCAGTTGGTTAGAGCGCTACCTTGACACGGTAGAGGTCTACGGTTCGAATCCGTACGGGCCTACCATTCTTTTCAATAACTTACACCCGCTTCCGATTTCGGGCCGACGCCCGATAACGCCCGTTCTTGCTGTTCGGGCCGGGTTACATGGCCTTTCACGTTCAACTTTTCGGGGACTTCGAAGCCCACGCCGACCGCATTCGCCACATCACGCCGGAAGGCCGCATCTTCAAAGCTGCGGTCATAAACATCCGACATGCTGTGGGAGGAGTGCCCCATCCAATATCGCAAAAGGCCGGGTGGGCAACTTCTGGTCCGCAGAAAGCTGTTTCTAAATCGCCGCAACGCGTGAAAGCCACGCTGTTTGAGTCCGAGCCCTTCTAGGCTCACGTACAGTAACCGGAGGAAATTCCGAGTGCCGATCGGATGGCCGTTTCGAGTCTCAAAAATGAATCCCGATTTCCGGCCACCGATAAACTCCCCAAGCAACTTCGCCACTGGCGGGTGGAGATCCACCGTGCGATAGGCGTTGCTGGTCTTTGGCGTTTGGATTACGCCGCGCCAGGACGCCTGCTCGATTCGAATCGCTGAGCCGTCAAAATGCCTGCATTCCAGCCCGAGCGCTTCGCCGATCCGCAGGCCGGTGCTTGCCAGGAGAATTATCGACATCTGGAATTTCCCTTTGGTAGCGTTGACGAGCCTTTGAAGCTCTTCAGTTGTAAACGTGGGCCTGTTTTGCATTTCAGGGTTGATGGTCGGCGTCAGCTTTCGATTCCAGGTTACCGCGTATAGTAAATTGCCATCCGCATCTTCGGCGCTGCCGACGACCGCTTTAACGACCTGTACGCTCGCTTGCGCGGTGCTCGGTTTTAGCCCTTTTGCGGATAGCTCCTCCACCAACCTTCGCAATGCCCCGTTCTTCACATCCGAAAGCGGGAGATCGCCGAGGAGCGGGAGAACGTGACGCAATGCGTACTCCCGCTTCTCGATGACGCCCGGCTTGACCGCTTTCCACGACCGCTTCTTACAATCCGCCATCCATCTAGCAGCCTGCTGGCGGAATGTGATCGTAGTTTTCGGCTGGCGGCTGTAATCATTTACGAGTGCAACTTCGGCGTCCATAGCGTTCTGCGCCGCGCGTAGCGTCGGCAATTTCTTAAAATCGCCCAGATACCGCTGCACGCGGCGTCGCTGACGAACACCATTGGCATCCCGATAATCTTCATACAACCGGCAACTCCAGCCATTCCTTAATTTCAACAGCTCTCCGTTCTGGTGCCTTCGACGGCTCAAGGTCTCCTCCTCCTTGAACCCGCCAACGGCGCGCGAAGGAAGGGTACGCCGATGCCTAGCGATAGGGGTAGCCATTTTTTCAACTCACTTTTTTCTTCTCATAAATTTCCTTTCAGGCCGGGTTGCGGCCTCGGTGAGGATTCCGCCCTCAGTGGGGCGATCTGCAAATATGATTAAACCCCGTCGATGGTGGTTCGCATGTCGGAAGGGATGGGAGTCCTGGTGGGGGCTTATAAGCCTTGCTGACAAGTAGGAAGGTATAAGCCTTCTCCCTTTCTCTCTCTTCCGCTAGGGGTATAACCCCCTATCGAAAAGAGCGAAAGGTATAAGCCTTTGCTCTTTTGTGTAGGTATAAGCCCCGACGGCAAAGAAAAATCTACCCCAGAAGACAAAGATTTCGTCGCCGGAGTTAAAAAAAATATAGCAGGGGCAGGGCTTATAAGCCCCGTGACAAGCGGCGTAGATTGGGTCACAATCGAGCACCGCGCGCGGATCAAGCTGCCCACAAAACCAGTCTGGCGGGTAACTTTCAATAGAAGCCGAATTTCGGTTTCAGATCCAAGGGGGGCAGCGTCCCCGCGAGTTTCCACCCGATGGTCTCGCAACCGCTGCCCCCGGCGGATTTTTTAAAATCGTCGGAGGTTCCCCTTGAAGAACAGCAAGATGCAGGGTCAGCGGTGGGACTACGTCGTCCAAGACCGCAAGCTCAAATTTCGCCTGGTGCAGAAGAACGGAAAACCCGGCGCGTGGCGGAGAGTGAAGGGCCACCATAGCTGGAACATCGGAGAAGGCAGCGGCTTGCCGCAGAATCTGTTCCAGGATTTGCAGGAAGCCATTCTCGGCCCGGTGATGAGGATCGGCCGCGAGAAGCGGCAGTTTGACCGCGTGCTGGACGCCTTGCCGCGCGGCTTCGAAGCGGCGGCGCTGCTCTTCGGCTGCGAACTGGCCAAAAAGTCCGCAACCTCGTTCAAGTTCACCCAGGGGCAGAAAGCCTCGATGAGCTTCCGCGTCGTGGACTTCCGCAACCACGACGCGGAGGAATTCTTCCGGCGCGACAAGCAGGGAAAGATCGTCAGGGGCAAGAAGAAGAAAAGCGCGCTCCCCCGCAGGGACTTGCGCAAGCTGGTTGACGAGCTTCACAAACGCGAACGCTTCGGAATCGCCCGCTGGGAACGAAAAAGTCAGGCGACGTTCCGGTGGCTCATCGTCGTGTTCGCACCCAGCGTCCATCCATACGCGGAGCGCAACGTGTGGCTCGTTCCGGCGAAAGCGAGGGAGAACTGATGGACGAAAAACTTTTCATGGCGAAACGGGCGGTCGCGGAAGCAACGCAGCGGTTCGAGTCCGCTGACAGGAAGCTGCGCAAACTGCGCGGACGAATCAAGGCCCTCCGCACCGAGCTCTCTCAGATCGAGCCCAAGCTTCCGATTCTTGAGGAAAATCTCACGCGGAGCCGAGAATCGCTCGCGGCGGCGCAGGCCGCATTCCGTCCGCTGAAGCCGGAATGGAAGCGGCAACGGCGCGAGGATCGGAGCGCAGGAGCCGGGCGGCGCGTCTGCTAGGCGCTGGCGGCGAGGATGCGGGCCACGGTTGCTGGGAACCACTGCCCGCCCGACCGCGTGCGGATGCCTTCGGCATTGAGCTTCGCGGCAACTGCGGAATAGTTCAAGCCGTCCCCGGAAAGCCTCTTCATCCGTTCAATCACCCGCCCCTCGCCGTCGCGGAATCCGTAGGGCTTCCGGCCTTCGCATCTGCCAGCCTTCGCGCGCATCCGTTCGCGGGAGGCGCGGAGCTTGGCGACGATCATGGATTTGTCGTACTCGGCAATCGCCCCGAAAATCTGCCGCATGAGCTTGCGGCTGGGATCGTCACTGCACAGGTCCGGCTCGGCGGCGCTGACGAGCCTGTAACCGTTCTTTGCCAGATCATGCAGGATGGTTTCCTGAATCATCAGATCCCGCGCCAAGCGGTCGAGCTTTTCCACCAGCACCGTTTGCACCCCATCACCTGCTAGAGCCAGCAACAGCTCCTGTAGCGCCGGGCGATCCGTCAACTCGTTCGTGCCCGAGACGCCGCGCTCCTCGAACCACCGCACAACGCGAATGCCTTGGGCCTTGGCGTAGCGTTCGATGGCCGCTCTTTGCCGTGGGAAGCCGTCGCCAGCAACCTGCCCCTTCCCGCTCACCCTTAGGTAACCGAAGGCTTTTTCCGTTCTTCCCATCGCCTTGCCCTCCATACCCCAATCGTAAACCGGAACGGGAAGAATGTAAAGCAAATTCCGTAGAATTAGTTAAGTTTTTTGGAATCACTAGCCTTTTCACCCTACCCGGCCTGGGAAAACGCGCCAGACTGGCTGGAAACGCGATTAATCGGCCTTCTGGGAAGCCCCGAAACCCCTGATTCGGCGGGCCGGAAGGCGCGAGCGGATCAGTCCCGCGCCCCCCGTCCTCCGCGCACCGAGGAAGAGGAAGCCTCGGCGCGTCCAGCCGCTCGACGGCCAAGAGGCCGGTGCGGCATCGCCCCGGCGCTGACCGCGAACGCCGATTCGCGAGCACTGGGGCGAACTCTCATCGACGCGAAGCCCGTTGCTGGGCGTGCTGCTTCGCGTCTCCATACATCTCGTTCAAACGTCGAACCTGATCCGCCCGCGTCATGCCTGCGAAATCGGCGGCGCGTCCCCGAGATCGGGAAGCGAGCCGGTCTTCGACGGCTTCACGAAGATCCTCGTCCAGATCGTCCGGGTGGAAACGAAGTGCTTCGATTTCCCTCGCGCGCTCTTCCGGTTCCTCGTCGATGCGGTAGTGTCCAACGTCGGCGGCGCGGTGTTCGCAGAAATCGATGACGCGGTCGAGCGCCCGGTGCAGCCGCGCCCTTCGATCTTCGGCCCTGCGGCGATCACCGACTCGGTGGCCGTCCTTCCAGCGGTAGTCATCGACTCTGCGAAAATCTTGCGCGTGACTTTTTTCACCTTCCTCGGGGTCATCGAAGTTCCCGACCTCCCGCGCCGCTGCCGCCAACTCTTCGGGTTCGGCGTCGGCTGCGAAAGCCTTAATGCCCAGGCCCATTATTTTCTTGAACGCAGCGTTCATCTCGATCCTCCCTTTCTCCCGGTTCGATTCCGCTTCCCGGATTCCAGTTCTCGGAGCTCGGCTTCGAGCGCCGCGATTTCCGATTTGACTTGCTCTACGGTTCGCGGCGGCTCAGCTTCGTGCAGCCCCTCGACGTGGCCCGCAAGGCTCCCGATGCTGCCCCCGAGCATGCGCATCGCCGTCCGTTGCTCATTTTCATAGTCAGCCCAATCGTGCATGCCCATGTGCAGAAAATGCCCAGGATGCCTCGGGTGGACGGCGGACAAGCTATCGAGCATTTCGGTAACCACCCAGCCGAGTTTTCTAAGCAGCGCCTTCGCTTCTTTCCGGTCGATGGGAATCCGCAACGGCGCGGGGGCGGTTTTTCGTTCCGGCGATTCAGTTTCCATTTTTCCTCCTCTTTGCTTTCGGCTTCTTCACGGCCTCTTCGTATCGGCGGTTGATTCGTTCGATCTCCTGGATCAGCCGCCAGTCAGGGATTCTTTTCCTGCGGGGCTTCGGCTTCATTCCCTCTCGTCGCCTTCGACCGGCCCGCACAGCTTCGACTGCGCTTTCAGTTCGCAAATCAAGTCGAGCAAGGGGTCAGTTTGCTGGATGTCCATCGCCTGCCGCGCACGGCCCTCAGCGCGATCGGTAAGCTCGCTCGCGGCGCTGATGTTTCCCTCAACGGCCTGCAAACCGAGAGCCAAGACGATTGCCTCGGCGAAAGTCCTGCCGTACTTGTCTCCCGGAACCGTCGAAGCGAGCAAAGCGCGTGCGGCCTCGGAAACGACCTTCAGTTTCGGACGCCCGCCGGGATTGCCCGAGACGCCGGGCGGGAAGCGCGTGGCCTTCCCGATGGGATTGCCCTTGCGGAACCGCCCTGTTGCTCGCCTGTTATGTGGGGGTGCTTTTCGCTTCGGTTTCGTCTTCATTTGCTCACCGCGTCCACCGCTTGCTGCGCCCTTCGCTTCAGGACTTTGCGAATGGCGTCCAGTTCGGAAGGCTTCGGATCGCATCTTCCGGTTTCGATGAACACGATCCGGTTCACGGCGATCCCGGTAGCCTGCGCAATCTGATGCTGGGTAGCGCCTGTCATTTTCCGCTTTCGCGCCAGCCCTCGGCCCACGGGGTTTTCAAACGTTCTCGTCGATCCTCTCCGCATCAAGCGCCCTCTCGGTTAAAAGTTCCTTACCACTTATAATTTACCCGGCGGGCTGGAAAATCGGTGCGCGGGGCTCCGGTTTCGGGGGTCGAATTGCGCGTGGTGGGACGGGGCGATGCGAGATGCGTACAGCCGGGGAATCTTCGTGCTCGCGGGCAACGCTCGGATCGGGGTAATGCTAGAATGCACGGCGCGGAATGCCTGACGTGCGGGATCCCGATTGCGGTCTGGAGAGCGCCGAAAAACCCGACGCCCATTTAGCGCCCAATAACGCCCTTTAAGGGCCTGTTTTTCGGTGTCGTTTTCCCGCTGTAAGGTGCGCGCCGTCAACGGGTTGTGTAAATGTTAGCCGCTACCTTGACACGGTAGAGGTCTACGGTTCGAATCCGTACGGGCCTACCACTCCTTCAGTATGGGTTTTCTCTACATCCTTCAAAGCCAATCCTCCCGCCGCTACTACATCGGCTCAACCAACGACCTGGCTCGCCGCCTTTCCGAGCACCACCGCGATCACACACCGTCAACTCGCCGCCGAGGCCCTTGGACACTCCCGGGTTCAAGGACCTTCCGTTTCCTGACATTCTTCAAGTTCCCTCACTATTGTCTCGGAGGCTCACATGCTAATCGAGGAATAGATTTCCGCTCGCCAGCAACGGGCCCCCGCAGCCATCCGCAAAATTCTCGCGGAACATGATGGACGAGCATACGGCGATTATGATTTCCGGTCGGCCAGCGGCAAGAGGTACCGCGTGGCGATGCGCGCCCCAGCCCTTCGAGAATTTCTGTTCCTGCCCCAATTCGCGGTGAGTACGCTCGGCGCTTGCAAGCATATTGATGCCTTGCTGATTCGGCTGCGCAGGCGTTTCGGCCGCTCCGAGCAATCGCAAAAGCCGGCTGGTGAAACCCTAGCCGGTATCATGTCTTCGGTAAAACAAGGTGATTAAGCGCTTGATCTGTTTCTGGCTTCTCGTTCTTCCACTGTTGGCTCACAGCCTCTGTGGTACCTTTTATTCCCGATCACCACGGAATCTTCCTCTCTGACGATTGCGCGTTCGGGGCGCTTGCACGTTTCAGCCTCGCACACCCCGTAAACGTTGATAACGTTAGGCATCCTCCGTCCCTCCGATCCTTCCGGATTTTCCCTTCTTCCTTGACGCTTTTCGCCTTTTCCATTCTTTTTCTCTGCGTTGTAATTCCTCGTGAGTAACAGAGAGAACCTTGCGCGTTGCGCGGTCGAACTGTCCACATTCTGACGTTCCGCTTCGCACGGACATGCTTATTGCTTCCCCCTTTGTAGTCGTTCGGGCACATGAGAATCGTGCCTGAGATGATGCGATGTACTGTCGGTTACCCCTCGTCGCCCCTCTCATCTTGGAAGAGGCATTCGGCTATCGAGGCGGTTTCCGCCTCGTAAGCCTTGGCTGTATTGCCAATATCTATTCGGGTTTTCGGCCTCGGCGCATCGCTTGGACCTCGGCGTACAGTTCGTGCATCTCTTTGTCGACGATACTCGACCAGTGCCGGCAAAGCGGGCCGGACTCTACAGTTCGCCTTGCCAGCGCGCCAACTTCACCATCGGACATGTGGCCGAGCTCCCGGAGATCGGGCGTAGGAGGGCTGATCGGCTTATCGCCCACGCCATCTTGGAACATAGCGAGGAGTAGATACCCATTTTCCAACAGGCGGATTAGCTCTGGGTCGGACGTGCAATCCAGAGACACCCGCAGGGCCGCCTTGATTTCGGCCTTCGTCGCCGGGAGGTGTTGGGAGTCATAAGCCTCGCTGTACGTCTCTGCGTGCTTCGCCAAGGCCTCGCCGTAGCGGCTAATCAGATCCCGGCAAGCGCTTGGCGTTTCCAGTTTTGCTACAACACGGATGGCACGGTCGATTTGCCGCCTCTCATGGCGGAGCGATTTCAAAAGTCTGTTGATGGCCATGCAGCTCCCTGCGTCGAGAGTCTACCAAAATCGAGTGGCCCAGGTGTATGCGAGTTGAACGCATCTCCAGATTCTGATCGCCGGCGAACGCCGTGCTGTTTGGCCGGTGAACCTCGATGCGCAGCCAGCGCAGGGCGTAGAGGAACCAAGTCGGGATCCCCCACAGCGGTACGAACAGCCAGCGCCGCTCGGGCAAGCGATCGTAGCCCGGCGCCGGCCGCCGGCATACCGAACAGCGCCCGGGAATGCCCCGATGCGCGGCGATCCGGACCTCGATCAATTCCGGCCCCGGCTTGCCGGGGTGCATCTCCACTTCTTCGTATACAAAGCCCAGGAAATGTTGCACCCGGTTCAGGATGGTCTTAACCTTGAGTTGAATAGCTGATCTCCTCGGCTGACGAGTCCCTGTCTTATCAACCGCAGACTAATCGAGTCCGCTGGGGTTCAGCTATTCCTTTTTTGGGGTGGAAATCAGAGGCCAGGGTCCGCCGCGGGGCAGTGGGAGAAGTGGAAATCCGGCCGGGCCTGCCGGATTTCCAAGCGGAGTGGGGAAGTCCCGCTCCTGGACTTTTCCACGGAGCGGCTTCTTCCACAGCCCCCTCACCCACAAATTCTGCTATAGAGCCCGATTTTTCAGTTGATTTGCGCATGACCGCCAGACTCCACCCCCCAGGGCACTGCTACCGTTGACGCCCTGGGCTGCCCGGCGAGATCCCTTTTCCCTTGGTCTATTGGGTCCGACTAAAACAAGGCCGGCAACATGAGGTCCTCATCTTACGAAACGGCACTGTGGTGAAACAGGATTTCCCGCTGTCTGGCCCGCCCTCCCCACGGCTTTGACGGGCGAGAGTTCCTGCCCCGCCGATTCACGGGACGTCTCATCGTGATCGTTGGCTGCTTGCCAGGAGAATCGAGGCGGCACAGCACGGGTTTCGTCGCTGCCCGCTTCCCGCCCGCGCAGGAGAGTTGAGGGAATCCGGCCATCGCGTACAGTCCCAGGCAATCCTTCCGTGTGCGCCGTTGTACAATCAGCGCAACACGACGGACATGAGCGGCACCCAACAACAATGGGGTTTCATCCGAACGTTTGAGACGTCCAGGCCGGCCAACACGATTTTCTGCCACGAGGAGTTTCTCGAAAAGCTGACTGCCCACGCTAACACTGCGGTGGGCCGGCGGGTGGCTTACCTGATGCAGCGCCTGGCGGTCGACGCCCGGCGACCTCATTACAAGCCAACATGGGGCGTGAACCGAGGCTGGCGCCGCTCCCGTCTTGGCGGCAACCAGGGAAGCCACTTCTATGCGTGGTGGGCGCCGAAGAATGCGCCGCCACTCAAGGAATGCGACGGGTTCGCAGAAGCGCCCGAGGGGGCGCTGTTTCTTCGGGACATCCGGCACCACGACGATCATTCGCCTCTCTCGCCGCATTCTTTCGCCGATCGCTACCTGCCGATAACGGTGAACGAAATTCGAAACGAGGAATACGGCCCCGCGCCCTGGACGCAGCCGCAGGCGCGTTTCGCTTCCGGTCGCCAATTGGTGCGGATCCTCAAGGGGCATCCTGGCTCGGGGAAGACGACCGCACTGTGGCACGCAGCCGACTCGACTCAGGCCGAGCGGACGCTCTACGTTACCTACTCGCGGAACCTGGCGGCGCTGGCCCGCGATTTTTTCGACCGGTATTGCTCCTCCCACAAGCGTTTTGAGGTGGTCACGTACCCGAATCTGGTCCGGCAACTGCTGGGATCGAGCGCGGCGGCCTGCCCGGAGCGCGACTCTCGGCAGCGCTTTGGGCGCGACCTGGCACCTTTCGCGGGCACGCTCGGCCCGTGGACGAACAACCAAGCTGCGCTCTACGACGAGTTCTACGCACATTTGGTAGGCGACGCGCTTCCCGTCGCTATCGGACGCTTCACCACGTGCAAGCAGCCGCGCGTTTCCGAGAAATTTTATCGGGAGCGGCGCACACGATTCCTCGGCGCTCAGGCGGTTACTGCTGTTCTCGCGGTCGCCGCTCACCTCGAGCGGGAGGGAACGGACACCCTGGCCGGCCGATACTTTCCTGAGCTCGCGATGGCTTGGCGCGCGACCGAATGTATGCGCGGCATGGGAAGCGGCAAAGCGCAAATCGACGCGGCTTGGCTCGAATTCAACTGCATTGCCGCCGATGAAGTTCAGGACCTGACCCCCATCGAGGCGCTGGTGTTGATCGAGTTGGCCTCGCTTGCCTACCGGCGGCATCGAACTCCGGTCACGCTGCTCCTGGCCGGCGATGAGGCCCAGACCGTCCGCCCAACGGACTTCGAATGGGGCTGGCTCAACGATCTGCTGCACAACCATATTGGCACCCCTTCCGAATACAAGCTCTCGGCTAACTTGCGCAGCCCGCGGCGAATCGCGGAACTCGTCAACCGCGTCTGGGACCTGTATTCCCTGATCGAGAAGCAGGAACGCCCGCGCGGAACGGGTAACGCGGAAATCGATGACGACGCTACCGACCAAGTACTCTACTGCACAGCGGTTCCCGGGCCCGAACTAGACGAATTGCTCGTCTCGCTCGCTGCCCGTGAAGGTCTTGCGCTGATCACGCTTGAGGATACGGTGCCGGGGTTTGTTCCCGAGCGGGTGCGTCCGGCGGTGCTGACTGTTTCCGAAGCAAAGGGACTCGATTTTCACTCCGTTTGCGTGATCGACCCTGGCCGCCACGTCGAACGCGTCTTGCGGCAGCAGGGGCGCCTGCGAGCGGATGCGGCGCTTGATTCGTTGGCCAAGCGGCTATTGATCGATCAGCTGCGGGTGAGCGTCAGCCGTCCGACGGAACGGCTGCTCTGGCTAGATATCAACCCGCCCGACCATGTCGTTCGCACCAGCATTGCCTTCCTGAACGGCGACAACCCCGACGGCGCCATCTCCCCGAGTGTGCCGGCGGCCGTGCTGAAGACGCTCGAGGAAGAGGAGTTGGACACGGAGGAGCGCGTCCAACGCTGCCAGGCCGATGCACGCCAGTATCTGGAGGTCAAGCCAGACATGGCATGGTCCAGGGCGCAGCAGGCGGTGACGCTCTTGGGACGGCTGGGCACGCCCGCGGCGGTAACGGATCAAACTGCGCGCGACACCGCTTATCTCACACTCGCCGAGATATGTTTCACCCTGGCCATGCGCCGCGCGCGACTCGCGCCGGAACTCGGCCGGCCGGACCTGCTCGATGAGGCGGAACGCGCCGCGGTCCAAGCGCGGCGTTTCGGACTGGTGGCCGTGATTCATGCCATCAAACGCGTTGATCACGCCCCGGCCGGGGACCGCCTGCCCTTGCTTGGTGAACTGGCCTACGTTTTGCCGCAACACCAGGCCGAACTGGAAAGCTGGCTGCTGCTGGAGATCGGGCCGGAATCCCGGAAGTGGCTCGAGACGCTCGAGGCCGCGGCGTTGACGAGCGGGCAGAACGCTGCGGCGCTCGTCAACCTACTCCCGCCTTTCTATGAAGCCTTGGGCGTTTCCGATCGCGCGGCGCGAACAGAGAGCCTGCGACGAAACGTAGTCCAAATGCTGATCGGAGACAAGTATTTTAGGGATGCCTTGAATGCTCTCCACGCGCTTCCGCAGCGCGAGCCGAAACTCGAGGCTGCCTGCCACGAAGGGCTGGGCGATCTTCGCGCGGCCGCCGAGTGCTTCCGAGCGGCGGGCGACCTAAAAAGCGCGCTGAAGTGCTATCGAGCGATTCCCGACCTCGATGCCGCGCTGAACCTGCTCCATGAGATTGGAGAGCATCCCGCGGGCCCCTCACTCGAATGGACGTCGAAGGTACGGGCCCTCGTCGCTGAGCGCCCCGACAAGTTCACCACCGTGGTGACGCCCGCGGAAAAGAAACTCCTCGAAGAATTGCTGGAAGAAGCCTTGGGGGTCAAGCGGCGCAAGCGTGCCGTGCCCAGGCCCTCGCGGAGGAAGCCTACGCGGCCGCGCCCCGGCCCCGCCCGAACTTAGCCCGATGCGCCGCTTAAACGAGAATCATGGCCCCGTTTATCGCCTCAAGTGCGCGGAACTGCATGGTGGCCTGTCGGGACCGCCTGCAATCGGCTCGCCTTATTTTCCAATGCTTCTTTGGTGAAATAAGACTCGCCGTGTCCGACCAGTGCTTTCTCCCTGGCCGCAAGCTTCTCATGCACACGGCCTTCGAGACACGGCTTGGAATGAGCAACGAACCGGTCGCGCCCAGTGCGCCGGGCGAACTCGGCCCAGCCTCGTCGCGTCAACGGCCGGGGATCCAGCGCTCCCATTCCTCGGAAAGGCGTCGCCAGAATTTGTGTCGTACTTTGTGCCGTAACCGGGGATTCCATGGCCGGTGCCAGCGTTGGAATTCGCATGCGAGAAGGTGCGCTGTGGCCAAAACCGGAGTGCCGCTAAGGCTTGTCTTTCTCGCCATTTTCGCGCTGTTCAGGGCCAGGGTCAGAGGGGCAGGTCGGTTCGTTGACACGGTAGAGGTCTACGGTTCGAATCCGTACGGGCCTACCATTCCTTCGGTTGTCCATCCTACAGGGTCGATCTTCCGGCCGTTTCTACCTTGGATCGATGGACCACCTCGAACGTCGCCTCTCCGAGCACCACCACGCCATCTTCGCTGCCACCCGCTTCTCAAAATCACAGAGTTCTGCCACAGGCTGCTGGCCGCCTGGGTCCAGCAACGGAGAAATCGTCTCCCACCGGAATTGTGTTTGGGGTCGGAAGACTCTGTTATAATCCCGCCACCCTGTCCTAAGGAGAGCACCCATCCGACGCCCATCGCTCGGGGCGCTTCTTCTCGGCCTAGTTCCTTTCGCCGCGACCTGCTTTTCCGTCGGCCTTTGGGATCGGATCTACCCCATGGTCCTCGGCCTCCCGTTCAACCTCTTCTGGCTCATTGCCTGGCTGTTCCTGACACCGCTCTGCATGTGGGGAGTTTATCGCCTGGAAGAACGACGCGTCTCTGACGGCCGCCGCGGAGGGGGTCGCGCGCAGTGAGCCCCAGCACCGTGTCGCTGGCCATCATCTTGGCCCTCGTGGTCCTCGGATCCTTGGTTGGCTTCTCGGCTCGCTTTCATCACAAGATGGATCTCGAGCAATGGACCTGCGCGGGCAGGGGTTTTGGCCTGCTCCTCGTTTGGCTCTTGATGGCTGGCGAGATGCTTACAGCCTACACGTTTCTGGGAGTCAGCGGCTGGGCGTACTCGCGCGGCGGACCGGCCTTATACGCGCTCGGTTACTGGCCCCTGGGATGCGTGGTCGGGGTTTACATTCTGCCGCTCATTTGGGAGGCGGGACGAAAACACAGGCTCCAGACGCAAGCCGATTTCTTCCAAGCACGCTACGGCAGCAAGTACTTGTCCGCCTTGGTGGCCTTGGTGGGAGTCGTATGCCTCATCCCCTATCTGCAGTTACAGCTTACGGGTTTGGGATTGATCGTGGAGGTAGCGAGCTACGGGGCCATCCATCGCGCCCCGGCCATAATCGTCGCTTTTACTCTGGTGGCCGCCTTTGTGTTCGCCAGCGGAGTGCGAGGCGTAGCCTGGGTCAGCGTCATCAAGGATCTCCTGCTCCTGGGGGCCGCGGTGTTCATTGGATTGGCGGTGCCTCACATCTACTTCGGCGGCATCGGCGGTCTGTTCCGCGCCCTGGCGCGGACCAGGCCCAGCCACCTTGTGATGCCGGGAGCCACCCCGAATCTCGGCCACGCCTGGTACGTCTCCACGGTTCTCGTAACGGCGCTGAGCTTCTACGCCTGGCCGCACTTTTTCGCCGCCGCCTTTACGGCGCGCAGCGGCAAGATCCTGCAACGCAACGCCGTGCTGATGCCGCTCTACGCCGTTACCCTGGCGCTCATGCTTACCGTGGGCTTCGGCGCGGTTCTCGCGCTTCCCGGGTTGAAGAATGGCGACTTCGCTATGTTGACGGTGGTCCGGAAGACTTTTCCACCGTGGTTTTTGGGTGTAGTCGGCGGGGCCGGGGCGCTCACGGCGATGGTGGCGGCAGCGATCCAACTCCTCACGGGCGCAACGTTGTACGCGAAGAACCTGTTTCGGCCCATCGTTGCCCCGCGCAGCAGCGACGAGCAAATAGCGAAACTGACCAAGTTTATGGTTCTGGCGCTCACCGCGGGAGCGCTGGCACTCGCCATTTACAGTTCCTGGAGCTTGGTTTCGCTCTTCCTCCTCGGTGTGGATGGCGTGGTGCAACTCTTCCCCGGTGTAATCCTGGGTCTCTACTCCAGGCGAGTAACGGCAGCGGGGGTTTTCGCAGGTGTGTTCACCGGCATTTCCATCGCGGTGGCTCTCGTGCTTACCTCGCACGACCCCTTCCACGGCCTGAATGCGGGCTTCCTCGGACTGTGCTGCAATTTCGCGGTGACCGTGCTGGTCAGCAGGCTCACGCCGGTGCGAGTTGCCGGATTCGACGAACCGCCCCTGTCCGGCTGAGCCCCCTTCGGCGTGACCCCGCCTTTGCGGGGTGCTGCAAAAGGCCAGGGTGTCACGCTGAGCGAAGCGAAGCATCCCGCCAATTCCGCGGAGTTGGGGTCGAGATCCCTCGTTGCGCTCAGGATGACAGCCCCCAAAGGCCCCTTGCAGCACCCTGTTAGGTGTCGGCCCGGCCTTCGACCCGTAGCGGATAGCGGCCAGCGAGGGCATTCCAGCGGACCAGGACCAAGTCCCAGAACATGCGGAGGCTGTCGCGCAGCATGTGCACCTTGGTTCCGGGATCGTGCGCCCAGCGAACCCCGATTTCCACGGCCTTGAGCCCGTGCCGCCGGGCGAGGAATAACAATTCGGGATCGAAGCCGAAATCCTCGATCCGTTGCTGCTCGAAAATGACCCTCGCACGGCTCATTCGAAATGCCTTGAACCCGCATTGCGTGTCGAGGAACGGCGCGCCGGTCATCCACCGCACCACCAGGTTGAAAGCGCGGCCGGCCAGCTCCCGCGCTTGGGATTGGTGAATCTCGATCAGGCTCCGGTCCACGGCGCGGGAGCCCAGGGCGATGTCGGCCTCCCCCAGCGCGGCGAGAAGCTTATCCGCTTCGTCGATGGGCGCCGAGAGATCGGCGTCCGAAAACAGCGCGATGACACCGCGGGCCTCGAGCATTCCGTGCCGCACGCTGTAGCCTTTGCCGTGATTCGTGCCGTTGGGAACGAGCCGGAGGCCGGCGATCCGGCTCTGCCATTCGCGTACCACCTCGGCGGTATCGTCCTGCGAGCCATCGTCCACCACCAGCACCTCGCACTCGAGTTCCGTCCCCGTGCGCTTCCGCTCCACCCAGTCCCGAACGCGGCCCAGGGTCTGCGGCAGCCGCTTCGCTTCGTTGTAAGCGGGAATGACGATGGATAGATCGGGTGGCCGAGAAGCCATTTCAAAACCTCTGTCTCTGTACGGCACGGCCTAAGCCCGCCGCGCCGTAAGGACGGCAAGATTTGTAGGGCACAGCTTTAGCCGTGCCGCAGTGGCGGCCAGAAACCAGGGGCTTCAGCCCCTGTCGGGACCTCACGGGAACTCTCGGAATAGCTTCGAGTCATCGGCCCCCTGTACGATGCCGGCTTTGACCGGCCAGCCCGTCCTCCATTTCGGTGGGGAAGGGCTGCTCCCAGCCGTACCGGCCCCGCAGTGGAACGAAACGGCACCAATCGAGCGTGCTCCGGCGGATTCGCCCGGCGCGCCTCTCGATGCGCAGGAGTTCCTGGTAGGCGCCGCAGCCCGCCGGGATGACCATCCGGCCGCCCTCCGCCAGTTGATCGATGAGCGGCGCCGGAGGCTCGGGAGCCGCGGCCGCGACGAGTATGGCGTCGAACGGGGCGGCTTCGGGCCAGCCGAGTCCGCCATCGCCTTCCCTCACGCGGATGTTGGTGAAACCCAGCCGGGCGAGCCGCTGCCGCGCGGCTTCGGCAAGCTCCGGCAGGTATTCGATCGAGTAAACCTCGCCCGCCAGCAGCGACAGCACGGCGGTCTGGTAGCCGGACCCGGTGCCGATTTCCAGCACGCGGTCGCGAGGGATGAGCCCCAGCGCTTCCGTCATCGTAGCCACCATGAGCGGCTGCGAAATGGTTTGTCCCAGCCCTATCGGGAGAGGCTGATCGCTGTGGGCGGCAGCGCGGCAGTCTGCGGGAACGAATTCGTGCCGCGGAACGGCGCGCATGGCGTCGAGCACTTGCGGCGAATGGATGCCGCGCCGGCGCAGTTGGCGCTCGATCATCTCCCGCCGCGCTTCCTCGAGCCGCTCGCTCTCGCCGCCGGAACCCAGCCGACACGCCGAACCCATAGGATCGCCCACCCAGATTCTCCCCCAGCCGCCAGCCCCGGTCCAGCCCTCACTTGAAGTGTTTTTTGAACTCGACGTCCAGGCCGAACGTGCCGTTGATGTCGCGCAGTCCCACGATCGAGATGTCGCGACTCACCGCATACTCGATTTGGATCACCTGCTGGGAATTCGAGGCGGCGTTGGTGGCGTAGGTAACGCTCAGGTTGGGCGTCACCTGTTGCTCGATCGTGATGCGCGCCGCTTCGTTGGGTTGGAGACCGGTGCCGGTGGCGAACGGCTCGACGCTGAACCGGCTGATGCCGAAGAGGCGGGCGATGCGGCCGCCCACCTCGCTCGAAACCGCCTGCGAAAGCAGGGCCGTCGCGCCGTATTGGCCCGCGTTGCCCGTCGTGCGCAGTTCGCTCGCCTCGCCGGTGGTGCCTAGGGCGAGCAGGGAAATTACGTCGGTTTCGGGCAGCGGGGGATCGGAGCGATAGGAGAATTGCGGCGCGCTGGCGGGCCCGGTGAGATCGACGGTGATCTCGTACTGCTGGATCGTGGTCGTCGCCTCCAGGTTCATCACCGGATCGAGTACCAGCGGATTGGCGAAGTTCATGTCGCCCCGCGTGAGTTGGTAGGTGTTGCCGGCATAATCGATCCGCCCGGAGAGCAGATGCACGTGGCCAAGCACCGAAGGCCGCGACCACGTCCCGCGAACCCGCACGCTGGCATCGGTCTCGATGCGCGCCCCCGTCCATTCCATCAGCGAGCCCGCTCCCGAATTCACCGCGAAATCCAGTTGCAGGTTGCGCTCGAAGGGCGAAGCGCCTTCGCTCGGGACGCCCGGCTGCTTCGCCGCCATCAGCAGCACCGCCAGGGAGTCCGGGCCGTTCGTCAGCAGGAGCCGGTTGAGAGTGATCTGGCCGCCCAGGGTGGCGGCCTGCGTATTGCCCGCCATGCGCGCCTTGGCGCTCACCAGCCAGCTCATGCCCGTCGGCCAGCGCACGCGCACATCCCTCGCGTCGATGCTGATGTCGTACTGCGTCCGCCGCAGCCCGGAGGGGAAAGACGCGCTGCCGCCCAGCGTGAGTTTTCCGCCGCCGGCCTCGGCCTGCACGTTGGCGAAGGAGACGCGATCGCTCGAGAACACCAGGTCGCCATTCACCGCGCTCAACCCGATGGGCAGATCGCTGTAGACCAAAGACGCGTTTCCGAGATGCGCCCGGCCGCTGATTCGCGGCTGGCCGAAGGTGCCTTCGATCAACGCGTCTACCTGGGCGCTGCCTTGGGAGAGGAGGCCGGGCACGAACCCTTGCGCCAATTTCAGATTCAACGCGCCGGCAACGCGCAAATCGAGCGGCTGGTCGCGATGGAATCGCACCTCACCGCTGAGTTGGAAATTGCTGTCGGCGCCCCGGAGGTCCGCCTGCTGGACGCGGACGTCCGACTTGCGATAGACCAGCCGGACGGGCCCCACGTTCTCGAGCTTCACGTTTTCGTAAGCGAACTCGATGTGAGAGACGTTGGAATCGATGGCGATCGTCTCCGGGTGCAGCAACTCCCCGCTGAATTGAAATTGTCCGTCAATACTGCTGTGCCCCGTGATGGCTCGCAGGTGCAGCCCCGCCTGGATAAACGGGTCGAGGTCGATCCCCTGCGCCGTCAGCCGGCCCTCGAGCGGATAGCCATCGGCCATGGTCAGCGCGAGTGCTCCGCTCAACTTGCCCTTCACCAGCGAGGCGGAAAGGCCCAGGTCGAGCCGCTTCCCATCCGCCGTGACGCGCCCGGCGAGGTCTCCGATCATGTCGTTGCCCGCACGCAAGCTGGAAATCCGCACGGTGCCCTGGCCTTGCGGGGCGCGCGCGGCGCCGCTGCCCCGGAAATGGAAGTCGAGCCGGCCGGCGAGGGGAAGCGCGGGGGTCTGTATCGGTCGAATGGCGTCGAGCGGGAGGCTTCGGCCCGCAACGTCGAATTCCACGTTCCCGCTGGGCCGCTGATAACTCAGCTCCCCGCTGAGCCTGCCCGGCCCGAAGACGGCCGCGACTTCCGCCACGCGCACCAGGCTCGGGTCGAGTTCGAGCCGGCCCGAGATGCGCGAGAACGTGAACCCCTTCCACGCGAAGTCATCCAACTGAAAGGGGCCGGAAAGCTCGGGATGGCTGCGCGTTCCCCCTCCCTGGAATTGTCCGCTGAGCCAGGCGTGGACCGGGTAGTGCGTCCCCGCCAATTCCTGCAGGTCGGTGGAATCGGCGTGGACGAACTGCACGCGGTAGTTCCATTCGCTCTCCGGCAGAAACGCCCAATTGGTCAGATCCATGTGCAGGGAGAGCGTGGCGTCGAGCCGCCCCCGCCGGACTTTCATATCGGTGAGCGTAAGTCCGTTCGGCGAATAGCTCACCCCGCCCGCGAGCGAGTCCCAATGCACTCGGTCGTAACCGGGATCCCGGGCCTGAGCCTGTCCGGAAAAGAGCGGGTGGGAAATCGGGCCGGTGAGCGTGCCTTGCCATGCCGCTTGCCCGGAGACCGAAGCCGGTGGCGCGTCGCTCCCGCGCAGCACGTTGATCAGATCGTCCCAGTCCCGCAGATCGCTCACCTTCAGATCGGTCGCCATGTTCGAGTCGCGATCGTTGATCGTTCCCCTTAAATTCACCTGCGTGTGCGGCGTTTCGATCGTGCCCTGCGAGTAGACGGTCTCGCCCGCCATCCGGTAGTCGTACTGGATCGCGGCCCTGGCCGGAATTTTGCCTGCGGGAGTCGCTTCGAGCGGCGCCCACTTCACGTCGCCGCGCGAAGTCATGTCCCGGAAGTCGGCCCGCCACTGGGTCACCGAATCGATGGTTACACCGGCCTCCCAGTGGAGTGTTTGAACGGGGAAATCGGAATTCTGCACGGCCGCCAGCAGTTGGCCGAGACGGACGTCGTGCGACCGTGTCGTCGCGGTGAAAGCCTCTGTGCGGGCGTCCATCCGCACCTTCCCGGCGACTTCCCCGCCCATCACCCAGGCCTCAAAATCCGGAATCACCACTTCCTGCCCGTTCGCCAGGATCGTGCCCCGGGAACTCATTCCCCGCTCGTGAAACCACTTGTAGGCCATCCCGATCCCGCGCGCCGAGTAATAGCCTTTCAGGGACCAGTCGCCGGGAGCGTAGCGGAGGTCTCCCGTGGATTCGATCGAGCCCACGGGGGTATGAGGCTTCCGCAACAACGTGCGAATGTCCCCGAGGTCCAGCCGCGCCCGATAGTGCGCCTCGAAGCTTTTCTGCGTCCAGTCGGGCCACTGGACTCTCCCTTCCACCGAGGAGTGCGGCAGTTGCCACTGGAATTCATCGAGGGCGCCGCCTCGGCGTCCGATGGTGAAGCGCGCCGACCACGTCGAAGGGAACGGCAGCCAGTCCTGCCCTGCGACTTCCATGTCTTGCCAGCCGATCTGGCCCTGGTAGAAATCGCGGCCCGCGCCCCCGCCGAAATAATCCATGAGGAAGGAGAACCGCCCTCCGCCGGCGGAGAGCGGGATGCGGCGGTCGTTGAATCGCAGGACGCCATCCTCCAGCCGCAGATGATCGATCGTGATCGAGAAGAGCTGCTCGTGCCAGGGCTTGGACGGCCCGCGCCGCGCGGGCGTGGGAAGATTCGAATGGCCCTCGCGGTCGATGCGAACGTAGACCGCCGGCTTTTGGACGTCCACTTCCCCGAGGATCACCCGCCTCGCCAGCAAGGCCCGCGCATCGATCCCCACCGTCACCTTGTCGATGTGCACGAAGGGCGGCTCGTCAGCCGCCTCCCGCCCATGGAGTGTGAATCCGTCCAGTTCGACGGCGAGGGGCGAAAGCCGCAGGTGGAATCCGCCGAGGTCCACACGCCCACCCGTCGCCTTCTCGACCTGTTGGATGAGTTCCGCGCGCGCCCAGCGCTCGAGGAGGCCGGTTTCCCATGCCGCCGCCACCGCGACGGCCAAAACCGCCAGCGCCGCCGCCATCCACAGCCCGATTCTCAGCAATTTCGCCTTCATGGCGAAGGGCTGCCCCCGATCGTCTGCACCTTCCACCTGGTCCGCATCCCGTCAAGCCAGGCTTGCGCGCGCTGGGTGATGCCCCTCTCGACCAGCACCTCGCGAATCCGGCGAGCCACGTTCTCGATCGAGGGAACGGCTTGCCGCTCGCGCTGGAGTTCAGGCACCAGCGTTTGGCGGTAATAGTCTTCGATCGCCCGTTCGGTCACTTGCACTTCGGGCCGGAACTTGTAATCGAGAAACCGGCTCAGGAAAATCTGGCGCGCGAGCGTGCGCTTCACCTCGCCCTCCGTCAAGCCCGCTTCCTGGAGCACTTTTCCGAAGGCCTGGGCGGAGCCGAAGCGCTTCTCGATGCCGGCGAGCGCCTCTTGAGCCTCCCCGGCGCTGGGCGGCTGGAAGCCGGAGAGCGCGGCCTCCTGCCTCACGATCCACTGCTCCGCCAGTTCCCGGATTCGGGCGCTGGCAGGCTGTTCCTTCCCGTCCGCCAGCTTCTGGAAGCTGCCGAGTTCGGTCAGGTCGCTTTGCGTGATCACGTCGTCGCTCACGCGCGCGACGATGCGGTCCACCACTTGCTGGGCCCGGGCTGCCGGCCCGAGCCACAAACTCAACAACACGATGGCCAAACCCGCTCTCATCAAAATGCCGATCCGATATTGAAGAAGAACTGCACTCGCGGCAGGCGCGACAGCGTGACGCCGTTCGCGCAGCCCGCCGTTCCCGCCGTGCACGAAAGCTGAAACTGGGCGGGGTTAAGCAGGTACCCCACGTCGAACCGCACGGGTCCGATGGGCGTTGCGTAGCGCAGCCCCGCGCCGATGGTGTGCGAGAAAAAGTCCAATTGCGAGGGCGAGGCCGGCTTCCAGGCCGCCGTTATCGCATCCAGGCTGCTGAAGACGTTTCCCGCGTCGTAGAAAAGCGTTCCTCCCACCCCGTTGCCTACGATCGGCAAGCGCAGGGGAAACCGCAGATCCTGGTTGAAGATGAGTTCCGCGAGCCCGCCCACCGGGAATCCCGTCACCAGGTCGCGCGGTCCGGCCTGGTTCAGCCCGAACCCGCGCAGGCTGGTTCCACCGCCCGCCCAGAGCCGTTCCGGCAAAGGGATGTCGGCGCCGCGGGAAGCGCCGTAGGCTTCCTCGACCCCAAAGCGGGTGGACCGCGCGAAAACGAGCGCGCGGCCAAGCGGAGTGTAGGTCGAGTTCTGGAAGAAGAGCCGGGTGAAGCTGGCGCTCGAGCCCAGCGGTATGGCATTCACGATGAAGTCGGCGTTGTTGTAGCTGCCGCGCGTCGCCTCCGCGGGATTATCGCGCCGGTCGCGAACCCAGGTGAACTCGAACCCGGAAACGCGGGTTGGCTGGCTGTAAAGCGGCACCTGCTCGGGATTGATCTTCAGCGTGCTGGCGTCCACCACCACGCGCCGAAACGTATACCCGTAGAGCAACTCGGTGCTTCGGGAGTAGTTCTCTACCACTTGCAGCGACCCCTGGTACTGGCTCCCCGTGAACGTGTTCACGTCCCGGCTCTTCCCCGCGAAAGCGCTGAGCACGAGGTTGAATTTCGGGTCCGCGAGCAAGCTCGGAACCTGATAGCTCAGCAACCCGTTGTATTCGATCGTGCTGCCGCGCGCCTTGAAGGAGAGCGTTTGCGCGCGCCCGAAAACGTTCAACTTCGAGAATTCGAAGATGCCCAGTGGGGCCACGTCGAAGACCGTGCTGGTGGCCTTCGTCGTCGAACCCAGCCGCTGCATATCCATTCCCCCGCCGTAGCCGATGGTGTAACGGTCTCCCTCCCGCGTCTCCACCAGCACGTTCCTGCTCGCCAGCAGACTCGATGGGTTCTCCGTCGCGATATCCACACGGCTGAAAATTCCGAGGTTGTAAAGCTGGTCCTGAGTGGTCACGATGTCCGCTTCGCGCAAGGGCTGCTCCGGCTGGATCGTCACCCTCCGCCGGATCACCCCCGGCCGCGTGTGGCGATACCCCAGCAAAATCACCTTGTTCGCGCGCACTTGGGAGCCCTCTTGAATATCGTACGTCAGCGCTACCCGATTGGGCCCGGTGCTCTTGACTGCCGAGGAGAAGGTGGCTTGGGGGAAGCCGCGATTGTAGTAGAGCGCCAGGATGTTGTCGCGGTCGTTGGTGATGTTGGCTTCGGAATAGGGCTGCCCGGCCGTCGAACCAACCACGCTCCCCAGCTCCGCCGTGGGAATCGCTCGGTTTCCCTTGATGGTGAGCGAGGAGACGCGGGTCTGCGGACCTTCGCCGATCAGGAACCGCACGAAGAGGTGATTCTTGTGCCCTTCGTAGTCGTCGAGGACCTGGTCCTTCACCGAAACCCCTCGAAAGCCGCTCGCCAAATAGACCCCGCGTATCGACTCCAAGTCGCCTTCGAGCAGCCGCGGGCTGAACCGGCCGGGCGAGGGGAATGCCGCCGGCTGTATTTGCAGCCGGCTGGCGAGCAGCTCGTCGCTGAAATAGTGGTTCCCGGAAAAGGCCACGCCCACCAGTTTGCTTTTCGCGCCTCGCTCGATGTCGTAGGTAATGGTTTCCAGATTCTGCTGCGCGTTCTGGGCGGTCTGGTAGCTCACTTGGGCGTTGAAATAGCCGTTCCGCTGGAAATAGTCCAGCAGGTTGCGTTGACCCTCCTCGAGCAGGTCCGGATCGGCGGCTCTCTCCTCGTAGATCGGTATCAGCTTCTTGAGTTCCCGGCCGCCTACGTGCGCTCCCTCGAGCACCACCCGCACCTCGGGTCCGGCGTCGACGCGTATCGTCAAGGGCACCGTGTTGTGCCGGGCGTCGTAGGCGCCGCGCACGTCGGCCACCCGCGCGGTGAGGTAGTTCTTTCCCGCCAAAAAGTGGCGCAGCCGGTCCATCCCGTTCGAAATCCCTGTCGAGGTTACCGGCTTCCCCGGCCCGAGTTTGGTGCGGCGCAGCAGGTCGCGATCGCTAAAGCGCGAGTGGTTTTCGAACGCGACGGCTCCCAAGCGGGCGCGGGCGCCGGGTTTCACAAGCACTGTGATGTTCACCAACTGGTTTCCGGGGTGCCGGTCCACTTCGGGAGTCAGGACGCTCTGGTACAGGCCATTATCCGCCAGCGCCTGTCTCAAGTTCGCAAGCGCTTCGGTTAGCCCCGTCTCCGTGAACTCGTGGCCCAGCTCGAGATTCATCGCCGCCAGCGCCTCCGGCTCGCGTGGCGGCGGCTCGAGCCCCTCCACGCGAACCACGCCGATGAAATCGTTTTGCGTAACGACGAAGTCGATCCGGACGCCACCCGCCTCCGGCGTAGCCTCGGTCCGAATATCGGCGTAAAGGTTGGTGGCGAAGAGCTGCTTCAGGGCCGCTCGCTCGCTTTCCGTCGAATAGGGCTTGCCCGCCACGAGCGGCAAGTTGGGTGGATTCTGCTCGATCACCTGGCCTTGGGAGTTCACCACGCGCACGGCGGTGACTGTCTTTCCCTCGAGCGCCGGTTGCTGTGCGGCGGCCAGGCTGGCCCCGAGCGCCAGCACAACCAAGGGGGCGAACGCCCTCACGATGACTGCCCCAAGCTCCATTCCCCTCACGCGAAAGGTCCGCAACCTCAACAGGTTGCACGCCAAAACACCAAGGTTAGCACAGCCTCGTTTCCCGCCGGGGCCCTCCCCGCGTTAAGCTGGTGTCGCAATCGAATGGAACCCGAAACCTTCGACCGATACTCGCGGCAGATACTCTTCTCCGGCATCGGCGAGCGAGGCCAGCGCAGCCTGCGGGATTCCTCCGCCGTCATCGTTGGCTGTGGCGCGCTCGGCAGCGCCGTGGCGAACCTGCTCGTTCGCGCCGGCGTAGGCCGCGTTCGGATCGTTGACCGCGACTTCGTCGAGCTATCCAACCTCCAGCGGCAGTGCCTTTTCGACGAAGAGGACGCCCGCGCCGCGCTCCCCAAAGCTGTGGCCGCGCAACGCAAGCTGCTCGCGATGAATTCCGGCGTCGCGGTCGAGGGGATCGTCGCCGATCTCTCTCCTTCCAACTCGATCGAGCTGCTTTCCGGCTTCTCCATCCTGCTCGACGGTACCGACAATTTCGAGACGCGCTTCCTGCTCAACGATGCCGCCATCCATCTGGGCGTTCCCTGGATCTACGCCGCCGCGGTTTCCGGTTACGGCGTAACGATGGCGATCGAGCCGGGGCGCACCGCCTGCCTTGCCTGCCTCGCCGAAGCTTCCGCGGGAGTGGGAGTCGAGGAAACCTGCGACACCGTGGGCATCCTCAATTCCGCCGCCTCGCTCATCGCCGCCCTTCAGGCCACTGCGGCCCTGCGCCGCCTGGCCACCGCCGAACCCTTCGCCGAAACCCGGCTGATCTCCGCCGACGTGTGGAACGGGCGATTCCAGGCGATTGGCGGCGTTCGCGATCCCGCTTGCCGCGCCTGCGTTCGCCGCGAGCTGCACTACCTCGAAGGCAAAGCGCAGCCGCACATCACCCTCTGCGGGCGCGACTCGGTCCAGATCCACGAACGCACGCGCCGGCTGGACCTGGGCTCTCTCTCGCTCCAGTTGTCTCGCTCGGCCGCCGACGTCCACGCCAATCCCTACCTGCTGCGCTTCCGCGTCCCGCCTTATGAAGTCACCGTCTTTGCCGACGGCCGCGCCATCGTCAAGGGCACCAAGGACCCCGCCGTAGCTCGCTCCCTCTACGCCCGCTACATCGGCGCCTGACCCTCGCGGGCCAGGCCGTAGCACAGCCTGCCTGTGCGCTTTTCTCCCCGGCCCCCTCTGAAAACTCCAATCTCCAATCTGATATGCCTTCCCCTGCCGCCGCAGTAGGGGCGCGGTCTCCGCGCCCCCCCCAGACTCCTTCTCCTCCCCCCGCGGGCTGTGCTAGACTTTGGTTCCCGCCATTTTCCCTCGTGCGAGGCTCGCAATGTCTGGTCATTCGAAGTGGGCGACCATTAAGCACAAAAAGGCTGCGGCCGACGCCCGCCGCGGTAAAGCTTTCACGAAACTGATCCGGGAAATCACGATCGCCGCCCGCGTCGGCGGCGGCGATCCCGATTCCAACCCCCGCCTCCGCTCCGCGGTTCAGGCCGCCAAAGCCGAGAACATGCCCAACGAAAACATCGACCGCGCCATCCAGCGCGGCACCGGCCAGCTCGAAGGGGAACACTACGAAGAGGTGGTTTTTGAAGGTTACGGACCGGGCGGAGTGGGCATGCTGATCGAAGTCGTTACCACCAATCGCAACCGAGTCGTCAGCGAGATTCGGCATGTGATGTCCAAGAACGGCGGTAACCTCGCCGAAACCGGGGCTGTGGGCTGGATGTTCACCCGTAAGGGAGACCTCTACGTTCCCAAGGAGCAGGCAGACGAAGACAAGCTGCTCGCCGTGGCCCTGGATGCCGGCGCCGAAGACCTACGCGACGACGGCTCCTCCTGGGAGGTCCTCACTCCGCCGGAGTCCTTCGACAAGGTGCGCGAGGCCCTCCAGGCCGCCGGGGTTCAACCCAGCTCCGCTCAAGTCGGCTGGGTCGCTCAAAACTACATCAAGCTCACCGGGACTGCGGCGCAACAGATGCTGCGCCTGGTCGAGGCGCTGGAAGACCACGACGACGTCCAGCACGTTTTCGCCAATTTCGATATCGACGAGAAGGAGATGCAAGCGGCCGTCGGCGCCGGATGATGGCTCGGCTTCCCAAGCAGCGGTCCTCGCGCGCGCTTCCCGGCCATCCTGCTGCCGCGATGGGCTCCGGCAGCCGTAAGGGCGATCGGCTGTGCGTGGCGGGAATCGATCCTGCGGCGGCGGGGCCAACGGGTTATGCGGTCGTCGAATCGGACGGGCGAGTGGTGCGCGCGCTGCGGCACGGTTCCCTCCGCCATCCCTCGCGAGCGTCGTTTGGCGACCGGCTGAAGGAGACGCATCGCGTGATCCGGGCGCTGCTCGAGGAGTTCTCACCCGATGCCGTGGCTCTCGAGACGGTTTTCGCCGCTCCCAACCTGCGCACCTCGCTCAAGCTTGCCGAGGCGCGCGGAGTGGTCTTGCTCGCAGCGGCTCAAGCTGGCGTGGTCGTGCACAACTACACGCCGCGCGAGGTAAAATTCCAAGTGACCGGTTACGGAGCCGCCTCCAAGGCCCAGATGCAAACCATGGTTGGTGCGATTCTTCAACTTGCCGAGCCGCCCAGCTCGCCCGATGCCGCCGATGCCCTCGCGCTCGCCTTGTGTCACGTATTCACCGAGCAGGCGCGGCGCCGCGTCGGCTCGGCCGGCAACCACCTCTACCCGGCGCGCATCGAGGCATGAGGATGACGTTCCGCTGGCGCATTCTTCTGATCCTGGCCGCGCTTCCCTTGCTCCTGCCGCCTGCCCTCGCCGCCGGCCGGCCAACGGAGACGCAAGCCACCAAGCCGGAAAGCGGCGCGACATCTGCCGTTCCGCCGGGCATGGCGGTCATCACCTTCCGCAAAATCTTCAAGTCCAGCTCCCCCGAATACGTCGAGATCAAACTGGCCCAAAACGGCTCGGGCACGTTCGACATCCGCCAACTCGACCAGCAGCCCAAGCCCCAGCCATGCCAGGCCTCGCCCGCCATTACGGCGAAAATCTTCACGCTGGCGGCGGACCTGCACGATTTCCAAGACATTCATCTCGATGCGCGCCGCCGCATCGCCGATCTGGGAGAAAAGACCTTCCGCTACGACAAGAACGGCCAAAGTTATCAAGCTTCCTTCAATTTCACCCTCAACTCCGGCGCCAACCACCTGCTCGAGATTTTCGAGGGGCTGTCCCTCCAGGACCAATACCTGGATCAGCTCAGCAGCACGATGCGTTACGACCCGCTCGGCATGAACGACGTTCTCCTACGGCTCCAATCGGACCTCGAATCCCATCTCCTGCCCGATCCGGAGGCTCTGGTGCCGATTCTCAATCAGATCGCTTCCAATCGCGGCCTGCTCGATATCGCCCGCGGCCGCGCCACCCAGATCGTCGCCAGCCTCACCCGCCGCCGGTAGATGATCAAATCGGGCACCGGGATCGCCATCGACATCCCCGGCTTCGGACGCCGGGAAATCTGTGCCTTGCTAACCGATTTCACCGGCACTCTCTCCCGCGGCGGAAAACTCGCTCCGGGAGTTAAGGACCGGCTCGTCCGGCTTTCCGCCGTCATCGACATTCACGTGCTAACGGCCGATACTTTCGGATCCGCGGAGAAAGAACTGGCTGGCATCGCTCTCACCCTTCATCGGTTGGAAGGCGAGGGGGGCGGGCACGACGTCCAGAAACGCAACTTAGGCCGGCAATTCGCCCTGCGTTCCTGCTTGGTCTTGGGGAACGGGAATAACGATCGGCTGCTGCTGGCTTCCGCGCGGGAGGAGGGAGGGGTGGCTATCGCCGTCGATAACGGCGAGGGATGCGCCACCGACGCCCTCCTGAATGCCCATCTCTTCGTCACGGGCGCGGCCAACGCCCTCGATCTCCTCATCGAGCCGAAAGCCCTCAAGGCCACACTCCGGTCCTAATCGGAGTCGGTACCCGCTGACGCCGCCCGCAAGTGGCGCGGGCATTCCTGCTCGCGCGCTGCCGCATCGCCCTCCCACGCCAGCAGTCTCTAGATCTCCGGCCGGTGGCCTTCGGTGAGGGCGCTGCCTGCCTTCGCCGCCACTTGCACCCGAACCATGGCACGCTCGAGCGCCGCTTGTGCGCGAGCCCAATCCACCTCGGGATCTTGCAACCGCCCCAGCCGCTCCCGAGCCCGCGCGGCCGCCTTCTCTGCCCGCCCGAGATCGATCTCTTCCGCGCGCTCGGCGCGCTCGGCCAGCACCGTGACGCGGTCGGCCAGCACTTCGGCGAAACCACGTAGCGCGGTCAGATAGTACCAGGTGGCTCCCTTCCGATAACTCAGCATCCCCGCGCCCAATTCGGTCATCAACGGCGCATGGCCTGGCAAAACGCCCAGATAACCCTGGTCGCCGGGAACCTGCACTTCCTCGACGCTTTCCTCAACCACCCGCCGGTCGGGTGTAACCACCTGGAGCGCGATGGATTCGATGGGCATGGGAATCAGGCGGCAGCCGACTGCAGCTTTTCGGCCTTCTCCAGAGCCTCTTCGATCGTGCCAACCATGTAAAAAGCCTGTTCGGGCACGTCGTCGTGCTTGCCGGCCACGATCTCTTGAAAGCCGCGAATCGTGTCTTCGATCTTCACGTAGCGGCCGGGCAGCGTCGTGAACACCTCCGCCACGAAAAAGGGCTGGGAGAGGAACCGCTGAATCTTCCGCGCGCGCGACACCGCCAGCTTGTCCTCGTCGGAGAGTTCCTCGATGCCGAGAATCGCGATGATGTCCTGGAGGTCCTTGTAGCGCTGCAGGGTGGACTTGACCGCGCGCGCCACGTTGTAGTGCTCCTGCCCGACCACGCGCGGATCGAGGATGCGGGAGTAGCTGGTGAGTGGATCGACGGCGGGATAGATGCCCAGCTCGAAGATCTGCCGGCTCAGCGTGGTCGTCGCGTCGAGGTGGCTGAAGGTGGCGGCGGGAGCGGGATCGGTGTAGTCGTCCGCGGGAACGTAGATCGCCTGCACGGAGGTGACCGAGCCGTGCTTGGTCGAGGTAATCCGCTCCTGGAGTTCGCCTAGCTCCGTATTCAGATTGGGCTGGTAGCCGACCGCGGAAGGCATGCGCCCGAGCAGCGCGGATACCTCCGCCCCGGCCTGTACGAATCGGAAAATGTTGTCGATGAAGAGCAGGACGTCGAGTCCCTCTACGTCGCGGAAGTACTCGGCCACGGTGAGTCCGGCCAGCCCGACCCTCAGCCGTGCGCCAGGCGGCTCGGTCATCTGGCCGTAAATCAGGGCCACGCGCGATTTTTCGGGATTGCCGGCGACCATGACGCCGGAATTCTGCATCTCGTTCCAAAGGTCGTTGCCTTCCCTCGTCCGCTCGCCCACTCCCGTGAATACCGAGACGCCTCCGTGCTGCATCGCCACGTTGTGAATCAGTTCCTGGATGAGCACGGTCTTGCCCACTCCCGCCCCTCCGAACAGGCCTACCTTCCCGCCCTTCAGATAAGGCTGGACGAGGTCAACGACCTTGATTCCCGTCTCGAACATGTCGAGCGTGGTCGACTGGTCTTCGAGCGGAGGTGCCGACCGATGAATCGGGAAGCGCTTTTCGGCCTGCACCGGCCCCAGATTGTCCACCGGCTGGCCCAGCACGTTGAGCACGCGGCCCAGCGTGGCCCGGCCCACCGGCACGGTGATGGGCTGCGCCGTATCCACCGCTCTCATCCCGCGCATCATGCCGTCCGTCGGCTCCATCGCCACCGTGCGCACCCGCCCCTCACCCAGGTGTTGCTCGACCTCGGCGATCACGTCGATAGGGATGGGGGTATCGAATCCTTCGCTGGTGATGTGAATGGCGTTGTAGATCGCCGGCAGCTGGCCCTCGGGAAAGGCGATATCCACTACCGGCCCGATGACCTCCACCACCTGTCCCTCTGTCTTTTCAGCCACGAACGTTCCTCCCGGCGGGGCTCACGCGGCCGTGGCCGCGGCTCCGCTAACGACTTCGATGATCTCTTTGGTGATGGCGGCTTGGCGCGCCTTGTTCATTTCCAGGGTCAGCCGCTCGATCAGATCGGCGGCGTTGTTGGTAGCCGCGTCCATCGCGGTCATGCGCGCCGCTTGTTCGCCGGCGCCCGACTCGAGAAGGATTCGGAAGATCTCCGATTCCAGGTACCGGGGAAGCATGCTGTCGAAGATGGCTTGCGGCGGATCCTCATAGATGTAATCCGGCTCGGCCCGCCGGTCCCGTAGCTTCCCCGCGGCCCCGCCCGCCACGACCTCGGGCGCCAGGGGCAACACCTGCTCGACGATCAGTTTCTGCGTCATGACGTTCTTGAATTCGTTGTAAATAGCGTACACCGCGTCCACTTGAGGCTCCGCGTAAAGCCCGCCCACCCGCCTGGCGATTTCGCGCGCGTGCTCGAAATCCAAACGCCGGAAGATGTCCACGTACTCCGCCTCCAGCCGGAAGCCTTGCTTGCGCAACGTATCGCGGCCGCGGCGTCCCACCGCGATCCATTTCAGCTCGCGATCCTTGTGGGCCCGGAAAAAGGCGGCGGCCCGGCGCGCGACGTTGCTATTGAAGGCCCCGCACAGCCCCTTGTCCGAAGTCAGCACGAGCACCAGCAGCCTCCGCTCGGCCCGTCGCTCCAACAGCGGGTGGATAGGTTGCTCGACCCGCTCGGCCGCCGAGCGCAAGACCTCGAGAATCTCGTGAGCGTAAGGCCGCGCGGCGAACACCCGCGACTGCGCCCGGCGAAGCTGGGCCGCGGCGACGAATTTCATCGCCCGGGTGATTTGCTTCGTCTGGTTCACCGAACGCAGCCGGTGACGGTATTCGAGAAGTGTGGGCATGGCTCGAGCCGATTGCCTTATCCGGCCGCCGCGGCTTGCGCGCCCGATTCGGGCGTGCCCGATTCCGGCGCCCCGGAAGCTGCCAGCCCGGAAACGGCCCGGAACTGCTGCTTGAAGGCGTCGAGCGCCGCGCGTAGCTCGCCGCGCAACTCGTCGTCCAACTGCTTTCGCTCCGCGATCTTGGCGAGCGTCGCCGGATGATTGGCGTCGAGGAAGTCGTAGAGCCCCTTCTCGAACTTGCGGCACTCGTCCACTTCCAAATTGTCGAAATAGCCGTTGGTCCCCGCGAAGATGATCGCAATCTGCTTCGCTACCGGCAGCGGCTGATACTGGTCCTGCTTGAGGATTTCCGTGAGGCGGCGGCCTCGGGCGATCTGCGCCTGGCTGGCGCGGTCGAGTTCGGACCCAAACTGGGCGAAAGCGGCGAGTTCCCGGTACTGCGCCATTTCGAGCCGGAGCGTCCCCGCCACCTGTTTCATCGCCTTGGTCTGGGCCGCGCCGCCCACCCGGCTGACGGAGATGCCGACGTTGATGGCGGGCCGGATCCCGATATTGAACAGATCGGCCTCCAGATAGATCTGACCGTCGGTAATCGAAATCACGTTGGTGGGGATGTAGGCCGTGACGTCGCCGGCTTGCGTCTCGATCACGGGCAGCGCGGTGAGCGACCCGCCGCCCTTTGCGTCGTTCAGTTTCGCGGCGCGCTCCAGCAGGCGCGAATGCAGGTAGAAAACGTCGCCGGGAAACGCCTCGCGGCCGGGCGGCCGCCGCAGCAAGAGCGAGATTTCGCGATAAGCCTGGGCGTGCTTCGAGAGGTCGTCGTAGAAGACGGCGGCGTGCCGGCCCCCGTCCCGGAAATATTCCCCAATGGCGCAAGCGGCGTAGGGAGCGATGTATTGCAAGGTGGCGGGCTCGGCGGCCGAGGCCGCCACGACGATGGTCTTGTCCATCGCGCCGAAATCGGCCAGCGTCTTCACCACCTGCGCGATCGTGGACCGCTTCTGCCCGATCGCGCAGTAGATCGAGATGACGTCCGTCTCGCGCTGGTTCAAGATCGTATCCAGAATGATCGCCGTCTTGCCGGTTTGCCGGTCGCCGATGATCAGCTCGCGCTGGCCCCGCCCGATCGGAATCATCGAGTCGATCGCCTTGATGCCCGTCTGCAGCGGCTCCTTCACCCCTTGCCGATCCACCACGCCCGGCGCCAGCCGTTCGAGCGGATTGCGCTGCGCGGAAGGAATCGGGCCTCTCTCGTCCAGGGGCTGGCCGAGCGGATTGACCACGCGGCCGATCAGCCCGTCGCCGACGGGCACCGACATGATCGTGCGCGTCCGGCGAACCACGTCGCCTTCCTTCACCGCGGTGTACTCCCCCAGCAGGACCGCGCCTACCTGGTCCTCCTCGAGATTCAGCGCGATGCCGAAAACCTCGTGCGGGAATTCCAGCATCTCGCCCATCATCACCTTCTCCAAACCGTGGATCCGGGCGATGCCGTCGCCCACCGAGATCACCGATCCGATCTCTTCCAGGGTGACTGATTCCTGATAGTTCTCGATTTGCTCGCGCAGTATCTTGGCGATTTCGTCTGCCTTGATCGTAGCCATGTTCGCTTCTCTAGCTCCCTTGCGAAACCCCACGGACTTCGGGGGTCGGAGCTTCAGCTCCGACAAAAAACTGCCGAAAATCAGGGGCTTCAGCCCCCGAAGCGTGCCTCCTGGGGGTTTTGCAACACCTTCTAGCTCCCTTGGACTGCGGCCATACGGGCGCGCAACCGCTCCAGTCCCATCCGCACCGACCCGTCGTAGATCGTCGAGCCGATTCGCGCCACCACGCCCCCCAGCAACTCGGGAGCGACCTGGTAGCGCGCTTCGATTGTTTTCCCGGTGCGCCGCTCGAGCGCGGCCACCACCGCCTGCTTCTCTTCCGCCGTCAATTCCCGCGCCGCGCTGATCTCCGCTTCCAGGATGCCCAGCCGGGTGTTCAGCTCCTCGCCAAACGCCGTTCCAATCGCCTCCAGCAAGCTTACCCGGCGGTGATCGACCACCAAATACAGGAAATTGCACAGGGCTTCGCTGGCTCCCAGCCGCTCGGTCAGCCGCGCGATCACCGCCCGCTTGTTCCCCGGTGGAACGGCGGGACTCTCCAGGAAATTCCGCAGATCGGCGGATTCGGCCATCGTGGCCAGGAAGTCGCCGAGTTGGCGGCGCATCTCTTCGGGGCGCTTTTCCGCAAAAGCGACGTCGGCCAGGGCTTCGGCGTAGCTGCGTTCGGGCGTCACGAGAGTCTCCCGCTCCGGCCCACCGAATCGACGAACCGGGTGAGGAGCCGGGCGTCGATGGCCGGCGTCAGCCGCTCGGCGACGAGCGCGCGAGCGCGCTCGATCGTCTGCGCAATCGCCCCTTCGCGCAACCGGTTGAGCGCGGCCCGCTCCGCCGCTTCGATTTCCGCCGCCGCACCCCGCTCCACCCGCGCCGCCTCGTCCTCCGCCAAGGCGCGAATGCGCAGAGCTTCGGCTGCCGAGTCCCGCTTGGCGCGCTCGCGCATCTCGGCTGCTTCGGCTTCGATGCCCGCGAGCTTGGCTTCCGCCGCCTGAAGCCGCTCCTGAGCTTTCTGGTGCGCCGCTTCGGCCTCGGCGATGGCCCCGGCGATCCGCTCCCCTTGGCGCGCGAAGGCGACCTTCAGTCGCTTCCACGCCCACCACCCGGCGCCGATAATCAGCGCGAAGTTCAGCCACTGGAAAACCGTCTGGGTAACCGAAGGCGCCGCTTCCGGCGCTTGGGCCGCCGCTACGAGCGGCGCAAGCAGCAGAAGCGCAGCGAGCCGGAGGGCTTGGTTGATGTGCTCCTTCCGCGGCCTCAGGCGCATCATGCGTCCCCTGCTGTTTCCCGGGCCGGAGCGGCTGCCGCGAGAACGACGCGCGCAGCCTCCTCGGCCAGACGCCGGGTCTCGCGTTCCACTTGCGCGGCCGCCTCGGCGACTTCCCCGTCGAGCCGCTGTTTCGCTTCCCGGACGTGCGCGGTGGCTTTCGCGCGCGCCTGCCGGAGCCGTTCGGCGCGCACGTCCAGCGCGGCGCGCCGGGCATTCTCTTGTCCCGTAAAGATCTCCGCGCGGACCTTATCGAGCGAGCGGCGGTACGAAGCCAGCTTTTCCTCCGCTTGGCTGTCCAGCCGGGCCGCTTCGCTCCGCGCCCCTTCCGTGCGCGCGGCGCGCTCGCCGAGCACGCGCAGCATCGGCTTGAAAAATGCCGACCGGGCGAAGAGGTAAAAGAGAAAGACGATGATCGTCGTCGGCAACGACGCCAGCGCGAGGTTCCAAACTTGGCGCACGATTTCCACAAGGTCACCCGGAGAGCTAGTGTCCTTCTCGCGTGATTTCCAGCGACCGGAGAAATAGGGAAATTTATAGCATCTGGTTCCCAGGGCGTCAACGACCTCGGCCCAGTGCCGGCCGGGATTCGGAACTGCCCCGCCGGTGGCGCAACGGGGTGGGCCCAAAGCCTGCAATTTCCTGGGAAGGTCGCTCGGGTTGCTGAATCCCGGGTGGGGCGAAGGAGGGCCCCAGTCCCCGGCCGAGCGCCGTCCCTTGCGGCTGTATCCCAACCCTCCACCAGGAACTCCGAACCGTCACCCGCGGCCGCTAACAGGACGCTGCAAAAGGCCGCTTTTCGTAAGGGCACGACTTTAGTCGTGCCGTAAGTGCTTGCGCATGAATGCGGCTTCAGCCGCTGGGGGCCGCTCGCCCGCGCTTTGCAGCACCCTGCTAAGGTCCCTGGAATCAAGCACGAGGAGAGAAATGTGAGGAATCATTCACCTTTTGCCCCCCTCGCGCATCCAATCGGTTAGGTACGAAAACGGCTGGAAACAGCCTGCGGGCAAACTAAGGAGGCAGACCATGTACGGAACGGGCTCCTTTTCCAAAACGGTACGAGCGAGAGCGAGCAGGAGTTGGGTCTTGCCACTCCTCTTCGCTTTTGCCTTGGGAATCGTGGGAAGCGCGACGGCAATGGGCGCGCCGCCGCCACGGCAAGTGGCTCCGGGCGGCAACCTGGTGAACCCGGAAGCGTCGCTCGGGAAGAAGGTGCGCAACCGGCTCGCGTCGATTCCCTACTACAACGTCTTCGACAACCTCGAATACCAGGTGCAAGGGACGACGGTCACGCTGTCCGGCCAAGTGCTCTTTCCTCTTAGCGCCTCGAGCGTGGAAGACTGCGTCAAGGGAATCCCGGGAGTAACGCGCATCGTCAATCATGTGCAAAATCTCCAGGAGTCACCCTTTGACAACCAGGTTCGGTGGGCGGAATACCGGACGCTATTTTTCGGGGATTCACCGCTGCTCCGCTATTCCCTTGGCGTGACGCCGCAAATCCACATCGTGGTGAACAACGGACACGTCACCCTGGTTGGCGTCGTGGCGAGTCAAATGGATCGGGAACTAGCCTATCTCCGCGCGCGCACCGTGCCGTTCGTCTTCTCGGTGCGGAACGACCTGAAGGTCGGGTGAATTTCTCGGCTTCCCTCCTCCAGGGCCCGGCTCGCCCAGGCGAGCCGGGCCCTTCCCTTATTGGCGCTTGTGGCGCGGGCGCCTCCTCGATCCCTTCTGTCGGGGTTCCGCCCGCGGCTTTTCGCCTGGAACGCGCAAGTGGGAACTCTTCCCAAACCCTGCGCTCGGGGGGTCGGAGCTTCAGCTCCGACATTCAACCCGCTGACAAATCAAGGGCTTCAGCCCCTGAAGGCGCCTGTGCACGCGTTTTGAAAAGCCTTCTAGCGGCTGCCTCTGTAGCTTCTCCGCGCATCCTTTCCCTGCTATAGTTTCCGTCGATTGCTGGAAGCTCCGAGCGGTGCTTCGCTTCGAGGCCGGCAAGTCGCCGCAGAAAGGCCTGAAGGGAACGATTGCCCATGAACCCCCGCACACCCGAATTCTTCGCTGGCCAAGGCTTGCAGATCGCCGTCATCGGCTGCGGCTACGTGGGTCTGCCGCTGGCCTTGCGCTTCGCCGAAGTCGGCCATCACGCGACCGGATTCGATATCGATCCCGCGAAAGTCGCCAAACTCAATTCCGGCGAGACCTACATCCGCCACATTCCCGCCGAGGAAATTCGCCGCTGGCGAGACGCGGGACGGTTCGAGGCCACGGCCGACTTCCAGCGTCTCTCCCAGGCCGACGCCATCCTCATTTGCGTGCCTACGCCGCTCGACGACCGGCGCGAACCCGATTTGACGTACGTGGTTGAAACGGCTCGCGCCGTCTCCCGAACGCTCCAGCGGGGCCAACTCGTCGTTCTGGAAAGCACCACCTATCCCGGCACCACCGACGAGCTGGTGCTCCCCATCCTCGAGGAGAGCGGCCTCCGCTGCCCCATCGCCCACGCCGAAGAGGTGGCGACGGATTTCTTCCTGGCGTTCTCGCCCGAGCGCGAGGATCCGGGCAACGTCGAATACACGCTCCGGAAAATCCCGAAAGTCGTCGGCGGAATCAATCCCCCAAGCCGCCGCGCCGCTTCCGCCCTCTACGCTCATGCCGTGGCCCGCGTCGTTTCCGTCAGCTCCACGCGCACCGCGGAGATGGTGAAGCTGCTCGAAAACATCTTTCGCGGCGTGAACATCGCCCTGGTCAACGAGCTGAAGATGCTTTCCCTTCGCATGGGCGTGGATATCTGGGAAGTGATCGAGACCGCCTCCACCAAGCCCTTCGGCTTCATGCCCTTCTGGCCCGGCCCGGGCCTGGGCGGGCATTGCATTCCGATCGACCCCTTCTACCTCTCGTGGAAGGCGCGCGAGTACGACTTCGCTACCCGGTTCATCGAACTGGCCGGAGAAATCAACGTCGCCATGCCCTATCACGTGGTCGAAGCGATCGCCGAGGCGCTCAACGAGCGCGAGAAGAGCCTGAAAGGCTCGCGCGTGCTGGTGCTGGGAGTCGCGTATAAGAGGGACATCGACGATCTGCGCGAATCCCCCTCGCTCAAGATCATCGAGCTGCTACAGCAGCGCGGCGCTCGGGTCGATTACAACGATCCCTATTTCCCCGCGCTCCACAAAATGCGCCATTACGACTATTCCCACTTGCGTTCCGCCGACATCGGTCCCCAAAGCCTCGCCCGCTACGACTGCGTCCTGATCGCCACCGATCATTCCGCCTACGACTATCAGGCGATTGTCGACGCGGCCCCGCTCGTCCTCGATTCCCGCAACGCCACCCGCTCCGTCACCCGCAACCGCCAAAAAATCGTCCGCTGCTAACGGGAGGTGACGAGCACGGCCTTCACGGTGCCGATGGGGACTTCGGCGTCCATCTCGATGGGGGTGCGCGCGGGGTTGTTGGCCAGCCATAGGACGAACTGCATGGTTGCGTCGGAATCGCGGGAAACGACGCCGATCGTTATTCGGGAGGCGTCGAACGTTCCCGCGGGCACGGTTACCCGGTCGCGCGCGGCGGCGATCCGGGCCGTCATCTCGTAGAAGTGGGTGCCATCGAAAATCGGCGAGGACATCTCCGGCGTGCGTCGCCAGTCGTTCGCGCGGAGGGCGTAGAGCGCCGCCAGCGGATCCCGCGTTCCCGCCGGGGCGGGAATGCTTTCGGAGCCGGGTGTGCGCGCGTTCAGCGCGAACTTCCGCGCCGAGTCCCTTCCGTTTTCGTGCAGATAGAGTTCGTATTGCCGCGTCGCCAGCCCGCCTGACCCGGCGTAGGAATCGAACTGGTCGTCGAGCGCCATCATGTATCGCAGCGGATTCTGCGAGTGCGCCGTCGCCTGAAAATGCCACGCGGGATCGCCGTAGAAATCCAGCCGCGGCAGCACTTCCAGCTCCGCCGTCGCCGCCTCGGTCATCCCCATATAGCCGATCTGGTATTCGAGGGTCTCTCCGGCGCGGAACGGCACGCTCGCCGCCGGCGTGCCGCGGGGCGGAGCGGAAGACCGCCTCCGCTGCGCGGCCAACGAACGGCCGGCGAAGCCGAGCGCACCCGCGCTTGCGAGTGTCGCGGCGAGTGCCGCCAGAACGGCGGTGGAGCGTATCGAGCGCATTCCTCTCCAGTAGGACATCCGAATTTCGCGGCGGCGTTGCCTCCGGCAACTCGCCGGGCCGGCGTCCGAGCGAGGCTTGGCAGGGTGCCGCGAAAGGCCGCCCTGCCTAAGGGCACGACTTCAGTCGTGCCGTAAGCACGCAACAACTGCGCGGCTTCAGCCGCTGGGGGGCCTGCGGACCCCCAGGCAAGGGGCCGCTTCGCGCCTCGCTTGCGAGCGCGGGCGGGACGCCGCTATAGTCGCCAGGGAAGTTGCTTCCGTGGAAGATTGTAGCGGCCCCTCACCGGGCCGCGCAGGAAAATCCTGACGGAGGAAGGCGATTCGATATCTCGTCACCGGCGGTGCGGGTTTCATCGGCTCGTCCCTGGTGCGCGAACTCGCGCGGAGAGGCGAAACGATCGTCGTCCTCGACGATCTTTCGACCGGGAAGCGGCGCAACCTCGATGGCGTGGCGGGAGAAATCGAATTTCTCGAAGCCAGCATCGCCGACCCCCAAGCCCTCGCCCGCGCCGCCCGCGGCGCCGATTTCGTCGTCCATCTGGCGGCGCGGACGTCGGTGCCGCGGTCGGTGGAGGAGCCGCTGGAAACGAACGCGGTCAACGTCGAAGGCACGCTTCGAGTGCTCGTGGCCGCGCGGGACGCGGGCGCGCGCCGCCTCGTCTACGCCGCGTCTTCCTCCGCCTATGGCGAGGCCCGGACGCTGCCGAAAGCCGAGTCCATGCCCGCCGCGCCCATCTCCCCTTACGGCGCCGCGAAGTTCGCGGGAGAACTCTACGCGCGGGTCTTCACCCGCGTTTACGGACTCGAGACCGTTTCGCTCCGCTACTTCAACGTTTTCGGCCCGCGGCAGGAGCCCGGCTCGCCCTATTCCGGCGTGCTGGCCCGTTTCCTGCTCGCGCTGGTGCGCGGCGAAGACCCCGTGATCTTCGGCGATGGCGAGCAGTCGCGCGACTTCACTTACATCGATAACGTCGTCGATGCGACCCTGGCCGCTTGCACAGCGCCCGGCCTATCCGGCCAAGTGCTCAACGTCGCCATCGGCTCCCGTGTCTCCCTGAACGAAACCCTCCGCCTCCTCGCGCGCTTGACGGGCCGGCCCGTCGCCCCGCGCTACGAGCCGCCCCGCGCGGGCGACATCCTCCATTCCCAAGCGGACATCACCCTAGCGCGCCAACTCCTCCGGTACGAGCCCCGCGTCGGCTTCGAGGAAGGTATGCGCCGCACGTGGCAGTGGTACCTCTCGGAATATTCCCCCGCGCAAAGCTAAGTCAGTTCCCCCCGGCGCCCCCCTGCTGCCCCTTGGGTGCCCCAGGCGCCGTGGTTGCGCCTGGGGGCGGCCCGCCCGTGTCTTGTCTCTTCCTGAAATCTCAAATTTGAAATTTGCGATGTCTTCGCGCCGCAGTGGCGCGGGCATTCCTGCCCGCGCGCCTTCCTGGTTCCAGGTGTAGCGCCGCAGCCTCTCTCTTGCCCGCTCGTCCTGTAGGGGCGACCCTTGTGGTCGCCCGCCCGCGCGCCGTACTTTGTTGTAGCACCATCCTGGCGGCCGGTCGGTATCCTGTTTTTGTCTCTGCAATCTCAAATTTCAAATGGGCAATGCCTTCGCGCCGCCGTGGCGCGGGCATTCTTGCCCGCGCGCCTTTCCGGTTCCAGGTGCAGCGCCGCAGCCTCTCTTCTGCCCGCGCGTCCTGTAGGGGCGACCCTTGTGGTCGCCCGCCTTTCGAGCCGCCGTGCCCCCTTCGCGCTGCCCGTCAGCAGCCAAGCATTTTGGGGAGATCGGCCAGCGAGTCGAGCAGAATATCCGGCGGCAGGCTTTCCAGCTTGTCGCTCCCGAGACCGTAGGTGACCCCGGCCGACCAGGTACCGGCGTTCCGAGCGGTTTGCACGTCGATCACCGAATCGCCTACCAGCATCGCCTCGCGCGGCGAGAGCTGGAATTCGGCTAGCAAGGCATTCATGCCCACGGGATCGGGCTTCTTCCGCTCGAAACTGTTCCCGCCGTAGACTTGCCGGAAGAACGGGGAAAGGCCCAGCCCATCGAGAATCGCCCGGCTGAATTTGACTGGCTTATTCGTGAGCACGGCCAAGGGCCGCGAGCCCAGCGCCGCGAGCCCTTCGCGCACGCCCGGATAGGCCACCGTGTGATCGAGCATGTGTTGGCGGTAATATTCGAGAAAAAAAGCCATGGCTTGCTCGATCTGCGCCGCGGTGAATTCCTCGCCCATCGCCCGTTCCACCAGCTTCTGCATGCCGTCGCCCACGTAGCTCGAGACGAGATCGTCGGGCAGGGAAGCGAGCCCCAGGGAGCGGCGCGTGGCGTTGACCGCCGTCACCAGATCCCTCTTGGAATCGATTAGCGTGCCATCCAGATCGAAGACGAAAGCCTGGACTTCGGCAAAGCGGCCGGGCACCGGACGGGTTCCTCTCGTGTGACGTCCTTTCTAGAATGCCCGCCATTTCCCCGCCAGGCAAATGGTCGGCTAGAATCGTTCGTTTCCTTCGAGCATCGCATACGCTGATGGCCGAAATCTTCCCCTTTCGCGCTTGGCGATACGATCCGCGGCGCGTCCGTCCCGCCGAGGTGGTGACCCAGCCCTACGACAAGGTCACCCCGGCGATGCAGCAGCGGTATCTGGCTTCGAGTCCCTACAACTTCATTCGAGTGGAGAAGGGCCTGCCGGAACCCCAGGATTCCCCGCGCGACAACGTCTACACCCGCGCCGCCCGCGCGCTCGACGCCTGGATGCGTGAAGGCGTGCTGGTGCGCGAGCCCGAGCCATCCTTCTATCCCTATTTTCAGGAATACACCGTCCCCGGGTCGAGCCGGCGACGCACCCGCAAAGGCTTCGTCGCGCTCGGCCACCTCGAGGACTACTCGGCCGGTGTCGTGTTCCCGCACGAGCGCACCTTGCCGGGCCCGAAAGCCGACCGGCTCGATCTGCTGCGCCACACCCAAACGCAGACGGGGCTCCTCTTTCTCCTGTACCAGGATCCCGAACGGGCCGTCGATCGCGTCGTCGAGGCCGCCGCGCAATCCGCGCCGGTCATCGAGTTGACCGACGAAAATGGCGTGCTTCACCGGCTTTGGGCCGCGAGCGACCCCGCGCTCTTGGCGGCGCTCCCGCGCTTGCTTGCCGGCAAGCGGCTGCTCATCGCCGACGGCCACCACCGTTACGAAACCGCTCTGGCCTATCGCGACGAGTGCCGGCGCGCGGCGGGCGCGGCGAATCCCCACGCGCCGGCCGAGAGGGCGATGATGGCCCTGTTCAATACCGACGCGCCGGGACTCACCATCCTCCCGGCGCATCGGCTGGTTACGGGAGTCGCCGGGTTCGATCCCGCCGAGTTCCGCCGGCGCCTCGAGCCGCAATTCGATTGGTACTCCTATCCCTTCGCTACCGCCGCCGAGCGCGATGCCGCGCTCGGCGAATTCCGGCGCGACCTCGAGCGACGCGGGCGCGTGGGCCGCGCCCTGGGCGCCTACACCGGCGATGGAGCCTTCTATCTATTCCTCCTGAGAAACGAGGCGGAACTCGATCGCCGCCTGGCCGACCTTACGCCCGCCGAACGCAAACTCGACGTCGTCCTCTTACACAGGGTCGTCCTCGAGCAAGGCCTCGGAATCACCCAGGAGCAGATTTCCGCCGAGCGGGTGGTGGGATACGAGCGGGAACTCGAAGCGGCGCTGGCTGCCGTCGACACACACCGAGCGCAACTCGCGCTGCTGTTGAATCCCGCAAGGATCGACCGGGTGGCCGAAGCCGCATTCGCTGGGCGCGTGCTGCCCGAGAAATCGACGGACTTCTACCCGAAATTGCTCAGCGGCCTGCTGCTTTACCGCTACGACGGCTGAAGGGCCTAGGGAGTCTTGG
This sequence comes from Acidobacteriota bacterium, assembly GCA_021788095.1. Taxonomy (GTDB): domain Bacteria; phylum Acidobacteriota; class Terriglobia; order Acidiferrales; family UBA7541; genus JAKASX01. Next base: position 78,522 of record JAJYLB010000002.1, on the reverse strand, counting down.
CGAGAACGCGAGCCCTGCGTAACGGCACGGCTTCAGCCGTGCCGTGAGCGCTTCCGCCCGCCGCGGCGGGCGGCTTTAGCCGCTGAGGTCTGCATCCGCCCGCTGCCAACGCGACTCTACTTGGGGAAGCTGGCGACCGCCGCCTGCTCGTTGTCGTAGACGTCGAACACCGTGAACAACTTGGTGACCTGAAGCACCTCGCGGAATTTCTGTCCCAGGTTCGCCAGCTTCAGGATCGCTCCCTGATTCTTCGCGCTGGTGAAGGAGGCCACGAGTGCGCCTAGCCCCGCGCTGTCGATGTACGACACGTTGGCCATGTTGAGCACGATCTGCTTGCGATCTTGCCCCAGCAGGCTCTTTACCCGCTCGCGCAGCGCGCTCGATTCCTCTCCCAAAACGATGCGCCCTTCCAACTCCAGCACGGACACGTTACCCACATTTCGATCGGTCATTTTCAGCGGCACGTTCGAGCCTCCTCACCCGTCGGCATTCCGGAATCGGCAACCCTTCGCCTCGCTACGAGGCGGCGAACACCCCTAATAGTAATCCGAACACGACATGTAATACCCGCAAACCGGACATACCAGCTTGCAAGCCCGGCCTTCCAGCCGGCGCGAACAGACGGGGCAGTAGTCCAGGGCGTTCTCCGGCCTGGGCTTGCCCTCCCTTTCCACCGTTCCGTGGTTGGTCGGTTCCATCCGCGCTGCTTCCCCGACCGGCGCGGCCTCTGGTGAGCCCGGCCGAACCACCCGTGGAGACTCCGCCGGGGCGGGACGAACCGCCCGGCAGTGCCGATTCCACCCGCGCCGATAGGCCAAAAACTTATAGCACAGGCGGGGAGATGCGCAAAGGCGATTTCGCGGATACGCAAGCATCCGGGTGCGGACGAAAGGAGTAAAATAGGGGTGTCAGGACGCGGTCGGTGGAAATAGGGCAAGGGGGTGCGGCCATGCGCGGCAAGATCGCTGGCTTGGCGGTTTCGGTGGTTCTCCTGGGCGCGGTACCCATCCAAGCGCAGGTTCAAGGGATTCCGCTGCGCGCGGCGGCTCCGCCGGCTCGACCGGTCCTGGTGCCCGGCCGCATGATGCGTTACGTTCCTCCCGCGCCTTCCCCCGTACGGGTGATCGGTCCGTCGGTGCGCGCGGTGCGTGCGCAGCCCCTCGCGTCCATCACCAACCTTCCGCCCTCGAATGCTGGACTCGGTCCCTCGGTGCCGAACTTCAGTCAACCAACGGCTCTTGTCGGCGGAACACCGATACCGCTCCAGCAGCTCTTGAACGAAGCCCCTGGCCTCGGTTTCGATTTCAGTCACCTGGCGGCGATCAACAGCGACTTGGCCGTGCGCGCCATCATCGATCCGCTGACCCGGCAGGAGCTGGCGCTGGCCGAGCAACTCCCCGAAGAGCAGCCGGTGGGATTCTTCCCGCTGTACGGGGGCGGAGTGCCGTACGTAGCCGCTTCCTCCCAGCCGCAGGTTCTCGTAATTCAAGAGCCGGCGCCCCAAGCCGCTCCCACGCCGCCAGCCGCCTCCGCTCCCCTTCCCGCGCCTGTGGCCGCGGCTCCTCCCGCGCCGCCCCTGCCCGTTAGCGGGGAATTTCTCCTGGTCGAGCGCGATGGAAAGGTGATCCACGCCATCGCCTTCAGCCAGCATGGCAGCCAGGTCGTCTACATCACTCCCGCCGGCCTGCGCCGCAGTATCGCGCTCGATCGGCTCGACTTGAAGTCGACCGAAGAGCGCAATGCTGAGCGCGGCGCCGACCTCCGCTTCTCCGACTGATCCGCGCGATCCCCGCCGCCCTTGTTGTAACGCCGGCTTCCAGCCGGCTCCTTGCGGTCGTCTGCCTGAGGTACTTGGCCCCGCGCTGCGCATTCGCAGGCTCAACTTCAGGAACGCGGCATCGTATCAAACGGAACGGGCATGTACAGTCGGCCGCTTCCTGAGGGATGAGCGCGTTCGAATTGGATGGTGGTGTGGTGGATATGAAACCGATCGGCCAGGCTCTGGTTGATCTGCTCGAGCAGCCTCTCGCTCTCTTCGATGTGCATATCGGGGATCGACACGTGGCAGGAGAGAACGTTGTGGCCGGTGTCGAGAGTCCAGACGTGGACGTCGTGCACTTCGCGAACGGGCTCGACGTCCAGGATGGCTTGGGCGATCTCTTCGAGGTTGAGTTCCTTGGGCAACCCCTCGAGCAGAATATGGCTGGCGTCGCGCAAAATGCCTGTCGTCGTCCATAGGACCATCGCCGCGATCCCGAGCCCGACCACCGGATCCACCCATTTCAGACCCGTCCACCGGATCACCAGCGCCCCAGCCAGAATCGCAAGATTCGAGAGGGCGTCACCCAGGTTATGAACGAGCACGCTGCGCAGGTTCAGGTCCCGGCGGCCCCGTGCCAGGGCCAGGCTGATCCCGCCGTTGACGGCGAGCGCGACCCCGCCCAGCACGAGCATCGCGCCGCTGCCTACGGCTACCGGATGCCGCAAGCGCTCGACCGATTTCCAAACGAGGTAGGCGGAGACGAAGACGAGCACCAGCGCGTTCGTAAACGCAGCTAGGATTCCCGCCCGATGATAGCCGAAGGTCTTTTCGGGGGTGGGCGGGCGCAGGGCCCATCGCGCCGCAAGCCACGAGATCGCGAGCGTGGGCGCGTCGGTCAGATTGTGCACGCCGTCGGTAACGAGCGCCAGGGAGTGGCTCGCCAGCCCGCCCGCCAGCTCCACCGCCACCAAGCCTGCCGTCGCCGCGAGCGCCCACTTCAGCCGACCCGTAAGGTCTCCCGCCAGACTTGCGCCCGCAGGCAGTCCTCCGTGGGAATGGACGGCGCCAGGCCGTTCTTCATGCCGAGGCATCGGCCTATTCTAGAACCGGCTCTAGGGTTCGAGCCCCTGGATCTCCTGCATTCGCGCGAAAGCGCGCCGCACGTGGGGAATGGTGATCGAGCCGCCCACCATCAAAGCTACGTTCAGCGCGTCGATCACCTCGCCCCGCTTCCAACCTTCTTCCGCGCAGCGCACCAGATGGTATGTGATGCAGTCGTCGCAGCGCAGAGCGGTCGAAGCCACCAGCCCTAGCAACTCCTTCGTTTTCGTATCGAGCGGGCCGGGCTCGTAGGCCTGGTGGTCGAGCGCGAAAAAGCGCTTCATCCCCAGATGATCGCTCCCTTCGATCTGCCGATTCATCGCCGTCCGAAATTTCTGAAATTCTTCGAGTGTCTCCATACGTTCCCCCTCCGGCCGTCCGCCCTTCCGCCAGGCGGCGCCCGGAACCGGTATTATCCGCGAAGCCGGGCGCCCCAGTCGCCGGAAGAGCTGGTGGCGGTCGTTCTCTAAACGCGTGAGGCTATGGGCCCTTGGCCGCTAGTTGTCGCAAAAGTTCCCGATGGTGGCTTCGAACGAACCCTTGACCGGCGCTCCTGTGCAGGAGAAGGAATAGGGACCCCCCAGAGGAGTCCCAACATTCAGTCGGTACGTCCGACAGGTGGCATACAGGGCACCACTGCGGTCGGAGTAGTAAACGCAGATCGGAGCGTAAAGCTGGAAGGCCGCGCCCTTGGCAACGCGGATCGGTCCGGGCTCCTGACCGGCAGGAGTCTGCGGCTCTGGCTGTGGTGCTCCAAGTGCCACGCTGACGCTCCCGGTTTTGATGAGGCTTTGAACCCCAACCGACTGCACCATATCGACGAAAACTTCTTGCCCTGCATAAACAGGAAACATTTTGCTGCTGGGCGACACCTTCAGTTGGCAGGTCCGATCGTTGATCGGGGGTATTTCGTCGATAATCGGAACACCGGTTTTCACGTCCGGGACCAGCTTGAACTGCGGTCCAGCGAGGAAGGCGCTTACGGCGTCTCCCCTCCCGATATTCCTAACCCATATCCGCATGGCTCCGGTGGACCAATGTATGGCTTTATCTGTCACGTAACATGCGACAGTCCCCAAAAGTTCCGGCGGTCGGCTGACTATGACCCTGGGCCTGTCCTCCATCTGCGCGACGGAGCTCTGATGCGCACTTACGATGACGTAGGCGACGAGGGACCCGGCTGTCCCAGCGGCCATAACCGCGGCGGCTATTAGTCCGACCTTGGTGAGCGGACTGGCGGCGCGCCAGCTCCTGCGCCAGGACCTCTCGCGCTCGCCCTGGGTCGCGCCGCGACGCCTTGCGGATTCGTAGACCTCATTTTCCGACCGGCCCCTGGTGCGGCCGGAGGGAGTTTCACTTTCGGAGGAGCGGCCAGTATCGTTTAGGTCGTCACTCTCCATGAGAGGCCATCCACGCGCTTGGTTTGGGCTGCACCCTATACTATAAATGAGTTCGCCCGCGGTCGACGCATAAGCCGGCGCCCTGCCCCCGGGTTGACCGTAATGTCTCGCGTGCCTACCATCGGTCTCGGGGAAATGTCGTGAGCGCCCAGATCATCGTGCGGCCGGAAAGCGAAACGCAATTCGAGATCATGGTTCGCGAGGACGCCGGAGAAACCCGTCACCGCGTCACCGTCGACCCGGCATACGCCCGCTCGCTCACCGGGAGCGGAATCGCGACCGAGGAGCTGCTGCGACGCTCGTTCCAGTTCCTGCTGGCACGCGAGCCGAAGGAATCCATCTTTTCCCGGTTCGACCTCAAGGACATCCGCCGCTATTTCCCCGAATACGAACGCGCAATGCGCGCCCACTCGGCCTCCTGAGCGGGAGCGGCGGCCGCCGGGTAGCACAGACTTCAGTCCGTGCGCGGCCCTGCGCTCAACCTGGGGATGACCGAAAGACTGGCGGCGGGAGATTCCTTTGCTGGAAGCGCTGGCGATTTCCGCGATTGTTCTGGCAACGCTTCTGCTGGCCGGGGCGCTCTACCATGCGCTGGGCGCCGCCGCCGATCTCCGGCGCCATCCACCGCCAGGCCGCCGGATCGATGTGGGTGGCCATCGGCTGCATCTGTGGACTTCGGGAGTGGCCAGCCCAACGGTGGTCTTTGAAGCGGGTCTGCCCGGAAGCGTACTGGGCTGGACTCACATTCTGCCCGAGCTTTCGCGGTTCGCGCGTGTGGCGGCTTACGATCGCGCGGGGCTCGGCTGGAGCGATGCGGGCCCCGAGCCGCGGTCTGCCGAACGGATTGTCTCGGAGTTGCGGACCCTCCTCCAACGCGCGGGTATCCCGCCGCCCTACGTCCTCGTCGGGCATTCCTTTGGCGGGCTCACCACGCGGCTTTTCGCCGCGCGGTTTCCGGACGAAGTGGCCGGGCTGGTCCTGGTCGATCCCATCGGCCCGCGCGAATGGGTTCCGCTGTGCGAGGGGGAGCGGAGGCGGCTCGCCTCCGGCGCGAAACTCTGTCGGCGAACCGCTTGGCTCGCTCGCTTCGGCGTCGCCCGAGCCGTCGCGGCGCTCGTGCGCATGGGTGCTTACGACTTGACGCGGCATGCGGTGAGCCTCATGAGCACCGGTTTGCTCCGCGACGCCGCCTCCACCGTCGCCCCCCTTCGCAAGCTGCCGCCCGCCGACCGATCGATCGTGGCGATGTTCTGGATCGAGCCCAAGTTCTACCGAGCTCTGGCCTCCCAGATCGAGTCGATCCCGCAAAGCGCCGCCCAGGTGATGCGCGCCGGCGACCGGCTCGACGACAAACCCGTGATCGTGATCTCGGCCGCCGATACCGAGCCCGAAAGGCTGGCCGAGCAGATTTCCATCGCGCGCCTCTCCTCGCGCGGCCGGCACCGGATCGCGCGAGCGAGCGGCCATTGGATTCAGCTCGACGAGCCTGCCCTGGTGACGGGAGCCATCCTCGAACTCCTCGCCGATCTCCGCCGCGCCACCGCCCCGCCCCTCCGTCCCCCGCTCGGGCCGTTCATCCATTGAGGCGGCCGCGCTTGCTTCCCTTCGCGGGAACTTGGCGATCTTTCGCCGCTGGAATCCCTCCCGCTTTTCGGTACACTAGAAGCTATTTCAAATGGACAGCATTCTGGTTACCGGCGGCGCCGGTTACATCGGCAGTGTCGTGGCTGAGCTTCTCGTTTCTCGCGGCTATTGCACCCTCGTTCTCGATAACCTTCGCGCAGGCCACCGCCAGGCCGTGCCTGACCGGGCCGAGCTGATCGTGGCGGATCTGAACGACCGCGCGGCCCTCGACCGCCTCTTCGGCCGTTACCGCGTTTCCGCGGTCGTTCACATGGCGGCCGTAGCCGAGGTGGAGGAGTCGGTTCGCCGACCCCTCTACTACTATCGCGAAAACGTCGCCGGCACGCTCTCGCTCCTCGAAGCGATGCAGGCCGCCGGTGTGCGCCGAATCGTCTTCAGTTCGACTTGCTCGACATACGGAATTCCCGCTGCCGTGCCGATTTCCGAGGACGCACCCACCGATCCCGTGAACCCCTACGGCCGCACGAAGCTGGTCTGCGAACGCTTGCTCGAGGAAGCGCGGCGGGTGGATGGCCTGACCTACGTCGCCCTGCGCTATTTCAACGCCGCGGGAGCCAGCGAGCGGTTCGGCGAACACCACCATCCCGAATCGCACCTGATTCCCAACCTGCTCGCCGCGGCCGCCGGGCGCGCGCCGGCGATCGACGTCTACGGCGACGATTACCCCACTCCCGATGGCACCTGTATTCGCGACTACATTCACGTGCTCGATATCGCCGAAGCCCATCTCGCCGCGTTCGAGCGCAACCCGCCCGCCGCGATCTACAACCTCGGCTGCGGCCTCGGCCATTCGGTGCGCCAGGTGATCGAAACCGCCGAGCGCGTCACCGGCCGCCGCATCCCGCGCCGCGTGCTGGGCCGCCGGCCCGGCGACCCGCCGGCCCTCGTCGCCGATAACGCCCGGGCGCGGCGCGACCTCGGCTGGCAGCCCCGCCGCGATCTCGAGGAGATCCTCCGCAGCGCCTGGCAGTGGGCCGAACGCCACCCCCGCGGCTATTCGGGATAGAAGATAGGAAGATCGATCGCGCTGAAGATTTGCCGCTCACCGGCCGGACCACTCCGCGGGAGCTTCGGCTGCACGCCGGCGTCGAAATGGGAGCGCGAGGCAGATTTCGGCAGTTCCGACGGCGGCCCTCAGTCGCCCGCGCGGCCCCAGATGTCGCCCACGGTGAACCCTTCCGGGAACGGATCGTCGGGTTCGACCACGTACTGCGCGAATCCCGTGATCCACGCGCGGCCCGCCAGCGTGGGCACGACCGCCCGGTACACACCCACGCGTGTCTCTTCGATCAGGCGTCCGGTAAACGTGGTGCCGAGAATCCCTTCGTGCACGAAATCCTCTCCCAGCCCCAGCTTCCCTTTCGCGCGCAGCGCCGCCATCCGCGCGCAGGTGCCGGTGCCGCAAGGCGACCGGTCGAGCGCACCCGTCCACGACTCCGGCCGGCTCCAGTCCAGCTCGCCGGTCGAGACGACGACCGCGTTACGGCCGGATACCCCCGGCCGGCTCGGCCGGGCGGTAAGCTCGGCGATGGTGATATCGTGAATGGCGGGATTCTCGGGATGGGCGACAGGAAGCTGTTCGCGTGCCGCGGCTTTGATCATCTCGCCGATGCGAACGATCTCCCGAGCTTCTTCGGGCACGAGCCGCAGGCCGAACGGCTCGGCGTCGGCGATCACGTAGAACATCCCTCCCCAAGCCACATCCACCCTCACCGTGCCCAGCCCCTGAACCTCGATGGGCGCGTCGACGTGCGCGGCGAAGGCGGGCACGTTGCGAAACGTCACCTTCGTGACGCGCCCGGCCGAAACTTCCGCTTCCACTTCGATCAACCCGGCGGGACTTTCGAGCGTCAATCTCGTCACAGGCTCGGCGGCGGGAACGATCCCCGTTTCGAGCAGAACCGTGGCCACGCAGATCGTGTTCGTGCCCGACATCGCCGGATATTCCGTCTGCTCCATGATGACGTAGCCGGCTTGCGCTTCCGGTCGCGTCGGCGGCAGCAGCAGATTGCAATTGGCCGCGGGATAGCCGCGCGGCTCACGCAGCATGAGTTTGCGCAAGCCGTCGCCGTTCCGCGCGAGCCACTGCATCTTCTCGAACATCGTCTTGCCCGGCACGTCGCCAACGCCGCCCGTAATCACCCGTCCAGGCTCGCCGCAAGCGTGAGCGTCCACGGCCGTAATCATCCGCGTAAACTGCACCTGTAGTTCCTCCCTGCTCGGGCTCCCGCAGTCCAGTGACGAGGCGCAACCCGGCGCCGCGCCACGGCCGTGCCCTGTTTTTCGCTCTGAAATCCCCAATTTGAAATCTGCGAAGCCTTCGCCGCCTCGGTGGCGCGGGCATTCCTGCCAGCGCGCAGTTGTTTGTTGTAGCGCCGTCTTGGCGGCCGGGTCCGCGCCGGCCGTGAGCTAGGCATGTCGCGGCGTGGCGTCGGTAATCGGCGTCAGGGGCGCGCCGCGGCCATCCTGCGTCTCAGCAGAAGGTAGACCGGCAGCCCGATCAGCGTGATGACCAGCCCCGGCCAAGTGCTCGCCGCCTGGTAGACGAAGAGCAGCACGAGCACGATCGTCGCGCCCAGCATGTACAGCACGGGAACCACCGGATAGCCCGGCACGCGGAAAAGCCGCTCGGCCTCCGGCCGCTTCCTGCGCAGGCGGAAGACGCCCGCGATGGTGAGGACGTAGAAAATCAGCGCCGAAGAGATGATGTAGTTGAGCAGATCGCTGTACAGGTTGCCGTAGCTGTGGGTGGCGGGGTCGTAAGTGCGCGGCAGCACCAGGCACGCCGACCACAGCCCCTGCACCGCCAGCGCCCAGCCCGGCACGTGCGCGCGGTTCAATCGGCCCGCCGAGGGGAAGAAAAGCCGGTCGCGCGACATCGCGTAATACACGCGTCCTCCCGCCAGCACCAGGCCGTTGATGCACCCGAACGTCGAGACCATGATGAGAATCGCCATCAACGTCGGCCCGAACGACGGAAAAACCACGCGCAGCATCGCCGTGGCCACGCGGTCGTCGGGGGCGTTTTGCAAGGCGTGGAGCGGGAGCACGGCGAGGTAGGCGACGTTGGCGAGCAGGTAGAGCGCGATCACCAGAACGCTCCCGATCGCCAGCGCCCTTGGCAGCGTGCGCCGCGGGTCGCGCACTTCGTCGGCGGCGAACGTGATGTCGTGCCAGGAATCGGCGGCGAAGAGCGATCCCGATTGCGCGATCGAAAGGGCCACGAACAGCCCGAAAATCGTCGCCGCGTCCAAGCCGGTGGCGAGCGGCGCCTGTCCGCTCACTCGCCACATGTGCGTGAAATTCTCCTTCACCGCTTCCGCGTTCCAGCCGAAAAACAGCCCGACGACGATCAGCCCCACCAGCGCCAGCGTCTTCGTGGCCGTGAAGAGGTTCTGGACGATCTTGCCGTACTCGAGTCCGCGGCAGTTGGTCCAGGTGAGCAGAACGATCACCACGATCGCGAGCAACTGCGCGGTCGAGAGCGAAAGCGCGTACCCGCTCGAGAGATGCACCGGCGCGATCAGATAGTGGCTCTCGCTCACCGAAGGCCACAGCACCCCGGTGAACCGCGCAAAAGCCACCGCCACTGCCGCGATGGTTCCCGTCTGGATCACGCCGAAGAGCGTCCAGCCGTAGAGGAAGCCCCAGAGCGGCGTGTAGGCTTCGGTCAGGTAGGTGTACATCCCGCCGGCGCGGGGAATCATCGACGCCAGTTCCCCGTAACTCAGCGCCGCCGCGATGGTCAGCGCGCCCGTGATCGCCCAGGCCAGCAGCAACCCGCCCGAGCTGCCGATCTTGCGCGCCATGTCGGCCGAAACGATGAAGATCCCCGATCCGATCATGATCCCCACCACCACCATGACCGAATCGAACAAGCCCAGGCCGCGAACGAACCCTCCGCCCGCTTCCGCTCGCGCACCCGCCCCTGTCGCGTTCGCTTCCGCCATCGGCGCGATCCTCCCTTCCCGCGGTTCGCGGGAGGCGCTTCCCCGACTCGCTACCCGACGATGTTCCGCATCACGAACCACAGATTCGCAGGCCGCTCCGCCAGCCGCCGCATGTACCAGGCAAACCAGTCCTTGCCGTAGGAGATCAGAACCCCGGCCCGCCAGCCCTCCCTCGCCAGGCGCGACTGCAGCGCGCGCTGAATGCCGTAGAGCATGTGGAATTGGAAGCAGTCCTTGCGCAGGCCGCGCTCGAGCGCCACCGCTTGTATCCGCTGAATGAGCTGGGGATCGTGCGTCCCGACGACCGCGCGCATCCCCGCCTGCTGCGCTTCCGCGCTCAGCATCCGAGACGTCAGTTGGAAGTAGTTGGCATCCACATCGCTCTTCCGCGGAAAAGCGATTTCCGGTGGCTCGCGGTACGCCCCTTTCACCAGCCGGATGGCCGGCCCCAGCGGCACGAGAGATTCCAGGTCCTTCGCCGTGCGATAGAGGTAGGCCTGCAGGCAGACGCCCACATTGGCATACTGCGCCCGCGCCCGGCGGTAAACCTCCAGCGTCACGTCGACGTAGGCGCTCGACTCCATGTCGATCCACACGATGTCGCCGTTCCCCGCTCCTTCGATCAGCCGGCAAAGATTCTGGAAACAGAATTCACGGTCGAAGTCCAGGCCGAGCTGGGTCAGCTTCACCGATATCACGGTCGGCAGATTCAGCGCCGTCACACGATGCAGCACGTCCAGGTAGTGCTCCACCACTTCGTTCGCCTGGGAGCGGTCGGTGAGATTCTCGCCCAGCCGGGTGAAGATCGTGTTCAGCCCTTGCTCCCGCAGCACCCTGGCGGCTTCGATGGCGTCTTCCAGCCGCTCGCCCGGCATGAAGCGTCGCAGGGCCCGCCGCACAAACCGGTAGTGAGAAGCCCGCTCGCGCAGCCACCGGTTTCCCGCACCTTGCAAAAGAATGGTTCGCATCACAGCCATGAGCCGCTCCGTCCTTCCCCCAGATAAGCTCTTCGCTTCCGCGCCGCTCGCTCAGGGTCACCACAGCGGCCCGCACCGCCTCGGCGTTTTTGCTCGGGGACCTTGCCGGTCCGAATCGCGCCGCGCCTCTCACCCGCGCGGCGCACGATTCTACTCCACAAGCCCCCGCGCCGGTACGAATGCTTTTGCCCGCCGCCCTCTTCTGCCTCCGCTTCTGAAATCTCAAATTTCAAATCGGCGATGCCTTCGCCGCCTGCGTGGCGCGGGCGCCTGCCCCGATTTTTTCGGTCGGGATCCCGCCCGCGGTTTTTTCTTCGAGCGCCCGATGCTGGGTTCTCCCGCCCACCCGCCGGTGTCCCCGGCGCTCTGCCGCAGAGGCTAGCCGGGTGCCCCGGCCGCCCGTCGCGGAGGATAGCTGGTTTCCCCAGGCGCCGTAGTTGCGCCTGGGGAAACCGTGACTTTTAAACCTTTCTCGGTGGTCACCAACTCCCGCGCTCGCCCAGGCTGTCGATCACACGCCCCAGCCGCTCCGCGCCATTCTGCCAATTGATGCGGATGGCCTGTTCGGCCGCGTCGGCATCGCCTCGTGCGATCGCTTCGATAATCGCCACGTGCTCGGCAACGGAGATGCCCAGATCGTCCATGATGGCGCTCGCGTATAGCCGCCAGTACCGCTCGGTCTGCGGCTTGATGGCGGCATGAATCGCGAGCAAGCGCGGTCCCGCGGCCGATTCCACCAGCGCTTGGTGGAAGCCCATGTCCAAATCGAATATCCGGCCCGGTTCCGCACGCCGCCCGCGGGCCAGTTCGGAAAGCTCGTCGTTGATGGATTGGAGTTGTCTTGCCACGCGCTCCCGAGTCTCCCGGTCGAATTCCGCCAGCAAGCGCCCGGCGAGCCCTTCAATGTGCCCGACGATCCAGTAAAGTTCGCGGCTGTCTTCTTTCGTAAGCGGTGCAACGGCCAGACGCGATTGCCGCACCCGCCGCGCCGCCATGACGTAACCTTCCTGCTCCAGCCGGTGCAGCGCGCTGCGCACGGGAGTCCGGCTGATCTCCAGCCGCTCCGCAATGTCGGCTTCCACAAGCCGCGTTCCGGGCGTCAGCCGCCCGCGCACGATCAGATCGCGAAGCTTGCGGTAGGCCACATCGAAGCTGCGTTCGCGCTGGACTTCGGTGGCCGTCGCTTCCTCCCTATCTGCGGCTCGCTCCTTCCCTTCGCTCCTCTCCCCTGCGGCACCTGAAGGGAAAAGGTTTGACGCATTCCGGTCGCTCGGTGCCGAGCCGGGGCCGGAAGAACCCTCGCTTTTCATGGTCTCCCTTTTTGTATACAATCTGGGATTTTAGTGGGAGGTTCCCCCAAATGCAATCTCCGTCTTCACCCACCCCTAACCCACCCGCTTTCCGCGGCGTGTTCTCCGTACTCCCCACACCTTTCGACTCCTCAGGCGAGCTCGATCTCGACAGCCTCGGTCGCGTCATTCAGCTCTATCTCGCTGCCGGCGTCGATGGATTGACCGCGCTCGGCGTTACCTCGGAAGTCGCCCGGCTGGAAGACCGGGAGCGCTCCGTCGTTCTGGAAGCCGTGATTCGCCACACCGCCGGCCGCGTTCCCGTCGTCGCCGGCGCCACCTCGAACGGCCTTCGCACCACCATCGCTCATTCCCGCGCGGCGAAAGCGGCTGGGGCCTCTGCCGTCATGGTCAGCCCGCCTCAACTCGCGCGGCCGAGCGCGGATGTTCTCGTCGGCTTCTACTCCTCGCTGGCCGCCGCGGTCGATCTGCCCATCGTCGTGCAGGACTATCCCCCGGTCTCGGGGTTCACCATCGAGCCGGCCATTCTCGCCCGTATCGCAAGCGAAGTCCCCGCCGCGCGCGCCATCAAGCTCGAGGATCCGCCCACGCAGTGGAAAACCGCGAGGATCCTCGCCGAAACCGGTCCCGAGTTCCGCATTCTCGGCGGGCTGGGTGGCGTGTTCCTGCTCGAGGAACTCCTGGCCGGAGCTTCGGGCACGATGACGGGCTTCGCCTATCCCGAAATCCTCGTTCGCATCGTCCACTTCTACCAAGCGGGTAAAGTGGACGAGGCCGCCGATGTTTTCTATCGCTACGTCTCCCTGATGCGATTCGAATTTCAGCAACTGCTGGGCGTCGCCTTGCGCAAGGAAATCCTGCGCCGCCGCGGCGCCATTCGCGACGCTGCCATTCGCCCTCCGGGCGCGAAGCCCGACGCCGCCACTCTGGCCGCGCTCGATCGCCTGCTCGCCTGGGTCCGCACGGAATACAAGGAGGATTCATGGATCTCCATCTGAAGGGGAAAATCGCCATGGTTTCCGGCGCGGCCCAGGGGCTCGGCTACGCCGTTGCCCATGAACTCGCGGCCGAGGGTTGCCATCTCTCGATTTCCGATTTGGACGAACCCGGCGTTCAAGCGGCCAAGCAGCGGCTCGAGCGCGAAACGGGCGCTTCCGTTCTCGCCGTCCCTGCCGATATCCGCTCGGCGGAAGCGCTCGAAAAGTGGGCTCGCGAAACCGTCCAGGGTTTCGGCGGGGTGGATCTGCTCTATCCCAATGCCGGCGGACCGCCGCCTGGCGAGACGCTCTCTTTCGATGATGCCGCCTGGCAAAAGACGTTCGAGCTGCTTCTGCTCAGCGTCATTCGCATGGTTCGGTTCGCCGTTCCCTCGATGGCCGAGCGCGGCGGAGGCGCGATTGTGATTCCCACGTCTTCTTCGATCAAGCAGCCGATCCCCAATCTCGGCCTCTCGAACGTCCTGCGCGGCGCCGTCTCCTCGCTCGCCAAAACGCTCGCGAGCGAACTCGCTGCCAGGAAAATCCGCGTCAACCAGATCGTGCCCGGACGCATCGCCACCGAGCGCGTCGCCCAGCTCGATCGAGCGGCCAGCCAGCGGTTGGGGATTGCGGTCGAGGAGCAGCGCCGACGCCAGCTCGCCACCATCCCGCTCGGCCGCTACGGCGAACCCGCGGAGCTGGCGCGCGCCGTCGCCTTCCTCCTCTCCGACGCCGCTTCCTACCTCACCGGCGCCACGCTCCAGGTCGATGGCGGCATGATCCGCTCCGTCACCTAGCCATCTATCATTTCCCATCTGGGCGCTGGAGGTAGTGGCGCTTTCGGTGGCGCTCGCCTGGCTCTACGTCCACACGAACGGAAGTCTGTTGCTGACGATGCTGATGCACTCCGCCGTCAATCAGTCCCCGGGCATAGTGCCTTCAGCTCTGCCGAACGCGAACCATGTTTTCTCGTTGCGGGCTTCGCCGGTGATGTGGCTCACCCTGCTGCTGCTGTGGATTCCGGCAGCTTATTTCCTGATACGCATGCCGAGGGCGGAGTCCCTGGCCGTCGCCCCATGAGAGAAATCCTCTGCAGGGTGGATTCCCCCCGAGCATGCCTGGCCTGAGAGCGAGGCGCCGGCGCATTTGACTTCGGACACCTCCCTCCGCGCCTCTGTGGTGGAATTTCCGTCCGTCTTTGGGCCGTCTGAAGCAGTTTCCTCCGTGTCCACCCTGGTGAAAGTGCAGTTCCCATCGGAAGATCACCACGGAGGTCCACCGAGATCCACGGAGAGGCTTTTGGGAGCCGCATCCAACAAGGACCGCACGCACCGCCCGAAAATGTTTGCCGAAAAAGACAGGCTCTTACGAGGGTGCGGCAGGGAGAGATGAGCTGTCCGTGCTCGCTTTGCTCTGTGGAACTCCGTGTCCTCCGTGGTGGAAGTTCCGCCCGACTGCCTGCGGCTACGGGAGCCGGATCGGCACCCAGCCCCCGTCGTCCGCGGCTCGGTGGATGGCCTGCATCACGGCGACGTCGCGCAGGCCCTCCCAGCCGTCCGGCTCGGGATCCTCCGCCTCGCGCACGCCGCGAGCCAGCGCGTCGAGTTCCAGGGCGAACTCATCCATGATCGGGAAGCGTTTTTCGAACCACCGCCCTCCAATCTCCCCGAACAGCCGCCGTTCGTCGTCGAACGCGTAAGCGGGATCGAGCGCCGCCCATCCTTTCTCTCCCATCACGTTAAGAAAGCTGGCGCGCGCCGCGCCGAAACTCGCGCTGGCTTGAGCGAAAAGCCCGCCGGGGAATCGCAACTGGAAGGCGATGCTCTCTTCCGCATCTCGGAATCGCTCGCGATCGGCGCTCCAGGGGTACGCGGAGGCCTCGACCGGCTCCGCACCCGTGAGCCACCGAATCGAATTGACCGCGTAGACGCCCACGTCCACGAGCGCCCCTCCCCCGGCCGCCGGCGACTGCAAATGCCATTCTCGACCACGGGACTTGCGGGGGAGCAGGAAGGTGAAAGCGGAATGGATGATCTTCAGTCTGCCCAGTTGGCCGGTTTCGACCAGCCGCTTCAGCGCCAAACTCGCCGGCTCGAAATACTTTCGATACGCGATCATCAACCGCACGCGATGGTTCCGGCACGCGCGGATCATCTCCCGGCACTCTTCCACCGTCGTGGCCATCGGCTTCTCGCACAAGACGTGCCGGCCGGCTTCGGCCGCGCGAACCGAGTAGCGCGCGTGCGTGGCGTTATCGGTGGCGATGAAGACGGCTTCGACGCGGGGATCCGCCAGGCAGCGGTCGTAGTCCTCGTAGCCGTACCAGGCGCTCGCGCCGTATCGCGCGGCCAAACGCCGGGCCTTGCTCGCGTCCCCGCTCACTACGGCCTCTAGCTTCGCCTCCCGGCTGTGCCGGAACGCCGGAAGCACGGCTTTCTGCGCGATCCTTCCCAGCCCCACCACCGCATAACCCAATCGTTTCTGTTTCGCCATTCGTGTTTCCTTTCTCGCCGCGTCCCTTTGCTCCGCTGGGCGCTTCTCGTTCCGCCATTCACTCTATGCTATCCCCGCCCCGCGCGCCCGCACTCCTCTCGCACGCGCCACGACGGGGGTCGGGAACTCCCTGCCTCACCGCAGAGGCGCGGAGGACGCAGAGGGGGAGCCGTTCCGCGCGCCCGAATGCGGGCTCGGGCTCGGCAAACCCGTCGGGGGCAGGCGAGGTGTGACGAGGGGAAGTGCTGTGTTTTCAAAAGGATGATTTTCTAACCCGTCGCCATTGCGCCGGAAAGCAGGGCGGTGCCGTTCTTCTCCGTGTCTTCTCCCTGACCGTCTATATGTTACAACGTGTAACGGATAGGGTGGCCCCGTCTCTGGCGGCAAGGCGCGCGGGCAAGAGTGCCCGCGCCACGGGTCACGGTTTACTTAGAGGCTTCAGTTGAATTCCTTCCGCGCCGGGCGCACACTGCGGGCGAGATGAAGAAAACAGCGACCGCCCCATCGAAACACCACAGCGCCCTCTGCCAGATCTGCCGGCATCCCGATCGCGAGGAGATCGACCGGGAATTTCTCCACTGGACCCACGCGGACGCTTTGGTTCGCGAATACGGGCTGGGCAGCTCGCGGGCCGTCTATCGCCACGCGCACGCCTGTGGGCTGTACGAGAGACGGCAGAAGCGGCTGCGGTTCGCGCTCGAGCGGATCGTCGAGCACGTCAGCGAGATCAAGCCGACGCCGGCGGTAATACTGGGCGCGATTCGCCTCATCTACCAAATGGACCAGAAGGAGCGCGACTCGCTAGAGTCGGGCTCGGGCGGCGGCAAGGGCGAGCACAGTCCGGTCCACTACACCATCGACAGCTACCCCTATTTCGAGGATTGCTTCGAGCCGCTTCCGAAAGAAGCCAAAGCACCCGAACCCGCCGCGGCCTCTGAGATCTCAGCTCTCAAATCTCCTATCTCCTCGGCCCAGCGACCGCCCTCTGCCCCTGGCACCGGCTGTAGGGGCGCGGTCCCCGCGCCCGCAGTTATGGATCGAAGCGATGAGGGAACAAGAGCTACCAGGCCGCAACCTCCGCCCGCTTCGGGGCCGAAACCCGCGGCTGCCAAGCCGCCAGCTCCGACGAAAGTGTTGTGGCGCAGCCTGGCAGGCCGCCGGGGCCGGTGGGCCAGGCGCGGCCACGTCATCGTGCCCCGCACCCCCGATTCGGGCGCCGGCCCGCCCTGACCCTCGCAGCCCAGGCCCTTTGCGCCCTTGGCGCCTTTGCGTGAAGCAGGCCTCTTGATGCCAGCAATCTCTTTTGGTGAAGGAAGACACCTATTGCCACGATTCCATGACGAAAGCCGAGCGCGATTGGCTCCGGCAGCATCGCACGCCGGAAGCGCGCAAATGGAATCTGCTTTCCGATCTCAACGTTGATCATCTCACCCATGCCACATCCTGATTCCGTTCCCGAGCCGTGGCGCTCGTTCCTCCGCGATTTGGACGAAGCCGTCGGCGAGGAAGTCCATGTCCGATCGCTATGACCTCGCTTCGATCTTCACAGCGCAAATCTAGTCCTACCCACCGGGAGCCGGAGAAGCGGCAATTTCACGGTCTGGGCTCTCCAGCGAGGAAAAGTGCGTGTCCCCGTCGCGGAGGGCGTCGAGCCTCGGAAACCCGGTCGGGAGTTGCCTGTGCGGGCGGCCTGGGATATTTTGTCGTCGGGCTGGAGTCCATAATGGAGATCCCGGATCATCCGGCTTTGGGGGGAACGCGCGTGCGACGGGCCGTGCTGCCAGTGCTGCTCGTTCTCGCAGCCGCCCTACCGGTGCGATTCGCTATCCTCCCTCGTGGGTTCCGCGAGGAGGCGTCCAATGAAGGTTCGCTCCGTTTTGTTTTCCGTCTTCGTTCTTGCCTTTCTGCTGGCGCCCGGCGCGGCGCCCTCCGCGCCCGGGCCTGGCGCGCTGCCCGGCCGCGTCGGGCAAGACCCTGCGGGAGATTACGCCTTGCATCCACGGGAGCGCGTTTTCCACGCAGGCTCGCTTGCTTGGCGGCCCGAGTCGTCGCTGCCCCCGGGCGCCGCGTCCGTGGTGCTCGAAGGGAACCCGGCAAAGCCCGGCCTGGTCATTCTGCGCCTGAAAATGCCGGACGGTTATCGCATCCCGCCCGTCTGGCATCCCGCCACCGATCGTTTCACCGTGATTTCCGGGACGTATCACATGGGCGTCGGGCCGA
Source organism: Acidobacteriota bacterium (assembly GCA_021788095.1). Classification (GTDB taxonomy): domain Bacteria; phylum Acidobacteriota; class Terriglobia; order Acidiferrales; family UBA7541; genus JAKASX01. The sequence continues at coordinate 60,688 of JAJYLB010000002.1, read as the reverse complement.
AGTTTGACCGAAGCAAAGCCGTTGCGCTCCACGCCGGCGATTTTGCGTGGCTGAGCGCGGCGGCGCCGCACTACGGCTGGGCCAGCGGCGAAACCGTTCTAGAAGTCGTCGGCCTCGGAGCGTTCGTCACCCACTACGTGAACCCGAAGGAAGACCCTCGCCGCCGCTGAGAACTTGCCTGCGGCAGGCAGGGCGGTTGCAGGGCCGTCTCTATGCCCACGGTTGGAGAAACTGACCGTAGCAGGCAAGGCCCGCGAAGAATTTCACCGAAAAGCGCCAGCGAGACGCACTGCCATGACGTTGGACGCGGACCTGTGCAGAACGCGGAGGGCGCTCGATAGGGCCGCTTACAGGATGAAGGCAAAGAGATTGAAAAGGGAATGGACGACGATGGCTGGCACCAGGCTACCGCTCCTGTCCCTCAACTCCCCAGCCAGCAGTCCTAAGACAAAAGCGGCTACCGCGGTGATCGGATTCACCACCAAATGAAGCAGTCCGAACACGAAGGCCACGATAATCGCCGGCCAAGAAAGCGAATGGCCGAGAAGCGGCAGCCTTTCCGCGAACCGCCGCGCTAGGTCTGTTTGCAGGAGCCCGCGAAAAATGATCTCTTCCTGAATCGCCGCGCCAAGCACAAAGTACCCAACCTGCACCCAAGGACGAAACGCAAATTCGGGCTGACCCGGACGGGGGCTTAGGCGATTGATGAGGACGGTGAGCGCTCAGCCAGCCGGCGTGCCCACTGCAATCGCCAGGGCGAGGTACCGATGACCACACAACCGGAATCCGAACTCGCCAAACCTTCCCGATCCATTGGAAAGGAAACCGATAAAGAGCAGCGCCAGCCCCAGGGTGATGACGATGACGGCGGGCACCTCTTGGGCTGGCCGCAGCTTCAGCAGCGCTGCCGCTAGAAAGGCGGGTGCGTAAGTTCCCGCAAGCAGCGACAGGACCGCGAACAGACCCTTCACCGGGCCGACTTTCGTCAGTTTCTGCATCTTGCGCCAACGGCATTCTACTTCATTCGACTTCAGCCGCTCGGCCTTCACTCGAAGCACTGCCCGCGACAAGGGGAAGATCATGCTACGTCCAAACCTGAAACGGTGCGCAGGGCTGCCTTGTTGTCGGTGGTCGCGAAAGGAATGGACCGGCGTTTTTGTGACGCCGTCGCCTAGCGCGCAGTCTTCTGGGCCGGCAAGATGCCGGCGCTACAACAATTGTCATCGATCGGGGCGCCGGCTGGAACGATTGGCCGCCGCGATTCTATGCCGCGCTGAAGACCGCGGCGCTGAAGGCGCAAAAATCGCCAACCCAAAAGCCGCCAGAACAGCCGCCAAAAGGAACGGTTAAACAAGCCTGCTTCGGCCAGAGCGGTGTCGGCCGGCGCGGGTTGAACTTTCTCTTCTGGTGGTGTAGAAGCAGGGGCGGGATTACCCCCTGCCAAACGTTGGACGGAAGGAGGGCGGGGCAAGCATGTTCTCTAAGGCGTGCCGAGGCCTTCTCGCTATCTTCCTCCTGAGCGCTTCCGCGGGCGCGGCCAAGCCAAAACCGTATCGGAATTTTGAAGTTACGGTGTACATCACGGCGCAGGCAGTCAACCGGATGGCCCAGGATCCCGCCTGGATGCAATCGAGCTGGAACACGATCAGCAGCCGCCTGCACGTGGACAAAGTCTTCATCGAAAGCTATCGCGGCGGGGTGATTGCCAACGACGCCGCGCTCTCCCGCGTGAAGCAGTTCTTCCTGGCGCGTGGCGTAGCGGTGGCGGGCGGGATGGCGCTGGTCGCGCCAGGAGGCCGCGGGCAATTCCACTCGCTCGACTATGCCGATGCCAAGGACCGCGCGCTGGTCCGGCGCATGTCGGCTCTGGCCGCGCGCCACTTCAACGAGATCATTCTCGACGACTTTTTCTTCTTCAACACCAAGACCGCTTCCGACATCGCCGCCAAAGGCCATCTGACGTGGGAGCAGTTCCGGCTCCGGAGGATGGACGAGGCGGCGCGCGACCTGATTCTCGGGCCGGCAAGGGCCGCCAATCCCAAGGTGCGCGTCATCATCAAATTCCCCAACTGGTATCCGACGTTTCAACAACTGGGCTACGATCTCGAGCGCGAGCCGCGAATCTTCCCCGAGATCTGGACAGGGGATGAGACCCGCGACCCGGAAATCACCGATCAGCACCTCGAACAGTACGAGAGCTACGAGATCTTCCGCTACTTGGAAAACGTGGCGCCCGGACGCAACGGCGGCGGATGGGTGGATCCCTACGACGTGCGCTATCCGGACCGGTACGCCGAGCAGCTCTGGGACACGATCCTGGCCAAGGCGCCGGCCATCAATTTGTTTCAGTATACGGACCTCTTGCAGCCGGCCGATCCCGGCGATCGCTCCCCGTGGCAGAGGTTGCCGACTTCGTTCAACTATTCCGAGATGCTGCGCGAATGCTGCGGCCTGCCCGCCAGCCCGGACGCGAAGCCGCCGCTTCTGGTCGACGCAGCCGCCTATGCCCTGCGCCAAGTGGACCGCGTCGCCGGCGAACTCGGCACGCCGCTGGGCTTGGGTGTGTATCGGCCTTATCAATCGAGCGGGGAGGATTTTCTGGAGGACGTGGCGGGGATGATCGGGGTTCCCGTTTCGATGTATCCGAATTGGCCGAAAGCGAAGACCGTATTGCTGACGGAGGCGGCCCGCCGGGATCCCCACATCGTCGCGGAAATCGAGCAACGCCTGCGCGCCGGAGACAACGCGATCGTCACCTCAGGACTGCTGCACGCGATCCAGAACCGCGGCCTCGGCCAGGTTACCCATATGCGCGTCACGGACCGCATCTTCGCCGTCACCTCTTTTATGGGCGGATTCGGCGCGGGAGCCGGCGCCCGGCTCGGTCCCGCCGGCCAGCCCATTCTTTTTCCCGAAGTCGCCTTCGACACGAACGAAGATTGGGCGCAGGTGCGCGGTCTGGCCAACGGCCGCGGCGTGCCGCTGCTCTTGATGGATCGGTACGAAAGGGGAGTGTTGTACGTCTGGACGATACCGGAGAACATGAACGATCTCTATCGCCTGCCGGTCGGCGTGCTGGATGAGCTGCGGCGGAATCTCGATCGGGGATTGCCCGTGAAGCTCGACGGGCCGGCGGAAGTGAGCCTGTTCGCATACGCCAACAACACCTTCGTCGTCGAGTCTTTTCTCGATCACCCGGCAACGGTACGGATCACCGGCCGTTTCGGCCATCTGCAAAGCTTCAGAAAGGGAACGACGCTCGCGGGCGATCCGCTTCACGCGCGGCCGGCATCTGCTGCCCCAAGCCGCGGGAAGGCAAAACCGCCCGGGGAATACGAATATCAAGTGCGGATCGAGCCGCACAGTTTCCTCGCTTTCCGAGAGCAGCCCTGACCCGCAGGCAACGAAAAGGATCTCGCGGCTTTCCGAAAGACGGGGCCGGCACATCCAATCTCGAAACCGAGCGGCTGCCGGGGCTCAGGGCATCGCCGGCAGCCGCCGGGGTGAGAGTCATGGGTTACTTTCCCGAGATCGCGATCGGCACGGTTTGGACCGCGCCGGCTCGCAGTGCAGGCTTCTTGCGGCCGTGTTTCCCGGTCTCCATGAGCGCGCTCTTGGGCACGAGGAAGGAGAGCGTCTCGTCGGCGACACCGAGTTCCAGTGTGCGGACGATGCAGACCGAGCCGCTGCGCTGGCAAAGGAGCGCATTCTGGTGGGTTGAAGAGGGCCGGTCGCCCACCACGCCCATGAGGCGGTAAGTAGGGTCGCCGCCTTCCTTGGCCCGGCCCGAGAGCACGACCAGACGGGACGCGCCGGAGCCTTCGATTTTGAAGCTGTAGCGACCTGGCGCCAGATTCGCCGAACCCCAGCGGGCGGGGAAGGGCAGCCGGAAGCGCCCCTCGACGAAGTCTTGAGCGCTTGCTCGGCCGGCCCCGAATGTGGCGAACAGTATGGCGACCGCAACCAACGTTGCCAGGTATCGAATCGCTTTCATGGTTCATCCTCCCATTGCTTCCGCGGGGACGCCGGCTGGATTCAGGTTCACCGGGCGTGCCCCGTTCGGGGTGTTGGATCGTTCTTCCCCCTGCCCTGGAATGCGAGAACGGGGGCCAGAAACTGTCATACGAGATTGAAAGAGATCGATTACACCGCCCTCGCCCGCCTGGCTGGAACGAGACCCCTCCCCGTGCTATGCTCCCGCCATCTCGGGAGCCAGGGCGCGAGATGGAGGGATTGCCCCGGATCGGAGCGATGTCACCAAGCTCCTGCGAGCTTGGGAAGGCGGGGACGAGCACGCACTGGAACGGCTAACTCCGCTCGTCTACAACGAGTTACGCCGAATTGCCCGCCGGTATATGGCCCGCGAGCGGCCAGACCACACCCTGGAAGCCACCGCCCTGGTCAACGAAGCCTACCTGCGCCTGGTGGATGCGAAGGAAGTCGGTTGGCGCGACCGCGCTCATTTTTTTGCGATCTCGGCGCGGACGATGCGGCGCATCCTGATCGAATCCGCCCGCGCCCGCCGCTTCCAAAAGCGCGGCGGCGGCCGGGAACGGGTTACGCTCGAAGATTCGTTGGCAATCCAGGGCCAGCCGGGCCTGGATCTGGTAGCGCTCGACGACTCGCTCAAGGCTCTGGCCGCGATCGATCCGCGCAGGAGCCAAGTGGTGGAATTGCGCTTTTTCGGCGGACTGAGCGTCGAGGAGACCGCCGAGGTGCTGAAGGTCTCACCCGAAACGGTTCACCGGGATTGGAAGCTGGCGCGGGCATGGCTGCTGCGGGAGCTGAGCGGAGAGAAGCGGGATGAAGGCTGAACGCTGGGAACGGGTGGCGGAATTGTATCGCGCCGCGCTGGAGCGGGAAGCGGGCGAGCGCGGAGCGTTCCTTGCCGCGGCGTGTGCCGGAGATGAGGAGTTGCGGCGGGAGGTGGAATCGCTGCTCGCCCAGGAGGGCAAGACAGAGGGTTTCCTGGAGCAACCGGCGGTGGAGCTGGCGGCGCGGGAGCTGGCGGCAGAGGAGCAGTCGGCGAATCCGCCGACGGCGGCGCTGGAGGTAGGGGCGACGGTTTCGCGGTACCGAGTGATGGGGAAGCTGGGCGCGGGCGGGATGGGGGTGGTCTACAAGGCCGAGGACACGCGGCTGAAGCGGCTGGTGGCGTTGAAGTTCCTGCCCAGCCAACTGGTGGGGGACCGGCAGGCGCTCGAGCGCTTCGAGCGGGAGGCGCAAGCGGCATCGGCGCTGAATCATCCGAACATCTGCACGATTCACGACGTGGGCGAGCACGACGGCCGGCGCTTCATCGTCATGGAGTATCTGGAGGGCCAGACGCTGAAGCACGCGATCGCCGGCGCGCCGCTCGAGATCGAGCGGGTGCTCGAACTGGCGACGCAGATGGCGGACGCGCTCGAGGCCGCGCACGGGCACGGGATCATTCATCGCGACATCAAGCCGGCGAATATTTTCCTGACGGCGCGGGGGCAGGTGAAGATCCTCGATTTCGGCGTGGCCAAGCTCGGGGCCCCGGCAGGCGTCTTCCGTCCTCGGCCCGCCGCGGCGGGGGAGGAGACGGAGCCCGCTCTCGACACGCTGACCAGTCCCGGCCTGGCGGTGGGCACGGCGGCATACATGAGCCCGGAGCAGGCGCGGGGAGAGGAAGTGGACGCGCGGACGGATTTGTTCAGCTTCGGCGCGGTGCTCTACGAGATGGCGACGGGCCGGCAGGCGTTCGAGGGCCGCAGCACGGCGGAGATGCTGCACAACATTCTGGCGGAGACTCCGCTACCGATCGCGCAAATCAATCCGCAATGTCCCACCGAACTCGATCGGGTCACGACCAAGTGTCTCGAGATAGACCGCGAGCTGCGGTATCAAAGCGCAGCCGAGATTCGCGCCGACCTCAAGCGCCTGAAGCGCGGAGCGTCGAGTATGCGTGGCACAGGTGTCTCCCCGGTCCTTGGGCGGGATGCCCATGCGAGGGAGGGCACACACGTGGGTGCGCTCGTTCGGCGCATTCTGCCATGGGGGCTCGCGGCAACTGCCGTGCTGGCCGCGCTGGCCTACCTCTTCCGCCCGCCGCTGCCTCCGCCCACCGTTTCCAATTTTGTCCAGCTTACGCACGACGCCGCGCCTAAGAACCTGTTCGGGACGGACGGCTCGCGGCTCTACCTGGGTGAAATTGGCCCAGTCGGCTTCTTCCTCGGGCAGGTATCGGTCAGTGGCGGGGCTGTGGTTCCGATTGCCGGCCCTTCGCCCGGAATCTCTTCGGAGGGGCTTCAACCTCTGACCGTTTCACGAGACGGTTCCCAACTGCTTCTGTTGGATGAGCCCGGTTCGGCGACCGAAGGCCCGCTGTGGACGCTGCCGGCGCTGGGCGGTTCCCGGCGCCGCCTCGGAAATTTAATCGCCAGTTCTGCCGCGTGGTCGCCGGATGGGGAAGAGCTGATCTACGCGAGGGGCGGCAGCCTGTACGTCGCGAAGGCGAACGGATCGGAGCCTCGCCAACTGGTTGCCTTTCCCGCTGGTTTCACCGGCTCGATGCTCGGGGGAGGGTGCGGCTCAGCCATGTCACCGGATGGACGCGAGATCGTTGTCACGCTCATGGAGAAGGGGACGGGGACCTATTTCCCTTGGGAGGCGTCCTCCGAGGGGAAGAATCTTCGACCGATGTTTAGCGGCTGGCACGCCGGGTCGGGTGAGAATTGCGGCGAATGGACACCAGACGGGAAATATCTCGTCTTTCTCTCCCAGGGACAAATCTGGGCCGTGCGTGAGGCGGGAAGCATTCTACACAAAGTGAGCCACGATCCTATGCGCCTGACCGCAGGGATTGTCTCCTTCCCCAGCTTCGTTCTGAGCAAGGATGGCAAGAAGATTTTCGCTGTGGTAAGCCTCCCGCGTGGAGAACTCGACCGTTACGACGCAAAATCCAAGGCTTTCGAGCCTTTTTTGGGCGGAATTTCGGCGCAGGATGTTTCCTTTTCGAAAGACGGCCAATGGGTCGCTTACGTTACCTTTCCCGACGGGATCCTGTGGCGCGGCAAATTGGACGGCAGCGATAAGCTCCAGCTCACCTCTCCACCCGTGTATGCGATGGGCCCGCGCTGGTCGCCGGACGGAGAGGAGATCGCGTTCTTTGACATGCAGCCTGGCAAGAAGTCCCGCAGAATTTACGTGGTAGCGGCTGATGGCGGCACACCCCAGGACCTGATACCCAATTACAGCCAGCCGGCAATGGACCCTAACTGGTCGCCGGATGGCAATTCGCTGGCCTTCGGAGGAGCCGCGGCCGCCGGGATTCCGTCAAGAATACATATCCTTGACCTGAAGAGCCATCAAGTCTCGACCCTTCCGCGCTCGCGGGGATTGTTCAGTCCCAGGTGGTCGCCCGACGGCCGCTTCATCGTGGCCTTGCCCGCGAACTCGGTGGGCTTGCGGCTTTACGACCTCAAAGCCCGGAAGTGGTCAGCCCTGACCAGCGAATTCGCTGCTTACCCTTGCTGGTCCCAAAATGGGCGCTACGTCTATTTCCAGACGCCCAGTGTCGCGATGCGGGTCAGAATCGCGGACCACAAGGTTGCGAAGGTCGTTAGTCTCGGAGGATTCAAGACGACAGGCTATTGGGGCTATTGGTTGGGCCTGGCACCGGACAACTCGCTCCTCGAGTTGAGAGACGCCGGCACAGAGGAAATCACCTCGATGGACTTTCACGAGCCGTAGCAGTCTGCTGCAAGACCCTCTTCCCCGGGTCATTCCGAGCGAAGCGAGGAATCTGCTGTTCGGCGGAATTCAAGAAAAAAACAGATTCCTCGTCGCCTCCGGCTCCTCGGAATGACCACCAAGGGAGTCTTTCAGCAAGCTCGCAAGCGCTGGGTTGGCGGCGGAAGGGCTTGGCCGCCTTTCAGTTGATCGGTCACTTCCGGAACGGCGGCGCCGGAATATACTTGCTCGCAAATTTCATGAATGCGGGCCAGTTTGGCAGATCGGTATGGCCGCCATGGGAACGCCGCCAACCGATTTCGCTCGCAAGCAGGGCCATGCCGAGAGGAGGCATCGTCGTGGCGGACAAGCCTCGTTTCCCCAAGAGCCGGTAGACGGGCCCGGCGGCCACCGCGGCCATAAAGGACCCATACGAATCGACCCAGCCGCCCTCGACTTTAGGCGAGCCATAACTGATAAAGATCGGCCGCGGCGCGCACATGGCGATCAGTTCGTGGGAATCGACGGGAAGGTCTTCCGCAGTGAGTTTCGAATCGAATTTGAGGAACTCTCCGTCGAACCAATGATATTCACCCGAGCCCGCAAGATTGCCCATCTGCTCGCCGAAATGACGCCGATACAGCGTGGCGCCGCCCTTGCCGGACGATCCGATGAGCCCGATGGCGAAACGCGGATCGTAGGCCATGGCCACCAGAGCCGCCTTGCCGTAACGAGATAACCCTTCAATGCCGATTTCCTTCGAATTCACCGCCGAGTCGGTTTGGAGATAATCCAAGGCGCGGCTGGCGCCCCAAGCCCACGCGCGCAACGCACCCCACTGGTCAGGGCGGCGCGGCCGGCCATGATTCACCAAACCGATAATGCCTCCGCGCAAGCCGGCGCCGTTGTCGTCTTGGTAGCTGGTTGGATTCAAGATGGCATAGCCCCAGTCCGCATCGAGCAACTGCTGCTCCCAACCCGGTCCCTTGGGCGGCGGGGGCGGTTTGACTCCGCGCGCCTTGAGCGCAGCCAAAAAGGCTTTCAGCGCCTGGGGGTTGAAGTTGAAACCGAAATGAATCAGCACGGGCACGGGCCCGCTGGCACGGGCGGGGACGGTAACCGTCAAGGGGATATCGACGCTGATGGCCGGATCGATCGAGTCATCGACGTGCCCGGTCACTTGGCGCGTAAGCGTCGGGACGCCGCCGCTCTCGCCGCGCGTCTCCCGCATAAGTACCCAAGTCACTTTGGGCACGTTGCGCGGCACGTAGCCATAGACATCGCGATCGAAATCCTGCACGATTTCGGGCCGGCGCAGCTTCCACCAGAGTTCGGGAGTGGTGATCGGCACGCCTGAATTCGAAACGAGCGGATTGGGCAGGTTGGGATAGGGATTCGCGATGGCTTCGTTGGTGTTGGCGGCGTTGGGGGCCTGGGGATTGAGACCGTCGGCGCCCGGGCGCAACCGCTCGAGGTGGAGCACGTCCATCATGTACCGATGATCGGCCCGGGTGGCCTTCTGCTGCGCCAGCAAGCGGGCGCGTTCGTCGGGCGTCATCGGCATGCCAGGAAATTGCACGGCAGCGATGCCAGCGCTCGCGGCCACAACAGCCGCGACACATAGGAAAGGGATCTTCCTCATCATTTTCGTTCCGGGTTTCTGGCGCGTCGCCATCTCGATGTCGGCCGGCAGCTTCGGACCGAGCGTCACTTGGTCTCGACTCGAGGCGAAGACGCCGAGGCGAGTGGCACCTCGAGCGAACCCAGATGACTCGACAAATTATCGCGCACGGCCAAGCGCAGAAACGCCGTTCGGGCCGGCACGGCGACGGTCTGGTTCAAGTGGAGGCCGTTGTTTTCGACTTGTTGGTAAGTCTTGGGAGTCAAGGTTATGGGGAACGTGTTGAGAATGGTTACGAGCGGGGCGCCGTTCTTGGCGAATGCGCGGGCGGCGAGCTCCAGCTTCACTTGGCGCTTTCCCTCTTGCGCGCCGGTCATGGCGAGCATCTTCGCCACAAGAAGATAGTGGATGACGTAGGTCTGGAGCATTTCGGGGCCGGTGCGCGCGGCTTTTTCCCGGGAAGTCGCTTTGCCGGCCGGAACGGAGGCCGCGGGCGACCCTGGTTCGCCTGGCCCGGCCGCCCGAGGCTTTCCTACTTTTTGAAGTGAAACCCAAAAGAGAATTTGCTGCGCCGCCGGCGCGCCGTGCTGCAAGGCAAAGGCGAGCGCGGGGTGGGCGGCCTGGTCGGGAGCGGCGTCGGAGGCGTTGGCGTAATAACTGCGGCGATAGGCCGGCCGGTAGCGTTTTGCCCGGCCGAGCAATTTGACGTGGATATGACGCAGTTCACCTCGGAAGGCCGCGCTCGCGGGAACGTAGGAGAGCGTGTAGTAGTTTTCACCCTCGTTCGTAGAGGTCGCCATGGCCTGCTTAAAGCCGTTGGTGTTGTAGAAAGCATGGCCTCCGGTGATGTCGGCTACGACATCGAGAGTTGAATGCTCCGCCAATTTCTCCTTGATCCATCCGGGGTTCGCGCCGCCCACCTCGAGTCCGAGCGCGTCGATCGCGAAGACAGCGGTGTGGCTTCGTTCGAGGAGCACGGCTGCCTGCACGATCAGAGGGTCATTGTGCATTGTGATCAAACCCTGTATAGCGAGTTGCTTGGGCAGCCCGCCGATGGACGGCCCGGTGTCGCCGGCTTGGAGGGCCTGGGAGGTTTTGAGCAGGTTGTCCAGATTGAGTGGCAGCGAGCCGGTGAACCAGAGGAGGTTCTTGCGCCCCGGCAGTCCACTCAAAATCGTCGCCATCTCCGCCATGTCATTTGCCGTGTCACGCGCCTGCCCGCGGAGTAAATAGCTCTTCTCTTCGGGCGGCATCCCGAGGAGCTGCATTTGCGCTTCGCGGAGTGCGTCTTGCGCCTGGCCGAGCGGCTCTTCGGGCACCTCCGGCACTTGCGGCGCCGGCTGGTTCTGGGGTATGGACCTGCCAGGAGGCAGGGAAGCGCTGGGGTTGGGGACGCCCGGAACCGGCGATGTCGACGCCGGCGCGAGACTGGCATACAGAGCGAACGGATCCAAGCCAGGCTGGAAATAGAAGGAGTACGCACCCGCGCTGTTGACCGCGGAAAGAAGCTGGCTGCGAACGGTCGTGAATCCTTGGAGCATGCTGACCGCTCCCGGCCCCATCACAAATACGGCGAAGGGCGCGTCGAGAGGTTGCTTGCGGAGAAAGTCGCCGACTTGCGACCGAACGTGGTCCATGCTCTCGAGAGGGGTATTCTCCAAGTCCAGCAGAATAACGTTCAGCGGGGCATCGGCGGGCACGGGAGAATAATTCGTCAGCAGACCAGCGGGCAAGGGCGGGAGTTTCGGCAGAGCGAGTGCCGGCGTGGGCGACGATGTGTGAACGAGGAAGGACAGAATCTTCTGGGGCGTGCCGTCGTCCAGGACCTCGAAATCCTTTTTCGTCAATCCCTTCACCGGCATTCCGCCGGAGCCGGTCACAGCGACGTCCACCACGACTTCGCGGACAGCGACTTCGATCAGGCGAGATCGTTGCGAGGGGGACGTCGCTTGCTTTCGTGGAGCGGTTGCGCCTTGCGCGAAGAGAAGTGAAGAAGCGGGAAGCGCGGCGATCAGGAAGATCGCGGCGGCTGAAGTCCGCGGGAGCGAAAATTTTCCCAGCGGAGCGTTCCGGATTCCCGCAAATCCACGAAGGGCCACGGCGCACCCCGCTCCGGCAATTTCCCCCAACGAGTCTATGTTATAGAACGGGCGGCTGGCGGGATCAAGCGAAGAAAGGATGACAGGGTTTAAGCGCGCCGCTATTGTCCCGAGTCGCAAGTTCCATGTAAAAGTCGCCCTGCTTCAGGGGCTGAAGCCCCTTGATTTGGCGGGCCTTAATGTCGGAGCTGAAGCTCCGACCCCCGAAAACCTATGTTGCGAACTTCTGACTCAGGACGCTAGTTCATCAACTTCCGATGGACGGCGAGTGCGGCCTGGTTGGCAGCCTCGAGCCCTGTCACGAATGCCTGGTAGGGCTTGTCTTCAACGTTCACCAGCCCGTAGTTTGAATTTTCGCCGTCAAAGCGTCCCTCTCGGGGCTCATCGCACCATTCAAACCAAGCGTAGCCTACGGCTTCGGGGAATGCCTCGAGCCGGGTGACGAAATTCCGATAGGCAAGCGCGCGCGCAGCCTGGTTCGGGACGAGGGGTCCGGCGCCGCGCGTGTTGGGCAGGCCGGAATCTTCCGCGCGGAAGGCGAATTCAGCCACCAGAACCGGCCGATGCGACAGTCTGTAGATATGCTCGACGAGCGGACGAGGATCGAGCCGGTAGATGTCGACCGAGACGACGTCGGCGGCGCTCGCTGCCCGCAGCACGGGGTCCGGCGGCAGGCCGGCAAATTTCGCGCCGAGATACAAGTGGTTGGGATCGGCCGCGTGGATGGCGCGCGCGCACACCTGGAAATAGCGCCGGGCCACCATGCCGAGAAAAACCGCACTGTCTTGCCGGAAGGCTTCGGTCCCGGCAACGGAGGGCGCAGCGGCGAACCGGGTTGCGTGGATGCGCCAGGCCCGATCGAGCCGCAGGATGCGATCCCCGTACTTCTTCCGCAGGAATTCCACGGCCTGTTGCCGGCCGGGAGAATGCACCGGCAGACGCAGATACATCGTGAGCATATTCTGCTTCCCGCGCCAGTCCGGGCCCCACCGCAATTCGTTGTCGCTGAAGTAGCCGAGCAGATCAGGGTCGTGGGCGCGAGGCGCGCACCACTTCTCCGCGATCTGCCTCGCCGTGGCCTGGAAGCGAGGGCTGTAAACGTCGAGCGGTATTCCCTTGACCCAGTTCGCTCCGGAACGCGCGGCGATATCAAGAATTACGGTGTACGGCATCTGGAGGCGCCACAGAGACGCGTCAGACCACGATCCAAGCGTGTTGAATCCCCAGGAGCGGAGCCGCGCGATCTCGGCGGTTGCCCACGCCTGCTTGGTGGGATAGATCTTCGAGACACGATCGAAGTAGGGAACGATGGAGGTACCGTAAATGGCGTCTGGCCGGTAAGACACGTGGTCCACTCCGGCGGAAAGGACCAGCTGACCGGAAGGCGAGACGAACCACCACGTCCCGGACTTTCGCTCGACGCGAAAATAGCGGCCGGCGCCAGAGGAGCGCGCCGCGAGAAGGCCAAGACAGACCAGCGCTACCGCGAAAATCGTTCGCTTCCCATGCATGCCGACACGCCTCCTTCCGGCGCCCCCGACTGAGCCCCGATGCAGTTCGTCGGGGTGAAGAATCCCGACCCACTGTCGATATCACGGGATCCGTCGCTTCGCTCAGGATGACAGTGTTTTGGCGCGCCGCCGAGTTTTGGGAATGGGTCTTCACGAATAAAGTGGGCTAGGGCTTCTTCAGGTGTTTGGTCCCTGGCCTCGGATGGCTACCCTCGTCGTTCAGCGTCTTCTCGATCCCCGCCTGCGCCAGCGGCGCCATGAGGGCGTAGCCCGCGGCCAACGGATGTACGCCATCCAGACTCAGCTTGTGGGGCAGGCCGCCCGCGGAGTCTGCCATCGCCGAGTAGTAATCCACGTAGGCGTAGCCGCCGCCCGTGGCGTAAGCCTTGATCCATGCGTTCAGCGCCACGATCCTGGGGGCGGGATTCTTCAGTTCGGGATGCCACCCATAGCGGACTGACGGCAGCACGGAGCACAACACCACACCGATGCCGTTGGCCTTCGCCAGTTGAGCCATCGACATCAGGTTGCCTTCCACCTGCTTTAGGGTCACAGGCCCGGTGTTCTCGGCCAAGTCGTTGGTGCCCGCCAGAATCACCACCGCCTTCGGGTTCAGATCGATCGCATCCTGGCGAAAACGGAGGAGCATTTGCGACGAGGTCTGCCCGCTAATGCCGCGGTTGACGTAAGGCTTGCCGGGAAAGAATTCTTGAAGATTCCAGCCTTGCGTAATCGAGTCGCCCAGGAAAACGACCCGATTCTCGCCGGCGGCAGGCGGCCCAAGCCGCAAATCGGCGTCGCGGAAACGCGCGAGGTCAGCGAAGTCCACCAGCAACCCGCCGTCGAAGGTGGCCCAATAGTCGCCCGTTTGCCACGCGGGAGCGGCCACTTCGAGCGGGGTCCCTTTCGTCGCCGGCGCGGAGCCGGTCTTTTGAGCCGACAGCGCGGGGATACACAAAGCCGCAAGCACTATCGCAAGAAGGAAAATAACGCTCTCTTTGATCCGGTCCATGGTTAGTCCTCGTTTCCCTGGCGAGCTGGCCCTGACAGAGAGCAAGGCGGGACTCGCCCGCCCAAGTATGTCACGGAAGCCCCGTGGCGCCCTCCGGGCCGAGCCCGAGCGATGCGTCCCGGTGACCGCGCGCGAAGAACGAGCACGGCGGAGCGTCAGGCAGGCAGCCTCGCCGGAGTTCAATTCGCGGAAGCGTTTCGCTCGGGCAGACGGGCGATGACGCGGCCGCCAGGCAGAGCGAGCAAGATCAGGCGCGAAGCGAGCGGAGGGAGCAGGAATTTCATTTCGGCCCCGGTCGCACGATCGCGGATATCGATGGGCTCGGCTTCTTCCCTTTCCGATTCGAAAAGATACAAAACGGCATGAGCGAAAATCTCCGGCCGAATCAACACGCCCGCCGAGGGCACCTTTCCCGCAAACGGCGGCTCGATACCGATCCGGGCGAGAACCCAGGAATAGAGGCGCGCGGCGGACGCCGTGCCATCGGCGAGTTCGACGGGAAAATCCGCCAGGAAAATCCTTCCTTTCCCCAGGCCGACCTGCTCGAAGGACTTATCATCGGGAGTCTCGAGATAATCGACCGCCAACTGCATTTCGGCATTGAACGAAAGCGGAATGCTCTCGTTTCCCACCGCAAGGTTGGCTTGATGGAAAAGCAGGTGAGCGGGGCGCGCCGCAAGGCCAAGCGGCGAGAGCCGATCGACGATCTTCCATTCCGAGTTGCGATCCACGGAGCCCGTAATCAGAAGGTTGCCGCCCGATCGCACGTAGTTGAGCAGCGCCTGCCAGGCGGCGTCGCCAAGCGCCATGGGCGACGGCAGGATAGCGAGTTTGGGATCGCCGAGCCCGCCGATCTGGTTTTCGGCCACCATCCGGCCGGGAATGTGGCAGGAATATTCGAGCGCACGAACCGCTTTTTGCTGCGCTTCGATGGCCAAGGGATTGAGGGCGGAATACTGAAACGGCTGGGAAGTGACGATGGCGACCTGCGCGCGGGAGGGGTGGTCGAAATACCCGCCAGCCTCCCGGGCGAAACGAGCGAACCGGCGCAGAACCTCGGCTTCCGGCTTTTCCGAGCCATCCGGGCGAAGCGCGCCGATAGCCACTTCGTTGTCGTCGTCCATATAGTCGTTGGTGTTCCAGAGCCACTGGATGGCGCCGGCGCTCGTGGCCATGGCGATGGCCATTTTCCGCGCGAGCAGGCGCGCGGACTGGCGCGAAGTGAGGCGAGGATGGCCGGCCAAGCCGATCTCGCGCTGAACGCCGGTTTCCTGGACGAGCGTAGGCTTGCCCGGTTGCTTGGCCGCCAGCGAATCCCAGAGCAGGTCGTCATTGAGCCACCAGGAATGCGTCGTGGTGAAATCCACGGCGGGAGCGAACCAAGCGGGGGATAGTCTGTCTTCGCCGCCGCCCTCGTCCTGGCCAACGGTCACGAGCTGGCGGCTGCCGGCCGCGCGGATAGCCTCATGCATCGTTTCCGCCCAAGCACGAAACATTTCCTGCGAAAAGATGTAGTAATCGTGAACGGGCACCGCATTCAGAAATTTCCCGGTGGCGTAAGCGGCTTGGGGAGAAAACTGCGAGTCGCGCGGCAGCGGCACGGGAAGGTCGGCGGGAACGAGCGCCTGATCCCAGGCCGCGGCCAGCGCGGGGCGGGAGGCGTAGCGGCGGGCGAGCCAGCGATTCCAGGCGCGGAGTTCCACCGGATCGCCATTCGGGCGCGTCTTCCAAAGCTCGTCCGGGTTCGAGAAGCTCGGCTCGTTGACCAGGTCCCAGATCAGGAAGGGCACGCGGCGAAACTCGCGGGCGAAGGTGACCACGAGCTCCTTTTGGCGGCGAATCGCGTCCCGGCTAAGGTAAGGATTGCCGCCGCCGAGGGCATCCGGAATAAAGGCGAACAAATTGAATTGGACGGGCAAGTTGTGCAGCCGCGCGGTCATCAGGAAAGCTTCGAACGCG
This sequence comes from Acidobacteriota bacterium, assembly GCA_021788095.1. Classification (GTDB taxonomy): domain Bacteria; phylum Acidobacteriota; class Terriglobia; order Acidiferrales; family UBA7541; genus JAKASX01. Next base: position 44,791 of record JAJYLB010000002.1, on the reverse strand, counting down.
CGCAGCATCTCCTCATGCACCACGCCGGGCTGCTTCATCACCTGGTCCCACGCCGACCACCAGCCGGTGCGGATCATGTTGAATCCGGCGCTCTGGATTTGGGCCATGTCCTGGTTCCAGACGTAGGGATTGGGATCCATGAAGAACTCGCGTTGCACGTCGCTGGCCATGTAGGTGGTGCCGACGATCGGCGCGGGCCGGCCATCGATCGCGAAGAAATGATGATTGAGGGTGACGCGGAGCCCGGAATCCAGCCAGGCTCGGTCGCGCAGCCAGAATCCGGTGCGATCGATGGCGCGAAGCCGGTCCTGGGAAAACAGGCGCGCGGTAACCACGCGAAAGCCGGGCGCGGAGTTGGGCGGGAGAACGAACTGGGCGGCGAAGGGAAATTCACCAGGGTGAAAGACGAAGTTTTGCGTTTCGGCCGGGCCGGCGCCGGTGATTTGGATCTCGACGCGAATCGGCCGGGCGGCCGCACGGTATCGCTCCCACCGCAGGCGGAAAACCCACGGCTCGCCAGGCAGGAAGAGCGGCCACTCCGGCCGCACCAGGAAGGCTTCCGCGCCGCCTAGGGCGCGCGTCGCAAGCGTGGAAACAAGCTGGCGGCCGCCGGCGGAATCGAGCCAGCCCGGCGAAGGCACGCAAGCGAGGAAAATCCATCGACCGCCGACAAAATCCTTTTGGAAGTGGTCCAGTTCCACAACGGGAGCACTGAGGCGGCGGCCATTCACCTCGCCCCAAACCAGTGTCGAAAGCCGCGCGTCAATTTCGCCTGCCGAACCCTGGCGCGAGTAGAGCGACTCGTCGCTGAGGCGAGCGATAGGGCTGAGGCCGCGCGACCAGGCGAAATGAGGCAGATTCAGGAAGGCGTAATCCGGATTGGGCTCGAAGGTAAGCTTGGCGGAACCCGGCGTGCTCTCGTAGCGATCGATCAGCAACCGCTCGGCGTACGCCATGCGGGGCAGCGCGAGTTTCCACCCAGCATTTTCGGAATTCGCCGGGCGAGTGAACGGCTTGCCGCCGAGCACGAGCAGATTCCCGCCACGCTGCAAGTAGCGGTAGATGGCCGGCCAATCGCTTTCGGCAAACGCCGAGCCGAACGGCAGAACGAGCAAGCGCGTCTGTTTATCGGCGAGGGCGGAGGGAAGCTGGCTGGAGGTCGCATAGCGCGCGCCGGGCAGAGCCGTTTCGAGCGCGGCCCGCGAGACGGGAGGCGCTTCCGCCGAAGGGAAACCATTCTCCCAGAAGATGACCGTCGGCGAGGCTTGGGGCTGCGCCCGCGGGACCGGCACGGCGCGAAGCGGTTGCGGAGCGAGTGCCGCGAGGGCCAGCGCAATCAGGAAAGATGGAGTATGGCGGCGCATCGATCATCCCTCCGGAACGGAGTTTGCGCGCGACTCACGCTGGGCCGCGCGCCAACAAGGTGAAACGCGGCCGCGAGGATGTCAAGCAACTTTCCGACGAGCAGCGAAATTGCCAGCGGGAAACCATGCCTTCGGGGTCATGCCGGCCCAAGTTGGCCGGCAATGGGAAGGGGTGTAAGATCGCGCAGCGCATGCGTTCCCGGGGAGGGAAGCATGAGGTAAGGCGATGGCGCTGACGGTAAAACCGAAACAGGGTTGTCGGTGGGACGTCGTCGCCTTGGGCGAAGTGATGCTGCGGCTCGACCCGGGCGACCGCCGCATCTGGACCACGAGGTCCTTCGAGGTTTGTGAAGGCGGGGGCGAATACAACGTTGCGCGCAGCCTGAAGCGCTGCTTCGGCCTGGATGCGGCCCTCGCCACTGCCTTGGCGGACAATCCGATCGGCCGATTGGTCGAGGACCTGATCTACCAGGGGGGCGTGGACCAGTCACTCGTGCGCTGGGTGAGTTACGACGGCGTGGGGCGAGCGGCACGAAACGGCTTGAATTTCACCGAGCGCGGTTATGGCTTGCGAGCGGGACTTGGCTGCTCGGATCGTGGCCACACCGCCGTTTCCCAGCTTCGGCCCGGTGATTTCGACTGGGAGACGATCTTCGGCAAGTTCGGCGTCCGGTGGTTCCACACCGGTGGAATTTTCTGCGCACTCTCCTCCTCGACCCCCGAGGTGGCACGCGAGGCCATCGCCGCCGCCCGGCGGCACGGCGCGGTCGTCTCCTACGATCTGAACTATCGGGAATCGCTCTGGAGATCGCTCGGCGGGGAGGCGCAGGCGCGGAAGGTGAACTGGGAACTCGTTCCCCTCGTGGACGTCGTGGTCGGCAACGAGGAGGATTTCTCCGCGGCGCTGGGCTATTCCCTCCCCGGCGCGAACGAATCCTTCACCGATTTCCACGCGGGCGCTTTCAAGGACACACTCGCCCAGGTTGCGCGCGAGCTCCCGTCGGCGGTCATTGCCGTCACGCTTCGCCGCGCGCGAAGCGCGACGCGAAACGATTGGGGCGCGCTCTGCTATTGCGACGGGCGGTTTTTTGAAGCGCCGTGGCGGGCGGACCTCGAGGTGTTCGATCGCGTGGGAGGCGGAGATTCGTTTGCCGCCGGACTGTTTTACGGCTTTCTCTCCGGACACGACCCGCAATGGGCGGTCGAATGCGGAGCGGCGCACGGCGCGTTGGCGATGACCACGCCCGGCGACACTTCCGGGGCCACCTTGGGCGAAGTCGAGCGGGTGATGAGGGGAGGGGGCGCACGCATAACCCGCTGAGCGGGGAGGAGGGTGGAAGGAGGGATGGACAAGCAGGGAGTACTCGCCCGCATTGCGGAGATTGGCATCGTTCCCGTCGTGCGAGCCTCCTCGCCCGAAATCGCTCGCCTGGCCGCCGAGGCCGTTGCCGCGGGCGGTATCCTGGTCGTCGAGATTGCGATGACCGTGCCCGGCGCGGTGGGCGTGATTGCCCGGCTCGCTGCCTCCGTTGGCGATCGGCTTCTGGTTGGCGCGGGCACGGTGCTCGACGCCGAGATGGCGGCGCAGTGCCTGGATGCCGGCGCGCAGTTCCTGGTGAGTCCCGGCTTTGACCTTCCGACGGTGGAGCTAGCGGCCCGCCGGGGCGTGGCGATGATGGCCGGCGCCCTTACCCCGACCGAGATCTTGATGGCGTGGCGAGCCGGATCCGATTTCGTGAAAGTGTTCCCCTGCACGGCTGTTGGCGGTCCGGCGTACATTCGAGCATTGCGCGGACCCCTGCCCCAGGTGCCGCTCGTGCCCACCGGCGGGGTCAACGTTGACAATGCGGCCGATTTCATCCGCGCGGGAGCGGCGGCACTGGGCGTCGGCGGAGAACTGGTTGACGCGGGCGCGCTGCTGGCAGGCCGGCCCGCCGTCGTGTCCGAAGCCGCGGCGCGGCTGCTGGCCGCGGTCCGAGCGGCGCGAGCGGAGCTGACCCGCGGGAAGGCTCACTGATTGACGCCGCTCGAAAGCATGCCGCCATCGACCACGAGCACCTGCCCGGTGACGAAGCTGGCGGCGTCGGAAGCGAGGAAGACAGCGGCGCCGGCAAGCTCCTCGGGCCGCCCAAAACGGTGCATGGGGATTCGCACGAGCAGCTCGCGGCCGCGCTCAGTCCCATCGAGCAAGGCCGCGTTCAAGTCGGTGCGAAAGACTCCGGGCGCGATGGCATTGACGTGAACGCCCAGCGTCGCCCATTCGATGGCGAGCGATCTGGTGAGCGCGGCCACGGCTGCTTTGCTGGAGCAGTACGCGGCGACGTCGCGGAAGGCGACATACGAGGAGAGCGAGACGATATTGATGATTCGCCCGTATTGCTGGCGAAGCATCTGGCGGCCGAAGATGCGGCAGGCACGAAGCGTTCCGGTCAGATTGGTTTCGAGGATCGCGTTCCAATCGGACTCGGGCATCTCGAGCGTCGGGATGCGCTTGGTTTGCCCCGCCGAGTTCACCAGGATTTGGACGCCGCCGAATTGGGCCTGGACGGCCTCGAGGAGCGCATCGAGGCTCGCCGAATCGTTCACGTCGCAGGTCCGCGCAAGGGAGCGGCGACCGATCGCCTGGACCTCGCCGGCCGCTTGGCGCGCCAACTCGGCGCGGCGGCCCGTCGGAACGACATCGGCCCCGGCCTCGGCAAGCCCGCGCGCGATGGCGAGGCCGATGCCGCTGGTGCCGCCGATGACGACAGCCGTCTTGCCGGTGAGATCAAGCAGTCGATGAGGCATGGGGCACTCCGCGGGAGATTACCGTGACAGTTCGCCAGCCGAAAAACAAGGGGCAAGTCTAACAATGCAAATCAGCGACGCCAAGGTGATTGTGTGCTCGCCCGGACGCCCTTTCGTTTCCGAGGGGGCTTGTCGCGAGCTGAGCACCTGCAATACCCTTAGGGCGCTTCGGTCGCCAGGGCGAGAAGCCAGGAGGATGGCATGAGGAGCGTGCTGCGGAAAGCACTTGTCGGGTGCCTGCTCGTTTTAGTGATTGCGTTTCCTCTTCTCTTGATCCACCGGGCGCAAGGGGCGCCGCAAGAGGCCGCGGGAGCAGCCGCGCCGGCCTATCTCAATCCTTCGCTGCCGATTCCCGAGCGCGTAAACGACCTGGTCCAGCGCATGACACTTCAAGAGAAAGTGTTGCAGATGCAGCACACCGCACCCGCGATCCCGCGCCTGGGCATTCCCGCCTACGATTGGTGGAATGAAGCCCTGCATGGCGTGGCGCGTTCGGGGTACGCCACGGTGTTCCCCCAGGCAATCGGGGTTGCGTCAACCTGGGACGCACCTCTCCTCTACAACGAAGCGAGCGTGATTTCCGACGAAGCTCGGGCCAAGTACAACCAGGCGCTGCGCGAGGGGATCCATAGCATCTATTTTGGCCTCACGTTCTGGTCGCCCAATATCAATATCTTTCGCGACCCACGGTGGGGCCGGGGGCAGGAAACCTACGGGGAAGATCCGTACCTGACCGCGACGATGGCCGAGGCCTTCGTCCGGGGGATGCAAGGAAACGATCCCCGGTATCTCGAGGTGGTTTCGACGCCCAAGCACTTCGCCGTGCATAGCGGGCCCGACCCGCTACGCCACCGCTTCAACGTGAACGTTTCCCCCTACGATCTCGAAGACACCTACCTGCCCGCCTTTCGCGCGGCCATCGTCGGAGCCGGCGCGGACTCGGTCATGTGCGCCTACAACGCGGTTGACGGCGTCCCGGACTGTGCGAACGCGTATCTATTGAACACGACGCTGCGCCAAGCCTGGCATTTCCACGGCTACGTGACCTCCGATTGCGGCGCGGTCGCCGACATCGCCAAGGGCCACCATTACGCGCCCGACATCGAGCACGCCTCGGCGCTCGCGGTGATCGCCGGAACCGATACGACCTGCGGCGATGAGTACGTGACGCTCGTGAAGGCGGTGCACGACGGCTTGATATCGGAAAGCAAGATCAATCAGGCGGTCAGGCGCCTGTTCACCGCACGAATGCGCCTGGGCATGTTCGATCCTCCGAGCATGGTGCCGTTTAACCGAATCCCCTACTCGGACGACGATTCGCCGGCGCACCGGCGCCTCGCGCTCCGCGTAGCGCGCGAGTCTATGGTGCTGCTGAAGAACGACGGCGTGCTTCCTCTCCAGCCGTCCGTCAAGACCATCGCCGTCGTCGGGCCCAACGCGGAGTCGCTCGGGGCGATCCAAGGCAATTACCACGGGACGCCACGCCATCCCGTCTTGCCCCTTGCGGGCATGCTGCGCGAGTTTGCGGGCAAGGCGCGCGTGCGGTACGCGCAGGGTTCAGCCCACGACGGCCTCTACCCCATACCGGTTCCGCGGACCGCGTTTCGTCCGGCCGTTCCGGACCGGGAAGCCGGGCTCGGGGGGCTGACCGCGGAGTATTTTGCCAATCCCAATTTTTCCGGCCAGCCCGTTTTGCGCCGCACCGACCCGCAAATCCAGTTCAATTGGGAGGCGGCCTCGCCGGCGCGCGGTGTTCCGCTTCAGGGCTTTTCCGTTCGCTGGCGAGGCACGTTCACTCCGCCCGGGCCAGGCGAATACACCTTCAGTATCCATACGTCGGGCTGCTATCCCTGCGGCGACCAGGAGCTCTACCGGCTCTATCTCGACGGCAAGTTGGTGTTGAGCAGCCCGAAGCCTTACCTGCCCGGTAAGCCTTCGCCCAGGTATCGCGTCCGGTGGAACAACGCGAAACCGCACGCCTTCCGGTTCGATTACGCGCACGAAACGGGGCTGTTCGGCGCGGGAATCATGCTGGACTGGGAACCGCCGGCCGCGGCGCTGCGCGCCGAGGCGGTCGAAGCGGCAAAGCGAAGCGACGTCGTCGTGGCTTTCCTCGGGCTCTCTCCCCATCTGGTTGGCGAAGAGATGCCGCTCGACATTCCCGGCTTCGATCACGGCGACCGGACGAAGATCGCCCTGCCCGCCGTTCAGAGGAAGCTGCTCGAGGCGCTTGTGGCGACCGGTAAGCCGCTTGTGGTCGTGCTGATGAACGGCGAGGCTTTGGCGGTGAATTGGGCGGAAAAGCACGCGGCGGCGATCCTCGAGGCATGGTATCCGGGTGAGGAAGCCGGCACCGCCATCGCGGAAACGCTCGCGGGAGAAAACAATCCCGGGGGAAAGCTGCCGATCACGTTCTACGCTTCGCTCTCCCAGCTACCGCCCTTCACCGACTACTCGATGCGGAACCGCACCTATCGGTACTTCCGCGGCCGCCCGCTCTTCCCCTTCGGCTATGGTTTGAGCTATTCGACTTTTGCATTCGGTCCGTTACAGCTTTCCTCGGCCAGGGTCAAGGCTGGCGAGACGCTTAGCGTGCAAACCAGCATTCGCAACACGTCCCAGGTGCCCGGCGACGAGGTGGCGGAGCTGTACATCGAGTATCCGCCGTCGCGGCTTGCTCCCTTCCGCGCGCTCAAGGGGTTCGCGCGCGTCCATCTGGGGCCGGGCGAAACCAAGCCCGTGAACTTCTCGCTCGACCCGCGCGACCTGAGCGAAGTCAATCGAAAAGGCGATCGGATGGTTCTGCCGGGGGCGTACACGATCTTCGTCGGTGGCGGCCAACCGGGCACGGGGGCGCCGGGAAGCGAAACGCATTTTGAGATCGTCGGGCGGGAGAGCCTGCCGCGATAAGCGGAGCGGCGGCGAGCAGTGGAGCGACTCTCCAGCGACGGCGGCCGGCGCCAAGCGAGGAGTGAGTCAAGGGATTCCGGCGGGGACAAGGGCGACGTAATCGAGCGGCGCATACTCTTTTCCTCCCGGCGTCCCTACGATCCGGATCCAGTCTCCGGGTCGCAGCGCCAGGCGCCGGATTACTCGCCGCGTGGAAGAACTGCCATCGGGCCTCGAGGCGGGTAGTTGCGCGTCGGCCCGCCAGCGGGCGACCACCTTGGCATTAATCGAGGCGCGGTAGGAGGAAACCCCGTTATCCTGGTCGAAGTACTCGACACGCATGTCGTACCATCCCGCCCTTCCCTCGAACCGGAAACTCGCCGAGCAGCTTCGCGCGGGAGGAGCGCAGACGGCGGCTTCGCCTCCCGAGGAAGTTTCCCACGGCGTCACGCGAACCATCCGGTAGCCTGAAAGTTTCATCGACGCGGCCGCGATGCGATTCGGATAGTGGCCGACGCGGCCTCGGGCGTCGGGGATGCCGGACTGGCGCAGGAACCAGCGGCAGATGGCGTCGCGCCAGACGACCGCCGCTCCTGCCTGATATTCGAGCATCGCGAGAACCGAATCGTAGCGCGGCTCGTCGATCAGTCCGCGGAGCGTCCGCCACCGACTAACGAGGCGGGCGGCGGCCGCGGCACCGGCGTAATGGGAATCGTAAATGTATTGAATCACGGTGTCGCCGGAATGCAGGCGGTAGGTGTAAGGCACGTGGTGCATGAAGAGCAGCAAATTATCGGGACAGGTAGCGAGCGATTCGTAGTTTTTTGCCACGGGGGGCGCGTATTGACCGATGAACCCGGTCCCTGTGGCTACGGTGCGGTCCATCCCGACCCCATGGCGGCCGGCGCGAATCCATTGACCCCACCCGTTCCGCTCGGCCGACTGGGGGTCTGGCCCGTAATGGCTGCCGAGGATATTCGTGAGGGTGCCGAGGCCGAGGGGTCCCGTGTAGTCTTCATAGATGTGCCAAGATCCGAGCAGCATTTCCGCGATCGTCGCCACGACGCGGGGATTCTGGCCGAAGGTCTGGCGGATCCACTCCTGCGCGATTTGCCGCGAACTCAGGCCGGGATTCCACGCCAGGCGCCCGAACCCATACAGGTTAGCCATGGCGAGAAGGCTTCCGAGCCAAGACCGGTCGCGACCCACGCCAGAGACTCCGACGAAGCCGCCCAGCGGGCGGTGGAACGCTCGGCCGGTTACCAGGTCGCTGACCGTCGTCCCCGGACCTTTCGCGTGCATATCGAAATCGAGAACCTCTTTCCACAGGGGAACCAGGAAGCAGAGCTGGCGCTGCTGGCCGGTATACTCCTGCGTGATCTCGAGTTCGATTGCCTGGTTGGTCTTCCGGAGACCCCCGAACAGCGGCGAGGCGGGCTCACGAACTTGAAAATCGATCGGACCGTTCTTGATCTGCACGATGACGTTTCGATCGAATTTCCCGTCAAGCGGATGGAAGACGTCGTAGGCGGCCTTCGCGCGATCGTTTTTCAGGTTTCGCCAGTCCAGGTGGTAGTTGTAGACGAAGGCGCGGTAGAAGAGGATTCCGCCGTGAGGGGCGAGGGCGCGAGCGACGACGTTGGCCGCGTCGGCTGCCGTGCGGCCATAGGTAGCGGGTCCCGGGCGGCCTTCCGAGCCCGCCTTTAAGACGAATCCGCCGAAATCGGGGATTGCGGCATAGATTTGGTTCACCTTGCCAGACCACCATTTCGCGACCAGGGGATCGAGCGGATCGAAGGTCTTGAGCCCGCCGATCTTCATTGGACTGCTCAGATCAATGGCCAGCGAAAGGCTCAGGCCCCACTCGCGGAAGACGCGCGCAATCGGGCGGAGTTGCGCGATGTAGGGCGCAGTCAATAGCCGCGGGTCGGCGTTCACGTTGTCGATCGTGCATCCGTCGATTCCCAGCGAGGCGAGGAGCCGCGCGAAATCCCTTACCCGCCGCAGGTTTCGCGTCACGTGGCCGCTTTCGAAGAAGATCGATCGGCCGCCGTAACCGCGCTCGATCGTGCCGTCAAGGTTGTCCCACTGGTCCACCCAGCGCACGGGGGCAGCGGGCCGGGAAAGCACGTCGAGCGGAGAAACCGGCTCACGCAAAGCGATCCGGCGAAGGAAGGCAAACGTTCCGTAGAGAACGCCGCGAGGGTTGGCGGCGGCCACGACAATCGAGCCGCGGCCCCGCAAAACGACCGACTCGAGCAGGTAGGTATCCGGCTCCAAAGCGAGCGGGAGCCGGATGCCCGGCTCCGCCCCGCGCAGCTCGCTGAGGGTACCGAGGACGATCGCCCCCTCGGAGGGAAGGCTGCCGTCGGCGCGAAGCGTCCGGCCCAGCATCCCCTGCACGCCGCGAATCATTTCCCCTTGCGCGGACCGAACCACGGGAGAGCCGTCGAGCGCCACCACGACGGATGGCAATGCGTTGTAACGCATTCTCGCCGCGGCGTTAGAGTTGCGCGCATAGCGAAGCCAGGCCCGATATCCCGTGGCAGCGCGAACCGGAGATGCGGCGAGAAGAGCGACGGCTGGCAGAAGACAATACCCAACGATGCGCTTGCCGCGCGCCGCGATCCCGAAACGAATCTCGTGCACCCGGTTCACCCAGCCTTTATACTCCCGGCGGCAGTCCACTTGAACCCGGAATGATACCGGAAAATTCCAGTTTGCCCCTCGGAGCCTTCTGGGTAGAATTCGCGTTTCACGCGTGCGGAACGGATTGGGGCGCGTAACGCTCCCGAGACGGCTAAGGAGGGACCATCCACTTTCTCGGCATCGACACAGGTACCGGTGGCACGCGAGCGGTCATCCTCGATGACGCGGGTCGCGTGGTGACCGCCGGTGTCGGCGAGCACGTCCCGTTTGCCAGTCCGCAGCCGGGTTGGGCCGAGCAGGATCCGGCCGATTGGTGGAAAGCGTGCGGCTTGGCGGTGCGACAGGCGCTTTCCCGGTCCGGCCTGCGTGGCGCCGACATTGGATGTGTGGGATTTTCCGGCCAAATGCACGGCGCCGTCCTGCTCGATGCCCAAGGCGCCGTGATTCGCCCCGCATTGATCTGGTGCGACCAGCGCACCGGCGCCCAGGCCGCCGCGCTCGCCCGAGCGCCGGGAACCGCGCACATTATCGAATGGACTCTGAATCCTCCCCTCACGAATTTCACGCTCACCAAACTGCTCTGGGTGCGCGAGACCGAGCCGTCGAATTGGGCGCGGGTGCGCCGCCTCCTCTTGCCCAAGGATTACGTCCGGTACCGTTTGACCGGAGAATTCGCCATCGACGTCGCTGACGCCTCGGGCACCCTGCTGCTCGATGTCGCCGCGCGCCAATGGTCCGCTCGGATGCTCGCCGAAACCGGAATTGACGCCGAGCTGCTGCCCGCGCTCTATGAATCGCCGGAAATCTGCGGAAGGATTTCTTCGGCGGGCGCCAAAGCCACGGGCCTTGCCGAGGGAACGCCGGTAGTGGCCGGAGCCGGCGATCAGGCCGCTGGAGCGGTGGGCATGGGAATCGTCCGGCGGGGCGCGGTGAGCGTGACCATCGGCACTTCGGGCGTGGTGTTTGCCGCGACCGATCGCCCCGCTTTGGATCCGCGGGGGAGACTGCACACGTTTTGCCATGCCCTTCCCGGTCGCTGGCACGTGATGGGCGTGACGCAAGCGGCAGGACTTTCCCTGCGCTGGTTTCGAGATCGCTTCGGCGCGGGTCCCGAGGACGGCCGCGACCCCTACGATCGGTTGGTGGCCGAAGCGGAAACGGCTCCGGCCGGTGCGGAGGGGCTTCTTTGGCTGCCTTACCTCATGGGGGAACGCACGCCGCACTGCGATCCCGGCGCGCGCGCCGCGCTCACCGGCCTTTCCCTTTCCCACAGCCGCGCACACGTCATTCGCGCCATCCTCGAAGGAGTAGCCTTCAGCTTGAAGGACTCCTTCACGATCTTTGACGAGATGGAGGTTCCCGTCGAGCAAATTCGCCTGGGAGGCGGCGGCGCGCGCGCGCCGCTCTGGCGCCAGATCCAAGCCGACATTTACAACCACGGCGTCCAGTTGCTCGAAGCCGAGGAAGGCGCGGCTTTCGGCGCCGCGATTCTGGCCGGGGTCGGAGCGGGCAACTGGTCGAGCGTGGAGGAGGCTTGCACGCAGGCCGTGCGGGTGACTCGGGAGATCGCGCCGAACTCGGAGACGGCCGCGCACATGGCGCGCCGCTATCTCGCCTACCGCCAGTTGTATCCTGCCCTGAAAGCCGCGTTCGCCGCCGGCTGAGAAGGGCGGCGAAGGCGAGGCGACTTTCCTAACGGAGCGCTCGGAAGGCAAGGTTCTGTGATAGATTCTGCGCTTTCATGGGGCGTTGTGGCGTGCCCCTGGGAGGTGACATCATGAGAACCACTCTCGCGGCCGCGGTCCGGGGAGCTTTTCTTCTCCCTCTGCTTCTCGCTGCGCCGTTCGGGGCAGCCAGCCAGACGATTCCCGCCGCTGCCTGGAAGCGTCCCATCGGCGAGCCGCTCGTCAGTCCCGGCACGGCGAAGAAGGAGTCATTCCCGCTGATTGACGACGGCTATTGGCAAGGCGCACCGGTCGGAGGCTTCGGCGCCGGCACCTTCTCGCGAAGCTATCGCGGCGATTTCGTGCGCTGGCACGTGAAGGCCGGGGTTCACAAGTACCAACCCGTCGACGCCAACCAGTTCAGCGTATACGAGAAGCAGGACGGGAGCGCGCCGATCGCGCAAGTTCTCTGCGCCTCGAAGCCCCAGGGAGCGGCGCTCAGCAGTTGGAATTGGAACTATCCGGTCGGCGCCGGCGATTATTACGCGCTCTATCCCAAGTCGTGGTACGAGTACAACTGGAGCAAGCTCCCGGTCCACCTCGTGCTCGAGCAGTTCTCTCCCATCCTCCCCGACAACTATCGCGAAACCAGCTACCCGGTCGCCGACTACGTATGGCACGCGACGAACCCGAGTTCGCGCCCGGTCACAGTGTCGATCCTGTTCACGTGGACGAACATGGTCGGGTGGTTTCGCGGTTACAGGCGGAATTTCAAAAATCAGCTCAATATGGGAAATATCGACCGCTTCGAATCGCAGAGCGTGAGCGTCGCGGGCCAACAGGCGGAGATGAAAGGGATCGTTTTCGATCGCGTGCGCCAGGGCCCGGTGAGCGCGGACTGGGATGGCCAATTGGCGATTGCGGGAGTGGAGACGCCAGGCGTCAAGATCAGCTACCTCGCGACGTTTGAAGCTCTCTCGGATGGGCGGGCGGTTTGGGCGCCGTTTTCCTCCACGGGCCAGCTTCCCGATTCCGCGCCCGATTGGGAAAGCGGCGGTGAGCCACTGGCCGGGGCGATCGCCATAACGTTTCGTTTGCAGCCGGGCGAAAGCAAGACGGTGCCCATGGTTCTCGCCTGGGATTTCCCGGTCGTCGAGTTCGGCGGGGGCACGAGGTGGTGGCGGCGCTACACGAGATTTTTCGGAACGAGCGGCACCAACGCCTGGGCGATTGCCCGCGCCGGCTTGACGCACGCCGCAGCCTGGAGCGAGGCCATCGACCGCTGGCAGGCTCCCTACGCGGACGACGCGAGCTTGCCGCTCTGGTTCCGCGGCGAGCTGTTCAACGAACTCTACGTCCTTGCCGACAACGGCACGATGTGGGCGCGGCCCTACGGCTCGCCGCCCGATACCCCGGATTCCTTCTCCTATCTCGAATGCTTCGATTACCCGTTTTATTCGACCCTGGACGTTCTCTTCTACGGCTCGATGCCGCTCGTCAAATTCTGGCCGAACATCGATAAGCGCCTGCTCGAGGAGTTCTCCGCGACGGTGCCCGAGAGCGATCCCCACAGAATGCTCTGGCAATGGCAGAGTCAGCAGGAAGGAAAGCCGGTCTTTCGCGAGCGAAAGCGGCCGGGAGCGCTGCCGCACGACCTCGGCATGCCGGAGGAGAACCCGATTTTCGATCCCAATCAATATAGCTGGCAGGATGTGAACCGCTGGAAAGACCTCAACAGCAAGTTCGTGCTGATGGTCTATCGCGACTACGCGCTCACGGGCCGGAACGACACCGCGTTCCTTCGGGGGACCTGGCCCTCGGTGCAGTTGGCCATGTCCTACTTGCGCCAGTTCGATCGCACCGGGGACGGGCTGCCCCAGAACGGCGGATTCCCCGACCAGACCTACGACGTCTGGACAGCCCGCGGCGACAGCGCCTACTGCGGCAGCCTGTACCTCGGGGCGCTGCGCGGTTCCGAAGAGATGGCACGGCAGTTGGGCCACACACGCGCGGCGGCGAGCTACCACGCGGAATTCCTCCGCGGCCGCAGCACCTTCATCAGCAAGTTATGGAACGGCCGGTATTTCCGCTACGACGACGCCCCGGGGGAGCAGGACGTCATCATGGCCGATCAGTTGGCCGGCCAATGGTACGCCGATCTCACCGGCCTCGGCGATCTGGTACCTCGCTCGATGATCCGCTCCGCGCTCCGCGAGATCTACGATTTCAACGTGCTGAAGTTCGGTGGCGGGGACATGGGCGCGGTGAATGGCATGACGGCCGCCGGGCAGCTGCTCCAGTCGAACGAGCAGGTGGACGAGGTGTGGACCGGCACGACGTTCGGCCTCGCTTCTTTCATGCTCGCCGAGGGCATGCGCCAAGAGGCGTTTCAGACGGCGCATGGCATCTATCTGGTTGCGTGGATAAAGAAAGGCTACTGGTTTCGAACGCCGGAAGCCTGGGACGAAGACGGGAGCTATCGCGCTTCCATGTACATGCGGCCGGGAGCGATCTGGGCGATGGAAATGGTCAAGCCGCCGACAGACGCTTCCGGAGTGGCCGGACCTGCCCGCGCGCCGCGCTGATGGCGGAGCAGTCGCAAGGCTTGCGCGCCGGGAGCGGGAGCCAACGGCCTTTCGCGTCTTGAAAGACGGAAGAGTCGTGCTACGGTTTCAGGGTGAGGAATGCCACGGAGTAGCCGCCGAGCGTAAGGGTGATCTTTGAGGCGGGCGTGATGGATTGCGCCGTGGGACCGGCCTTGGGATCGGTATTGGCGTCGATCGTAAGAAGCGACGCCGAACTGAACGCGCCCCACGCGGAAAGATCGATCTCGACGGTTCGCGGATCGCCTGCTCCGTTATTGTCCGAGGACGAATGCACGGCGCGGTCGGCGATCATCACCACAACGCTTCCGTCGGGTTCCTGGACGGCGAGAGTCTCCACGCTGGAAGTTTCCGTGACGCCGAGGTTCAGAATCTGGGGATAAGGCCCGCCGGGCGGCGCGGGGAAATAGCGAGCGAGCCAGTAATCCACCCAGTAACTTCGATACGTACCGCCCGTGTTGTAGTCCACTTCGCCGAATTGCTGGTCGGCGTCGAAATCCCAGTGGTAAAGGGCCTCGGCGCCGGCCTGGCTGATCTGCGAAAAAACGTAGGGGCGCCAAGCGGCGAAAAAAGCGGTCGTGCCGCGCTTGTCGGTGACGAAGGCCGTGCCGTTGCAAGCGCTGATACCGCCGCCTCTGTTGTAATCGGCATTGACGTTGTTTTCCGTCACCCAGACGGGAACCGAAGCGAGCGCCGGATTGGCGGCCAGTTGGGAGTAGATGGCCTTGACTTCTTGCACGAATCCGGGAATGGTGTTGAAGATGCGCTGGTCGGCGTCCAGCTGATTGCAACTGGAATAAAAATGCGTGGCGACGACGTCGACCTCGGCCGTGACGTTGGCGACGAACGCCGGCATGTAAGCATCCGCCAAGCCGGGATAATCCCCAAGCTCGAGGGCGACGAACTTGATGGGGACCTCGGAGCCCGCCGCCTGCATGGCGGGCACGACCAGGTTGTAAAGCTGAGCGTATTGCGCTCCGGTGGTGAGGCCGTTGTAGTTCGGCTCGTTGAAAATGCCCCACCAGGTAATGGGCGTGAAAGTCGAATGGAAATGCGTCACGCCATTTGAGTCGGTAAACCCGGCATGGGTGTTGTAGTACTTGACCACGTCGGCGGCATAACTGGCAAAGTCCTGGAAGTGCTGCGGCTCGAGGTGGCCGTTGGAATCATCCATCCAGGCGGGAGCGACCGCGAGCTGAAGCTCGGGGCTCTTGTCGCCGACGCTGATGACCGGCTCGAGAACGGCGTTGAGCATCGTAAAGTCCCAGGTTCCATCGGCCTTCTGCGGCGTGCCGGCGGAGACAGGCTGCAATCGAATGTGTTGCGAACCCAGATTGGCCAGGGTGGTGACGGCGCCAGGATTGTTGGTGAAGAACTGGTCATCCCACTCCGCCGGCTGAAATGAGGTCGCCATAAAATCTTCGAGCTGGCCGCTCTCGGCGACGGAGGCGTTCACGCTTGTCCAGACCGTGGCGACAATCGCGACGGTAAGAGAAAGCGGGACGCTTGCCGTCGTCTGGCCGTCGCTGGCCGTGATGCTGACGGAGTAAGTTCCGGCCGCAGCCGATCGCGACGTAAAAGCGACCGAGCCCGAATCGCCCGTCCCCGGCGAAGTGACTTGGTCGGATAGGCCCGGGGGCAGCCCCGCAACGCTCAGCGTGACACCGTTCGAATCGCCCGCGGGACGGACGACGGTGGCATCGACGGTCGCCGGCGTGCCGTCCTGAAGCACCTCGAGCGCGCTCGAGGCGAGCGAAAGCGAAATGGGCGCGGGAGCGGCCGAGCTTCCGCCGTCGCAGGAACTGAAAAGCGCCGCCATGAAGCCGAGCAAGAGAATCAGGAAAAGAGTCTTGCATCGCACGGAAACACCTCGGATTCCGCGTTGCGAAATTTCGCCTGGCGCCGGCCTGCCGCCGGCGACCCACGTCACGGTTCACGAGCCGAGCGCCTGGCCGAGACCGGCGATGCGGTCTCGCGGGGCGCATGGCTGTCGTGGTTGCGCGTTTCAGCCGGAAGCGGCCGGCGGGCGCCGGGAGCCGGTCGCGCGCCCGGCGTTTCTACGGAAGTGCTGCGGCGTGATTCCTTCCTGGCGGACGAAGGCGCGATTGAAGGTGTTCAGGCTCCCAAAGCCGGCCTCCACCGCCACGTGACCGCAAGGCAGATCGCTCTCGAGCAACAGCCGCTTGGCCCTCTCGAGATGGCAGCGGGTGATTTCCTCGAGCACCGTCCGGCGAAGCGCGGCAAAGAAGCGGCGTTCGAGGGTGCGGCGGGAAACTCCCACGTCTTCGCGAACATCGTTAACACTCAGGTTGTGACGGGCATGATCGCGGATAAATTGGAGCGCGCGGGCGACCAGTTTGTCCTCCTGGACGATGACGTCGGTCGAGAGCCGCACCGCCAAGTGGGTTGGCCGAACCAGCACCGACCGGCCATTCGGCGCTCGTCCCCTCATCATCGCGTCGAGCAGAGCGGCGGCTTGATAACCAGCGTGCTCGACGTCCAGCGCCACGCTGGAGAGCGGCGGGTCGGCCAGTTCGCACATCATTTCGTCGTTGTCGACTCCGATGACCGCGACCTCATCGGGGACGCGCAATCCCCCCGCGGCGCAGGCTTGCAGCACTTCGAAGCCGCACACGTCGTTGCAAGCCATCAACCCCACGGGTTTCGGAAGCGACTTCAGCCAGCGGATCATCAACGGTTGTTCGCGCTGCCAGCGCTGGATCCAGTCGGGACGGTGCATCCAGCTCGTCCGCGCGATTCGATGGATCGAACACCCGAAGCCGCGATCGCGGGCGAATTGGAAGAAGGTCTTCTCGCGGGCCGTTGACCACCAGCAGTTGGTGAATCCGCAAAAAGCGAACTGGCGGAATCCCACTTCCAGCAGATGGGCGGCGGCCATCCGGGCGATGGGCTGGCAGTCGGAACGAATTTCGCCGATTCCCTCGATCTCGAGCAGCGATTCCGATTCGGCCAGACGCGATATCACGCAGGGCACGTGGACCGAGTGAATCAGTTGTTCCACCTCGGCCGAGCCCACCCGCGCGATGAGTCCGCTCCCTTTCCAACTCGAAGCGTGGGGCAATATTTGACGCAGGTGGCCGGGGGAGACGTGGATCGACCAGGGGCCGTGAAGCCGGGAATAGCGCAGGATACCGCGGAGAAGTCCGCGGCCGTATTCGGTCGACGTCTCCAGCAGCAAAGCCACGCGAGGGGCGCGCGGGCCGCGCCTGACGGCCGGCAGTGAAGAACTCGGCGCCGAATCGAGCGGCAAGGGACCGGGTCCGGCATCGAGCAATTTTCCCCGCCGCTGATCCATGGGTTCTTCCCTCGCCGAGGCTAAGCTTTGCGCAAAGTCGCAATCGAAGACAGTTCTAATCCCAGCGCGGTTTCTTTTCAAGCGCGATTTTGCAAGGGGAAGTGGCGTTTCGTCGATGACGCAAATTGGGCATCAGATTGCGCAAGCTAGTGATTGACAAAGTTCGAACCTTGAATTTGAATGCGGGAGACGCGAATTTCAGATCCGCCCGCGGCGTCAGAAGCAGAAGCGCCGGCGGGCCGGCACATGTGGGCAGGGGCAGTTGTGCTTCGGCGGCGTCTGGCTCTTGTACCTAGGACCAAGGTAGTTAGCGTAAGCGCGCGGAGAGACTCGGCAAGCGCTAACGGGCCGAGTTGACCGAGCCGTACGCCTGAGAATCGGCAGCCTCGGAGGGCGGTCCACGTCAAAGCCTCATAGCCTGGAGGGTTTCATGGCTCGAAGAGTTTTCTGGACAGCGTACGCAGTTCAACCTTTGTCGGCTGACACGGGCAGTTGTAGACACGCGGGAGGAGCGGCGATGAGGCGGGCGGCCGCATCCCTGGCGGCTTTGGCCGCCCTTCTGCTGCTGGTGTGGCGGCCGGCCGTCGGGCAGACCACCACGAGCAACCTGAGCGGCAGGGTGACGGACCCGAGCGGCGCGGTGGTTCCCGGCGCGAAGGTGGTGCTTACGAACGAAAAGACCAACGCCACGGAGACCGCCACCACGAACCGCGCAGGCCAGTTTTACTACACCGGGCTTGTCCCCAGCACCTACACGGTGACCGTCACGGCCAAGGGTTTCGAACAATGGCAGATGACAGGCATCGTGCTGGAGCTAAGCGAAACCCGCGCGATTCCCGCCATCAAGATGCAGGTGGGCGCCATCGCCCAAGTAGTCACCGTTTCGGCGACCACGCTGCCCGTGCCCATCGCCACGGGAACCAGCAGCACTACGCTGAACAACATCATGGTGAGCCAGTTGGCCGTGCAGGGCCGCGATGCGGCCGAACTCGTCAAGCTGATGCCGGGGATGGCGATCAATAGCGGCCTGAACAATACGGAATGGAGCAGCGCGCTGACGCAGATCAACAACGGCCCGATTGGAGCCTTCGCTTCGAATGGCACCCAGCCGAACGGGTCGATGCAGTTGGTCATGAACGGCTCGGTGATTACCGATGCCGGGAACCAAGGCACGCAAATCGCCAACGTCAATCAGGACATGACCCAGGAAGTCAAGATCAAGAATGCCGCCTTCGACGCGGAGTACGCGCACGGCCCGGTGACTTTCAATTCCGTGGGCAAGAGCGGCACGTCGGACTTCCACGGCGAACTCTACACCTATACGCGGAATGGGAGCCTGAACTCGAATAACGCGTACTTCAACGCCAAGGGAATCGCGAAGCCCATCGACCACTACTGGTATCCGGGCGGGAACATCGGCGGTCCCATCATCCTCCCGTTCACGAATTTCAACAAGAGTCATCACCGGGCGTTCTTCTTCTTCGGTTTCGAACACCTGAAGCAGGAGCCGGTGGGCACGCTCCACAGTTACTTCGTGCCGACGCCGGCCATGATGCAAGGCGACTTCACCCAGGGGTCGCTGGCGCCTTACAAGAAGTTTGCCAGTTCGGGCACGGTGCCCTGCGCCGACGTGAGCGGCTTTTGGAACTACAATACTTTTTGCCAGAGCGCCGTAAGCAACGGCCAAGTCACGCTGTACGACCCGAACGGGAGTCCCATTTCGCCAGCCGCATACGCCGCTTCGGTCCAGGCCGGCAGCCCCCTGCCGGTCTCGGGCAGCAAATTCTGCGGGCCGGCGACGATGGCCTGTCCTACGAACGAACCGAGCCTGATCGACGCGAACGGCCAGATCTTGATGAAACTGCTGGCCGGTGCGCCGGGGCTCAAGCGGGTTGACCCGGGCACGACCGGGGGTTACAACGCGCAATATCTCGATAGCACTCCTGTGAGCAGCAACGAGATGAATATTCGCGGCGACTTCAACGTTACGTCGAAGATCAAGGCGTACGCGAGCTTCACTCGGCAGACCGAGACGGACATCAACAACCTGGGCTTGTGGTGGTGGGCTCCCAACGCGGTCCCGTATCCTTCGCAGACGCCGGCCGCCCAACTTGACCACGAGTACTCTTTTGGCGCCACCACGACCTTCAGCCCCACGTTGATCAACCAAGCGACATTCGGCTACGCCTACTTCATCAACCCCGTGTCGTTGAAGAACCCCACGGCGGCGAACCCGGCCACCTATGGCTATAACGTAAAGACGCCCTTTGCCCAGTCCGTGCCGCAGGTGCCAGACATCGTCAGTTGGTGCTGCGAGCAGGGGGGCGGGGGGAACGCCGCCAGCGCGACATCCGCGGCGGGATTGAACGCTTCCTCTTTCGGCAGCACGCCAACGTGGGACGGTAAGTATGCCGGCAAGGACAGCTACACGCCCGACTTCTCCGACGACCTCACGTGGGTGAAAGGCACCCATACCTTGAAGACGGGATTCTTCTGGGCACGGTATGCGAACGTACAGACGGAAGGCGCTTGCTGCGGCGGCGGAACGGTCGGCCAGTGGGAATTCGATACCTGGGGATATTACTCCACCAACAACATCTACGCCGACATGCTGCTCGGCCACGCGCAATCGTTCGGCATGGCCAGTGAAAACTTCACCGACAACGTTCGCTACAACGAATATGACTTCTACGTGCAGGACTCCTGGCAAGTCCGCCCGCGGGTAACGGTTGATTACGGCATTCGGTTCTCGCGGGAGGGTCAGTGGTTCCCTGCCAACGAGAACCAGGGCATCATGGTGTGGGATCCCAAGAATTCCATTCAGCCCTACGCCCCCACCAGCAATGTGTTTCTGACCGGCATGGTGTGGCACGGGATCGACAGCAGCGTCCCGCTTTCCGGCTGGGCCACCCACAGCTTCTATCCCGATCCCCGCGTGGGAGTCGCATGGGATATCTTCGGGAACGGCCGAACGGTGCTGCGCGGCGGGTTCGGTATTTACCGCTTCAACGTGGCGTACAACGACGTAACCGAGAACGGGATGCTGGATGCTCCCCTGGGCCTGAAGAGCTTTAGCAGCAATTGCAACTTCCTGTCCCTGTCCAGTCTGAGCACTTGCACTCCGGCGGGCGCCGCCGCGAGGAATACGGACACTGTGGCCGGCATGCTGGCCGGCGACAACAAGGCGCCTTACACCCAGGACTGGGACGTGATCGTCGACCAGAAGGGGCCTTGGAACTCGCTGTTTGAGATCCAATACACCGGCAATCGCAGCCGGGACTTGCTGCTCCCTGCCAACGCCAACGGCGGCGTGGCCATAGACAACATCAACTTCGTTCCGGTGGGAAACCTGTTCAAGCCCGACCCGGTGACCGGAATCACCTACTTCTGCCAGGGCACGGCAAGCACGACCTGCGTTACCGGCGGCCCGCCATCGAGCGCCATGCCGGACTTCAGGCCTTACGGTTACAGCGGCCTGTACGTCTTTCAGCATGGCAGCTACTCGAATTACAACGGTATGGTCCTGCAATGGATGAAGCAGAGCGGGCCGTTCGTCGTGAACCTAAACTACACCTGGAGTCACGTCTTGGGAATCCGGGACGGCAACAACGATAACGGGCAGGGCGCCGGCGCCTCGCTCGATGCGTTTTGCCTCAAGTGCAACTACGGCACGCTGGCTTACAACCGCGGCCAGGTGTTTAACGCGGCCTACGTGATCCACTTGCCCAGTCCCATTCGCCACGAAGCCTTCCTGGAGCAGGTTGCGAACGGCTGGCAAATTTCCGGCATAACTCAGTACCAGACAGGGGTGCCGCTCCAGCCTTTGACGAACGGGACCCTGTTCGCATCCTATCCAGGCGGGACGAGCAACCAGGCGATACTGGGCACCGACGGTATCGTGCTCGAGCCCTACCTGGTGTGCAATCCTGCGAAGGGTTTGCACTCGGGCCAGTATTTCAACCCGAACTGCTTCCAATCGCCCAATCAGCGCGGCGTAAACGGCTCGCTCAGCTGGCCCACCATCGACGCGCCCGGCTTTTTCGACAGCGATCTTGGCATTTACAAGAATTTCAAGCTGCCGGGCCGGGAAGGCCAGAGCATCCAGTTCCGATTCACGGCCTTCAACTTCCTGAACCACCCGAACCCGCAATTCAACTTGGGAAACGATGTCAACCTGGTATTCACACAGCCAGGCGGCTTCAACACGAATGCGAACACAACCGGCAAGCCCAAGTACAAAGTGGGGAACCGCACGGTAGAAATCGCTCTCAAGTACATCTTCTGACCTGGCTCGACAGCCGGGACCGGACAAAAGGGGATGGCCGATTCCATCCCCTTTTCTTTCGGCCTGTGCGAAAATGGGGTTCCGATGCGCCGGCGCTTATCGCGTCCTGTCTGGAAAATGCCCAGCGGCCTGACACGGCGCGAAGCGCTCCGAGCCCTGGGCGGGTCGCTGCTGCCCCTGGCTTTTCCCTCCCTTAGGATTCCCAAGTCCGCCGCGCCCCCCTCGCCCATCCAATTCAAGTTGCAGTCTCTGCCGTTCCGCGTGGAGACGGGCGAAACGCCCGACCATCCACACACTCCCGCCACCATGATCGGCGGTTGTGCCGTCTTTGACTACAACCGGGACGGCCGGCCGGATATCTTCTTCACCAACGGCGCGAATATCGCCACGCTGAAGAAAGACGCGCCGAAATTCTCGAACCGGTTGTTTCGCAACGACGGCCACGGGGCGTTCACCGATGTCACGGAGCGGGCCGGCCTGGCCGGCGCGGGCTACGACAACGGCGCCGCGGTAGGCGATTACGACAACGACGGGTTCCCGGACCTTTTCGTCACCGGCGTCCACGGCCGCGCGCTTTACCACAACAACGGAGACGGAACCTTTACCGATGTGACGAAGAAGGCCGGGCTGGCCGGCTGGGACGACCCCGAGTATGGGCCCCTGTGGTGCGTGGCGGCGGTCTGGGTGGACGTGAATAACGACGGGTTACTGGATTTGTTCATGGCGAACTACCTGCAATGGGATTACGCGCACGAGCATCTGTGCGGATTCCCCGGCCGCTACGATTACTGCAGCCCGAACTTCTATAAAGGTTCACCCAGTCAGTTGTTTCTGAACAAGGGTGACGGAACCTTCGAGGATGTTTCGGAGGCCTGGGGAATTCGGGCTCACGTGGGCAAGGCCATGGGCGTGGGGATGGCCGATTACGACCGGGACGGCCGCCCGGACTTCTTCGTCACCAACGACTCCTATTACAACTTCCTGTTTCACAATACCGGCCACAAGTTCGAAGAGGTGGGGCTCCAGGAGGGCGTGGGACTGGTCGAGGACGGCAACTTCATTTCCGGAATGGGCGTCGATTTCCGGGACATCAACAACGACGGCTTTCCCGACGTCGTTACCGTGGCGCTCAATCATCAGACGTTCCCGATCTGGCGCAACGATCGGGGAAAGGGCTTCGAGGAGATCACGGATTCAAGCGGCATGCGGAGGCTGAGCTGGGACATGGGCGGGTACGGTCCGGGACTCTACGACTTCGACAACGACGGCTGGAAAGACCTGTTCGTCAGCCGGGGGCACGTCGAAGTGGTTCCGAAACCGGGAATGGAGGTCGACCAACACAATTCCGTCTTCCGCAACCTCGGCCCGAGCGGGAAATGGCAGGCGCTGACCGCGGAAGCCGGATTCACCGCCGCTCCGCCCGCCCGCCATCGTGGCTGCGCCTTTGGCGATTTCGACGGGGACGGCAGGATCGACGTGGTGGTCGGGGCGCTGCAGGCCCCGGCCGAGCTATGGATGAACCGGACCGAGCCCTCAGGCCATTGGCTCGGACTTGCACTCGAAGGCAAGAAAAGCAATCGCGACGGCATTGGCGCCGTAGTCAAGGTGGTCACGAAGAAGGGCGCGCAATGGAATCACATGACCACGAGCGTTGGCTACGCCTCCTCCAGCCACGGCCCCGTGCATTTCGGTCTGGGTGAGGAGAAGAGGGCCGATCTGGTCGAGGTTCGCTGGCCGTCGGGCATCGTGCAAACGTTGCGGAACGTTTCCGGCGATCGCGTGCTTACTGTGGATGAACCTGCGGACTGATAACGTGAGTCTGGTCGCGGCGCCTTCGTTCCTGGGCGCGGAGCTGATCCACGATGTCTCTTTCCCGAGCGCCATCGGCCGGGCGGTTCAGGCGATAGTAAATCGTCACCAACGCAACGTGCGGCTCGAGCCATTTAGGATCCTGTCGTTCGACCGTTTGCAAGTTCTCGAGTGCCGCCGATAGATTTCCCTGGACGCGTTCAATCTGGGCCAGCACGTAGAGCGCTCCGACCGAATTCGGAGCGAGAGCGAGCACGCCGTTGGCCTGCCGCTCCGCCTCGTCCAGCTTCCGCTCCGTGAAAAGCGCGTTCGCGAGCTGGAGCTTGGCTTGAAGGTCCTTGGGGTCAAGCTGTAAAGCTTTTTCGTATTCTTCCACCGCGCCTTTCTCGTCTCCCGCGTAGTCATCGATCATGCCGAGCACGACGTAGGCTTTGGGCATCTTCGGGTTGAGCCGAATCACCGCCTCCGCGTCGCGCCGAGCTTTCCCGAAGTAGGTGAGGCCCAGGTAGAGGTCGGCCGCCAGCTGGTACGCGTCGGCGTTATGTCCCAGATCAGCCACCTTCTGCACTCGCTCGAGACCTTCCTTCGTTTGCCCGGCACGGATCAGCGCCGTGCCAAGCGCCCACTCGAGAGCCAAGTTGTCGGCGTGGGCTTTCTCCAACGGCTCGAGAAGCGCGAGGGCTTGGCCGACCAGGCCCAGTTGTAGCTCGCAATCGCTCAGCAGCGTTGCCACACGGATATCGCCGGGCTGCTCCCGATTCAATGAGGCGAACTGGGCAGCCGCGCCGGCGAAATCCCCCTTCTTGTAATAGGTAAGGCCCAAATTCAGGCGAAGTGCAGGATCTCCCGGCGCCTCGACGAGGGCGATGTGATATTGCAGGATGGCGTCGTCATACCGCCCCAGCGCAACGAGCGCAGCAGCCAGATTGGCGTGCGCGGCAACCACCTCCGGATGCAGACCGACCAACTGTAGGTACTTGCGAACCGCAAGCGCATTATCGCCGCTTTCCTGGGCTTTCCGGGCCTGCTCGAAGAGTTCCTGGGGGTTGGGAGCCGGCGGGGCCGTTTGGGAGGCGGACTGCGCCACCCCTGCCGCCCTGTGGCCGCCGAGGCCGAGTGCGGTACAACCGCGAGCCCGCTGGGCGCTCCCGCCGAGAAGGGCGAGTGCCAGCGCGAGACAGCCCCTCAAGGCTCGCCCTGTCGTTCGCAGCATGGCCAGCGGGCACTCCGCGGTTCTGGCGGGCAAGCGACGACCGATCCAGAACCGCCCAAGCCCTTTTCCGCTTGTCCCCATGGCCAAGTGAATTTTACACCGCCGGTGTCCCGGTCGCCGTCACGCGGAAATTCAAGGCTGAATGGTTTCGACCAGATCGAGCTGCGCCTTCCACGGATCGGTCTCTGCCCGGGGACCTTCCCGAGTGAAGTTCATCAGCTGATTGCCGTGCGCGGTGATCCGCGGCCAGTGCGGCAGGCGAGGGCCATTCGGGTTTCCTGTCTCGGCGAAGTTCAGCCAATAGGCGTTCATCTCGCGAGCCGTCTCGAGATCCATGGCCGTGATACCTCGGCCGAAGTGGGCCCACGTGGACATGCGGACGGTGTCGAAGACGTAGGGGATCTCGGAAGAGTGCGGCGCGCCGGGCAGGCGCTTGCGCAGGCTCGCGGCCACGTAGGAAAAGCGATATTCGTAAGCCGACTCACCAGCCGCCGCGAACTGGCGCGCGACGAACCGGGCCGGCTCGATCATGTCTTCCACGCGTCCCACCTGCTGGGCAACTGCCTGGAAATTCCCCGCACGACCGGGATAAAACGCGGCCCGTGCCGCAGCGGCCTGCTTTCCGAACGGGAGGAAGAGTTGGGCCGGCGTGCGGGCTGCGACAAAACCGAGATCGTCGCTGTTCGCGCCAACCAGAACCGGCACTTTGGCCTCGCGGCCTTCCTTGAACGCCTGCTCGGGGGACTGGGGAATCAGCCGGCCATCCAGAATCGGCCCGGAATAGGAATCAAAGACGCGCGAGTTGAACATGCTGGCCATGTTGAGGCCATCGACAACCTTTGCCGCGGGCAAGCGGCGCAAGGCGGCGAGGGCCGCCGCGCCCGTCCCCTGAATCCCCATGAGGCGGGCGAAAGCCACCGCGTCCTGTTGAGCCGAGCGCTGACCGTGCGGGCCCGCGCGGCGGAGCTGCGCCAACGGGAGGATGTTGTTGCGGCCGCCGCCCGATTCGATCATGGCGCGCTCGAAGAGCCCGCGCGAGAGCGGCGAGGCGAGCAGCACGTTCACCGAAGCCCCTCCCGCCGATTCGCCAAAGATCGTTACTTCCCGGGGATTGCCGCCAAAAGCGCCGATATTCCGTTGCACCTAGCGCAGAGCCGCGATCTGATCCATGAAACCGTAGTTGCCTTGGAGCCCGCCTTCGCGCCGCAGCGCGGGGAATGCAAAAAAGCCGAACCGGCCGAGCCGGTAATTGAAGCTGACGAAGACAACCCCGCGCCGGGCGAATCCAGCGCCGCCGTACACGGCGGGCGAGCTTCCGCCGTTTACAAACCCTCCGCCGTAGATCCATACCATCACCGGCAGAGGCCGCCTCGCCCCGGAGGCGGGCGCCCAAACATTCACATAGAGGCAATCCTCGCTTGGCTCGGTTCGCAGCGGGGCCGCGTCGCCGGGGGAAGGCAACTGCATGCAATCATGACCGAACGCGGTCGCCGAACGAATCCCTCGCCACGGCCTCACCGGCTGGGGCGGGCGCCAGCGGAGCCGACCGACTGGCGGGCGCGCGTAGGGAATGCCCTTGAAAACGAGCATGCCGTCGCGCCTCACGCCGCGGACCCGGCCCGAGTCAATCCGTACCACGGGTCCGGCAGCTTGAGGCCCGGCTGCGGCTGTCCACCAGAGAACCGGCAAAGCAACTGTCACGAGGGCGATAGCGCGCAAGGTTTTCAACTCCCTACCTCTCGACGCTGGCATAACGGCAGGCTATCACAACTCCCCTTCCCTTCGCTGCCCGTGGCGGAAGTTCCGGCGTCCCGTTCCTATCGCGGGGTGACGCGAGGGGTGTTTTGGATGGTTTGGGCCGAGCTCGGCCCGACGAAGATATCGATGCGAATCTTGAATTTGGAAATATACATGCGCGCGTGGCACGGGTATAGCCGGGCCGAGGCGTTTGGTCAAGGTCGCCGGCACGGACAAGCCGAGGGACAGGCTGCGGCGCTAATCGAGCGGGATGCGGCTTTTGTTGCGCGCGAGCCACCGATCGAACGTCTGCAGTTCGGGATTCAGGCTGCGCGAGAAGGCGATGTCGCGGGCACCGCAAAAATATTCGTTGAAATCGCGCTTAAACTGAAACATGTTTCCCAGATCGTCCGCGCCGGGAAAGCCGAACGATCGATACTGCTCGGGCGTCACGACGTTATATCGGACTTCCTGGCCGAGGGCGTGGCCGAACGACGCGGCCATCTGCGCCCCCGTCAGATGCTCGCCGGCGATTCCTACACGCTTGCCGATGAACTCGTCGCCACGGCGGAAAATTCCCAAGGCGCACTTGCCAATGTCCTCGGCGGCGATGCCGGGCAGTTTCTTGTCGCCCATGGGAAGCGTAAGAGCCAGCTTGCCGTCGGGTCCTTTCTTCGGACCCATGCCGAAATAGATGAAATTGTCCCAGTAGAACGAAGTGAGCAGGATGGTCGTGGGCACGCCCCCATCGGTAAAGAAATGATCGGCTTCGCCCTTGCCGTCGAAATGCGGAACCTTGTATTTCTCCATCAGGGTGGGCATGCGATTGTCGTCGAGCGGAATCCATTTGCGTGTATCTTCGAGCGTCGACCAGATGACGTGGCGCAGGCCAGCCTGCTTGGCCGCGCGGGCCATGGCGCCCACCTCGGCCACTTCCTTCTCAGGCGAAAAATGAGCCCAGTAGAAGGTGACGCAGAACGCGCCGTACGCGCCGGCAAAGGCGTGCTGAAGACTTCCCGGATCGTCGATATCGGCCGCGACGACCTCGGCGCCGGTGCGCGCCAATTCTTTCGCCTTTTCCGAATTCACGTCGCGAGTAAGCGCGCGAACGGCGAAGCCACCATCGGCATCGTTTAGTATGGCGCGCGCCATCCCCCCGCCTTGAGCCCCAGTCGACCCAACCACCGCAATGATTTTCTTATCGGCCATGCCTTTCCCCCCCAGTCGGAATCTCCATTATGGGTTTCCGGGCCAGTGGCGAATGTATCGCCCGACCTCCCCGAATGCAAGCACCAGCCTGGTTGGACCTGGAGGGCACCGCCCAATAGGTCGGTTTTGCTCCTCCTGAGCCTCCCAAGGCCCGTAACTGGCCCTCTTTTGGCCGACTCCTCCGACACCTTTCTCGCCGCCTCCGCTGCCCCCCTCAATTTCGCCCGGTCGATGGCTCGTCTACCCAGTTGGCGAGGTCAGCGATTCGATCCGCCGCAGCATCGCCCCGAACAGGTGCCGCTTCAAATGACTCTCTGCCAGCAGCAACCAGTAGTAGGGGGTGGTAGCAGACGGACTCAAAGTATCCGTTGTAATCGCTCTGCTCCTGTTGGCCGTAGACGGGAATCTCCCTCGAGTCCATGTCCAGAACCGCCCGCCAGCCCGAATCTATCTCCTCCGCCTTCCGGATCAAGGCCCGGTTCAAACTCGCCAGTCCCGCAAAGCTTTCCTCTTCGGCCAGCATCTCGGTCTCAAGACTCTGCAGCCGGGAGGTCAGGGCGACGCCGCGATCCCAGACTTCTTCGGAACTGATCAGCCGGAAAGTCGGGTCCCGGGAAAGTCGCTCCGCGTCGTTCAGGTCTTCGTAACCAGCCAGGCGGCTGTAGACGGACGAGAAGGTGTGTGGCGTGGTGTCGTCTTATTACGGTGCGGCGAACTCCTCGAGCGCGTCAAGAGAGCCTCAGCTTAAAAACCACGGCATAGTCGCAGGCCGGCTTTCGGCGAGGTCTCTCGATGCGCAACCCCTGGGCTGTGTGCTTAAAGCGAATCTTTTCCGGCGAGCCCAACAGTTCCACGTGGGCGACCTTGGGAGGCTTGGTGGCCGCCTCCGCGCCGAACGAGCGCAGCAGCACGGCTTGCTGCGGCCAACCGAGCAGGGTGGCGTAGATCGCCGATCCCGCTTTGCTCCGCGTGTAGCGGATGTCGCGCGCGTCGAGCTGGCCGGCGGAACGCCCTTGAAACGCACCGGGTTTGATGCTGTGCGGCCCTTCGCCGTACACGGTCCAAGGGCGGGTCGCGTAAATGGCTTCGCCGTTGATCTTGAACCATTCGCCGATGCGTTGGAGGATCAGCCGTTCTTTGCGATCGATCGTGCCGTCGGGCTTTCCGGGAATATTCAGAAGAAAAGTCCCGTTCTTGCTCACGGTATCCGCCATCCAGTGAATGACCTCGCGCGGGTCCATATAGCCGCCGTATTCCCCGGCACGATCGAACAACGCGCGGGAATAGTGCCAATCTCCCATACACGTTTCGGATTGCCAGGGATGCGGCAGAATGTCGGCGGCGAGGCCGCGCTCGATATCCGCCACGACCGATTTGGCGAGACCCGGCGGGACGTTCTTGATGGTGATGACGCCCTGCATGGCGCCGTTGTTGAGAGCCAGATTGTGGTTGTAGAAATAGGCGCCCACGCACATTCCGCCCCAGCCCAGCGGAAACAGCGGATTATCGAAGTAGAGAAGATCGGGATTGTGCCGATCCACCAGGTCGCGGGTGCGATCGTAGAAGTTCTTGACGTAGGAAACGTCGGGCAGCGCGTCGTGAGGATGCTTCGGCGCGTAGAGCTGCTGCGGGTCGTAACCCTGCCACCACTGGCCGCGGCCATCGGCGAGCGTCAGGCGGCCGTCGTACGGCTGCCCGGCCAGCAGGCCCGTAGCGTCCGCTCCGTGAGCGACTTGGAACCACCACCAGTTGCGCGCTTGGTGTATCGTCACGCCAAACCGCAGATTCCGCTTCCTCGCCTCGGCCGCCCACGCTCCGATCACGTCGCGGTGCGGGCCGATGTTGGCCGCGTTCCACGGATGATGTTTCGAGTTCCACGTATCGAAACCATCGTGATGGTTGGCGAGGGCGACGAAGAACCTTGCGCCTGCGCCGACGTACAAATCCATCAGCTCGGACGGCTGCCAATTCAAGAGCGTCCACTGCGCGCAAAGGTCTTTGTAACCGAACCGGGTGGGCGAGCCATAGTGGGCCAGCTGGAACTGGTTTTGGCGGGAGCCCTGCTTGTACAGATTGCGCGCGTACCAGTCGCCATCCTCGGGAACGCACTGCGGGCTCCAGTGATTCCAAATGCCGAACTTGGCGTCGCGATACCATTCGGGACATTCATACTGGAGCAACGATTCCCACGTGGGCTGGTACGGCCCGGTGCCCGCCAAATCGGAAATGGGGGAAACCATCGGCACGCCGTCGTGCGAGCCGCCCGGGACGGGTAGCTCCGGCGGATTGCCCCAGCCTGTAGGCGTCCAATTCCTGCCGTCCAGATGCACGACGACAATGCTTCCACCGCGCAAGGCGTAAAAGACGCGCTCGCTCTCCGGCTGCGCGCAAAAATGGGCGTAATCCTCGGTGAATTGACCGAAGCCGGCGGGGGAATCCGCCGCACCCGTGCCCGGACGCTCCACCATCGGCGCGTCGGAAAGCGAGGGATCCAGCGAGGCTGCGCGGGCACCGGCGAGCGATGTCGCGACCGATTGGGCGGCAATGCCGCCGAGCACTTGAAAGAATTTCCGCCTCTTCATCTGTAACGGCCCTCCTTCCGTCCGCTCGAATTTCCGCCTCTCATTCTAGTGCCCCGAGTTGCAAGTTCCATGTAAAAGTCGCCCTGCTTCAGGGGCTGAAGCCTTTTCATTTGGCGGGCCTGGATGTCGGAGCTGAAGCTCCGACCCCCGAAAACCCGTGTTGCTAGCTTCTGACTCAGGACGCTAGAGCCATTCAGCGCCCACCGAGGAAGCGAGGGAAAGAGGGGCACTCGAGGCGCCAAAGCCGCGAGCGGCGTTACGGCCCGAAGCCTTCCCGGCTCGGAAGCGAGCATGCCCTTGGAATCCCGCAGCCCGTGGCGGAAGCCCCGGCGTCCCGTTCCTATCGCGGGGAGACGCGAAGGGTGGTTTGGATGGTTTGGGCCGAGCTCGGCCCGACGAAGATATCGAACGTGCCGGGTACGACGACGCGGCGCATGTGCAAATCGTAGAGCGAGAGTTGGTCCGGTGTCAGAGTGAAATGGACCGTTTTGGTTTCACCCGCATCGAGATGCACGCGACGGAACCCCGCGAGCGCGAGCACGGGGCGCGTGACCGGGGCGACCTCTTCATGGATATAGAGTTGAGCGACTTCGTCGGCGGCGCGGCTGCCCGCGTTCGTCACGTCGAAGCTCACCTGGGCCGTGCTTCCGACGCGGATGACGGGCGGGTCGACGCGCGGATGGCCGAAGCGAAAGGTGGTGTAGCTGAGGCCGAAGCCAAAGGGGAAAAGCGGCTTGCGGCCGCTGAACTCGTAGCCGCGCGTGGCCGATGGCTTGTGATTGTAGTAATCGGGCAACTGGCCGACCGAGCGCGGGAAGGTGATCGGCAATTTGCCGCTCGGATTCACCTGGCCGAAGAGCACCTGGGCCGCGGCGGTGCCGCCTTCTTCGCCTGGATACCACCCTTCGAGAATCGCAGGCACGTGGCGCGCCACCCAATTGATGGAAAGCGGCCGTCCGTTGATCAGGAAGACGACGGCCGGCGTGCCGGTCGCCACCACGGCGCGAATCAACCGGTTCTGCGCGCCCAGCAGCTTCAGGGTATCGAGGTCGCCGAGATGCTGTTCGGACCAGGCTTCGCGATCGACGCCCTCGTTTTCGCCGACGACGAGGATGGCCACATCGGCGCGGCGAGCGATCTCGGCGGCTTGCGCGATGCTCTCTTGCTGCGCCTTGGGGTCGGCGAGCCGAATGTTGTTTTCATACCATTCCGCCCAGCCGCGTTCCCGGTTGATGGTAATGTCGCAGCCGCGAGCATAGAGCACTTTCGCGCGCGAACCGACGAAATCGCGTATGCCCTGAAGAATACTGACGCCGCGGCCGGGGCCCGGGCCGCGGCTGTAACCTCCCAGGTGAACGCCGGCGGCGTCGGGGCCGATCACGGCGATCGATTTGAGTTTGGCGAGGTCAAGTGGCAGGAAGCTGTCTTGATTTTTCAGCAGGACGATCGATTCTTGAGCGGCTTCGAGCGCCAGGGCGCGGTGCGCGGCGTCGTTGGTGATACGCCGGGCGTAGGCGGGATCGACGTAGGGGTTTTCGAACAATCCCAACTGGAATTTGGCCGCGAGGATTCGGGAGACGGCCCGGTCCAGCTCGGATTCCGGAACGCGGCCGCCGCGCACCTGCGCGATCAGGGTGCGATAGACGGAACCATCGGAGAGATCGAAATCAATGCCCGAGGCGAGCGCCTCGCGAGCCGCTTCCGCGTAATCGGAGGCGACCTGATGCAGCTTCACCAGCATCTCCAAGGCTCCCCCATCCGAAGTCACATAACCGCGGAAGCCCCACCTGCGGCGCAGCTCCGTCGTGAGAAGCCAGGGATCGATGCTGCAGGGAATGCCGTCGATCTCGTTGTAAGCGGCCATGACGCTGCCGACGCGCGCCTGCTCGACGGCGGCGCGAAACGGCGCGAGGAAGACCTGGCGAATCGTGCGCTCCGCGTAGTTTGCCGGGCCGAGGTTGACGCCTCCTTCGGGTTGGCCGTAAGCCGCGAAATGCTTGGCCGTCGCCAGAACGTGGTGACGATCGATCGCCGGCGAGGAGCCTTGCAAACTCTCGATTTCGGCCACGCCCATCTGCGAGACGAGGTAGGGGTCCTCGCCAAACGTCTCCTCGGTGCGGCCCCAGCGGGGATCGCGTCCCAGGTTGATCACCGGGGTGAAAAGCTGGTTGGCGCCCGCCGAGGCGGCTTCGTCGGCCACGGCGGCGAAAATCTGACGAGTGAGTTCCGGATCCCAGGTGCTGCCGAGAGCGAGCGGAATGGGAAAGCTGGTGCTGCCGTACTCCATGAATCCGTGCAGGCCTTCGCCCTGAAGAATCGCCGGAATCCCGAGTCGCGTTTTCTCGACCAGATAGCGCTGGGCCGCGTTGCGGAGAACGGCGGCATCGGAGGGACTCATCCGCGAATGAAGGTCATACAAGCGGCGGAATGCGGCCGCGGCGTCAGCGGCGGGGAAGGCGCCCGTGGTATCCAGAATTGCGTAGTGATGGCCGCCGGTTATCTGAGCGACCTTTTCCTCGAGAGTCATCCGGCGCAGCAAATCGGCCACGCGCAGGCGAATGGGCAGGCGCGGATTCCGATAGGCGGGCAGAACCGGATTGGCTTTCGTGCGGGGCAGGAGAAAGAGAAAGACCACAAAGGCAAGAACGCAAAGACGGGTCAGCAAACGCATGGCCATCTCTCCCTAATCCCGCAGGAAGGGCAGATGCGCGAGTCCCAGGGGCCGAGCGCAGGGCTCAGGGGGACGTCTGGGGAAGAAAGCGTTCAGGAACATCGCGATTGCCTGTCGAGGGGGATTCATCGTTGGGTGAGAAATGATGCGAGCCTTGTCACGCTCACAGGTCGCGGGTCGTAATATACACTGGGTATTGACGTAACGTCCATATCTGCGGGCCTACCGGGCTCGAAACCCATCGCTTGACAGGGGGGTATGGTGCGAGAGATTCGCCGGCCAGAGCGGCCCTTTATTACGAAATCGCTGACGGAAAATTATCCGGTTTTTGCCCCGTTCGGCTTTGGCCGGGCGAGCGCCTGTTCGAGCTTCGGAAGCGCATTCCGCGAGAAGGAGGCGGAGAATCCGACGCCCAAAAGGCGACGCCTCGCTTTTCCTTTTTTCCTTCTTCCCTTCTTGTTTACCTCCGTTATTCCCTGCCGCGCCCAGTGGAGGCCGCTGAACCCCGTAGAAAGCGTGAAGCAGGAGCCCGAGGGAGTCGTCCTCAAATTGGGGACGGGAGAGCTGCGCATCCAGTTCTGCACGGATTCCATTGTGCACTTCGTCTATTCACCGACGGCTGCGTTTCCCGGTTCGCCAAAGTACATCGTGGTGAGGACCGCCTGGCCCCGGACGCCTTGGACGCTCACGACCGATTCGAAGGACATCCTTCTGACCACGGCGAGGCTGAAATTGGCCATCGCGCGCCAGGACAGCACGATCGCGATCGACCGGGCGGAAGGGAAGCCGCTCTTCGAGGTGGATGGGATGCGCATGACCCCGGCGGTGGTGAATGGGGAAAGAACCTACCATTCCGAGCTGTGGTCCAATTTGTGGGGCTCGCAGGAAGCTTTTTATGGGCTGGGGCAGCATCAAGCCGGGGTATGGAATTACCACGGGGAATCGGTGGAGCTTTCCCAGGACAACACGAATATCTCCATTCCGTTTTTCGTTTCGAGCCGGGGCTACGGCATTCTGTGGAACAACGATTCGGCCAGCCGGTTTAATAACCGGTTCTTGCACGCACTCTACCTCAGCTCGTCCGTTGCCGATACGATCGACTTTTACTTCATTTACGGCCCGAGCCTGGACAAAGTCATCGCCGGGTACCGCGAGCTGACCGGCGCGCCGCCGCTGCTGGGGAAATGGGCCTACGGCTACTGGCAATCGAAGAACCGTTACGATTCCCAGAAGCAATTGCTCGCCATCGCCGCGAAATACCGCGCGCTGCGCATTCCGATCGACAACATCGTCCAGGATTGGTTCTGGTGGAAGACGATGGGCGACCCCGTTTTCAACAAGAATTATCCCGATCCCCAAGCGATGATCGCCGAGCTGCACCGCGAGCATTTCCACATCATGTTTTCCTGGTGGCCGTATTTCGATCCGGGAACGCCGGTCTACGAATACATGCGCGAGCACGGCTACTTCATCGACCGCAGCATCGTCGCCGGCTTTCATCCGGCCGGCCATGCGCTCTACGACGCCTTCGATCCCGCCGCCCGGAAATACAACTGGGATCTCATCGACCGCGCCTTGTTCCAAATCGGGGCCGACGCCTGGTGGCTCGATACCGACGAGCCGGAAACCGAAGGGCAGGAAACCAACATTCTGATGACTCACAAAGTGTTTCCCGGCAACGGCGCCCGCTACGCGAATGCCTACCCGCTCCTGCACGCCAGGGGCATCTACGAAGGGCAGCGTCAGGCGAGCGACGAAAAGCGCGTCTTCATCCTTTCGCGCTCGGCCTTCGCCGGCAGCCAGCGCTACGGGGTGACCGCGTGGTCGGGCGACGTCGAAAGCAACTGGCTCAGCTTCGCGCGCCAGATTCCCGCCGGTCTCAATTACGGGCTTTCCGGCTTACCCTATTGGACCACGGACATTGGCGGCTTCGTCACGGGTCACCCGGACGACCCGGCCTATCGCGAGCTTTTCGTGCGCTGGTTCGAATATGGGACGTTCTGCCCGATCTTCCGGGTGCACGGCACGCGCGTGCCGGATGTAAACGAGCTGTGGTCTTACGGGCGGCAGGCGCAAGCGATTCTGGTGAAGTACGACGAGCTGCGGTATCGGCTCATGCCGTACATCTACTCGCTGGCGTGGATGGCCACGAGCGAAGGCTACACGCCGATGCGGGGGCTGGTGATGGATTTCCCGAGCGACGTCGTCGCGCGGAATATCAGCGACCAATTCCTGTACGGCCCCGCGCTGCTGGTGAACCCCGTAACGCAGCCTGGGGTCTCGACTTGGCGGCTTTATTTGCCCAAGGCGAAGTGGTACGACTTTTGGACTGGCCGCGCTCTCGCGGGGGCGGGGTGGATCGATGCGCCGTCGCCGCTCGGCCGGATGCCGCTTTACGCGCGTGCCGGGTCGATTCTTCCGCTGGGCCCCGAGGAAGAGTGGGCGACAGAGAAGCCCGCCGATCCCATCGAGTTGCGCATTTACCCTGGCGCCAACGGCAGCTTCACCCTCTATGAAGATGAAAACGACAATTACGACTACGAAAGAGGGCTCTACGCCACGATCCCGGTCGAGTGGGACGACGTCACGCACACGTTGACCCTGGGGAAACGTCAAGGACAGTTCCCCGGAATGCTGAAGACGCGCACGTTCCGGATCGTTCTCGTCCGCGGGAATCACGGCACAGGAGCAGGGGCCACGAGCCATCCGGACAAGATCGTGCGGTATGCGGGAAGCGCGATCCAAGTGAATGTGCTTCCTCTTCAGGCTGCTCTCAAGTCACGCTGACTCCGCGCCTGGTGATGCGCGAGTTGACAGTTGAGAGTGGAGAGTGGAGAGCCGGGACGGAAGAAGGCAAAGCGCACCGCGGAGACGCAGGGAGATGCGCGAGTTGGGAGTTGAGAGTCGAGAGCCGAAAGGCAAAGGCACAACACGGAGGGCGCGGAGGGGGCACGGAGCACGCGGAGAAGGAGGGGCAAGGATAGGTGTTAAGAGCCGAGAGCCGGGACGGAAGAATGCAAAGCGCACCGCGGAGACGCGGAGAACGCAGAGAGATGCGCGAGTTGAGAGTCGAGAGCCGAAAGGCAAAGGCACAACACGGAGGGCGCGGAGGGGGCACGGAGCACGCGGAGAAGGAGGGGCAGGGGCAGATGTTGAGAGTCGAGAGCCGGGACGGAAGAGTGTGAAGCGCACCGCGGAGACGCAGGGAACGCAGAGAGGTGCGAGTTGACAGTTGGGAGTTGAGAGTGAAAGGTGAGGCAGTTGAGAGTTGGGAGTCAAGAGTTGAGAGCTTGGGCGGAGGAAATACGACGCGGAGGCCCGAGGCGAAAAGCAGATTCCTCGCGGTGGAAGGCACCGCCCTTGGCCTCCCCGCGGCAGGTGCAACGGACGCGATTTTCGCCTATAGTCGGAGCCGCGGGCCCGTAGCTCAACCGGTTAGAGCAGCGGACTCATAATCCGTAGGTTGATGGTTCGAGTCCATCCGGGCCCACCCGCCTTCGCCCGCCTCGGCGGGCTACCCTTCGGCTCCGCTCAGGGCCGAACGGCGGCGCGGCAGGCCCGCCTTTTGCTGGGGGCTTCGGGAGCGAGCGAAGACCCCTTGCCTGGAGATCTCAGGATGTGATTACAATATAATTACGGTCGGAGGAGGAGATTGTGAGAGTCAAGCTGGCGCGGATCGGCAATTCACGGGGCATCCGCATTCCCAAAGCGGTCCTGGAGCAGTGCGGATTCGATGACGCGGCTGAGCTGCGGATCGAAAAAGATCGCTTGGTCATTGCTCCAGAGCATCGTCCCCGCCAAGGCTGGGAGGAAGCCTTCCTCGCCGCGGGACCTTCGTCCCATGACGAGCTACCGCTCGAGGCTCTGCCCCCCAGCGCCTTCGATCGCGAGGACTGGCGGTGGTAGCTGGCCCGCCCCTCCGCGACGAGATTTGGTTAGTCGCCCTTGACCCAACCCAGGGGTCAGAAATGCGAAAAACACGCCCTGGCCTTGTGGTTTCGCCGGACGAGATGAACCGGCACCTGCGAACCGTCCTCATCGCCCCCATGACCACTGTCGAGCGCCCCTATCCGAGTCGGATTTCACTCGCCTTCCAGGGTAAGCATGGCCAAGTGGCGCTCGACCAGGTTCGCGCCGTCGATCGCCAACGCCTGATCCGCAGGATCGGCAAAGTGTCCTCGGCAACAGCGCAGGCTGTTTCCGCCGTCTCGATCGAGATGTTCTCTCGAGCGACGTAGACGAGTCCCCAGATACGGGGAGATTGCCGCGACGTGTCCGATTTCCAGGGGCATGCCGGGTCCGAGTCCTGCTCGATCTGAATTCCGAAGTTGAACAGCAGATCCCTCGCCGCCATTCCCGGCAAATCCCGAAGCTTCGGGACGCCGGGACTGGGCTCGGGATGACAGCAAGGCGGGTGGGGCAGGGGACGAAAGTCAACTTCGGCGAGGTTGCGTTCCCCCAGCCCAAGACGTTCAGGAGGAGACAGATGGAGTTGCAAGGTCCACTGGCTCTTGAGAGCCGATTTCGGAATTCGGGCTCGATGGCTCAGGAATCGCGAGCGGTCACCTCGCGGGCCCTTCCGTCTTGTGAACGACCTCGAAGTGGGTTACCCGATCATCGAAACTCGCGAGAGCCGCTCGCGCTTCGGGATCGACGACAGCTTTCTCCGCATCCTGCCCTGCGAGCCGGCGAACCGCTTCCATCGAGTCCCAAAGCGTAAGGACAACGAATTCCACCGCTCCATTCACGGACCGGCGGAGCAAGTAGGCGCCGCGATGGCCGGCGACGGCATGCAGGGCGGGGAAAACTTTGCTCACCGCATGACGAACGTATTCCCCGGCCCGCTCCGGGGTCGAGCGCCCTTTCCACATTCTCAGGATCGGGCGATTCGCTTCCCGGTCCGAGACGCCTGTCCGCGTTGCTCCGCTCGCGGCGGCTGATTCCGGCCGGATGGGAGTGGCGGCGGCATCGCCCGCAACGGTCGTCCATTCCCTCACCGTCCATCGTTTCACGACCCCATTCACGACGTAGGGATCCGCCCTGGCAAATCGCTCGGCCACCTCGGGCGAGTCGCCCCGGAAGAGCAACGCAGCGCCATCGGCGGCATTGGCGAAGGCTCCGCCGAGCACCAGTTCGCCGCGCTCGCTTGCTCTCCAGGCGTTTTCCAGGTGCGCTTGGCGAAAGGGCACACGGCGGGAGACGTAGTCCTCACCAACCTCGTAAAAGAGCAGGTAATGCATCGGAGGTCCAGTTCCTTTCGTTTCTTAGCGACGGCTGCCCGAGCGCTACCGGCCGGCAGATGCCTAGCGGACCAGGTGCTCGAGCAGGCGATGGACGGCATCGAGCATGCCGGGCTGAAGGATCAGGGCGGCGAGCAGGAGGGAGGCGCCGAGCGCGAGGCTGCTGGCGGCGGCGCGCAGCGGGCCTCCCAGCCCTTCGCAGGGCGGGGCCGGGCCGAGAAGGCGATCCACTCGGGCGGAGAGTTCCTCCGCTTCGCTTCCCACCAGCGTGGCCATCAAGGTGGGCACCGGCCGTGCGGGGGCGCCCAACCTCGCCACGCGAACCAGCGCGGCAGCCAGAGAGAGCGACCGGCGTGAATCCCCGGCCGCGGCGCGATCGTCGGCGGCCCACTCGGCGACTCTGGCCCAGCACCGCTCGAGCGAGCCCAGCAGGGGGAAAAACGGAATGGGATCGGGAGCGAGGAGGAGCAGGAGCCGCTTGAGATTATCTCGCGAGGTCCCATGCGCCTGTTCGTGATCGAAAGCGGCGCGCAACTCCTCGGGGGAAAGGGCGCGAAGGACGCCGCGCGAAACCACGATCCGCGAACGGAAAAGGCCCGCGAGGGCGAGCAAGGGCGCTTCGCTCTCGACGGTGAGTACCGGCAACCTGCCTGGCACCCCGGCGAGCCGCGCACCCTGCCGGAAGCAGCGCCGCATTTTGCCGTGGCTTCCGGCAAGGGCTCCGAGCGTGCGGCCGATGGCTGCTGCCCAGGCAGCCGCGCCCGCCAGCGCCGAAACCAGGCAGATCCAGCCGATCCGTTCGGCAGCGGCTCTGGGCTCGAGCAGCAAGTAGCTGGGAAGGCACAAACCCACCACAATCAAGGAAGCCGCAACCAGAGGACCCAGCCGCAGGCAGAGCAAGAACCGCGCCGCAAGGCGCGCTCGAAGGCGCCGGCTCAGCCGGATCGCTACCCGAGCGAACGCAAAACTCGGGATGCTCAGCGCGAGATAGACGAGGAAAAAGGAGGCGAACGAGAGGCACAGGAGGCGAATCAGATAGGGGGACATCATGACCGGCTCCGCCGAGCGAGTTCCTTGCGCCGCTGCCGGACCTTCCTCTCCAGTTCTTCGAGCAGGGCTTCGTCGTGCTGGCCGACGGCGTCGAGCAGGAACGAAAGCAAGCCATCACCCGAGGAGGACGGCCCGGTCAAGAAGCCCTGCACCAGCTCACCCGCGAGCTTGCGTTCCCACACCTCGCGCGGCACGCGCGGAGAGTAGTAGAAGGCGCGGTCTGACTTCCGGCGATCGAGGAAGCCTTTCTTATAGAGCCGATCGAGCGTGGTCATGACGGTGGTATAGGCGAGTGGCGAGCCGAGCTGCTGGACGACGCCGCGCACGGAGCATTCCCCGCCCTTCCAGAGGACGTTCATCACGCGCCGCTCGAGCGGCCCGAGGTACCACCGCCGCCACAGGTCGGCGCTGCCCGCTCCGTCGCGGAAGAAGCGCAGCATCGCTCCGATCAGCTCCCTTCCCAGGATCCCGCCAAGCGCCGGAGCAGGATGAACTGGCCGATGTGGTAGGCGTTGTGGTCGGCGACCAGCAAGGCTTCCCGGAGAACCGTTTGCCCGTCGCCGCGAGGGATGCGGGCGAGAAGATCCGTTCGCGGGCTTTTCACCAAAGCAATCATCCCCCCGAGATCGGCGCGGAAGGCCTGCACGCTTCTCTCCCACGCGGCGTCGTCGGGGGGCGCCTCGGTAGGCGGCCAATAGCCCTGCGGCCATTGGGGAGAGACGTGGCGGGGATTGCGGCAGAACTCCAGGATATCCCACTGCGCGATGCGGAGATGCTCGAGCAGTTGCCAAGGGGTGTAAGGCGCATTGGGGATTTTGACCCCGCGCAGGTGCTCGGGAAAATCGGCCACGGCCCGCTCGAAACCGACATGCGCCTGCTCCTTGGTCAGCAGGTGCTCGAGATGCTCGCGCAGCGGACCTTCGTGGGGAGCGGCCGCGGAGCGAGATCGAACGCGGGCGCGGGATGCGGTTCCAGTCCGCGGTTTGGCCCGCCGCTTCGCTTTGACGCGCCTCATCCCAACACCTTCTCCTTGGCTCGGGGTGCGGGCCAGGAAACGGTCATCCTGAAGCTTCGAGGCTGCCCGCCGGTCAGTACGACCGGGTGACAGCGCCCGCCGCCCGGCGCTGCTGGAAGCACTCCCGGCAGTACACCGGGCGTCCCTGGGTCGGTTTAAACGGGACCGTAGTTTCCTTGCCGCACTGCGAGCAGGTCGTCCGAGTTTCGATCCGGCTGTTGTTCGAACCGCTCACCGAGGGTCCCGGATTCTGAGCCCGTTTGGCCTTGCACCCCTTGCACCGCTTGGGCTCGTTTCGGAAGCCCTTCTCGGCGAAGAACATCTGTTCGCCCGCGGTGAAGACGAACTCCGTACCACATTCCGAGCACTTCAAG
Source organism: Acidobacteriota bacterium (assembly GCA_021788095.1). Taxonomy (GTDB): domain Bacteria; phylum Acidobacteriota; class Terriglobia; order Acidiferrales; family UBA7541; genus JAKASX01. Next base: position 4,334 of record JAJYLB010000002.1, on the reverse strand, counting down.
ATCCTATCGTGGAACTCCATATGCTGCTCCGTTGCCCCGCCACCCGGGGAACAGCATGCCGAGACCAAGGCCGCCCCTGAGGTTTACCCACACCCTGAGGTAAGGACCACCCTGCCCCACGGCACCGATCGTGCGTTGAAGTGGACTTCACACACCCCACCCTAGTCCATTTCGCGCCGCAGCTTCTTTCGCAACCGCTTGCGCGAGAGAGCGGCTTTGGCGCGGCGTTTTTCGCCCGGCTTCAAGTAGTAGCTGTGCCGCTTGATTTCCTTGATGATATCTTCCTGCTGCACCTTACGCTTGAAGCGCCGGAGCGCGTTTTCAAGTGATTCGCCTTCTTGTATCGTGACTTCGGCCACCCACTATTCACCCCCTCTCCCTTTGGGCTGATGTGCGCTGGCGGACTGGTTGGTTTAGGACCACACCTGCCATGGAGCCCGATATGCTCTGTTGGTGGTACCTTTACTAGCGGAGACCCCTTTGGAAGTCAAGACTTAATTTACCAGAAACGGCCTCGGCGCGCCTGGGTCGGAGACCCCAGGACCGCTGGATCGGGGCCTGCGAGAACCAGCGCCAGGGGGTGCCCAGAACCATGGCGAGTTCCGGTGCCATGGGCGCCTGGGGCACCCAATCCTTCGTGACCTTGGCCGGGCGGAAGCCCCTGGCGGGCAGTCAGAAGCGGCCCGCCAGACTGCGGCGAGGCAGGCGAAAGCATCTCGGTTTGAAGATTTGAGATTTCAGAAGGGAGGCGAGGCGCGAGCCGGATGCTGATACAATAAGCCGCCGCGCTGAAACTTCGGGGTGCGGCGGTCCGGAGCGGTTCCCCATGCCGTCCATGCAAGAGGCGGTAGCGGTTGTGCTCGCCGGGGGCCAGGGGGAGCGGTTGTGGCCCCTGACCCGGGACCGCGCCAAGCCCGCCGTGCCGTTTGGCGGCATCTACCGCATCATCGACGTTACGCTATCCAACTGCATCAATAGCGGGCTGCGCCGCATTTTCGTTCTGACGCAGTACAAGGCGCTTAGCCTGAACCGCCACATCCGCCGGGGCTGGTCGGTGCTGATGGGGATGGGGGATTTCGTCGAAGTGCTTCCGCCGCAGATGCGCGTCTCGCAGAACTGGTACCAGGGCACGGCGGATGCCGTCTACCAGAACATCTATTCGATCGGGAGCGAGCGATCGAATTTCGTCTTCGTTCTTTCCGGCGACCACATCTACAAGATGGATTACCAGAAGATGCTAGCGCAGCACCTGGCCACGGGCGCCGAGGTCACCTGCGCCGTGATTCCCGTGGACGTGGCCGAGGCCGCCGGCAGCTTCGGCGTGCTCGAGGTGGATTCCACCGACCGCATCATTGGGTTCGAGGAGAAGCCGGCGAACCCGAAGCGGTCGCCCCGCGACCCGGCGAAGTGCCTGGCGTCGATGGGCGTCTACCTTTTTAATACGCAATCGCTCATTCCGATACTGATCGCCGACGCCGAGGACGCCCTCTCGTACCACGATTTCGGGCGCGACATCCTGCCCAAAATCCTCGACCGCCATCGCGTCTGGGCCTATAGCTTCATCGACGAGAACAAGAAGGAGGCGCTCTATTGGCGCGACGTGGGCACGCTCGACGCCTACTTCGAAGCCAATATGGATCTGGTCTCGGTGAGCCCGATCTTCAACCTCTACGACAAGAGCTGGCCCATCACCACCTGGCAACACCAATATCCGCCGCCCAAATTCGTCTTTTCCGAGCCGGAGCGGGTGGGGATGGCGGTCGAATCGAGTGTGGCGGGGGGATCGATCATCTCCGGGGGCCGGGTGCTGCGGTCGATGGTGGGCTACGACGTCCGCGTGAACAGCTATTCGGAGGTGGAGGATTCGATTCTCTTCAACCACGTGAACGTAGGCCGCCGCTGCCGCATCCGGCGGGCGATCGTCGATCGTCACGTGGCTCTGCCGGAAGGCGCGGTGATCGGTTACGATCGAGAGGAGGACCGCAAACATTACCACGTTACCGAGAGCGGAATCGTCGTCGTCGTGCGGGAAGAATCGATGCTCGAGGAGCCCGAATAGCGGGGCCGGAGAGGTTTTTCCCCAGAAGCCGTTGCAAAACCTGTTTCGGATTGCCCTCAGGGGCTGAAGCCCCTTCTTCTGGGCCCTTTTGCGGCACGGCTGATCCCGAAACTTCGGGACGTGCCCTGCGGAGCGGGGCGGTTTTGCAACGCCTTCTACCTGAACAACACAAGGAGTCTCCATGGACACTCGTATTGCCCAAATACACGCTCGTGAAATTCTGGATTCGCGGGGAAATCCGACCGTCGAGGCCGAAGTCGCCCTGGCGGGCGGGGCGCGCGGCCGCGCCGGCGTGCCCTCCGGCGCATCGACCGGCCAGCACGAGGCGCTGGAACTGCGCGACGGCGACGCGGCGCGGTACGAAGGCAAAGGGGTGCGGCGCGCGGTCGAAAACGCCAACACGACCATCGCCCGCGGGCTGGTCGGGCTCGACGCCACCGAGCAACAGCTCCTCGATCACCGCATGATCGAGCTGGACGGCACGCCCAACAAAGCCCGCCTCGGCGCCAACGCCCTGCTGGCCGTTTCGATGGCCGCGGCCCGCGCGGCTGCTTCCGCGCGCGGCGTGCCTCTCTACCGCTACCTCACCGGGTTTTCGCGCCGCTCGAGCGGGAACCTGCTGCCGACGCCGATGATGAACATCCTCAACGGCGGCGCGCATGCCGATAACTCGGTCGATTTCCAGGAGTTCATGGTGGTGCCGGTGGGCGCGGCGAATTTCGCGGAGGCGCTGCGCATGGGCGTCGAGGTTTTCCACCGGCTGAAATCCATTCTGAAGAAGCGCGGCTACTCGACGGCGGTGGGCGACGAAGGCGGATTCGCCCCGAACCTTAAGTCGAACGCCGAGGCCATCGAGGCGATTCTCGAAGCCATCCAGGCGGCGGGCTACGCCCCCGGCCGGCAGGTGGCCCTCGCGCTCGATCCCGCCGCCAGCGAGTTCTTCGATTCCGGCACGCGGCGGTACGCGTTCCGCAAATCGGACAAGTCCGAACACACCGCCGACGAGATGATCGAATTCTGGTCGGGCTGGGTGCGGCAGTATCCCATCGTTTCGATCGAAGACGGCTTGGCCGAAGACGATTGGGAAGGCTGGAAGGCGCTCACGAAAACGCTTGGCGCGAAAATCCAGTTGGTGGGCGACGACATCTTCGTCACCAACACGAAGATTTTCGAGCGCGGAATCGAGCAGAAAATCGCCAACGCCATCCTGATCAAGCTGAACCAGATCGGCACCGTCACCGAAACGATCGACTGCATCGAGATGGCCATGGGGAGCGGCTATCGCGCCGTCGTTTCCCACCGCTCGGGTGAAACCGAGGACCCGTTCATCGCCGATTTCGTGGTGGCGATGGGCGCCGGGCAGATCAAGACGGGCTCGGGCTCGCGCGGCGAACGCATCGCCAAATACAACCAGTTGCTGCGCATCGAGGAGGAACTCGGCGCGAACGCGAAGTTCTACGGCTGGGGGAAAGGCCGTGACTCGTGACCGGTGGCTCGTGACCCGTGATCCGTGGGCCGTGGCTCGTGAACCGTGGCTGATGGGCTGTGGCAATAGACGTGCCGGGTAGCACAGGCTCCCGAACCTTCGGGACCTGCCGGTGCAGGTGCGACTCGAGGCCGGATTGAAAGGCGCACAGCCAAGAGTGGCTGTGCTACCACCGCGGCACGGCTCGAGCCGTGGTTCGCGGGGGCGCGGAGACCGCGCCCCTACCGAAGATGCGAAGTCCGCAGCACCAGAGCGCGGGCATGAGCCCGACCGAGAACGTCGGAGCGGGGGCGCCGGGCGCCAGCAGGGGCAACGGACACAGGCTGAAGAACCTGTGTAGCGACTGGCGGATGCAGCCCTCAGCGGCTTCCCGACAGAAATCGTCGGGACGCAGAATGCGCGAAAGCCGCGTTGATGGGCAAGGACTTTCGGCACGGCTGATCCCGAAGCTTCGGGACGTGCCCTTTCGTAAAACCTGGGTTTCCACACACAGGCTGAAGAGTCTGTGTGGCAACCGGCGGATGCAGCCCTCAGCGGCTAAAGCCGCGTTGATAGGCAAGCGTTTACGGCACGGCTGATCCCGTCCCGAACTTTCGGGATTCGGGACGTGCCCTTCCGTAAAACCTGGGTTGACACACAGACTCCTCAGCCTGTGTTCGCTACACCCTGGAAAACAAAAGCCACAGGCTAAAGAGTCTGTGTGGTAACTCGGCCTCAGTAAGCCTTCTGGGCGCGGCCGGCCCAGTTCTGGCCCTTCGCTCGCCGCGAGCCTCGGCACGCCGCGTGGTG